>JALCNW010000041.1 GCA_022649305.1 Enterobacter sp.
TGCCTGTCCTGCGGCAACCCTTACTGCGAATGGAAGTGTCCGGTTCATAACTACATCCCGAACTGGCTGAAGCTCGCCAACGAAGGACGTATTTTTGAAGCCGCCGAGCTGTCTCACCAGACCAACACCCTGCCGGAAGTCTGTGGCCGCGTGTGTCCACAGGATCGTCTGTGCGAGGGGTCCTGTACGCTGAACGACGAGTTTGGCGCGGTGACCATCGGTAATATCGAGCGCTATATCAACGATAAAGCGTTTGAGATGGGCTGGCGTCCGGACATGACCGGCGTGCGTCAAACCGATAAGCGCGTTGCCATCATTGGTGCAGGCCCGGCTGGCCTGGCCTGTGCTGACGTGCTGACCCGCAACGGCGTCAAAGCCGTCGTGTTTGATCGCCACCCGGAAATCGGTGGCCTGCTGACCTTCGGCATTCCCGCCTTCAAGCTGGAAAAAGAGGTCATGACGCGTCGTCGTGAAATCTTCACCGACATGGGTATCGAGTTCAAACTGAACGTCGAAGTGGGCCGTGATGTCCAGATCGACGATCTGCTGAAAGATTACGATTCCGTGTTCCTGGGCGTCGGGACCTATCAGTCAATGCGCGGCGGGCTGGAAAACGAAGATGCGCCAGGCGTGTTTGACGCCCTGCCGTTCCTGATTGCCAACACCAAGCAGATGATGGGCTTTGGTGAAACCACCGCTGAGCCGTACGTCAGCATGGAAGGCAAGCGCGTGGTCGTTCTGGGCGGTGGTGACACCGCGATGGACTGCGTACGCACCTCCATTCGTCAAAACGCAACGCACGTCATCTGTGCTTACCGTCGTGACGAGGAAAACATGCCTGGCTCTAAGCGCGAAGTGAAAAACGCGCGTGAAGAGGGCGTGGAGTTCCAGTTCAACGTGCAGCCTTTAGGCGTTGAAGTGAACGCGAACGGCAAAGTCAGCGGCGTGAAAATGGCGCGTACCGAAATGGGTCAGCCGGATGCGAAGGGCCGTCGTCGTGCGGAAATCGTAGCGGGCTCCGAACACGTGGTTCCGGCCGATGCGGTAGTGATGGCGTTTGGTTTCCGTCCTCACAGCATGGAGTGGCTGGCAAAGCACAGCGTGGAGCTGGATTCTCAGGGCCGCGTGATTGCGCCAGAAGGCAGCGAGAACGCATTCCAGACCAGCAACCCGAAAATCTTCGCCGGTGGCGATATCGTTCGCGGTTCCGACCTGGTGGTAACAGCGATTGCTGAGGGCCGTAAAGCGGCAGAAGGCATCATGAACTACCTGGAAGTATAAGCGTAAGAATAAGAGCCGGATGGGTAAACCATCCGGCTTTTTTTATGCGCTGAGTAAACTGATATGCACCTTCACAACCACCTTTTTAATCTCTTCCACTTTTGTCACCACACATCCTGGCTTGTGCGGTTCTCCAGGCATAAAGATCGCGTACATTCCAGGCGTCAAATCGAGCTGTTGCAGTCCTTCAATCTCGCTGCATAGCTGATAATCATCCTCAATGTGCTGTTCCTCGCACTGGCGAGCGGAACCGGCTACGCCAAACTGAATGCGCTCTTCACCCGATAACAACAGCTGAATGTCGATGTACTGCTCGTGTAGCTCCGCCTTTTTCTGCTGCGGTAACTGCGTGGCAAATTCCATCACGTTCATAAAAACGCTATCGCCCTGCAATGTATAGCGGCCAGGCATTTTGTCCTGAGGCCGCGCCGTCAGCGCCAGCGTCAGGGCATTTATCAATACGCCGTGCAGCCCCGATGAGGATAGCGTCCTCAACTCTCCCATCATCATCATTTTTCTCCTTGAGCCAGCAGCGCTGCGCCCAGTAAACCCGCATCGTGACGATAGCGTGCAGCGTTGATTTCTACCTGGTATACCGCTGGCTCCTGCGCCAGGTAGGCTCGCACCTTTTCCAGATACCCTTGTGCAAGCCCCACGCTGCCGCCCACCACGACCAGACGGCAATCGGTGGTTGCTTTCACATTCGCGATAAGCTGCGCGATCGTCCGGGCAGAGCGCTCAACGAGCCGCTGCGCCTGCGAATGGCCACCGGAGGCAAGCGCAAAGATAGCCCGGGCATCCTGCCCCGCGATGTCATCCTGAGCCTGAGCGGTTATTCCTCTCCCGGAGGCAATCGCTTCTACGCAACCTTTTCGTCCGCAGCCACAGAGTGGCCCCTGAGGATCAGCAAGCGTATGCCCCAAATGCCCGGCAAGCCCTCCATATCCTCTCTGAAGTGTGCCCCCGCAAACCATGCCGCCCCCGACGCCTGTCGAGACGGTAATGAACACCAAATCCTCCCCCTTCCTACCCGTGGCGTGGTATTCCGCCCACGCCGCCGCTTGCGCATCATTGATAGCGATGACGGGCAGTCCGGTTATCGTTTTAAGCGTACTGACCAAGGGGAAATGCAGCAATCCCCCCAGGTTACGCGGGTTGATAGCCAGTAGATTACCGTCCTGAATGATGCCCGTTGATGCCACGGCAACGCGCGTTGCCCGCTGAACAAGCGGCGCAACCAGAGCGTGTAAGGCGGTACTGAGCGCATCCGGCGTTTGGCTCCCCGGCGTGGGTATTTCGCGACGCTCGCCGATCTGCATATTCTCATCAACCAAAGCTGCGGCCAGCTTTGTTCCGCCAATATCAATCGCCAGAGTCGTCATTTCACCGCCTCGTGCTCTCTTTTTATGCTGCCTAAAGGTACGGCTCCGCTAAAGGGTTTTCCGTCAATGGCGTCATGTGTACGAAGCGCCTCCGGTCGGACCCAGCGCTGCACGCGGGACGGCATATCCAGACCAATCAGCAGAATGACGACAAAGGTCAGGCCAAACGAGAGCGATCCCAGCGCGGTCCCTAATTCAAGCCGTTGCGCCAGCAAAGCACCGATTATCGGAGCGATTGCCCCACCCAGCGCACCGACGTTATAGGTAAAGCCCAACCCGGCAGCACGTTGATCGGTGTCGAAGTAGCCGCCGATGAGCTTCGGTAATATTCCTGAGATCCCTTGCCCCAACATCTGCTGGAAGAAGAGTAAGCAGCCCAGCACCCAAATACTTGAGCCACCAATCGCAAATACGGGAATGATGAGTAGCTGCGAAGCTAACAGGCTGTAAACGTAGGCTTTACGGGTGCCTAACCAGTCCCCCAGGAACCCGCCCACGCAGCACCCTACCGCCGCGCCGAATCCGCTAAAGAACAGCACGCGAGCCACCATTGCCGGATCATATGCCAGGTCGGTTTTCAGATACGTTGGCAGCAACGCCTGAATCGGCCACGAGTAGAGGAAGGCAAACAGCACCACAACCATCAGCGTGACGCCCGTCGGCCAGCGTTTCCCACTGCTTTGTACCATAAAGCTGATGAAGACACAGGCGCACAGCAGTCCAAGAATCATCACCAGACCCGCATTGTTAAGTTCTCCGGCAAAGCAAAACCACAGTGCGGTACCCGCAAACAGCGTCATGATGATATTGATTGCACGGTGTTTACCGCGATAAAGAATATCCACCATTGTGCGCACAGGGGCTTTGCCTTCGTGCCTGGCTTTCCAGTCTTCGGCTTCCGGAATGTTTTTGCGTAACCACAGGGCGAAAACGATCGGTAAGATGCCGATAAAGAACAGCGCTCGCCAGCCCCACACAGGCACCACGAGGCTGTAAATCTGCGCCGCGATAACAGCACCGACAGAGAAACCAGAAATTAAAAAGCCGCTGGCTTTGTTACGCAGATGCTTTGGCCAGCTTTCGATGACGTAAGTCGCGCTGGACCCATATTCCCCTGCCATCCCCATTCCGATGACCATACGAGCAATGAACATCGTGACGTAACCCGGCGCAAAACCGCAGGCCAGCGTACCGCAGGAAAACAGGACAATACTGGTGATCATCGCCAGTTTTCGGCCGTAACGATCGCCCATGGCACCCAGCAGCAGGCCACCAAACCAGCGTGAGATAAAGGCCGCAGAGATCAGGCTTGCTGCCTCTACCGTTGTGAGTCCAAATTCAGTTTTGACTTCCGTTAAGACCAGCGCAATCAATACAAAATCAAAGCCATCCAGTAAGTATCCCAACCAGGCGGCGGAGAAGGCGCGCCACTGGGGGCGGCTCAAATTGCGGTACCACGGGATGCTTTGGGTAGAAATACTCATAACACTCTCCCGACCAACGTTATATTTTGCTTTTGTAAGCCGGGCAAACGCAGCGCCGCCCGGCAATGCATTACGCCTTCTCAGCCATCAACTGCTTCGCGAGTGCTTTCAACTCCGGCAGATACTGCTCATCTACCGGGGCAAAAGGCTTGCGGCACAGCGGTACTGCCACCACGTCCATGTAATGCAGGACGGTTTTCAGGCCGCGGAATACGCCAACCTTAATCAGCAGGTCGATAACCTTATTGCACTCGCTTTGCAGACGTTGCGCGGTGGCGTTGTCCCCTTCGCGAATCGCTTTGGCGATCGCCTGATAACGCCAGCCCATAATGTTGTAGGTACTGCCGATGCCACCATCAGCACCCGCCAGTAAACCGGAAGCAAAAATCTCGTCGTAGCCGTTATAAAGCACCAGATCCGGGTGCGCACGGCGGATCTGTTCCATCTGGAAGAGATCGCCGGATGTTTGTTTGAGCGCCCCCACCCCCGGTAACGTCACCAGGGTGTTGATCTGTTCGAGCGTTAATTTCACGCCGCTCAGTGCCGGAATGTTGTACACCACCATCGGCAATCCATCCGCCGAATCAATAATTGCACGGTAATGATCGCAATGTTCGGCAAAGCTGAAGGGATAGTAAAACGGTGTGACCGCTGACACAGCGTCAAAACCAAACCGGCTCGCCGCCATGGCTAACTGCTGGCTTTCTGCTGTGCTCACACAGCCTACGTGGGCGATTAACGTGATTTTACCTTTCGCCTCATCGGCCACGATTTCCAGCACCTGTTCGCGCTCAGAAAGGCTCTGCACAAAGGCTTCACCCGTAGAGCCTCCCACGTACAGGCCGTCAATTCCCTGTTGAATGTTGAACTGAACCAGACGTCGCAGGCTCTCTTTATCGAGTGCCTGTTGAGTCGTAAACGGAGTCAGGAGAGCGGCCATTACGCCACGTAAATGCTTTGCCATAGATACCTCAAGTGATTATTGGTCTGCTTTAACGATATACCTTTATACCTGTTATACCAGATCAAATAAGCAGCATTGGCATACAGAACGCTTATATTGCGATCTGCTTCACTAAAGGATCGTTATTTTTTGTGTTTGGATCCCTGGCCGAAGGCATGCCAGGTCGCAGAAACACTATTGAGGTGGGATTGCAGGGCGCGATCGGCTTCTTCAGGGTCGCGACGCCGTATCGCATCAACGATCGCGATATGCTGGCGATAGCTCACGTCATTGTGTCGATAAAGCTCTGCGTCGGGCACTTTGGGACGCGCCGCGATAAGCCAGTCCAGCAGCGCGACGTGGATTGCCATAAAGATGGGGTTACCGGGGATCTCCGCAAGCACGCGGTGGAAATCGACATCAGAACGGATAAAGAGCGCATTATCATTGAGCGCCTGGCTGTTGATCTCCAGCGCCTTCGACAAGCGTTCTACTTGCTCATCCGTAGCGTATTCTGCCGCGTAACGCACAAGGCTAGATTCAAAAAACAGTCGAAGTTGTTCGAAATGGGTAATGCCGCCCGGTTGGGTCAGAAAGTCTTTTGCCATCCCGGAGAGCTCACCAATGATGGTATCCGCAGAAGGCATAGAGACACGAGCACGTTCGCCATTGTTGATCTGCACCAGCCCTTTACGCTTTAAGGCCGCCAGCGCTTCTCGCACCGAGGGGCGTCCCACGTTAAAGAACTCCATGAGCTCACGTTCAGAGGGAAGTTGTTCACCTTGCGCAAACTCCTGGCGACGGATCATTTGCTCAAGTTCTTCCTCCACCATTTCGGAGAGTTTTTTACGCGCCAGTGGGCGACGATGCAAACTGCGACCAAGGGTTTCGGTTGAATTTTCCGCCTGAAGATCAATTGGTTTCATAACGACTCGGGTCAGAAGAGTGACAATCAGTGACAACGATTTATCATATCACAGGAATTTTAGCGGAGCGAAAAACCCTGGATAGCAAAACAGGCCCATCGGGCCTGTTTGATTATTTCACAACGCGTAACGCTGGACGGCCACCGCGTGGCGGCGGATCGTCATCAGGGTCGTTGTTATGATCGTGATCGGGTTTATCGCCATCGATAACCGACATCACCGTTTCGCTCTCGCTATCGGTTGAGCCATCCTCATCGTTGAGGCTGGCAACGTCTTCATCGTAAGCCGCTTCCGGCTCAAACATGGTACCCGCACCGTTTTCACGCGCATACACCGCCAGAACAGCAGCCAGTGGTACAGAAACCTGACGCGGAACCCCGCCGAAACGGGCGTTGAAGCTCACTTCGTCGTTGGACAGTTCAAGATTCCCTACCGCACGAGGTGCAATGTTCAGTACGATTTGCCCATCGCGTGCGTATTCCATAGGAACTTGCACGCCCGGCAACGTCACATCCACCACCAGGTGCGGCGTCAGCTGGTTGTCCAGCAGCCATTCATAGAATGCACGCAGCAGATACGGACGGCGTGGAGACAGCTGTGACATTTCCACAATCGTTAACCTCGGCCGCCAAGACGCATTTCGCGTTCCGGCTCTGTCAGAGATGCCAGGAATGAATCGCGCTCAAATACGCGAGTCATATAGCCTTTCAGCTCTTTCGAGCCTGGACCGGTAAATTCAACACCAAGAGACTGCAAACGCCACAGCAGCGGCGCCAGATAGCAATCTACCAGGCTGAACTCATCACTCAGGAAGAAAGGCTTCTGACCAAATACTGGCGCGATAGCCAGCAGCTCTTCACGCAGTTGCTTACGAGCAGCATCACCTTCAGAGGAAGTACCGTTGACGATAACGTTCATCAGCGTGTACCAGTCTTTCTCGATACGCTGCATGTACAGGCGGCTTTCGCCACGCGCAACCGGATAAACCGGCATCAGCGGCGGATGAGGGAAACGCTCATCCAGATATTCCATAATGATGCGGGATTCCCACAGGGTCAACTCGCGATCCACCAGCGTTGGTACGCTCTGGTTCGGGTTGAGATCGATCAGATCCTGAGGCGGGTTATCCTTTTCCACATGTTCGATCTCAAAACTGACACCTTTCTCGGCCAGCACGATACGAACCTGATGGCTATAAATGTCAGTAGGACCAGAAAACAGCGTCATTACCGAACGTTTGTTGGCAGCGACAGCCATGAAAACCTCCAGGTATATTCAGAATAGTACTGCTACCGGCCATATTGGCCAGCCAGATGATTTGTCACCCATCCCCAGGGAACAATCGCATTGTTCATAAAACGAACAAAAATCGAGTGTACACCGACATTTGGGCAGAAAATTGGATGATAGTTTACCAGATTTTAAGGGGTTTGTGGTGAGGGGATTCTGGAAAAGCTTAAAAAGAGGTGATATATGAGCGCACGTTGTGGATAACCTGGGCATTATCCATAAAAAAACCCGCCGGAGCGGGTTTTTTCGCCAATCGTTCTGCGTGAGCAGAAAGTGATTAACGTTTGGAGAACTGTGGACGACGACGTGCTTTACGCAGACCCACTTTCTTACGTTCAACTTTACGAGCATCGCGAGTAACGAAGCCAGCTTTACGCAGTTCAGAACGCAGGGATTCGTCGTACTCCATCAGAGCGCGTGTGATACCGTGACGGATCGCACCTGCCTGACCAGAGATACCACCACCTTTAACAGTGATGTACAGATCCAGTTTTTCTACCATATCAACCAGTTCCAGCGGCTGGCGAACTACCATGCGGGCAGTTTCACGACCGAAGTACTGTTCCAGAGAACGTTGGTTGATTACGATTTTACCACTGCCCGGTTTGATGAACACACGAGCGGCGGAGCTTTTGCGGCGACCAGTGCCGTAGTATTGATTTTCAGCCATTGCCTATAATCCCGATTAGATGTCAAGAACTTGCGGTTGCTGTGCCGCGTGGTTGTGCTCGTTGCCTGCGTAAACTTTCAGTTTACGGTACATAGCACGACCCAGCGGGCCTTTTGGCAACATGCCTTTAACCGCGATTTCAATCACACGCTCAGGACGGCGGGCAATCATCTCTTCAAAGGTCGCTTGTTTGATACCACCGATGAAACCGGTGTGATGGTAATAAATTTTGTCTTCGCGCTTGTTGCCGGTTACAGCAACTTTTTCTGCGTTCAGAACGATAATGTAATCACCAGTATCAACGTGCGGGGTGTATTCCGCTTTGTGCTTGCCGCGCAGGCGAAGAGCCAGTTCGGAAGCCAGACGACCCAGAGTTTTACCGGTCGCGTCAACAACATACCAGTCGCGTTTTACGGTTTCTGGTTTAGCTGTAAAAGTTTTCATTAAAAGCTTACCCAAGTAATAAGTTACACGTTGGTGAACACCCAAACGTTTAGTCAGTTGAGGTTCACACGACATTGTCCAGCAAACCTACCCCTTCGAATAGCCTATGCCGGCACTTAGAAAGTTTTGGGAAAAAAACCTTCTCGTAACGTGGGGTCGCAAGATTATAGAGAAGTCGCGGTCAAAGGTCGACCCCTAAATGTGATTTGAAGGGGGTTTTTCGCGCGTTGAGTTTGTACGGCCTGATGCCCTCACCCCCAGCCCCTTTCCCACGGTGAGAGAGTCGCATTTATGGCATATGCGGGCGTTTCAGGTACTCCTCGCTTTGCATTTCCTGTAGGCGCGACAAGCAGCGCTGGAACTCAAATTTGAGGCGTTCACCTTGATACACTTCGTAGAGAGGAACCTCCGCGCTAACGACTAACTTCACGTGTCGCTCGTAAAACTCATCCACCAGCGCGATAAAACGCCTCGCCTCGCTCTCCATCAGCGGCGTCATCAGGGGAACATCAAACAGCATCACAGTATGGAACAGGCGCGAGAGCGCAATGTAATCATGCTGGCTGCGCGCATCCACGCACAGCGTGGTGAACGATACGGCCAACGTTTGATTTTCTACGCCCAAGGTTTGCATAGGACGATGGTTTATTTCGAGCTCAGGGGCGCTGGTGCGCTTAGCCCCCGCGAGTGCCAGCCACAGTTTGTCCATCTGGCTTTGGGTCTCGTCATTTAAGGGGCACAGCCACAGGTGTGCCTGAGTGAGCGTTCGCAGTCGATAGTCCACACCCGCATCGACATTCATGATGTCGCAATGCGCTTTGATGGCATCAATGGCAGGCAGGAATCGCGCGCGCTGCAAACCGTTTCGGTAAAGCTCATCAGGCGGAATGTTGGAGGTTGCCACCAGGGTAATCCCACGCGCAAACAGCGCTTTCATCAAGCCACCCAGCAGCATTGCGTCGGTAATATCTGACACAAAGAATTCATCAAAGCACAGTACGTCGGTTTCGGCCTTAAAGCGCTCGGCGACAATATCCAGCGGATCGCTGTGCCCCTGTAGAGCCGTCAGCTCTTCGTGAACGCGCAGCATAAAGCGATGAAAGTGCAGGCGCTGCTTACGATCCCCCGGCAGGCTGTGGTAAAACAGGTCCATCAGCCAGGTTTTTCCTCGTCCCACGCCGCCCCACATATATAAGCCGCGAACCGGTGCCGCCAGCTGCGGCTCTTTTTTGCCCAGTAAGCGACCAAACGCCGCTTTCAACCCGCTCGTATGCACGGGATCTATCGGTTTATCGGTCAGTTTCTGAAAAATACCGTCCAGACGATTTACCGCGTCGCGCTGAACATTATCCGGCTGATGCGTTCCCTCAGTAAGGGCTTGTTGATATCGAGATGCAGGAGAGAGGCTTTGCATAAGCTTATTGATATTCCTTCAAAAAATGCTCACCAGGAGGCTCGACTGGCGAAAAAAAGGCCGTTCTACAGTACGCGATGATGCGTCAGGATTCCACTTCTGAAGAAATAGCGGTTATAGTGGCATAATCAGGCACAGGCAGGAGCCGCGCCAATACCCTACGGAACCACAAGACAACGGGAGAAGTTCATGACCTGGGAATATGCGCTAATTGGTTTAGTCGTCGGCATCGCTATCGGTGCTGTGGCCATGCGTTTTGGTAATCGCAAATTGCGTCAGCAACAGTCGTTACAGTACGAACTGGAAAAGAACAAAGCTGAACTGGAAGAGTACCGCGAAGAGCTGGTCAGCCATTTTGCCCGTAGCGCCGAGCTGCTGGACAATATGGCGACGGATTACCGCCAGCTTTATCAGCACATGGCAAAAAGCTCCAGCAACCTGCTGCCAGAAATGACGGCGGAGACCAACCCGTTCCGTAATCGTCTGGCAGAGTCCGAAGCCAGCAACGATCAAGCCCCGGTACAAATGCCGCGTGACTATTCTGACGGTGCATCGGGACTGCTGCGCGGTGGCGCAAAACGCGATTAATCTCACATCATCACTATATTTTACGGGCGCATGCATTGCGCCCGTCGTTTCTTTCCCGTCCCAGCTATTATTTAGTCAAATACCTCATTGTTCAGTGGTTTAAAATTCAATAACATCAAACTGTTTTTGGGCCGTTCTTCCTTACTTCCAGGTTACGAGAGCCAGCATCAATGAAGAAAAAAAACCAGCTGTTAAGCGCGTTAGCGTTAAGTGTCGGGTTATCTCTCACGACGTCATGGTCCATGGCTGCGGCTCTTCCTGCGCAGGTGCCTGGCGAGGCTGTCATTCCTAGCCTCGCGCCAATGCTGGAGAAAGTGTTGCCAGCGGTTGTGAGCGTTAAGGTTGAAGGCACTGCGGCGCAAAGCCAGCGCGTGCCGGAAGAGCTCAAGAAATACTTTGGGGATGAAGCCCCGGATCAGCAGGCGCAGCCGTTCGAAGGACTCGGCTCTGGCGTGGTGATTGATGCGGCGAAAGGTTACATCCTGACCAACAATCACGTCATTAGTCAGGCCGATAAAATCAGCGTGCAAATGAACGATGGCCGCGAGTTTGATGCCAAACTGATTGGCGGTGACGATCAAAGCGACATCGCGTTACTGCAAATCCAGAATCCCAGCAACCTGACGCAGATCGCCATCGCGGATTCCGACAAGCTTCGCGTCGGTGATTTCGCCGTTGCCGTGGGTAACCCGTTTGGTTTAGGCCAGACGGCGACATCCGGGATCATCTCAGCGTTAGGTCGTAGCGGTCTGAATCTCGAGGGTCTGGAAAACTTTATCCAAACCGACGCCTCCATCAACCGGGGGAACTCCGGCGGTGCGTTGCTGAACCTGAATGGTGAGCTGATCGGCATTAACACAGCCATTCTGGCGCCTGGCGGCGGCAGTATCGGCATTGGCTTTGCGATCCCCAGTAATATGGCCAAAACCCTGGCACAGCAATTGATTGAGTCAGGTGAAGTGAAGCGCGGACTGCTGGGGATTAAAGGAATGGAGATGAGCGCCGATATCGCGAAGGCGTTTAATCTTAACGTGCAGCGCGGTGCCTTTGTCAGCGAAGTTCTGGCCAATTCCGGCTCGGCGAAAGCTGGCGTGAAATCAGGCGATGTGATTGTCAGCCTGAACGGTAAACCGCTGAGCAGCTTTGCTGAGCTGCGCTCACGTATAGCCACCACCGAACCTGGTACAAAAGTGAAGCTCGGTTTGCTGCGTGATGGCAAGCCAATGGATGTGGAAGTGACGCTGGATAAGAGCACCTCGTCTTCAGCCAGCGCTGAGATGATTGCTCCAGCCCTACAAGGCGCGGCATTAAGCGACGGACAGCTTAAAGACGGCACGAAAGGCATTACCATTGAGAGCGTCGAAAAGAGTAGCCCGGCCGCGCAGGCAGGTCTGCATCAGGATGACGTCATCATCGGTGTTAACCGCAACCGCGTTCAGTCCATCGCGGAGATGCGTAAAGTGATGGAAACCAAACCAGCGGTGATTGCCCTGCAGATCATCCGTGGTAATGACACGATCTACATTTTACTCCGTTAGGCATTTGCGCATCCGGGCATCACCGCACCGTGTGATGTCCGGATAACTCATGCTATGCTGCAACCGTTCCCTAATTAATGACGCCCGCATCATGTTTCTGAAGCTATTTCGTTCTGTCGCAATCGGTTTAGTTGTCGGTGGCCTTTTACTGGTCACCCTGCCCTCGTTACGTCAGTTCAACAAACTGGCGGCGCCTCAGTTTGACAGTACCGATGAAACGCCTGTCAGTTACAATCAGGCCGTTCGCCGTGCTGCACCTGCCGTGGTTAACGTCTACAACCGTGGCCTTAACAGCTCCACCCATAACCAACTGGAAATCCGAACGCTCGGTTCCGGAGTGATTATGGACGAACGCGGTTACATCATTACAAATAAGCACGTCATCAACGATGCCGATCAGATTATTGTCGCCCTCCAGGATGGACGCGTTTTTGAAGCGTTGCTGGTTGGCTCAGACAATCTGACCGATCTCGCGGTACTCAAAATTAACGCGACGGGCGGCTTGCCAGTCATCCCCATTAACCGTAAACGTACACCGCACATTGGCGACGTCGTGATGGCTATTGGTAACCCGTATAACCTGGGGCAAACCATTACTCAGGGGATTATTAGTGCAACGGGTCGTATCGGCCTGAACCCATCAGGCAGGCAGAATTTCCTGCAAACTGACGCCTCCATTAACCACGGTAACTCCGGCGGCGCGCTGGTGAACTCGCTCGGTGAACTGATGGGCATCAATACCTTATCCTTTGATAAGAGTAACGATGGTGAAACCCCAGAAGGCATTGGTTTTGCGATCCCGTTCCAGCTAGCAACCAAGATTATGGATAAGCTGATTCGCGATGGTCGAGTGATCCGTGGCTACATTGGAATTGGTGGACGCGAAATCGCGCCGATGCATTCTCAGGGCGGCGGTATCGATCAGATTCAGGGTATCGTGGTCAATGAAGTCACCCCTGGTGGTCCAGCGGCTAACGCGGGTCTACAGGTCAATGACGTGATTGTTTCCGTAAATGGGACGCCTGCCGTCTCCGCGCTGGAGACCATGGATCAGGTTGCAGAGATTCGCCCAGGTTCCATCATTCCGGTTGAAGTGATGCGAAACGATAAGAAGCTTACGTTGCAGGTCACCATTCAGGAATATCCGGCAACAAACTAAGCGCATAAAAAAACCGGAGCGCATTGAGCTGACTCCGGTTTTTTATTGGCTGGTTGTTCGATTACTTATTAACGAACTCTTCGCCCAGAGTGATATCTTTTTTCAGCGTATCCAGCATGCCTTCCATCGCGTGTTGTTCAAACGCGCTCAGCTTGCCAATAGACTGACGTTCTTCGATACCATTTTTGCCCAAAAGCAGTGGCTGAGAGAAGAAGCGTGCATGTTCGCCGTCACCTTCAACATACGCACATTCCACCACGTTTTTCTCGCCTTGCAGAGCGCGAACCAGTGACAGACCGAAACGCGCAGCAGCCTGACCCATAGACAGCGTAGCAGAACCGCCACCGGCCTTGGCTTCAACGACTTCGGTGCCTGCGTTTTGAATGCGTTTAGTCAGGTCAGCCACTTCCTGCTCGGAGAAGCTCACGCCTGGGATTTGAGACAGCAGCGGCAGAATCGTCACGCCAGAGTGACCACCGATAACAGGGACATCGATCTCTGACGGTGATTTGCCTTTCAGTTCAGCCACAAAGGTGTTTGAACGGATGATGTCCAGCGTGGTCACGCCAAACAGTTTGTTCTTGTCATAAACACCGGCTTTCTTCAGCACTTCTGCCGCGATAGCGACAGTGGTGTTTACCGGGTTAGTGATGATTCCCACACACGCTTTCGGGCAGGTTTCTGCAATTTGCTGTACCAGGTTTTTCACGATACCGGCGTTAACGTTGAACAGATCGGAACGATCCATTCCTGGCTTACGCGCGACACCCGCCGAGATCAGCACAACGTCTGCACCTTCGAGTGCAGGACGCGCATTTTCACCGGAGAAGCCTTTGATTTTCACAGCCGTAGGGATGTGGCTCAAGTCAACCGCCACACCTGGGGTCACTGGAGCAATATCATACAGGGAGAGTTCTGAGCCGGAAGGCAGTTGGGTTTTCAGTAGTAGGGCAAGCGCCTGGCCGATACCACCAGCAGCGCCGAGGACTGCGACTTTCATCCTAAACTCCTTATTATGGTTAACTTTAAAATCGGTAACTCCGTTGCGGCGACCTTAATTCAGCAGGTAAATAATTACAATTTTCGTAGCTAAAGAATTTGAGGTCACGCGCTTTTCAGCTTCGCCTGAATGCTTATGGACTGAATGCGTCAACGAAGCAGCGAATCAAGAGGTGGTTACAATACACCTTCGCTCGCCACCAAAACAACATCATTTTGATAACATTTAATTTACTTTTAAGCTTATTTGCATGGCGTGACCCAGGCATGTTTTCCGATAACGAAATTTGATAAAATCGCTCCCTTTCATCACTTTAATTCAACCTACCCCTCTGGCAGATAATTTGCATAAAAATTCATTAACATGCATAATAATGGGGTTTATTTCGTCAAAATCCGGGTGACTTATGCGAAGCTCGTCAAAACAAGAAGAATTAGTTAAGGCGTTCAAAGCGCTGCTTAAAGAAGAGAAATTTAGCTCTCAGGGAGAGATCGTTCTGGCCTTGCAAGAACAGGGCTTCGAGAACATCAACCAGTCTAAAGTCTCCCGTATGTTAACCAAGTTTGGCGCAGTGCGTACGCGTAACGCCAAGATGGAAATGGTCTATTGCCTGCCAGCAGAGTTGGGTGTGCCAACAACCTCCAGCCCGCTAAAGAACCTGGTACTTGATATCGACTACAACGATGCCGTTGTCGTCATTCATACCAGTCCTGGGGCAGCGCAGCTGATTGCTCGCCTGCTGGATTCATTAGGTAAGTCAGAAGGTATCCTCGGTACGATTGCCGGCGACGATACTATCTTTACGACCCCAGCCAATGGCTTTTCCGTGAAAGATCTCTACGAAGCCATCCTGATGCTGTTCGAACAAGAGCTTTAATCCCCCTTCCCTGCTGCCCCTGGTAGCGGGGAAACTTCTGCCCCCACGCTAAGATCCCCTACATCCTGTTGCTTCTGACTTTGACTAATAGTGCTTTTTACTGTCTTTTGGTATGCACGTGGTGAATGCCAAATCAAAAAATCGCACAAAATATCAAAATCACATATCCCTATGATTTTACTGAAATAACAAAAAAAATATGATGAAATAATAACCATTTTTATGCAATTTGGTTATATAAATTCGACTACTTAACACCTAATAACGAGGGAAACCATTAGTCTGGTATTAATTTTTAGCGTGATTAGTGTATACTTGATTTTGTGATGAGGGTCACGAAATGAATGACCCCAATAAATTCGACGAGGTAAAGAATCATGAAAATCAAAACAACTGTAGCGGCTCTTAGCGTTCTGTCAGTCCTGTCTTTCGGTGCTTTCGCAGCCGATTCGATTAATGCGGATCAGGCTCAATCCCGTCAGGCAATGGGCACCGTATCCGTCGGCGCAATCGGTACTTCCCCAATGGATATGAAAGAGATGCTGAATAAAAAAGCTGAAGAGCAAGGTGCGTCATCTTATCGCGTGATTGAAGCGCGCTCTGGCGACCACTGGCATGCAACGGCTGAGCTGTACAAATAAGAACGACCGTCACTGTAGAAATCATTATCCACTTAACGGCACCAGGCATAAAAAAAGCGGTTAAACCCTTCTCGCCGTTGAGCTAACATTTTGAGGAATAACGACTATGAACACTAAATTAATCATCGCAACCCTTGGTCTGGCTTCTGTTCTCTCTTTTGGTGCCAGCGCCGCTGTGCAGCAGGTGAACACCGAGCAAGCACAAAATCTGCAATCCATGGGTAGCGTATCCGTATCGTCAGTTGCGGGATCTCCGATGGATATCCGTCAGGCACTCTCCGCAAAAGCTGAAAAAGCAGGTGCCAGCAGCTATCGCGTCACTGAGTTGAACCAGGGTGACCACTGGCACGCAACGGCTGAACTGTACAAATAAACCCTCGTCGTATCTGATCATACGACTTGCCCCTGACGGTTTGTCAGGGGCTTTTTTATCGCTGTTAATCAGTGACGAGCATTGAATCGTAATTGCCCTTCCAGCTCTTCCTCTGCTTCATCAAATAACAAAACCAGTGCCCCAAAGCGCCGACGAAGCTTATCCGGCAAATGGATAAACTCGATTTCCAGCGGTAGAGGCAAGACCCCCCCCACCAGCACATCCCACAGCGAATCAAGATTAGTGACTTTCCCCTTTTCAATGCCAAAGGTTCGCGAAAACTCGCGGTAGAAGTCTTCCTGGCTGTCGATCTCGTCAAAGTCAAAGGTATAGATATTCATGCCCGCTACCCCGTCCAGACGGGCGACCCTGTCGCCCTGACGATAGTTATAATCCCCCGATATGCAGGGTTTTCACTTCCAGAAACTCTTCCAGGCCCAGAACCGAACCTTCCCGACCCAGACCTGATTCTTTTACGCCGCCGAAGGGTGCCAGCTCCGTGGAAACCGCACATTCGTTAATGCCAATCATCCCACTTTCGATCGCCTGCGAGACGCGAAATACCCGCTGAAGGTTTTGCGTGTAAAAGTAGGCCGCCAGACCAAAGGGTGTATTGTTCGCGCGCTGAATGACTTCGTCTTCCGACGTGAAGCGAAAACAGGCCGCGACCGGACCAAAAGTCTCTTCTTCGGCAAGCTTCATCCCTTCGTGGCAGTCACCTAAAACGGTCGGCAGCCAGAAGTTACCGCCGAGCGAATGCGGTTTTCCGCCCGCCAGCACGGTTGCGCCTTTCGCGACAGCATCGTCTACATGCTCACGCACTTTATCAACGGCAGCAGGTTCGATAAGCGGTCCAACGACGACGCCCTCCTCCAGACCATTGCCCACCTTCAGCGCATTGACCGCGTCGGCGAGTTTGGTCACGAAGGTATCGTAGACCGATTCCTGGATGTAGAAGCGGTTCACGCTAACGCATACCTGCCCCGCGTTACGGAATTTATTCGCGATTGCGCCTTTCACGGCAGCGTCGATATCCGCATCCTCAAACACGATATAAGGCGCGTTCCCCCCAAGCTCCATAGAGACTTTCTTCATGGTTTCGGCAGCATTGCGCACCAGCGTTTTGCCGACGGCGGTGGAGCCGGTGAAGGAAATTTTGCGCACGTCGTGGCTGGCCATAATCGCATCGCTTATCTCATGCGTATTACCCGCCACGGCGTTGAGTACTCCGTCCGGTACGCCCGCTTTTTTGGCAAGCGTCAGGAGCGCAAAGGCGCTCAGCGGAGTATTGTTCGCGGGTTTAATCACCCCGGTACAGCCTGCGGCGAGTGCCGGGCCAAGCTTGCGGGTCAGCATAGCCATGGGGAAATTCCACGGCGTGATTGCGGCGACGACGCCGATGGGTTCACGCGTGGCAAGAATGCGCGAGCCCGGTTTAATCGACGGGATAATTTCGCCGTTGGCGCGTTTCGCCTGCTCGGCAAACCATTGAATAAAGCTGGCGGCATATTCCACTTCGCCTTCCGCTTCCTTAAGCGGTTTGCCTTGTTCAGTGGTCATAAGCTGCCCAAGCCAGCGCTTATTTTCGATAATCAGTTCGTACCAGCGGTAAAGAATCGTTGAGCGCTCTTTAGCGGTTTTCGCACGCCACGCCGGGAAGGCACGACTCGCCGCTGCGATCGCGTCTTCGGTCTCTTTTTTGCCAGCCTTCGCGACTTTAGCAATGACTTCACCTGTCGCGGGGTTTAAGACGTCAAAGGTGGTGTCCAACGTTTTCCATACGCCGTCGACCAGAAATCCGGTTTGAAAAAGCGCGTTGTCCTGGAGAGTCTGGGTGGTCATGTGTCCTCCTGATCTGGATTTAAGAACCTGCAGGAGTAAGTATAGCCACAAAAAAACCGACGCTTTTGGCATCGGTTTTATGAGTGATCAACTGTCTGTCAGCGCGTTTTGATAGCGGTGCAACATCTCGGTCAGACGCCGAACCGGTTCCGTCACCTGCGGCGGCGCTTCCCAGATAAGCAGCTTCTCCTGATAAATATTCAGCTCATTCAGAAGCTGGCCGAAGTAGCGCCGACGTTTATCATCGTTAGAGGCCGAAATAACCCGATCGGCGGTATGACGCAGCTGGCGGTGAAACGCGGAGAGATCGTCATTGACAGGGATTGGCGCGTTACGCAGACGTTGGTGCGCGATGATCATCGTTAATGCCAGACGGAATTTGGCGATATCCCCGGGGAATTTGGTCAGCAGTAAAAACAACTGCTGATAAAGCGCGGGCAGATGATTCTCTTTACGCCGGGCGGTGTTGGTGGTCATCGCTGATACCGCGGCAGAGACAAACTGGTTTAACAGAACACGTCCGGTGCGCGCCTGCGAATTATCACGTACCAGAAGAATGACCATCATTGCCAGGAAACAGCCCACCAGTTGACCCAACGCGCTGTCCAGGAACTGGCTGAAGTGGAACGTCATTGGGTTATCGAGCACCAGAATATTAATGGTGCTCGCTAACGCCCCAAGCGATCCCAAACGTCGTTTTTGCACCTCAATGCCAATAAAGAACGCCAGCACCGCAAGACTAATGCACAGTAGCAACATGCTTTGTTGGGTGGACGGGAGAACGACCAGGAAGTAAAACGCACCAATAGGCAGCGCGGCTATCGCACCGTACAAGAAGTCGATTGCCACCATACGTGGGTTGGGTAAGCGCATCGCCAGCGACGTGACAACCGCAATCATCACCATCGCGCCGTTACCAGAGGTCCAGCCGGTCCACAGCCAAAATAAGGTCCCGAGCATACAGGCCAGCGTGGTACGCCAGAAATTGACCATCGCATGATGTCTTTCCGCCGACTCCGCTTTAATGACAACCTCGCTTTGCAGAACCTCTTCTTCGGTAGCGCTAATCTTCGTATTACTGATAACACCGCGCTTGAACAGCAGATAACGCGTCGCCGCGCCGACCCAGGTGTAGATGGTGACCGGCGTATCACGCTCACCGGTCCAGGCAATCACCCGACGCATACGCTTGAGCTGTTTATGGACGTCCTGCACCGTTTGAACGGGCTCTTCGAATAGCTCGCGGAACGTATCAGTAACCGATTCCGGGCGAGTGTTTTGAATTAAATAGGTTTCGCACGCCTGGGTAATGAGCGTCAGTGAGACGGTATTGATGGCTTTGAGGCGGCGGTTGGCGCGGGACCAGCGGGACGATTCCATATTCAGGTTGCTGCGCATCCCTTCAAGCGCAGCAGTACGACGCACTAACGTGCCCCAGGCTTTATCAACTTCTTCGCTGTCGCCATGCTTAATGCACAGCTGCATCAGTTGATACTGGCTAACGATGAGCGCATCCAGCTCAAGATCGACCTCCTGCTTGATGGAACGCGGGGAAAAGAGCAAATCGGCCACAATGGCGCAGACGATACCGATGACAATTTCGCTACAGCGCTCAAGCGCGAACTGCGGTGCCAGAAGCGGTTCCGCCTGGATCGTAATGACAATGATCAGCGCGGTATAACCAGAAAGTCCCCATGCATAGGAGTTCTCAATCTTGACCAGCGATGAGACCCAGGTACAAAAACCCGCCCAAATGCAGCAGACCATCAGCATCAGCAGCGGAGCGCGAATCATCGTAATGATGATGGTCAGCGCGGCAATACAGCCGATAAAGGTGCCGACAATGCGTAACATCCCACGATAGCGAATCGCGCCGGAATAAGGCTCTCCCCCGGCGGCGAACGCCGGACCGGCCGCCACGATAGCCGCCGTCAATACTGCCCAGCGAGGCGTTTCAAGCTGAAAGTGAAAACCAACAAATAGCGCGAGCACGATGGCGCACGCCAGCTTAAGGGCAAAGCGAATATGCTGGCTGGCGATGGAAAAAATACCCATAACGCTTAACCGAACTCACGCAGACGGTGAGCAATCTTACGGAACAGAGAATCGTTATGCGTGTCGCGATCCTTCTCGCCAGTGATGACAACCGTGGCCGTCGTGCCAGCAGGCCATAGGTTACCCTGCTCTTCATCCAGACGAATACGGACCGGCACGCGCTGCGCCAGACGTACCCACTCAAGGTTGGAATCGACCGTGGCCATCCCTTTCGTATCGCGAGTCGCACTGGAATTGGTGACGCCCGCGGCAATGCTATCGACCGTTCCTTTCAGAACGCGATTGCTCCCAAGCGGGGTGATTTCAGCGCGATAACCCGGGCGTACGCCTTCGAGTTTGGTCTCTTCCATATACGCCAGAATATAGAAAGAGTGCTGTTTGACTAACGCCACAGCGGTGGAACCACGGGTAATAAATTCACCGGTATAGACGTTCAGGTTGGTTATCCAGCCAGCGGACGGCGCGCGAATCACGGTTCGTTCGAGATCTAATTGCGCCAGGTCACGCGTGGCTTCCGCTTTAGCTAACTGATGCAGCACGGTTTGCAGCACGTTATTGGACTGGTCGATCTCTTCACGAGACATAGCCTGAATGCCCAGTTGATTACGACGCCCTGCCTCACGGCGCTTTTCCGTCACCAGAGCTTGATAATAGGCGACATCTGCCTGAGCCTCTTCTAACGCTTTTTGATAGCGAGGCTGATCGATGGTAAAGAGCACCTGATCTTTTTTTACCAGTTGGTTGTCGTGTACGTTAACGGCAGTAATCAGGCCGGCGACATCCGGAGCGATGGCGACGATATCTGCGCTGAAACGCGCATCGCGCGTCCAGGGTGATTCAGTGTAATAAACCCACGCGCGGGAAATCGCGAAAAACGCCAGGATAACCAAAACCACGGTGATGGCGGTGCGGGAGATTTTTCTTGTTAGTGTTTTCACATCGACCTCAGACAAACATGCGCGATATTAAGTAAAACAGGCAGCAGTAAAGCGCGGTATTAAACAATGCAGGGTGCCAGACAAAATCATAGATCCCGGTTGGGACCAGCACCTTACGCACCAGCCAGAAAATCGCCAGTGATAAAAGAAGCTCAAAGAATATCGGCGGGAACGACAAACCGAACACCACGATAACGGGAAACAGACTCATGTTGACCTTGATTAGGAAGCGTGCAGGCGACAGTATTTTTAAGCTTGCGCCACCGCAGGAGGGCAAGAAAACCGTGCGGGAGTGGCGTGGCTGTTATGTAATGAATGATATATTACCGTAACTGTTATGCTGTTATCTATAATATGTGATCTAAATCACTTTTAAGCCAGAGTGAACAATGGAACGTCTAAAACGCATGTCAGTGTTTGCCAAAGTCGTCGAATTCGGCTCTTTTACCGCAGCTGCCCGACAGCTTCAGATGAGCGTTTCGTCCATCAGCCAGACGGTATCGAAACTTGAAGATGAGCTTCAGGTGAAGCTCCTAAACCGCAGCACGCGCAGCATTGGACTGACGGAAGCCGGGAAAATTTATTATCAGGGCTGTCGTCGTATGCTGCACGAAGTACAGGATGTTCACGAGCAGCTTTACGCCTTTAACAACACCCCTATCGGAACGCTGCGCATTGGGTGTTCTTCAACTATGGCACAAAATGTCCTGGCGGGCATGACGGCGGAGATGCTCAAAGAGTATCCAGGGCTGACGGTCAATCTGGTCACCGGAATACCGGCTCCAGACCTGATTGCTGATGGGCTGGACGTGGTGATCCGCGTTGGCGCATTACAGGACTCCAGCCTTTTCTCACGCCGTCTTGGCAGCATGCCGATGGTGGTTTGCGCTTCAAAAAACTATCTTGCGCAGTTTGGCGTGCCGGAAAAGCCCGCCGATCTCAGCAACCATTCCTGGCTGGAGTATAGCGTCCGCCCCGATAATGCGTTTGAACTGATTGCGCCAGAAGGGCTTTCAACCAAATTGCTTCCGCAAGGCAGGTTCGTCACCAACGATCCGATGACGATCTCACGTTGGCTGGTTGCCGGTGCGGGGATCGCGTATGTCCCACTTATGTGGGTGATCAAAGAGATCAATAGCGGTGAGCTGGAGATCCTGTTCCCGCGCTATCAATCCGATCCGCGCCCGGTGTATGCCCTGTATACCGAAAAGGACAAACTGCCGCTCAAGGTGCAGGTATGTATTAACTATCTGACGGAATATTTCGTTGAAGTCGCGGAGCTGTATCAGGGAATGCGAGGAAGAAGAAAGGAATAACCTGATGCCCTCCGAGGGAGGGCATCAGAAAACAACAATCAGGCGGTGCCGCCTACGGTCAAATTATCAACCTTCAGCGTCGGCTGACCTACGCCGACCGGCAGACTCTGGCCCTCTTTACCGCAGACGCCCACGCCTTTATCCAGCTTCAGATCGTTGCCGACCATCGAAATCTGCTGCATGGCTTCGATACCCGAACCAATCAGTGTGGCACCTTTCACCGCTTTGGTGACTTTGCCTTTCTCGATCAAATAGGCTTCTGAGGTTGAGAAGACAAACTTACCAGAAGTGATATCCACCTGACCGCCGCCAAAGTTTGGCGCGAAGATACCGTAATCTACCGATTCGATAATCTCCTGAGGCGTGGATTTACCCGCCAGCATATAGGTGTTAGTCATACGCGGCATCGGCAGATGCGCGTAGGATTCGCGACGACCGTTACCGGTTGGCGCAACGCCCATCAGACGCGCGTTCAGCTTGTCCTGCATGTAGCCTTTCAGCACGCCGTTTTCGATAAGCACATTGTACTGACCCGGTGTGCCTTCATCGTCGATAGAAATTGAACCACGGCGATCGACCATAGTTCCGTCATCCACGACGGTACAAAGCTCAGAGGCAACCAGTTCGCCCATATGACCGCTGAAGACCGATGTGCCACGACGATTGAAATCACCTTCCAGACCGTGCCCTACCGCTTCGTGCAGCAGAACGCCGGGCCAGCCTGCGCCCAGCACCACAGGTAATGTACCCGCAGGCGCTGCAACCGCGTTAAGGTTCACCATCGCCATGCGAACGGCTTCTTTTGCCCACGCATCTGCGCGCACTTCACCGTCTTCATCGGCCAGGAACCAGTCATAGCCGAAACGACCACCGCCGCCGCTAGAGCCGCGCTCGCGTTTGCCGTCATCTTCGACCTGCACGCTGACAGAGAGTCGTACCAGAGGGCGCACATCAGCCGCCAGCGTACCGTCAGTGGCAGCCACCAGAATCAATTCGTAAACACCGCTCAGGCTGGCGGACACTTCCTGCACGCGTTTGTCCGCAGCGCGCGCCACTTTGTCCACGCGACGCAGGATATCCAGCTTCTCTTCACGGCTCATGCTTTGCAGCGGATCGATACTGGTATAAAGCGCAGAATGCTGAATTTCACCCAGCGTTTTCACGCGACCATCGCCGTTTTCACGCACAATGGTTCGGGCCGCATGAGCGCTCTGCTGCAATGCAGTCAGGCTGATTTGATCGGCATAGGCAAAGCCTGTTTTCTCACCGCTCACTGCCCGAACGCCGACGCCCTGATCGATGTTATAAGAGCCATCTTTAATGATGCTGTCTTCTAAAACCCAGGATTCGTGATAGCTCGACTGGAAATAGAGATCGCCGTAGTCGAGACGGCGCTCGGTCAATTGACCAAGGATGGAAAACAGGTCCTGATGACTCAGGCCGTTCGCTGCGAGCAAATGTTCACTTACCAGGTTCAGACTCATCGTTTTGCTACTCATTTCGTTCGTTGTCGCCACGGGGCGGTAAAAAATTCTTCTTAATTGAGAGTGAGGCAATAAATCGCCCGCGTCAAATCATTGCTTTGCATCTTTACGCGCCTGGCGCAGGACCTCATTAATCTGTGGCTTATCCATTGGGCCGGTAATGCGATAGCGCAGAATCGAGACTTTGCTCCACAATGGCCCAAGGACCTTACTAGCGGCAAACACCGCGGCACCCACAATCGGATTCACCACAAAGGCCGCCGCTACGCCTACGGTCGCGGAGATTTCTGGCGCAACGACCGCTTCCATATCCAGCTCGCGACGCACAAGGTTCACCGAACCTTTCATGGCGATATCCGCCTCCAGGCCATCCAACAGCGTATCGTCAGTATGCATGACGCCGTCTTTTATCCAGGCCGTACCGCTGATGGAATCGTAGTAGAACCCTTCGCTGAACGTGTCGCTGAAGTCAAAGCGCAGCTTGCGCAGCAGCGCATCAAAACTCAGCAGGCGCAGAATCTGACCGGCATGTCCGGTGCTGACATCGGCTATTTCACCTTTGCCCAGTTTCGCTTTCAGGATGCCGTTAAGCGAGGCTTCATCCGGCTTCCACGGCTCAGCGCGCCAGTGCAGATCGTAATTTATATCGAAAGAAGAACCTCTGAGCGGGGTGTTCACGCCGAAGAAATTAGCAGCGGCATCCACCTTGTTGCCTTTGATGGTGCCCTTCAAGGAGGTTCGCTGCTGAACCTTACCGTTGACCCATTCGCCATCAGCGGTCAGACGTCCAAAACCGGTATCGATAAGACCACCAACCAGACTCAACGTATCGCCATCAATGGCAAAATCACCGTCAATACGGCCATATTTCTGGCCCCACAACCAGCACTCCGCACAGCGCAACTGCAGATCTGGCCAGCCGCTGAAATTGACTTTTGATACTGCTGAAAGTGGCGAAACTGCGCTGCTTTCTCCTTTCGCTGTGGCGGTCGCCGGGTTGTAATAGAGATAGTTAATCGCCGCCTGCCACGGCGCGTTATCGCGCATCGTCAGCGTACCATTAATCTCCCGCCCCTGAGCCTCTACCATTGAGCCGTTTGCAGTGGGTTTCGCCACAATGCTGAGGTTGTTCCACTGTTGCCCGCCCAGGGCCAGCGACGGTGTACGCACGGTGATATGCTGCGGGAACTGGGCTGCGTCATCGACGTTATGTCCAACCCCTTTATTAAACAACGCCAACCATTCCGCTCCATCCATCGGCGGTAAATTGAGTTCGATGCCTTGCTGTTCCGGCAGCGGCGGGATGGTCCGACTATCCGTAGTCCAGATAGCCCTGTCCAGGGTGAGTTTACTACCGAGCAGCCAGCGGCTGTTGAAGTGATTTTTACCGTTGGCGCTGCCGGTCAGAGCGAAGCTGTTCAGGTCACCGTTGACATTAATCTTCATCGGTAACGGCTGACCAGATGCCTTATCCAGTGGTGCAGGTAAGTGGCTGCTGATATTTTTGAGATCGCCCGTCACGTCGACTTTGTAACGCGCACTGCCGCGATAAGGCAGGTCAATCGCCACTTTGCCGTCCCATGCCACTGAGCCATCGATGGCTTCAGCGATAGGTTTTGGCATAACGTCCATGCGCGACGGTTGCCAGTTAGCATTCATGTTAACCGCAACCTGATAGGCCTTCTCGCCCTCGGTTGTGGTGAAGTCCACATTGATCGGCTGATTAAACCAGTTGGCTTTGAGCGGCTCGCTCTTGAGGTTGCCGTTCACAAAGCTGAATGCCCCGCTCAGATTCTTCAGAGTGCTATCCAGCGGTTTGATGTACAGACTGTTGTTATTTAGCTTCACTTCGCCTTTTGCCGTCGTCATCTCACCGTCCAGCGGGATATCGAGATGTAAGCGAGCATTCACATCGCCATCAATCTGCAGTTCCTGTAGGGCCGCGCCCAGCGAATCATCCAGCGGTGTCTCTTCGAAATAAGGTCCAACGGCTTTACCCGGTCCGTTAATATCCGCATCTATCAGCAGCTTTTCTTTGGAGTAGTCCGGAATAACGGCCGTCAGATTACTGGCAGTCACGCCGCCCAACGCGACGCTGTCTGTTTTCATCCACAAACCATCGTTGAGGAAATTCAGCTCAATATCGAGATTTTTTAATGCCGGCCAGTCAGGCTGGAAGGCAAAGGTGGCATTGCGCAGCGGGACCAGAATCTGGAACTGGCCCTCGTTATGTTTGTAAGGGAAAAGGTGCGGATTTCCACCGTAAACCAAGGTCGCGTTATCCGCCTGACCGCCCTGAATCGCGCCACTCAGGTAGTCCACCAGTGCTTTGCCCATCAGGTTTTCGGGGAAATAGCGCCAGGCTTGAGAACCATCGTCTGTGCTGATCCCTGCAAGAATACCTAACCACGGCTCATCGCCTTCAGGCTGCAAGTAGCGGAAATTGCCGCTGGCATGCACGCCTTTAGCTTTCACATCGATATCGCGTCCATCGAGTTGGAAGCCTTTGTCATTTTTGAGCCAGTTTAGCGTGGCAGCCCCTTTTTCAATCTCCAGCGGGGCACGGAAGACCGTTTCGTAAGGCATTTTGGCGTCATTCATTTGCACCGTCAGCCTGCCGTTTTCGACACTGCCTTCCAGCGTACCGCTAAAATGCTCAGCGCCCGGCAGCAGCTTCCACTGCTTCCAGGCCAACGCTTTCCAGGAGGCTTTAAAGCGTGTTTTTTCCGTTGCCTGCAAGGGGATATCCAGCGCCAGCGCGTCAATTTGTCCGCTCGGTTGCGTGGCTTGCCAGACTTCGCCCAGCGATGATGACATTCTGTTTGCGATGGGACGCAAGGCTTCGAGGTCAGCCAGTTCAAGGTTACTGGCGCGAATACGCAGTTCATCACTGCGTTTATTCGCGACACCGCCGACTTCCTGCTCGGGTACCCACGCCATCGTTAACGCACCACGCGGCCAGGCTTTACCATCCATAATGATGCGCGTATCGGGGATCGCAAACTGCCAGCCATCGCCCTGGCGCGTGACATGCGCGGTCAGGTTATCAACGGACATATCATGCGTTTGATCGTCACCTTTCCACGCTGCTCCACCCTGCTTAAGCCACACGTCGCCAGCAGCGATATCGCCATCGGTCAGGGTCAGCCAGCCTTCAAGACTAAACTGCGCTCGTTGCAGCGCCACGTTATCCTGCATCCATTTGCCCAGCCACGGTTTGACGTCAACGTCATCGGCCTGTAGCCAGACGCGGCCATTGTTTAACAGCCCATTGTCGTCGCTCAGATCCATGCGTACCTGCATGATGCCATGCTGCCCGTTCAGGCTAGAGAGATTGACCTGGCCTTCTGCACGATGTCGATCTTTACCGTTCAACCACGTCAGCTGCGGGATCGCCAGCTCCGCCCGTTGGCCGGAAAGCGTAATAAAACTCACCTCGCTGTCGCGCAGATCAAAATGATCGAACTGACGCAGGAAGAGATCGCTGATGCGGTTAGTTTCAATACCTTTGCTGTCTGGATCGTTACGCAGCGGGGTATTGGTTAAATACTGGAGTTGATAGAAGGTGAGATCGCGAAACTGCCAGCGCATGTGTAGCAGGCTCTGCCAGACATCGAGCGCCAGCGTGACGCGTTTAATCTTCAGGTAGCCGCCATCGTTCAGGCTGGCATTGATCTCCCGCACATCAAGCGTCGGACCAAAATTTTGCCAGCTTGCGCTAAGCTGGCTGACGTCGACAGGAACGCCGGTCGCGGATTCAATTTTCGCCAGCACCTGCGGGCGCCAGCTGTCCAGATGCGGCAAAACGAGACGCAGCCCGCTTACGAGCAACGCGACAATGACGACTAACGTTGCCCCTGTAAGCAGTAAAATCCCCGGCAATCGCCTCACGCTTTCTCCTTGTCAGCCGTTCTGGTCTCGCAGCAATACTGCGTCTTACATCATTACCACGTCGAACTGTTCCTGGTTATAGAGCGGTTCGATTTGGACTTTTACCTGCTTGCCGACAAAGATTTCCACTTCTGCCAGCGCATGAGACTCTTCGCCTTTCAGGGCTTCGACCACTGAAGGAGAAGCATAGACCAGGAAACGGTCCGAGTCGTAGGCGTGATGAACGCGAACAATTTCACGCATGATTTCGTAGCAGACTGTCTCAACCGACTTTACCGTGCCGCGCCCGTGACAGCTTGGGCACTGATTGCACAGAACGTGCTCTACGCTTTCACGCGTTCGCTTGCGGGTCATTTCGACCAGACCAAGCTGGGAGAAGCCGTTAATACTGGTTTTTACGCGATCTTTGCTCAACGCCTGCTCCAGAGAATGCAGCACGCGGCGTCGGTGGTCTTCATTACTCATATCGATAAAGTCGATGATGATAATACCGCCGAGATTACGCAAACGAAGCTGGCGCGCGATGGCCTGGGTCGCTTCGATGTTGGTATTGAAAATGGTGTCGTCAAGATTGCGATGGCCGACAAAAGCCCCGGTATTGATATCTACCGTGGTCATGGCTTCGGTCTGATCGATAATCAGATAGCCGCCGGATTTCAACTCGACCTTACGCTCCAGCGCTCGCTGGATTTCGTTCTCAACGTCAAAAAGATCGAAGATGGGCTGGCGGCCCGCATAGTGTTCCAGCAGACCCGGCATCTCGGGAATGTACTCGGCGGTGAACTCAAGCAGCGCGTCATACGTCAGACGCGAATCCACGCGGATCCTGTCGAGTTGGGCATCAGCAAAATCACGCAGCACGCGTTGAGCCAGCGCCAGTTCACCGTACATCTGGTAGCGCGTCTGGTTGCGTTTTTTACGCTCCATCACCTTGGTCCAGACGCGTTTCAGGTAGGCCGCATCAGAAGCAAGATCCTCTTCGCTTATCCCTTCAGCCGCCGTACGGATGATAAACCCACCCTGCTCATCACAATAGGCACTGACAACCTTTTTCAGGCGCTCGCGCTCGCTTTCACTCTCAATGCGTTGAGAGACACCCACGTGTGATGCCCCCGGCATAAACACCAGATAGCGGGAGGGCAAGGTGATGTCGGTGGTGAGACGGGCGCCTTTAGTACCCAGCGGATCTTTCACCACCTGCACCATCAAATCCTGGCCCTGACGAACGAGTTCGGAGATATCGCGTACGGTAAACTGCTTTTGCTCTTCACCTGCCACACATTCGGTATGCGGCATGATATCGGAGGCATGTAAAAACGCTGCCTTATCAAGACCAATATCTACAAATGCCGCCTGCATACCTGGCAGTACACGACTGACCCGACCTTTGTAGATATTGCCTACTATTCCGCGTCGCGCTTCACGCTCAATGTGGATTTCCTGGAGAATACCGCCGTCAATATAAGCCACTCGGGTTTCCGATGGCGTTACGTTTACCAACAATTCAGCCGTCATAATTATCCCTTTTCTCACGTAGTGAGTTAAAATTGCTCAGCAACTCATACGTTTCCACCAGCGGTAAGCCGACTACGGCGTGATAGCTGCCATTAATCTTCCTGACAAAACAGCCACCCAGCCCCTGAATACCGTATGCACCTGCTTTATCCATAGGTTCACCGCTTGCGATATAACCGGCGATTTCCTCATCGGAAAGTACTCTGAACGTCACTTCCGTGACAACCAGACAATCCAGAACATGCTGGCTGTCTGCCAACGCAACGGCAGTCATCACCTGATGCGTTTGCCCGGATAATGTGCGTAGCATACGTGCCGCATGTTCAGCGTCACGCGGTTTCTCCAGAACTTCACCATTGAAAATCACGATGGTATCCGCTCCCAACACTGGTAAATCGCGCGGCGTTTGCGCCACGCCTGCCTGCGCCTTCTCCCGAGCCAAACGGGAAACATACTGCTGCGCGCTTTCACCTTCGCCACGTTGTTCTTCAATGCCGGTGACGATACGCTCGAAAGACACGCCCAGTTGAGTCAGTAATTCCTGACGACGCGGGGAACCAGAAGCTAAATAGAGAGACGTCATAGAAACCTTTTTACTGCACGGCAAACTGCTGGCGAATTTTACGCATCAGCAAGAACAGCCATGGCCAGAGCACACCATTCACTACACTACTCCAGAACACTTCCGGTCGGAAAGAGACGTTGATCACTAAAAACTCTGCCCAGAAAACAATGATATCCGCGGCAAGGGACAACAACATCACCACCAGCGCTTGTTGCCAGAGCGCGAGGTTACGGAAAAGCTGAAATTTCAGTGCGACAAGATACGCGATAATACTCATCGACAAGGCGCGCACACCAAGCGTAGAGCCACTAATGAGATCCATTATGGCACCCATCACAAAACCTGTGCCCACATTTACGCGGTGCGGCAGAGCGAGGATCCAATACAGTAAAATGAGCAGCACCCAGTTTGGCCGGAAAACGAGTATGTCGTCCGGCCAGGGCATGACCTGTAGCAATAGTGCTACGAGAAACGAGAGCCAGATAACCCATCGTCCCTGGCTACGATAACTTGCCACTACTGCCCTCCTGAAGAGCGCTGCGGTGGTGGTGGCGCATCCGCCGTTGGCTGTGTTAACCCTGTAGCAGGAGCCGGTACGGGCGCATGTGGCCCCATTGCGTCAGGTGCGGGTAAGACTTGCGGCATCATTTGCATCAGTCGTTCATTTGCCACGCGGTGCACATCTTCCGGCGTCATTGGGTTGACGCCATTACGATCGGCACCCCAGAGCAGCAAGAGATAGCGCAGGCGCTGCAGGCCGGCTGTTGGGCGAGCCTGAATCACGGTATAAGCACGTTGGGTATCCAGCTTCACCGAAGAGACCACGGCCACTGGGTAACCTTCAGGGAATCGTCCACCCAGACCAGACGTCACCAGAACGTCACCCACACGAATGTCGGTGTTGGCTGGCAAATGTTCGAGCTGTAGATCGTCCGTACACCCGTTACCGGCTGCAATGACACGAATGTCGTTTCGCAGAACCTGAATCGGCAGCGCATGGGTCGCATCACAGATGAGCAACACGCGGCTAGTGAGTTTGGCAACCGCAACAACCTGGCCCACCACACCCTTATCGCTAATCACCGGCTGGCCTTCATAGACGCCGTTGACGCTGCCCTTGTCGATAACCACCTGATCGCTGTAAGGATCGTTAACCGTCGAGATCACCTGAGTGACCATCTTTTGCTCATCCTGACGTAACGGAGAGCCCAGCAACTCACGCAGGCGCGCGTTTTCCTGGCGATACTGACCCAGCATCAGCAGCTCGCTGTTTTTGAGCAGCAGCTCCTGGCGCAATGCGCGGTTTTCGAGATCGAGCTGATCGCGGGACGACAAGGTTTGAGAAACGGTGTCGAGTAACTCGCGAGGACCATTAGAAATAAAGTAGAAAGGGCTGACGGCGGTATCCATATACGTTCTGATCTGACTGAACGTACCGAGACGGCTATCGGCAATGATGACCCCGAGCGCGACCAGCACCCCCAGAATCAGGCGAAACTGTAGCGACGGGCCACGGCTAAAAATTGGCTTCATAGGCTATGCGTCTTCTCTGTCAGAAGAGGAAGGGTAGCATCTGCTACCCTCTCATTTCTGACTACTCTTCGCTGAACAAGTCGCCGCCGTGCACGTCGATCATTTCCAGCGCCTTGCCGCCGCCACGGGCTACGCAAGTCAGTGGATCTTCTGCAACTACGACAGGAATACCTGTCTCTTCCATCAACAGGCGGTCGAGGTTACGCAGCAGCGCACCACCACCGGTCAGGACCATACCACGCTCAGAGATATCTGACGCCAGTTCCGGCGGGCACTGCTCCAGAGCAACCATCACAGCGCTCACGATACCGGTCAGCGGCTCTTGCAGCGCTTCGAGGATTTCGTTGGAGTTCAGGGTAAAGCCGCGAGGAACGCCTTCTGCCAGGTTACGTCCACGAACTTCGATTTCGCGGACTTCGTCACCCGGATAAGCAGAACCGATCTCGTGCTTGATACGCTCTGCGGTGGCTTCACCAATCAGAGAGCCGTAGTTACGGCGCACATAATTAATGATGGCTTCATCGAAACGGTCACCACCAATACGAACGGAAGAAGAGTAAACGACACCGTTCAGGGAGATAACGGCGACTTCCGTTGTACCACCACCGATATCAACCACCATGGAACCGGTCGCTTCGGAAACCGGCAGACCCGCACCAATAGCGGCAGCCATCGGCTCTTCAATCAGGAACACTTCACGCGCACCCGCACCCTGAGCAGATTCACGGATTGCACGACGTTCAACCTGAGTCGCCCCCACCGGTACGCAAACCAGCACGCGCGGACTTGGGCGCATGAAGCTATTGCTGTGAACCTGTTTGATAAAGTGCTGAAGCATTTTTTCGGTCACGAAGAAGTCAGCAATTACGCCATCTTTCATCGGGCGGATCGCGGCGATGTTACCTGGGGTTCGGCCCAGCATCTGCTTCGCATCATGTCCTACGGCTGCCACACTTTTAGGGGAGCCAGCACGATCCTGACGAATGGCCACAACAGAAGGCTCATTCAATACGATGCCTTGTCCTTTAACATAAATCAGGGTATTCGCGGTACCCAGGTCAATGGACAGGTCATTGGAAAACATGCCACGAAATTTTTTCAACATACTAAGGGATAATCCTGAAAGCTGGGGCGGAAAAATAAAATCCGCTTACTTTACCAACCACACGCAGCAGCGACAAGGCGCAAAAATCATCTGCTACGGTGAAAATTTGTGCAGTACGTTACCTCATGTTACAAACTGTTCACCTGAACTCCATCAGGGCTGAGTCAACAGCTGCGTCCCTCACTCTCATTCGTAACGTTTACGGTCGTTCACTGGCGTTTTGCTCGTCATACTCAAAGCTACAGGCGCGATATTCTACGTGAAAACAAATTAAACGGCAGGTCAAACAGAGTATCTTTGCAAATATTTTTTCACATTGCTGTCAAGCGGCTGAGAGGAGGCAATAAAATCGCCCTGACCGCCCGCCACACCGCGCTCTGTCAACATCTGCCATTCGCTTCGCGAGCGCACGCCCGTGGCAAAAACTTGCGTTTGCGTTCCCTTGCACGCCTCTACCAGGCTCTGAACCAGCAGCTGGTTTTCTGTGCGCTTTTCAATATTCCTGACCAGACCTGGATGCAGCTTAAGTAAGTCCACATCCAACTCCTTGATCCAACTCGTACTCACCAGCGTTAAGCCCGCCTGTGTCACCGCAACGCGAGCACCAAGTGCACTGATTAAGCGGACCACCGACTGTAAACGGCTGATATGTTGACAGACATCCGCCTCTGCAAGTTCAAAAATAATGCGTTTGCGTTGCGATTTTTCGCATTGCATCAGAATATCACGCAGCCAGCGCTGAAAACGCGGACGAATAAGCGACTCAACAGTAACCTGTAATGCCAGATTTTCCTCAGGCCAGAAAGATAAAAATGGAATGAGACGCGTAATTTGCTGGCGGTCATATTCTTCTGAAAGGCCAAACTGCAATATCATCGGCAGATACTCTGCTGAAACGACCTCTTCCGTCCCATCAAAGATACGACACATTAACTCACGATGATGAACCTGACCATTCCGCAAGACGGCGGGTTTTTGGTATATGCGTGGCCCGCCGCGACGGAGCATTTGTTCGATAAGCGTGCGCCATCGTACATTACCGCGCCCTTTTTCTGGCAAGGAGTCATCGTAAACGGCCCAGCTGTTGGCTCCCTGCAAAACGGCATTGCGTGTGGCGGCCTCAGCATGTTCCATGACCTGCTCGGTAGATTGCCCACCGCGCCAGGCGCAAATGCCGATATGAACCATATCTTCCCTGTCGAGCATCTTGGTTGGCGGCAACGCATCGACGGCTTTCAGTAGCTGGCTGGCTATGCTTTCGGACTCTTTCAAGGTGCGGTGGGGCAACAGAACTGCAAAGTCGCTGCGATGATAACGTGCCAGCAGCGAACCGGGATAACGCATAATAAAAGTAGAAAGAAGATTAATTAGCGTAAACAGATGCTCTTCGGCTACTGCCCGGCCCCACGTATCGCGGAGCAGATCAAAATCTGGCAGGCGGATCATCATCACCACGCCGTGAGAACCCACTTTTTCCGGATCGTCCAACAGCGTAGCCAACTGGTTGTCGAAGAACAGCCGATTGCTCAGACCCGTTTTGTTGTCCTGCGCAGCGTAGGATCGAATCAGGGTATCCATTCGACTGCGCTGATCGCTGGCAAACTGAATTTCGGAGAGCAACGTGTCGAGCGCACTGCTGGTGCGGGAGGGCCATTCGTAAACTGAGCCGCGAACCTTTGGCCCACGTTCGCCATTAAGAATGCGCACTGAGCGAGACTCCAGCAGCTCTTGACCGGAAAGCTGGCGACGCAGCCAACGCACGGCCAGAAAAATCAGTAAGACAATGAAGCCAACGGCGATGGTCAGCGGCGCGGTGGTCATCAACGAACGGAAATAGTTCGCCATCGGATCCTGGTAAACAAGCCGAATTGACATCCCGGGGCTTTTTAGCGAGTCAACCGTCAACTCTCGATATTGCGCCAGGGTGCCGGCAGGACGATAGCTGCTTTGGCGCGCATGGCTGAGGACGTTTTTGCTACCCTGAAGGATATCGATATGAACAATGTCCACCGGGACCATCAGCTCATCTAACTGCTGCGACAGCGCGGGCAGCGATGAGGTCACAAGACGCGTATCAATGACTGAAGCGACAGACTGTACGCGATTAACAAGCTTGTCCTGAATCGCGTTATAAAAGCTTAGCGAGCACCCTAGCAGAGTGACAAAAATGGTCAGCCCCGTTAGTAGGGTGATGAAAGCTGAAAATTTCGTCGTTAATCGCATCCTTGAGATTACTCCGTGGGTTGATGGGTGGCGAGTAAGCGCTAACTTGCATGACAGGTGCGGCATACTACCAAATCAGGTACATCTGGCAATTTATTGCGTTAAATCGGCATAGCGTTTCAATGAGCGAGTATAGTCTTCAGAAATTATTTTCCAATCACCATGCTTAGTGAGGATACCTGAATGCAGGCTTTGATTTTAGAACAGCACGATGGCAAGACCCTTTCTTCGGTTCAATCTATTGAAGAGAACCGCCTGCCAGATGGCAATGTCACTGTTGATATTGACTGGTCCAGTCTGAACTATAAGGATGCACTTGCCATTACCGGCAAAGGTAAAATTATCCGAAACTTCCCTATGGTGCCGGGAATTGATTTCGCAGGTCATGTTCATACCAGCGAAGATCCCCGCTTTCACGCAGGCCAACAGGTTCTGTTAACGGGTTGGGGAGTGGGTGAAAATCATTGGGGTGGACTGGCGGCTCAAGCGCGCGTGAAGGGCGACTGGCTAGTACCCATGCCAAAAGGCATGGACGGTCGTAAAGCGATGATCATCGGTACGGCTGGCTTCACCGCCATGCTATGCGTCATGGCGCTGGAAGCGGCAGGCATTCGACCTGAGTCCGGTGAAGTCGTGGTGACAGGCGCGAGCGGTGGCGTTGGCAGTACTGCGGTCACGCTGCTGCATAAACTCGGCTATCAGGTCGCCGCAGTCACCGGACGTGAAAGCACCCATGATTACCTGCGCTCACTGGGTGCAAGTCGCATTGTGGGCCGTGAAGAGTTCGCCGAAACCCGCCCGCTGGAAAAACAAATTTGGGCAGGCGCGGTTGATACCGTGGGCGATAAAGTCCTGGCAAAGCTCCTGGCACAGATGAACTATGGCGGCTGCGTTGCAGCCTGCGGCCTGGCGGGTGGTTTCGCCCTGCCGACCACGGTCATGCCATTTATTCTGCGTAACGTCCGTTTGCAGGGCGTCGATTCCGTCATGACACCTGCGGCACGCCGCGCGCAAGCCTGGGAGCGTCTGGTGCGTGATTTGCCTGAATCATTCTACACCCAGAGCGCGACTGAAATTAGCCTCGAACAGGCACCAGAATATGCTGAGAAGATCATGAACAACCAGTTCCAGGGACGCGCGCTGGTAAAAATTGCCTAATATTCAAATTTTCGTGACATATTCGCGTTAACTCCTCTCCTCCGTCATGCTTAGAAAAACGCGTGACGGAGGATGCTATGAAAACCAGAAAACTGACGGAAGCCGATGTAACGGCGGAATCTGTCTTTATGTTACAGCGCCGCCAGGTTTTAAAGATGCTTGGTATCAGCGCGACTGCTATAACGCTTTCCCCTGCTGCACATGCCGACCTGCTTGACTGGTTTAAAGGCAACGACCGCCCTAAAGCGCCTCCTGGTCTACCGCTGGATTTTACCAAACCTGCGCAATGGCAAAATAAACTGGCCCTTACGCCCGAAGATAAAGTCACCGGATACAATAACTTCTATGAGTTTGGCCTTGATAAAGCCGATCCTGCCGCTAATGCTGGCAGCCTGAAAACCGATCCGTGGACGTTAAAAATAGAAGGTGAAGTGGCGAAACCCCTCACGCTGGATCACCACGATTTAACGACGCGCTTCCCGCTTGAAGAGCGAATCTACCGCATGCGCTGCGTCGAAGCCTGGTCGATGGTTGTCCCCTGGGTAGGCTTCCCGCTGCATAAGCTGCTGGCATTAGTCGAGCCCACCAGCAATGCAAAATATGTGTCTTTCCAGACCCTCTATTCCCCGGAGCAAATGCCGGGGCAGAAAGACCGTTTTATTGGCGGGGGACTCGAATATCCTTATGTTGAAGGGCTTCGCCTTGATGAAGCCATGCATCCTCTTACCCTTCTCACCGTGGGCGTTTATGGCAAAGCATTGCCGCCGCAAAACGGAGCGCCGATACGGCTGACTGTGCCGTGGAAATATGGTTTTAAGGGCATTAAGTCGATCGTGAGCATTAAGTTGACTCGTGAACGGCCTCCCACTACCTGGAATCTCGCCGCCCCAGGTGAATACGGTTTCTTTGCCAACGTGAATCCCCATGTTGATCATCCGCGCTGGTCGCAAGCTACCGAACGCTTTATTGGCTCAGGCGGCGCGCTGGATGTTAAACGCCAGCCAACGTTGCTGTTTAATGGCTACGCGGACGAAGTTGCCTCGCTCTATCGCGGGCTGGATCTACGGGAGAGTTTCTAAGTGCGCTTAAGCATAAAGCAGATTACCTGGTTGAAAGTGATTCTGCATCTGGCGGGATTGCTTCCTTTTATCTGGCTATTCTGGGCGGCGAACCAGGGCTATTTCAGTGCCGATCCGGCAAAAGATATCCAACATTTTACCGGTAGGATGGCTCTGAAATTTTTACTGGCCACCTTGCTGGTTTCCCCGCTCGCGCGCTACGCTAAACAACCATTATTGATTCGCACCCGACGTTTATTAGGATTGTGGTGTTTTGCCTGGGCGACGCTGCATCTCACCAGCTATGCGCTGCTTGAGCTTGGGATTAACAATCTGGCGCTACTCGGCAATGAGCTGGTCACTCGCCCTTACCTGACGCTGGGCATTGTGAGCTGGTTTATTCTGCTTGCGCTTACGCTGACCTCAACGCAGTTTGCGCAACGAAAACTCGGTAGGCGGTGGCAGTTATTGCACAATTTCGTCTATCTTGTTGCGATACTGACCCCGATACATTACCTGTGGTCGGTGAAGATTTTATCCCCGCAGCCCATCATGTATGCGTTATTGGCTGTAGCGCTTTTGATCTGGCGTTATAAGAAGTTCCGTCAGTGGTGGCGATAGTCCACGAAACTGTGCGTTTTCCCGCAGAAACCCTATCAACCGCACCACTTTTTTGGATTGCGGTTGATAATCTTCCCTGATAAGACCAGTATTTAGCTGCCAAATGCTACGAAATCGTTATAATGTGCGACTTTGGTTTTCCTGACAGGGGTTTTGATCCTCTGAAAAGGTGACAATCGCGCGTCGAAGGTATATTTTGTTTTTTACCGGAGATTCGCAGGAGATAGCGGCACAATGGCTGACAAATTCCACATCTTAGTTCTCAACGGACCGAACCTTAACATGCTCGGTACGCGTGAACCGGAGAAGTATGGCTCATTGACCTTGGGCGAAATTGTTAACCGTCTGAGTACGGAAGCAGCATCGCTTAACGTGGAATTTGACCATTTTCAGTCGAATGCGGAGTTCGCAATCATCGACCGAATTCATCAGGCTAAAGACACTGTAGACTATATCCTGATTAATCCGGCCGCGTTTACGCACACCAGTGTTGCTATCCGCGACGCATTGCTTGCAGTGAGCATCCCGTTTATCGAGATCCACCTGAGCAATGTGCATGCCCGTGAACCGTTCCGCCATCATTCCTATCTTTCAGATATCGCTGCTGGCGTTATCTGCGGACTGGGTGCGGAAGGTTATTCATACGCTTTACAGACAGCGGTCAAACGCTTGTCACAATCACACTAAACAAGAGTACGGAACCCACTCATGGATATTCGTAAGATTAAAAAGCTGATCGAGCTGGTTGAAGAATCAGGCATCTCCGAACTGGAAATTTCTGAAGGCGAAGAGTCTGTACGCATCAGTCGTGCCGCGCCAGTCAGTAACTTCCCAATGATGCAGACTTATGCTGCACCAATGATGCAACAGCCTGCTCTGTCTAACGCCGTTGCTCCGGCACCAGAAGCACCGGTCGCAGCAGCCGCAGAAATCAGTGGCCACATCGTACGTTCCCCAATGGTTGGTACTTTCTACCGCACCCCGAGCCCGGATGCGAAAGCGTTCATCGAAATCGGTCAGAAAGTCAACGTCGGCGATACCCTGTGCATCGTCGAAGCCATGAAAATGATGAACCAAATCGAAGCAGACAAGTCTGGTACTGTTAAAGCGATTCTGGTCGAAAGTGGTCAGCCGGTAGAATTTGACGAGCCTCTGGTCGTCATCGAGTAACGAGGCGAACATGCTGGATAAAATTGTCATCGCCAACCGTGGCGAGATCGCATTGCGAATCCTTCGTGCCTGTAAAGAATTGGGCATTAAGACTGTTGCTGTGCATTCAAGCGCGGATCGCGATTTAAAACACGTATTGCTGGCGGATGAGACGGTCTGTATTGGCCCGGCTCCGTCCGTAAAAAGCTATCTGAACATCCCGGCTATCATCAGCGCCGCTGAAATCACCGGCGCGGTGGCAATCCATCCGGGTTATGGCTTCCTCTCTGAGAACGCCAACTTTGCTGAGCAGGTTGAACGCTCTGGCTTTATCTTCATCGGCCCGAGAGCTGACACAATCCGCCTGATGGGCGACAAAGTGTCTGCGATCACCGCGATGAAGAAAGCTGGCGTACCGACCGTACCAGGCTCCGACGGCCCGCTGGGCGACGATATGGATGCTAACCGTGCCCATGCTAAACGCATTGGCTATCCGGTTATCATCAAAGCGTCAGGCGGCGGCGGCGGTCGCGGTATGCGCGTTGTACGTAGCGATGCTGAACTGGCGCAGTCCATCTCCATGACCAAAGCTGAAGCGAAAGCGGCTTTCAGCAACGACATGGTGTACATGGAAAAATACCTGGAAAA
>JALCNW010000042.1 GCA_022649305.1 Enterobacter sp.
AGCATCAGCAGAAACAGATGGGAGATCACGGATGAACAACTTACCGGTAGTACGCTCTCCGTGGCGCATTCTGATCCTGGTGATTGGCTTTACCTTCCTGTACGCGCCCATGCTAATGCTGGTGGTGTACTCGTTTAACAGCTCGAAGCTGGTGACGGTATGGGCAGGTTGGTCGACGCGCTGGTACGGCGAGTTGTTCCGCGATGATGCGATGATGAGCGCAGTCGGGTTGAGTTTGACCATTGCCGCCTGTGCCGCCACGATGGCCTGCGTTCTGGGCACTATCGCGGCGCTGGTGATGGTGCGTTTTGGCCGTTTTCGCGGCTCGACGGGTTTTGCTTTTATGATAACGGCTCCGCTGGTCATGCCGGATGTGATTACCGGCCTGTCGCTGCTACTGCTGTTTGTCGCCCTGGCCCATGCCATTGGCTGGCCTGCCGATCGTGGCATGCTGACTATTTGGCTGGCGCACGTCACCTTCTGTACGGCTTACGTGGCGGTGGTGATTTCCTCGCGCTTACGCGAACTTGACCACTCCATCGAAGAAGCGGCGATGGATCTTGGCGCGACGCCGGTAAAGGTTTTCTTTATCATTACGTTGCCGATGATTATGCCTGCGGTGATTTCCGGCTGGTTACTGGCGTTTACCCTGTCGCTCGACGATTTAGTGATTGCCAGTTTCGTCTCCGGTCCGGGGGCCACAACCCTGCCAATGCTGGTCTTCTCCAGCGTGCGCATGGGGGTGAATCCTGAAATCAACGCCCTGGCCTCGATCATTCTGGGTGTGGTCGGCGTCATTGGTTTTATCGCCTGGTATCTGATGGCAAGATCTGAAAAACAGCGCGTACGTGATATCCAACGTGCAAGACGCGGCTGAAGCATTTAAAATTTCCAGTGAAGTGCCGCGCCTGTCGCGGCACTGTTTTTCAGGGAAGTAAAAACATTGGGATTCTTCACCAAAACTCGACATTCGCATGCGCGCCTGAACGTACCCGCACTTGTGCAGGTGGCGGCGCTTGGCATTATTTTGATCCGCTGCCTCGATTTGCTGATGCTATTCAATATGCTCGGCATCCGCGGGATCGGCGAATTCATTCACCGCAGCGTCCAGACCTGGGATTTGACGCTGGTCTTTTTAAGCAGCCTGGTGCTGGTGTTCGTCGAGATTTATTGCGCATTTTCACTGTCCAGAGGGCGTAACTGGGCGCGATGGATCTTTCTGTTAACCCAGATTATTGCCACCGGCTACCTGTGGGCAGCGTCGATTGGTTACGGCTATCCTGAACTCTTTAGTATTGCCGGGGAGTCGAAGCGGGAAATTTTCCGATCGCTGGCGCTTCAGAAACTTCCTGACCTGCTGGTGCTGTTCCTGCTGTTTGTCCCAGCGTCCAGCCGACGGTTTTTCCGTCTGCAATAATGTGTATAATCGCTGCCCTCGCTAACCTTGAGGTTTTCTTATGCAGTGCGCACTTTATGATGCCGGTCGTTGCCGCTCCTGTCAGTGGATAGAGCAGCCGGTTTCGCAACAGCTCTCCGCCAAAATGACCGATTTACAGCAGTTGCTCGCCGGGCATGCTGTGGCGGAGTGGTGCGCGCCTGTCAGTGGACCGGAGCAGCGTTTTCGTAATAAAGCCAAAATGGTGGTGAGCGGCAGCGTCGAGAAACCGCTACTGGGCATGTTGCACCGCGACGGCACGCCCGAAGACCTTACCGAATGTCCGCTGTATCCTGCCACGTTCGAACCCGTATTTACGGCGCTGAAGCCGTTTATCGCCCGTGCGGGATTAACGCCGTATCACGTTGCGCGCAAACGTGGCGAACTGAAATACCTGTTGCTGACCGAGAGCCAGCGCGACGGCGGTATGATGCTGCGCTTTGTGCTGCGTTCCGAAGCCAAACTTGACCAGCTACGCGCGGCGCTGCCGTGGCTCCAGCAGCAGCTTCCCCAGTTGAAGGTGATTACCGCGAATATTCAGCCGGTGCATATGGCCATTATGGAAGGGGAGAAAGAGATCTTTTTCACCGACCAACAGGCGCTGGCCGAAAGCTTCAACGATGTGCCGCTGTGGATCCGCCCTCACAGCTTCTTCCAGACCAACCCAACCGTTGCCAGCGCGCTGTATGCCACCGCTCGCGACTGGGTGCACGCGCTGCCTGTCCATCATATGTGGGATCTGTTCTGCGGTGTGGGCGGCTTTGGCCTGCACTGTGCCACGCCAGACATGACCCTCACCGGAATTGAGATTTCTGCTGAAGCCATCGCCTGCGCGACGCAATCCGCCGCAGAGCTGGGCTTAACCAACGTGCGTTTTCAGGCGCTCGATTCTACCCAGTTTGCCACCGGGCAGGGCGGGGTGCCGGAGCTGGTACTGGTGAATCCACCCCGCCGTGGGATTGGTAAAGCCCTGTGCGACTACCTGAGCCAGATGGCACCGGATTATATTATCTATTCCAGCTGCAACGCCCAAACGATGGCAAAAGACCTTGGCGAGCTACCAGGCTATCGCATTGAACGGGTACAGCTTTTCGATATGTTCCCCCACACCGCGCACTACGAAGTCTTGACGCTGCTCGTTAAAACTTAAACAAAATGTGAACTCTCCCACGGAGCAAAATCAGGTAAGCTTGAGTGATGAACGTGACATAAGGCTTACCGATGAAGCACATTTTGCTGGTGGAAGACGACAACGATATCGCCGCGCTGCTACGCCTGAATTTAGAAGATGAAGGCTATGAGATTACGCACGAGGTAGACGGGGCGAAAGCGCTGCTGTTGCTTGATGATGCCCGCTGGGATGCGGTGATCCTCGACCTGATGCTGCCGAACGTCGATGGTCTGGAGATTTGCCGCCGTATTCGTCAGCTCACTCATTATCTGCCCATAATTATCATCAGCGCTCGCAGCAGTGAAACCGACCGCATTACCGGCCTTGAAACTGGCGCAGATGATTATCTGGCGAAGCCGTTTTCCGTGCAGGAACTGGTCGCGCGGATCAAAGCGTTGTTTCGTCGTCAACAGGCGATGGGGCAGACGCAGGTTTCCGGTCTTATCCAGGCGCACGGCCTGTCGCTCGATCCGCTGTCCCGGATCGTGCGGCTTCATGGGCAAGAGGTGATCCTCACCCCGCGCGAGTTCGAACTGCTGTACTTCTTTGCCCGCCACCCTGGCGAGGTTTTTTCCCGCTTAGCTCTGCTGGAGCAAGTCTGGGGATATCAGCACGAAGGTTACGAACATACCGTCAATACCCACATCAACCGTCTGCGCATTAAGATCGAAAAAGATGCCGCCGAGCCTGAAATCATTCGCACCGTTTGGGGTAAGGGCTACAAATTTGCCCAGGAGCATGCAGATGCGTAGGTTGAGCCTGAGCCAGCGTCTGACGCTGCTGTTTATCCTGCTGCTGGTGCTCTGTGCCGCCGTCACCTGCGCGGTGCAACTCGCGACCAGTATGCAGTACGGTAACGCGATGGTGCAGCGACTGTCCGGCGGGCTGGCGCAGCAAATTGTGCAGCGTGAAGCCGTGCTGGACGCGCAAGGAAGGGTCGATCGTAATCGCCTTAAACCGCTTTTTGACAGGCTAATGACGTTTAACCCGAGCGTTGAACTGTATGTGGTTTCGCCGGACGGCGAACTGCTGGCCGATGCCGCGCCAGCAGGGCATATCCAGCGACAAAAGATAGACATTGCTCCGCTGCAAACCTTTATGAGCGGCGCGGTCATGCCCGTGTACGGCGACGATCCGCGAAGCCAGAATAAGAAGGTGTTCAGCGCGACGCCTCTGCGTCAGGACGGCGAGCTTAAAGGCTATCTGTATATCATCCTGCAAGGCGAGGAGTTTAACTCGCTGGCAGAGATGGCTTGGCATAAGGCCCTGTGGAGCACGGCAATGTGGTCGCTGCTGCTGGTGGCTATTTTTGGCCTGCTGGGGGGAATACTGGTCTGGTATTGGGTGGCACGTCCGGTTAAGCGTCTGACGGCTGAAGTGTCGGGTTTAGAAAGGGACAGCATCAGCGCCATCAGGCAACTGGCTGCTCAGCCACCGCAGAACAACACGGGTGATGAAGTCACGTTACTGCGTAATACCTTCATTGAACTGGCGCGACAAATTACGACTCAGTGGGATCGGCTGGCAGACAGCGACCGTCAACGTCGGGAGTTTATCGCCAATATTTCTCACGACTTGCGTACGCCACTGACGTCGCTGTTGGGCTATCTGGAAACGCTGTCGATGAAAGCGTCGACCTTAACGGCTGACCAGCATCAACAGTATCTGGCGATTGCCTTGCGTCAGGGGCAGAAGGTTCGCCATCTTTCGCAGCAGCTTTTTGAGCTGGCCCGGCTTGAACATGGCGGTATCAAACCACAGCGCGAACGTTTTGCGATGGCGGAGCTTATCTCCGACGTGGCGCAGAAATTTGAACTCACTGCCCAAACGCGCCAGCTTCGCCTGCATATTGACGTACCTGGCCCTTTGCCGCTGGTGAACGCGGACGTTTCCATGATCGAGCGTGTGGTGACGAATCTGCTGGATAACGCCATGCGTCACACGCCTGTGGGCGGGGAAATCCGGCTGGCCGTCTGGCAAGAAGATGAACGATTGCAGGTAGAAATCGCAGACAACGGAACTGGGGTGGATGCTACGCTGCGCGACGATCTGTTTCAGCGGCCCTCTGCGTTAAATCCGCAGGCATCACGGGAGAATCGGGGTGGATTGGGGCTGTTAATCGTTAAGCGGATGCTGGAGCTGCACGGAGGTGGGATCAGGCTGATGGAATCGGTGAGCGGGGCGCGTTTTCGCTTCTTTGTACCCTTATAGAATCGCCAGGTAAGCGAGATCGCTACCCGGCAAAGAAACTTACTGTGGGAACCACTGGTCGCTGATTTTCTGATATGTACCGTCAGCTTTAATTGCCTTCAGTGCGCCGTTCAGTTTTTCCAGCAACGCTTTGTTATCAGGACGAACCGCGATGCCAAGGCCAGTGCCGAAGTATTGCGGGTCGGTCACTTTCTCGGTAGCGGTACCCAGCTGCGGGTTGGTTTTCAGCCACTCGTTGACCACGGCGGTATCACCAAACACGCCATCAATACGGCCATTTTTCAGGTCGATAATTGCATTCTGGTAGCTATCGTATGCCACGGTTTTCACTTCAGGATGTTTGTCCTGCAGGTATTTCTGGTGCGTGGTGCCGTTTTCCATTCCGATACGTTTGCCTTTCAGCTCAGCGAAGGATTTGAACGCGTCTTTCTTCGCAATGACTACCGCAGAGTTGGCATAGTACGGGTCGGTAAAGGAAACCTGCTTGCTACGTTCCGGGGTGATGTCCATACCGGAAATAACGGCGTCGTATTTTTTGAATTTCAAAGCCGGGATCAGGCTGTCGAACGCGTGATTGGTGAAAGTACAGTCGGCCTGCATTTGTTTGCACAGGGCTTTCGCGAGATCGAGATCAAACCCGACAATCTGATTGCTGGCATCCAGCGACTCGAACGGCGGATAGGTTGCCGAAACACCGAAACTGATTTTGTCTGCGGCTGCTGCGCCAGCGGCGAAAGTTGCCAGTAATGCGGCCAGAACTACCTTTTTCATTTTAACGCTCCCGTCTGTCAATCTTGTCATTATGCACCGTGTCTCCGGCATGCGAATTACAATGCCATTGATTGAATTTATATTCAATAAAAATGATTAAATATTATTATTGGCATAAAAAAAACGGGCAGTGGTGAGACTTGCCCGTTTTTGAATTCACATATTATGCAAATGAAGTGATTAGTTTCTGCGCTCAAATGCCAGCGCTTTGCTCTCGATAACACGCATCATCAGTGTCAGCAAACCGTTCACCACCAGATAAACCAGACCCGCTGCGCCAAATACCATCACATCATAGGTGCGTCCGTAGAGCAGTTGACCGTGGCCCATCACTTCCATCAGCGTGATGGTGTAGGCCAAAGACGTACTCTTAAACACCAGCACCACTTCGTTGGAATAGGACGACAGTGCGCGTTTAAAGGCGTAAGGCAGCAGGATCGCCAGCGTGTCTTTCTTGCTCATTCCCAGTGCGCCACACGACTGCCATTGGCCTTCCGGGATGGCGCGAATCGCGCCGTAGAACAGCTGAGTGGTATACGCGGCGCTGTTAAGCGAGAGGGCGATCAGCGCGCAAAGCCATGGCTCCGACAACAGATGCCAGACCACCGGATACTCCTGCAGCGTCGGGAACTGGCCCGGCCCGTAGTAAATCAGGAAGATCTGCACCAGCAGCGGCGTACCGGTAAACAGCGTGATGTAGGCGCGAACAATCCACACCAGTACCGGCGTTTTAAGCGTCAGGACGATGGTGAAAATCAGCGCCAGAATCAGGGCGACCGCAATGGACGCTACAGTTAGCGTCAGGCTGGTGTGCAGCCCTTTCATCAATTCAGGTAAATACTCAAGCATCAGCCCGGTCTCCGTTCAAAACGCGTTGCACGCAGGTCAATACGTTTGAGGATGTACTGACTGAGCAACGTGATCACCAGGTAGATAGCCGCCGCAACGATGTACCAGGTAAACGGCTCCTGGGTACGGGTGGCGATGCTTTTGGTTTGCAGCATCAGATCGTTGACGCTGATAAGGCTCACAAGCGCAGTATCTTTCAGCAATACCAGCCACTGGTTGCCCAGCCCTGGCAGCGCGTGACGCCACATCTGCGGCATCACCAGACGAAAGAAAATAGCGCTTTTCTTGAGTCCCAGCGCCTGGCCTGATTCCCATTGCCCAACCGGTACCGCTTTCAGCGCACCGCGCAAGGTCTGCGAGGCATAGGCGGAATAGAGCAGGGAGAGGGCAATCACGCCACACAGAAACGGGCTGACGTCAAAGTTTTCGATCTGCATCTGCACCGGAATCTGCACAACACCCAGATTGATGGTGAAACCGTCCGACAGCATTAACAGCAGCTGCGAGGAGCCGAAATAGATAAACAGGACCACCAGAATTTCCGGCAGTCCGCGCAATACCGTCACCAGTGCGGAGCCCGTCCACGCGATGGGACGCCATTTTGCCGACTCCCACACCGCAAAGATCATCGCCAGCGCAAGGCCGATAATGAGCGCACAAACGGCAAGGCCGACGGTCATCCCGGCGGCGCTTGCTAAAGGAAAAATTTCGTTCATCGGCTCTTACTTCTGGAACCATTTAGCGTAGATGGTTTCGTACGTACCGTCTTTTTTCACTTTCTCCAGGGCGGCGTTGAATTTCTGCTGCAATTCAGTGTTGCCCTGACGAACAGCGATACCGAGGCCCGTGCCGAAGTAATCTTTGTCTGTCACTTTGTCGCCAACCGCAGCCAGCTTGTCATTTGACTTCAGCCATTCGGTTACCACGGCGGTATCACCAAACACCGCATCGATACGACCGTTTTGCAGGTCCAGCTTCGCATTCAGGTAGCTATCGTAAGGAACCGTGGTGATTTCCGGATGTTTATCCATGATGAATTTCTGGTGCGTGGTGCCATTCTGCACGCCCACTTTTTTGCCTTTCAGCAGGTCAACAGAGGCGAATTTGCCTTTCTGACCAATGAACAACGCGGAGTTGTCATAGTAAGGGGTTGAGAACAGAACCTGTTTTTCACGCTCAGGGGTGATGTCCATACCGGCCATCACGGCGTCAATGCGGCGGAACTTCAGGCTTGGGATCAGGCTATCAAACGCCTGGTTGCTGAAGGTACAGGTGGCGTCGATCTCTTTACACAGAGCGTTAGCCAAGTCGACATCGAAGCCAACAATTTTGTTGTTCGCATCGATGGATTCAAACGGAGGATAAGACGCTTCGGTCGCGAAACGAATAGTCTGTGCTGCGGTAGCGGAAAGGCTGACGCTAGCAAGCAGCGCGGCTATCAATACTTTTTTCATTATGATTTCCCTAACACATCAGTGAGATAAATAGTTTTTAAAGGCATCGGTCTGCGGGGCTGTGAAGCAGCTCGCATCACCCTGCTCAACAATATGACCGTTTTCCATGTACACCACGCGGCTGGCGGTTTTGCGCGCCACTTCCACTTCATGGGTCACGATCACCTGAGTGATATTGGTTTCGGCCAGTTCACGAATGATGCTGACGATCTGGGCGGTGATTTCCGGGTCCAGCGCGGCGGTTGGTTCGTCAAACAGCAAAACCGCAGGTTCCATCATCAGCGCACGGGCAATCGCCACACGTTGCTGCTGACCACCGGAAAGGTGAAGAGGAAAACGATCGCTGTAAGGCTTCAGACGCAGACGGTCCAGCAGTTTGTCAGCACGCGCCATGGCCTGAGCTTTGCTTAAGCCGAGCACGCGGCAGGGCGCTTCAATCAGGTTATGCAGCACGGTGAGGTGCGGCCAGAGATTATATTGCTGAAACACCATACCCACGTTTTGGCGCAAATCGCGAATCGCTTTATCGGAGGGCGCTTTGGCGAAATCAAAATGATTTCCCGCGATATCCAGCATGCCAGATCGGGGCATTTCAAGCAGATTGAGGACGCGCAGCAGAGAACTTTTGCCTGCACCGCTTGGGCCAAGCAAAACCAGCGTTTCGCCCTCTGGGCAGTTCAGCGTGATGTCGAACAGCGCCTGGTGTGCGCCGTAGAAGCAGTTAATGCCATTTAGTTGAATACTCATCGGGGCAGTCTTTACTCATCCAGGCAATCTATAGCAATTGAGGCCGCAGATAGTACCGTTGACAGAATAGTTATGCAATATTTCTGCGTTAAAAGTTAAATATAACCCGTGTTCCTGTCTAAACATAGCACAAAATAGCGCAAGCCTATGGGCGTGAGAATAAATGTCGGCATTCCTCATGGAATGCCGCACATTTTACGGGGTTAAGGCTCCGGACTAGCGATTCTCAACGGACTGGCGAAGGGTGCCAGCAGGGGCATGAACGCTGCCGCCGAGGTAGCGAACGTCATCAATCGCCCAGCATTGGCCTTCACGAATCATCAGCACTTCGTCCTGCCAGGTTTGGCTGCCCTGAGTCAGTTTTACCCGCAGCGGAATGTTGCGTGCGTCGGTATTGGGGATGGTTGAGGCGCTGGCGACTTCCGCCTTGTCAGGGGCCGTGGTACGACTGGAGAACGGGTCGGATTTGAGCAGGGCATTGTGCTGAGGGTCGCGCGTGGCGTCGGTCAGCAGTTTTGCCAGGTTATCGCTCAGGTAGGGACGCAGGGCGGTAATATCATTATTACGGTGCTGGATACGGTAATCATAGAACTGTTGGGCGACAACGTCTGGACCCCCGTTAATGCACGGGCCGCTACGCGTTCCAATATCCTTAAAAGCCGGGGTGACGGGTGTGGTGCAGGCGCTGAGCAGCAGCGCGCACGGCACCAAAAGCGTCAAAGCAGAATAGCGCATGTTGATTTCCTTATTGATTAACTATCCTTACAATCATAGCGTAACGAAACGATAATGCTGTTGCTAAGGCATTGAACGCTAAAGAAGGAGAGAAAGTATGCAGTATTCAACCACGCCAACCCTGGAAGGGCAGCCGATCGTCGAGTATTGCGGTGTCGTGACCGGCGAAGCGATTCTGGGCGCAAACATTTTCCGCGACTTTTTTGCCGGTATCCGCGATATCGTCGGTGGCCGTTCGGGCGCCTATGAAAAGGAGCTGCGTAAAGCGCGTGAAATTGCGTTTAAAGAGCTCGGTGAGCAGGCGAAAGCGCTGGGTGCAAATGCGGTAGTGGGCATTGATATCGACTACGAAACCGTCGGCAAAGACGCGAGTATGCTCATGGTGAGCGTCAGCGGCACGGCTGTGAAAACCCGCTGATGATGCGTCCTCTCTCCGCCATCCTGCTGGCGATGCTGCTGGCAGGATGCGCCACTGAAGACGGCATTGTCGATAAAGGTGCCTACGAACTGGATACCCGCCATCAGGCGCAGGCGGCCTATCCGCGCATTAAAGTGCTGGTGATTCATTATACCGCGGACGACTTCGATAGCTCGCTGGCCACGCTGACGGATAAGAACGTTAGCTCGCACTACCTCATTCCCGCAAAACCGCCCGCACCTGACGGCAAGCCGCGTATCTGGCAACTGGTGCCGGAAAGCGAGCTGGCCTGGCATGCTGGTATTAGCTTTTGGCGCGGTACTAATCGTATAAACGATACGTCCGTGGGTATTGAGCTGGAAAACCGAGGCTGGCAGAAAACGAATGGCGTAAAGACCTTTACCCCGTTTGAGCCTGCGCAAATTGCCGCTCTTACCCCGCTGGCGAAAGATATTATTGCCCGTTACGACATCAAACCGCAGAACGTGGTCGCTCATTCAGACATTGCGCCACAGCGGAAAGACGATCCCGGGCCGCTATTTCCTTGGCGTGAGCTCGCGAAGCAGGGTATTGGCGCGTGGCCCGATCCTGATCGCGTGGCATTTTATCTTAACGGGCAGCCGCGTTTTCAGCCTGTCGAGACGGCAGCATTACTCGAATTACTGGCTCGATACGGTTATGAGGTGCCAGAAAATAGCACTCCAGCGCAGCAGAAAAGAATTATTATGGTTTTCCAGATGCATTTTCGTCCGGAATTATGGAATGGTGTATCTGATATAGAAACAATGGCAATAGCCGAAGCATTATTAGAGAAATACGGGCAGGGATAATCCTTCGAATGCTTCCCGAATCGTAACATTTCTACATATTTATCGTTAGGTTAATCTTAGGTACATTCTCAATTCATTTTTTGTAAATTGACTTAAATTTACTCTCCTTTAGTATAGACACATAGCTTGCTAATTTATTTAAAAATTACGGCAGCAGCAGAGTAATCACTCTTCATTTTATTTTTTTGGCACTAGCATAACGTTAATTAACGGCATTCGGTTTAAATACCGAGGACAGCCTTTATTTATAATTAAATCTTGAACGGGTATAACAAATGTTAAGCATATACAGTAAAAAAATACGTCCTCAGCACGAAATGGAATCTATTATTTCTGCAACCTCAGGATACGAGGCAAAAACGTTAAAGAAATGGCAGAAAATTACCACCACCGACACCGATAGCATTCATATTATCCTCAGCGGAGAAGTTGAGTTTCGCCGTGAATCCGATGAGTTATGCATGTTTACCTTACAAAAAGAAGGTATTTTTGGCATTTCCTCTATCTTTTATAACTCATCTCATATGTACGGCCTGGTCCGAGCCAATACTATGGTTCGTACAATCAAAAAAGATGAATTTCAACGTTTAATCACTCATCACAACCTGTGGCCTGACCTCACCAAAGTGATGGCATGGTATATTTGCCTTCTCAGCAAGCGCGATGATGTTCTGGTTGCTCGTAGCGCCTATTCAGTTGTACGCGAGTTTTTACTCGAAATTAACGAACTCATTGCTCAGCATAAAAGCGATATTAACGTTTACGATTATATTCAGGAATACACCAATCTGGCTCGCAGTACCATTATTAAAATCCTATCTGACCTGAAAAAAGGGAAATATATTGTGGTTGAGAAAGGTCGACTTCTCAGCATCACAGCATTGCCTGAAAAATATTAATCACCCCCACTGGCCTGCGTTTCGTCAATGGGCGGCGCAGGTACTTTTCCCTGTGAATAATCCTTCTGCTGATCTTGTATCGCCTGCTTAAACATTTCTTGTAACGATGAACTCGTGTTATCCGGACTTCCCGGTGGTTCAGCCTGCCTTTCGGTTCCTGGTAAAACATCGCGATCGTGTGAAACATTCCCATCGGGCGCTTGCTGCCAGTCCGAATTATCACTGTTAATTGGCATATCCTGCATGGGGGGCACATCTTCCTGCAACGGTTTGATTACCGGCGGTGGCGTCGGATGCGGGAACGGTTTGCTGACATAGACATAATGCATATCTGATAGCTGCGTTTCTGGTTTTGCCACGCTCACTTTTTTCGGTTCTGGTGCAGGATGGCGCATATTCCAGTAAACGTGGGCGTACAAGCCCGCTGCCACCATGGCCAGCAGCCCTAATATCCACAGAAACATGGTGCCAAAGAGTCTTTTTAACCTGGGCAGCCGATAGGAAAACCAGACCGGTTCTCCGGTCTGGTAGCTGCGCTGCGCAGCGAGACATATCGTAGACATTATGATTTTTTCTCCTGTGCGTTGGTTTTCACCGCAACATGAGATGCCTGTATCAGCACGCTCGGGGTGGTATTCGTTTCGCGCATCAGCTGCATCAGGGTATCTTCACCAGGAAGGCCATCCACACGCAGCTGCATTTTTTGCTGGAATTCGCGGGTGCGTTTCATCATTTCCGTGGTCCAGCTTTGGGCATGCGTTTCCGGTTGCGCGAGCGCCAGGCTGAGTTGCTGATCGAGCCAGCTCAACTCTTTACTGTCGCTGGCGGCCGTGATCTCGTCTTTACCTTCCGGTGTCAGTCGATGCAACAACGTGTAGTTACCGGTGGCATGCTGGTTAAACCAGCGGCGGCTCACCTGCCAGGTGTGATTGTTCATTAACAGGTCCATGGAATCATCACTGGCTCGTGCCACCACGACATAATTGAGGTGATTACCGGTCTGGATCTCACTGACCCACGGATAACCTTCTTTCACCAGCGTTTCGACGGGTGCGGTACCCTCTTTACATATCAGATTGACGCGAGCCGCGCTCTGGCAGAGCGCCTCTTCGGCTGAGGCATCGTAGCCCCACATGGTGTAAAGCTGATGCATCGCATCGGGTTTATTCACTACTTCATTATCGATAACCGGCAGAACAGGCATTTTAGGTTTTGCCGTTTGATGCTTCCAGCTTACCGGGACCGGCAGGTGCACAGGCAGTCTGGAGGTAATCGTGGGGGTCAAATACCAGCCGCAGGCCGCGAACAGGACCGAGGCAAATAATCCCACGGTCACCAGGCTCTTTTTATACGTTTTGGCAGGCAAGATCTCGCCTGCTGCGAGGCGCAAATGACGCGGGCTGACCAATCGCGCGCGTTCGGTCCATGCGGCCAGCAACGACAGGTGCGCCAGTTCATTCAGCTTGCTGATATTACCCTTGGCGAGAGCATGAATTTTACGCACCCGGGCTGCCGTGAAAGGTGCCGCCTGCGTGCCGTGGGTTTCGCACTGCGCGTCGACATAGGCCAAAATTTCACGGCAGGTCAGGTGACGAAGCGTATGACGAGTGTGGACAAATTCCTGTAATCCCGATTGCTGCATCAGCGGTGCTTCGCGATCGGCAGAACCCATTAAGACGACCGACAAACGGAAATTGAGCTCCTGTGCGCGGACCAGCAGCATACCCAGTACGTCCCAGCCATTCTCTTTCATCGCCTGCATGTGCGAAATCACCAGCACTTTACTTTTGACTTTGCGAGATGGGATCTCTTCATGCCATTGGCGCAGCACTGCATCAATGGCATGAATTCTCGACTTGCTCTCTTTGGTGACCGGGTTGAGCTTATAAAGCAGGCTGCTGGCACTGAGTTTTGGAAACGCGTTAATCGCCAGCACGCCAGCATCCTGGGATTTCAGCGCATCGCTGAACTGCCCGGAAAGACAAGCATCGTCACTAAAGAGCGCGGTGATACCGGCCAGTTGGCTTTTTTCTTTCAGCAGGCCAAATACATCCTGATGATAAGGCACAAAAAAGTCGCCAGGCTTGCGGGTTATGGCCCGAAATGGCTGGGTATTGAAATTAAAATGGCTTAAATACATTACGTTTTACCGTCTCTTCATTCATAGCAATTGAGGCCGAAAAGTAAGGTAAACCCTGCTGTGGGGCAATGTTAAAAATGGAGAAAAATATCCTGTCGTCGCTTGCTAACATTTGATTTTTTGATGGTCAATCCTTTTCTTCATTAAAGTTAATAGCAAAGCAGGTGGTCGGTTTCTGGCAGGGTGATTACTATTTGCGTCATCTAATTATGCAGCTAAAAACTGCTAACCTCCGCTTTGCTAAAGGCCAGTTAATAATGAGGATGTCATTCCTGCCCCAATGGATAACGCCCTGCGTCATGTTTGTTCTGCTCGTTTTTAGCGGGCAGCAGGGGTATATCATTTATAAAGATTATAAAAAGGTTTCCAACAAGCTGGCTGCGGCGAATAACGATACGCAAAAATTACGTGTAGCGGAAAAAGCCTTTGGGCTTTTCAAACCTGCCGACCGCCAGCAGAGCCTTACTGCTGAGGTTAAAACGCCCTTAGCCGCTGAAATTGAAGGCATTGTTAGCAGTGACGAAGCCTGGCTCTCTTTTGCGGTCATCAAGACTCAGGGGGGCCAAAAAAGTTATCGCGAGGGGGAAAACCTGGTGGGCTTTGACGATGCTTATATCAAGGAAATTAATCAAGATAATATTGTGGTGCAGTACGAAGGCAGCGATCAAATTCTGGCACTCAAGAAACCGGATTATTTTAAGGGTGGCATTGATAGCGCTCCAGTCACTAAATCGACAAAAGATGCAGGCGCGGACAGTTTGCATCTCAATGATTATCTGGTGTTAAAGCCATTAATCGAAAAAGGCCAGTTGGAAGGTTACAACATTAATCCACGCAATGCCTCTCCTTTCTACGACAATTCTGGACTGAAAAAAGGTGATGTGGTGGTGAAAGTGGACGCCGTCGATATGACGAAGGAAACGCAGGCGAAAAATATTATCGCTAATTGGTCGAAGATGAAAGAGGCGGAGGTCGTAGTCAGACGCCACGCTCACCTTGAAAATATTCGGATTGATGTTTTAAACCATTAAAAAGTGTGCAGACATGAAGAAATTTCCCTGGGCGTGCGTGACGCTGACCGCATTGTCATTATATTCCGGTTCGCTGCTTGCAGCTAACTTTAGCGCCAGCTTTAAAAATACCGATATGCGCGAGTTTATCGATACGGTTGGCCGCAATTTAAACAAAACGATTCTGGTCGATCCGTCCGTTCAGGGCACTGTATCGGTCAGAACCTATAACGTCCTGACGGAAGACGAATATTACCAGTTCTTCCTGAGCGTTCTCGACCTGTACGGTTTATCGGTAATACCGATGGATAACGGCATGATCAAAGTGGTGCGCTCAAGCGTGGCACGCACGGCGGGTGTACCCGTTGCCGACAGTAAAAACCCCGGCAAAGGGGATGAGATAATCACTCGCGTGGTGCGCATGGAAAATGTACCGGTGCGTGAACTCGCGCCCTTGCTGCGCCAGCTCAACGATGCCAGCGGTATTGGCAACGTCGTACACTTCGAACCGTCGAACGTGATGCTGTTGACCGGTAAAGCCTCAGTGGTGAACCGTCTGGTGGATCTGGTCGAGCGCGTCGATCGTTCCGGCGTTCAGCGTCGAGAAATTGTCCCGCTGCATTACGCCTCTGCGAAAGCGCTTTCCGACATGTTAAACAATCTCAACAACGAAGAGCAAAAAGGGCAGAACGCCCCGCAGCTGGCGACGAAAGTGGTTGCCGATGATGAAACCAATAGCCTGGTGATCAGCGGTCCGGAAGAGGGGCGCGCGCGCACCCGTTCGCTGATTGGTCAGCTCGATCGCGAGCAGAACAACGAGGGGAATACCCGCGTGTTCTATCTGAAATATGCCAACGCCGCCAAAGTGGTGCCGGTGTTAACCGGGATCGGCGAGCAGTTGAAAGACAAGCCAGGCGTGGCAAAAAGCAAATCGCCTACTGCTGCGACGGATTTGAACATTACGGCCGACGAATCGACCAACTCGCTGGTGATTACCGCACAGCCTAACGTGATGAACTCGCTTGAGAAGGTTATCGACAAGCTCGATATCCGTCGTCCGCAGGTTCTGGTTGAAGCCATTATTGCCGAAGTTCAGGACGGTAACGGTCTGGATCTCGGCGTGCAGTGGACCGGCAAACATGGTGGCGTCCAGTTTGGTGCGACCGGCATGCCGATCAGCCAGATTAAAAATGGCGTGATTAAAGGTGCCAGCTTCACGGGCCTGGCGACCGGCTTCTTTAACGGTGATTTTGGCGCGCTAATGACCGCGCTGTCGACCAACGGCAAGAATGACATTCTTTCTACGCCGAGCGTCGTCACGCTGGATAACAAAGAAGCGTCGTTCAACGTCGGTCAGGACGTGCCCGTCCTGTCGGGTTCGCAGACCACCAGTGGCGATAACGTCTTTAACTCGGTGGAGCGTAAAACGGTCGGTACCAAGCTGAAGATTGTGCCGCAGATTAACGACGGCGACATGATTCACCTGAAGATCGAGCAGGAAGTGTCCAGCGTGGATGCCAGCGCAACGGAAGATGCCAGCCTTGGCCCAACCTTCAATACCCGCACCATTAATAACGAAGTCATGGTGCACAGCGGGCAGACGGTTGTTCTTGGCGGTCTGATGGAGAGCGTGAACAAACAAAACGTGTCGAAAGTCCCGCTGCTGGGCGACATTCCGCTGATTGGTCAGCTGTTCCGTTACACCTCGCAGGATACGTCGAAGCGCAATCTGATGGTGTTTATCCAAACCACCGTACTGCGTGATGACGATAACTACAGCGCGGCGTCGAAGGAAAAATACGATCAGATTCGCGCGCGCCAGCAGCAGCGTATGGAAGAGAAAAAGCTAGGCATCATTGAAAACGATGATACGCCGCTTCTGCCTGCCTATCCCACGTCGACCCCGAGCCACGTTGCACCGGTGAAAGCCAGTACCACGAACTCGCACAATCCTTTTAAAGAGTAAGGCGGGCCGCAACGTGGATGAATTAAGCAAAAATTTGTGCGCCAGTAGCTTCGCAAAAGATAACGGTGTGCTGTTTCATAACAACAACGTGTATATCCGCGAGGATGCGCCAGCGTTTGCCCTGCTGGAAGTCCGCCGCGTGCTGGGGCGCAGCTATGCGCCGATAATTTTAACGGCTGAAGCCTTTGAAGAAATGCTCGCGAAAATCTGGCAGCAAAACAGCGGCGTTTCCCAGCAAATGGTTGACGATATTGATGCGGATATCGATCTGATGGCGTTAACCGAGGAGATCCCCGATAACGAGGATCTGCTGGATAACGATGAGAACTCACCGGTCATTCGCCTGATCAACGCCATTTTGGGCGAGGCGGTCAAAGACGGCGCATCGGATATCCATATTGAGACGTTTGAGCGCACGCTCAGCATTCGTTTTCGCGTGGATGGCGTGCTGCGTCCTGTACTCCAGCCCGCGCGCAAACTAGCGCCGATGCTGGTGTCGAGGATCAAAGTCATGTCCAAACTGGATATCGCCGAGAAACGTCTGCCGCAGGATGGACGTATTTCTCTGCGTATCGGGCGTAAAGCGATCGACGTGCGCGTCTCGACGATTCCATCGCAGTACGGCGAGCGCGTGGTTATGCGTCTGCTGGACAAAGGCAATTTGCAGCCGGATATCAACAAGCTCGGGCTTATCGATGAAGAACTCACCAAATTAAAAGGGCTGATTGACCGCCCACACGGCATTATCCTGGTCACCGGGCCAACCGGTTCGGGTAAAAGCACCACGCTGTACGCGATTTTGTCTGCGCTGAACGGGCATGAACGCAATATTTTGACCGTAGAAGATCCGATTGAATACGAGCTGGAAGGCGTGGGACAGACTCAGGTCAACCCGCGAGTCGACATGACCTTTGCCCGTGGATTGCGCGCTATTTTGCGCCAGGACCCGGACGTGGTGATGATCGGGGAGATCCGCGACAGCGAAACCGCGCAGATCGCGGTGCAGGCCTCGCTGACCGGTCACCTGGTGATGTCTACGTTGCATACAAACAGTGCCGCAGGGGCGATAACCCGCCTTCGTGATATGGGGCTGGAGTCATTCTTAATTGGCTCTTCGCTACTGGGCGTCATTGCCCAGCGTCTGGTGCGTCGCCTGTGTACTCACTGCCGTACGACCAGTCCGCTGGATGACAATGAAAAAGCACTGTTCAGCTTTATGGATACCCCGCCAAAAGCGATTTATCGCGCCGTGGGCTGTGAACATTGCCGCCAGGGCGGCTATCAAGGGCGTGCCGGGATCCACGAGTTCCTGGTGGTCGACAGCACAATGCGCCGCGCGATCCATGAAGATAAAGACGAAATGGCCATCGAAACGCAGCTGTTTAAACAGGCCTATAGCCTGCGTGAAAACGGTCTGATGAAGGTTATCTCCGGGGTGACGTCGCTGGAAGAGGTGATGCGCGTCACCGCCGAGCGCGGGGGTGACGAATAATGGCCTGGTATGCGTGGACCGCCACGGATGCTGCCGGGAAAACCCAGCGCGGAACGTTGCAGGCCGACGGGCTAAAGCAGGTGCGCCAGACGCTGCGTGATCAAAAGCTGATGCCGGTGAACATTGTGCCGACGAGCGATCGCGCCGCAGGGAAAAGCGCGCAGAAAGGGGCAAAACTGTCCACGCCCGTGCTGTCGATGTTTACCCGTCAGCTATCAACGCTTATCAACGCCGCGCTGCCGCTGGAAAGCGCCCTCAAGGCTATTTCCAAACAAACGGAAGATAAAAAGCTGGCGGTGATGGTCACCGAGATCCGCGAAAAAGTGGTCGAAGGTCACACGCTGTTTGACGCTTTTAGCCAGTTTCCGCGCACCTTTGACAAGCTCTACTGCACGCTGGTGATGGCGGGCGAAAAAACCGGACATCTTGGTGATGTGCTGGAGAAGCTGGCGGAATATAACGAGCAGCGTCAGGCGATGAAAAGCAAGCTGACCCAGGCGATGGTCTATCCGATCACGCTGACGGTGGTAGCGATCGCGGTGATCTCCATTCTGCTGGTGGCCGTGGTGCCGCAGGTGATCGAGCAGTTTACCCACATGAAACAGCAACTGCCTGTCACGACCCGCACGCTGATTGCGGTCAGCGACTTTTTACAGGCTTACGGCACGTTCATTGCCGGGGGAATGGCCGGCGCATTTGTGGCTTTTAGGACCTGGCTTAAAAGCGACAAAAACCGCTTTCGCTATCACGGCTGGCTGGTCAATCATTCGCCGCTGAAAAAGCTGGTTTGCGCCATTAACAGCGCCCGCTATATCCGCACGCTGAGTATCCTACAAGCCAGTAGCGTCCCGCTGCTGGAAGGGATGTATATCGCGATGGACGGTATCGAAAACCGGTATGCCCGCCAGGTGCTGGAGCATGCTGCGGATACCGTGCGCCAGGGGGCGTCGTTATACCAGTCGCTGGAACAGGCGAAGCTATTTCCGCCAACCATGCTGTATATGATTGCCTCCGGTGAAGAGAGTGGCGAACTGGGCTCCTTAATGGACCGCGCCGCACAAAACCAGGAATCCGGATTACAGCATCGAATTACATTAACGTTGTCGGTATTTGAACCGGCACTGGTGGTCACAATGGCGACAGTCGTTTTATTCATCGTACTGTCAATATTACAGCCGCTTCTTCAGCTCAATAATATGGTGGGTTAATTATGTCTCTGAAACAAAAACGTCTGACGCGTCAGGCGGGGTTTACGTTGCTCGAATTAATGGTGGTCATTGTTATTCTCGGGGTGCTTGCCAGTATGGTCGTGCCGAATTTAATGGGGAATAAAGAAAAAGCCGATGCCCAAAAAGCCACCAGCGATATCGTCGCGCTGGAAGGGTCGCTGGATATGTATAAGCTTGATAACCATCGTTATCCCACCACTGAACAGGGTTTGCAGGCGCTGGTGACTCAGCCTGAGATTGCACCGATTCCTAAAGGATATCGTACCGATGGCTATATCCGTCGTCTGCCGCAGGATCCGTGGGGCAATGATTATCTTCTGGTGAGCCCGGGTGAGCATGGTGCCATTGATGTGTTCTCAGCAGGCCCAGATGCCGAAGCCAATACCGCTGACGATATTACCAACTGGTCAACTGACGAAAAAAAATAAGTCATGAATAAGCAACGTGGATTTACATTGCTGGAAATTATTCTGGCGCTGGTTATCTTTGCCAGTTGCGCCATGATGGTGGTCTCTACCATTCCGTCACGCAGCGGCGCAGATATATTAGGACAGCAATTACAATTCCTCGTTGAATATGGTTCTGACCGTGCGGTGATGGACGGGAATATTATGGGGCTGGCGATCACCTCGTCGGAATATCAATTAATGATATATACCGAAAAAGCCGGTGAACGCCGCTGGGAGCCACTCGTTGCCGGGCGGATTACTACCCATGGCACCTTTCCAGAAGAGATGCACGTGACGTTATCACCGCAGCGTCTGGCGGCCACGCTGAATACCGACCCGCAAATTGTCTTTTTGCCGGACGGGGAGATTGGCCGCTTTCGTCTGACGTTGCAGAGTGTTGATAAGCAGCAGCATTTCAGCGTGGTGTCGCAAGGTGCTTCGCCCGTTTCGGTGGAGAACAATGGCTAAACGCAAAACGAAAGAACAGGGCATGACGCTGCTGGAAGTGATGGTTGCGCTGGTGATTTTCTCGACCGCCGCGCTGGCGCTGATGAACTCCGTCTCGCTGAACGTACGCTTTACCCACGGGCTGGCAGACACGTTACAGGCGAGCTGGGTGGCTGAAAACCTGCTGGCCGAAGCCGAACTCGCCAAAACCGATTTTTCCGACGCGCCTGAGGAAGGGACCGAAATCATGGGTGGCCGCAGCTGGAACTGGCATAAGCAGCGGGTGAAAACCGCAAATAATACCTTTGCCGATGACGTGCAGGTGTATGCCGAGGGCGATGAAAGCCAGCCGGTAATTGCCTTGCAGGTCATTGCACCGGAAGAACGCCAGTGAGCCCGCGCATCAAGCGTCAGCAGGGCTTTACGCTGCTGGAGATCATGATTGCGCTGACCATCTTTGCGGTGATCAGCACCCTGGCATGGCAGATTCTGGATGGCGCGATGCGTACCACCTCGGCAACGGATACGGCGGCGACGAAGCTTAACCAGCTTCAGCGCACCTATAACCTACTTGAACGTGACTTTTTTCAGTTGCAGGCGCGTGCGCCGCGTAATGAGCCCGAGGCGTTTCGCCAGGATGAAAATACCCTGGAACTGACCACGCTCAGCGGTATGAGCGGGCAGGTACAGCTAGAGCGCGTGCGTTGGCGGCTGGAAGATCATCGCCTGTGGCGCGATGTCTGGCCTGCCATCGATGGCCCGGTCGGCGTCAAGCCAGAAGAGGTGCCGATCCTCAGTGACGTCAAAGAGATGCAGTGGCGCTTCTGGCAGGACGGCTGGCAGGATTCGTGGCCAGAAACGGCCAGTCAACCGGACGGCATTGAGCTGACGTTAACCATGGAAAACGGAGAAACCTGGCGCTGGGTGTTCGTCACGCCGACAGAAGCGCCAGTCGCACCGGTTCCTCCCGTGGATGCAGGAGCCAAACAATGAGAGCGAAAGCAGCGCGAAAACAGCGCGGCGTGGCGCTACTGGTGGTGTTGATCCTGCTGGTGATGATGTCGGCGCTGGCGGCCAAGATAAGCCAGCAGTTTTGCCGAAATCTACAGAAAACGCGCTATCAGGTGAGTCAGCAGCAGCTGCGCTGGGCGATTCAGGGCCAGCTAAAGGCGATAGACGACATGCTGCAAACCGAGGCCGGTGCAGAGAGCAAAGGCTTATCGCCGGAGGGCGTATGGACCGAACCGCTGGAAACCAAAGGTGAGAATTACACCGTGGTCAGTCAGATAGAGGACGCTCAAACCTGCTTTAACGTCAACAACCTGCTGGCAGAAGATAAAACGCCTGTCGCTGAGACGGGGGCGATCCCGGCTAAACCGGTTAAAGAGCAGATCGTGGAGCAACTGTTGATCGACAGTGGCGTCAGTACGGTCGCCGCAGAAGAGGTCTACTGGCAACTGGTGGACTACCTCGATGGCGACAGCACGACGGTAAAAGAGGGGCAGGAGAGCGATGCCTGGGCAGGCGTGGTGCCAGCCAGACAACCGGCCAACCAGATGATGCGAACCATTGGTGAGATAAAACTGCTACCCGCGTTCCCGCAGGCGACGTACGCCAGGGTGAGCCAGGTGCTGTGCGCATTGCCTGATTCGGCGAGCAAAGTCGATATCAATACCCTGACGCCAGAGCAGGCACCGCTCCTGTCCGCGCTGTTTGCGGGCAAGTTAAGTGAGGACGACGCCGCACGGCTGTTGGCCTCGCGCCCGGAAGCAGGCTGGGAGTCAATGGAGACGCTCAGCAAAGCGCTTGAGGCCAATTTTCCGCAAACCAAAGAGATCCTGATGCAGGTACAGGAGCTTGTGGGAGTGAACAGTCGCTATTTCCGGGTGAACAGTACCGGCAATACCGATGATTTAACGCTGCGCGTCGTCAGCCAGCTTCATGTTGATAATGAAGCCGGCAAGGTTATTACCTGGCAACGTCGTTACCGAATGATTGAATAACGAAAGTCATAATCTATGAAACAGGTTCTTTTTATTCGTCCCGACACGCGCGAGGACGGAAATATAGCGTGGTGTGAATCCGGTAGCCAGCAGGTGAGTACCCTTTCCGGCTGGAGTGCGTTAAGCGAGTTAGCAGACCATGCGTTATCGCAGCGGGTGTGTGTCTTGCTGCCCGCCAGCGAAACGATCTTCCGTCATTTTACCTTGCCGAAAAAGGGGTTATCCACCCAGGCAACGCCGTTCTCATGGATGGCAGAAGAGACCTTGATTGGCGACGTAGACAACCTGCACTGGACGGTGCTTGGCAAAAAAGGCCGCGAAGTGGATGCGGTAGCGATTGACGCGGAACGTCTCACGCAGTGGCTTGCTCTGTTTGCCGATGCCGGACTTAAGGTTATCCAGATTTTGCCGGATGCCATTCTCCTGCCGGTGAGTGACGGCGGCAGTACGCTTGTCGTGATGGAGGAGAGCTACTGGTTGCGTTTTTCGCCGTTCGGGGCCTGCGAAGCCGATGCGGGATTATTGCCGCTGCTGTTAAGCAAAAGCGGCGATGGCGAAATCTGCTGCTACGGGAATGCGCCGCAGGGCATCAATATTAACGAGCAACAGCCGTGGCAACATCCGCTGGTGCTGATTCAACCGCAGTGGAAGACCTGTCGTGCCAATATGCTCAGCGGTGAGTTTTCTCAGCACCGTGGGAATGGCAAGGGTATTCGCCACGCGAAAACCCTTCTGGCAGCCATGGCTTTGCTGTCCGTCGGGCTTCTGATTGGGCCGCGAGCGGGTATGGCGTGGATGCTGGTGCAACACGAAAATCAGGTACAGCAGGAAATGACCGAGCTTGCTCAACACTATTTTCCTACGTTGCGTCAGGCCACCAACCTGAAATATCACTTCGGTCAGAATATCAAAAAACAGCAAAAGGGCGTTTTCCTGCAACTGGAGGCGCTGGAAAAAATTAAGCAGTCCGTTCCTGCCGTCGAGTTAAGTGAAGTGGATTATAACCATGCGCAGGATAAATTAACGCTGAGCCTGCAATCGTCAAACCCGCAGGCATTACAGGATTTTGTGAACCGGGCCAGCGAGAACTTTGAATTCTCACTCCAACCCGTTTCAAACGAGGCCCCCTTTACCGCGATCGTCACAGGGAAATACAAATGAAAGAGCGTCTTGCGCAATTAACATCGCGCTATAAAAAATACAGCGCCCGCGAACGGAATCTTTTTAAAATATGTGCTGCCGCGATGTGCTCTGCCGTCATTTATTACGGCGGAGTTATCCCGCTGGATACCATGATCAAAAGCAGCCAGAGCGTATTAATTAAGCAAAAGCAGACGTTGAACTGGATGCGTGATGAAATTAATAAAAACCATCTCCAGGCTCGGGTCGTTAAAACAAATAATCCGCGTAGCGTGGTGGAAATAAGCGCAAAAGAAATTCATGTCGCACTGACGGACGTTCGTCAGGATGGCCAATCGATGTCATTTATGATCGACCGGATCAACGTTTACGAGCTCAAAAACTGGCTGCGTGAAATCAACCTTGCGTCAGGGATCCGCCTGGAAGGGATTGACCTGACGCCTGTCGATCACGTCAGCGATGTCAAAGCACAAATCAAACTCACCTGGGCGAAAACGGCATGACTGCCCTGATGCTATTGCGTGAAAGCTGTGTGCCGGGTTTTTGCCTGATGAGCGCAGTGCTCGGGGGGATTGTCGGCAGCTTTCTTGGCGTGGTAGCAGAGCGCGTGCCGCCGATGGTGATGGGGGAAGAGGGGGCAGGTAATCTAATGTTCCCCGCCTCCCATTGCCCGTCGTGCTCTCATCCTCTGTCGTGGTGGGAAAATATTCCTGTTCTGAGCTGGTGCGGGCTGCGTGGACGTTGCCACCATTGCCAGGCGGCCATTCCAGTGCGTCTATTGATAGTGGAACTGGCAAGTGCGCTGTTCTTTGCCGGGTCGGCCGCCGTTGCACCTTCTCTGTTAGCACTGATTTCGGTGTGGGTCCTGTGGGGCGGCCTGCTGCCGCTGGCGATTATCGATCGTCAACATATGCTGCTACCGGACTGTCTGACCCTGCCGCTGCTGTGGGCCGGATTATTACTGCATTCTGTTTTCCACACGCTGCCGTTGACCGATGCGCTTTACGGCGCAGTGGCGGGGTATCTTTCGCTCTGGCTGGTGTACTGGCTATGCCGATGGCTGACCGGGCGGGAAGGGCTGGGATACGGTGATTTCAAACTGCTTGCCGCACTGGGTGCCTGGTGCGGCTGGCAAGCGCTGCCAACGTTGGTGCTGGCAGCGGCACTCGGTGGTATTGCGACATACGTAATGTTCTATAAATCATTTAAAAACGAAGGGCGTATTCCCTTTGGGCCTTTGCTGGCGTTAGCGGGATTATCAATATTTATTATCCAGACGTTCTAGTTGGCAATGTGTATTGCCAGGTCAAGTTTTTTTTAAAATATTTTCACCAGGGGAATGAAAGGAAAGTCAAAGTTCCCTCGTGTATTGTAAGAAACATAAGCTATAGGGATTATTTGCTCGTGTCTTTTAATGGAGGAAAACGCTGCTCTATATATTTACGATTGCAGAGAGAGAGTGGCTGCAATAGGTGTTTTTAGGGCGAAAGCATAATCAGGTCATGTTTCACAATTGGGTCAGTTCATGTTGTTTTAATTAAATGACAATTTAATTACGCATCCATGCTTGATGGAATGCATGGGTCTTTACATATTCGCAAATAAAATTATCAGGAATTAATAATGAAATTTATGAAGCCTAAATATCTGGCGCTTTTTGTTGCGGCAGTAACCAGCTCTGCATTCGCAGGCGCGCCAGGTGCACCTACTATCGGCTATGGCAATGACAAATTTGCTCTGGTTGAAGTGGATCAGGCTGCGCAAGATTATAACAGCCTCGTCAAAGTCCATAACGACGGCGTGGATGTGAAAGTTGAGTGGAACGTCTGGAGCGGTGATGCGCCTACCTCAGCTAAAGTGCTGCTGGATGGTCAGACCGTGTGGTCTGGTGCAGGCAGCGCCGCTGGCTCTGCAACCTTTAAGGTGAAGAAGGGCGGACGCTATCAGGAACAGGTTGAAGTCTGTAACACCAGCGGCTGTGCCAAAAGCGCCAGCAAGCTGGTGATTGTTGCTGATACCGACGGTAGCCACCTGCTGCCGCTGAATGCGGCGATGCAGGAAAACAACAAAACCTTAGCTAAGCACACCGACAAAGTGGTTGCAGCCTATTTCCCTGAATGGGGCGTATATGGCCGTAACTTCCCGGTAGACAAAATCCCGGCAGCAAACCTTAACCATATTCTGTATGGCTTCATTCCAATCTGCGGCGGCGATGGCATCAACGATGGTCTGAAAACCGTTGAAGGCGGTAACAGCTTCGAAGTTCTCCAGCGCGACTGTAAGGGCCGCCCTGATTTCACCGTGGCAATCCACGATCCGTGGGCTGCACTGCAAAAGCCACAGGCTGGCGTTTCTGGCTGGGACGACCCGTACAAGGGTAACTTTGGTCAGCTGATGGCGTTGAAAAAAGCGCATCCGGACTTGAAGGTACTGCCATCCATCGGCGGCTGGACGTTGTCCGATCCGTTCTATCATATGGGCGATGCTGCAATCCGCGCACGTTTTGTCTCCTCTGTTAAAGAGTTCCTGCAAACCTGGAAATTCTTCGACGGCGTGGATATCGACTGGGAATTCCCTGGCGGCGGCGGTGTGACGGAAACCTTGGGCAATCCGCAGCAGGATAAAGCCACTTATACCGCAGTGATCCACGATCTGCGTGTCATGCTGAACGAACTGTCTGCACAGACCGGTCGTACTTATGAACTGACCAGCGCCATTGGTGCCGGCAAAGATAAAATTGAAGACGTGGATTACACCACGGCGCAACGCGATCTCGACCACATCTTCCTGATGAGCTATGACTTCTTCGGCGGCTGGAGCAATACCGAGCTGGGCCACCAGGCTGCGCTGCGTGGGGCATCCTGGAAACCAGACACCAACTACACCACCGAAAACGGCGTGAACGCGCTGCTGGAGCAGGGTGTTCAACCTGGTAAGATCGTTGTGGGCGCGGGCATGTATGGCCGCGGCTGGACCGGCGTTCACGGCTACACTGGCGACAATCCATTCACCGGTACGGCAACGGGCATGGTGAAAGGCACCTGGGAACCAGGCGTAGTTGACTACCGTCAGATCGTGGATGAATACAAAGGTAAGCCAGGCTGGGAATCCGGTTACGATGCAGCAGCTGAAGCGCCTTATGTGTTCAACAAATCCACCGGTGACCTGATCTCTTATGAAGACGCGCGTTCTACTACCGCAAAAGGTAAGTATGTGCTGTCTAATAACCTGGGCGGTCTCTTTGCATGGTCTATCGATTCCGATAACGGCGATATCCTGAATGCGATGAACGAAAGCCTGATGGGCGGCTCTGCACCGGTTGATCCGGTCGTGACCAACCATGCACCGATCGCAACGGCTGTCGATCAGACCGTAACCGGTCCAGCTAGCGTTAGCCTGGACGGCTCGGCATCAACCGATCCGGATGGCGATACCATCACTTACAAATGGACCCAGATTTCTGGCCCAACGGTGACTATTGCTAATAGCACTAAAGCAAAAGCCTCCTTCAACGTGGCAGCCGTGACCGCCAACCAGGCGTCGGTATTCCGCCTGACCGTGACCGATGCAAAAGGCTTGAGTAATTCCGTAGACGTACAGGTTGTCAATAAAGCACCTAAAGCCAATCAGGCGCCGGTTGTAAACCAGATGGAAACTGTCACTTTGCAGGCGGGTGAAACTTATGCTCTGCATGCACAGGCGGTGGATCCAGACGGTGATGCACTGACCTACTCCTGGAGCGTTCCAGCGGATATGCACGCTACCGGTACTAACACCGCGAACGTGAATATTACTGCACCGGAAGTGGCTTCTGAGTCTAGCTACACGCTGAGCGTTGTGGTCAGCGATGGCAAAACCAGCGTTCAGTCCAACGTGCAGGTTGTGGTAACGCCAAAACCAGCAGACGTGACGCCTCCGGCTGATGAAGTGACACCGCCTGCTGATGAAGTAACACCACCGGCTGATGGCTCAGCTTCCGCGAGCTGTGACGCCCCGGTTGATGCTAATGCCAGCAAATTTGCTGCATGGTCTGCTAACAAGGTTTACAACACTGGCGATACCGTCAGCAGTGACAACCTGGTGTGGAAAGCGAAGTACTGGACTCAGGGCAATAAACCAGGTTTCAACGTAGATGCGTGGGAACTGGTCAGCCAGGTGAAAATGAACTGGCGTTCTGACGTGGTTTATAACGGTGGTGAAACCACTACCTATAACGGTTCTGTATACCGTGCTAAATGGTGGACCCGTGGTGATAACCCAGCGAATAGCGATGTATGGGTGAAAGAAGGCGCGTCTTCCGACTGTAAATAATCTTCGCAACCTGAAATTGTGGGACTGATATCACCCCACAATACGTTGACCACACCCCGCTTCGGGTGTGGTCAACAACTTAAAATTTATATGTGTGCGCAAGGAGGGGAACATAATTAAATAAGCAGGTAAAGAAATGAAACGCTTTATATTATTATTGATCATCTTCAGTCAAAGCGTGTTTGCAAACTGCTGGGATAAAGCGGCACATTATTATCACGTCGATCCGTATTTGTTATTCGCGATTGCAAAAGTGGAATCTGGTATGAACCCGTACGCCGTGGGCTGGAACCACGATGGTTCAAGAGACGTCGGTTTAATGCAAATTAACAGTACGCATTTTAGCGAGCTACAGCGCCAGGGGATCGATGAGTACCGACTTATTGCTGAACCTTGTACTTCCATTATGGTGGGGGCATCAATCTTGTCGAATATGATAAAAGTTTACGGGTATAACTGGGAAGCCGTCGGTGCATATAACGCAGGGTTGAAAAGAGAGAATTATCCTCAGCGAATGATTTATGCCCGTAAGGTCTGGAAAAAATATCAAGAGATAAAATCAGAGCGAACGAGAGAGTATTAATTTTTATTTTTTGAAGAGTGCCGGGTGGTGTTCTTCAAAAAATATAAAGAACCGCACTCTCAGGTTTATTTATTAATGGAATAATACATAAGCCGGGATTGCACAAACCATTGTTGCTTAAATACAGGATTATATTGAAATGACTAAAAGGACATTACTGAGCGTTCTCGTGGCGGGGGCATGCATTGCACCGTTTATGGCTCAGGCTGTTACGCTGCAGGCAACCAGCAGCGAACCTTATACCATGAAAGCCAGCGACCTGGCGAAGAAAGAGCATGAGCTGACTAACTTCCCGCTGATGGCTTCCGTAAAGGATACCATCCGTACGCTGGATAACGCGCAGGTTGAACTTATCGAGCCAGGCCGCGCGGCGAACCCGGACAACGTTAAGCGCGTCGAAGGGCTTGTGAAGGCCAGCGACTGGGAATATCTGTTCCCGATGCGTGCTCAGTCTTATACCTATAGCAACTTCCTGAAGGCCGTTGGTAAGTTCCCGGCACTGTGCAAAACCTACAACGACGGTCGCGACAGCGATGCGATTTGCCGTAAAGAGCTGGCAACCATGTTTGCCCACTTTGCTCAGGAAACCGGTGGTCACGAAAGCTGGCGTCCAGAAGCCGAATGGCGTCAGGCGCTGGTCCATGTGCGTGAAATGGGCTGGAGCGAAGGTCAGAAAGGCGGCTATAACGGCGAATGTAACCCTGACATCTGGCAGGGCCAGACCTGGCCATGCGGCAAAGACAAAGACGGCGACTTCGTAAGCTACTTTGGTCGCGGTGCTAAACAGCTGTCGTACAACTACAACTACGGCCCGTTCTCCGAAGCGATGTTCGGCACCGTTCGTACCCTGCTGGACAAACCTGAGCTGGTGGCTGATACCTGGCTAAACCTGGCGAGCGCCATCTTCTTCTTCGCGTATCCGCAGCCGCCTAAACCAAGCATGCTGCAGGTTATCGACGGCACGTGGCAGCCAAACGACCATGACAAGGCCAACAATCTTGTTCCTGGCTTTGGCGTGACCACCCAGATCATCAACGGTGGCGTAGAGTGCGGCGGCCCGACTGAAATTGCGCAGTCTGAAAACCGTATCAAGTACTACAAAGAATTCGCTAACTACTTGAAGGTACCTGTACCGGCTAATGAAGTGTTGGGCTGTGCCAACATGAAACAGTTCGATGAAGGTGGCTCAGGCGCGCTGAAAATCTACTGGGAACAGGATTGGGGATGGAGTGCTGACACTCCGGACGGTAAGACTTACTCTTGCCAGTTAGTCGGTTACCAGACGCCATTTAGTGCGTTTAAAGAAGGTGATTACACCAACTGTGTTAAGAAGTTCTATAACGTGAACATCATTAACGACGACGGCTCTGCTACCACACCGGACGAAACCCCGGTCACACCAACGCCAGCTGAAGATGAAACACCGGCACCAACGCCGGACGAGACTCCAGCCGTGGTGAACCATGCGCCTGTCGCACATATCGCAGGCCCGATTGGTGCGGTTGACGCCGGTGCGCAGGTTTCCCTGAGCGCAGAGGGTTCCACTGACGCAGATGGTAACAAACTGACCTATACCTGGCGCTCCCAGGACGGCCAGACTGTGACCGGTCAGGACAAAGCGGTTGTGATGTTCACCGCACCAGAAGCGGCAACGGCGCAGCAGTACGAAGTCAGCCTGACCGCAAGCGATGGTGAGCTGAGCAGCACCACGTCTTACCTGTTGAACGTGAAAGCGAAAGCGGCGACCCCATCTCAGGATGAAGGCACCTCAGGTGCTTATCCTGGCTGGAGCGCTAACAGCAAGTACAACGCGGGTGATATCGTGAATAACCACGGTAAACTGTTCCAGTGTAAACCGTTCCCGTTCAGTGGCTGGTGTAACAACGCCCCGGCTTACTACGAACCGGGTGCAGGTCTGGCATGGGCAGACGCCTGGTCAGCACTGTAATAAAAGCAACGGCAACCGAAAGGTTGCCGTTTTAGTTTCTTCACTGTGCATCACGCCGCACCACATTGATTAGCGAGGCAATTTCCCGTGATCCCGCAGCCACGCTGCCGTCTGCACAATCCCATCATCCAGCGTCACGACGGGCTTATAGCCCAGTTCGTTCTGTGCGCGCGCGATATCCAGCGTAAAGTCAAAGTTCAGCTTCGATACGCCATAGTGGGTCAGAGCCGGCTCTTTGGCTGATTTGTTTCCCAGACGCTCCATGCTGCGGGCAATCATGTCCAGCATCGGATAAGGTACTGAACGAATGCGACAGTCGATATTCAGCTCGTCGATCAGCCTTTGTACAATACTGCGCAGCGTGCGCGGCTCGCCGTTGGTGATGTTATAAGCCCGACCCGAGACCAGATGGTCGCACTCGCTCTGGCTTGCCAGCCACATGGCGTGAATGGCGTTTTCGTAATAGGTCATATCCACCAGCGCATCGCCGCCGCGCGGCAGAAGTACGCTGCCATAATGGTGCATCATATGTGCCAGACGCGGGATAAACACTTTATCGTGCGGCCCAAACAGGCTTTGCGGGCGAAGCACGGTGAAACGCGTATGCGGGTTTGATTGTGCCAGCAGGTCGATAACTTCCTCGCTGGCGGCTTTACTGCGGGCAAACTCGCAGGCAAACCGCGCAGGGCGGAAATCTTCCTGAATATCGCGATGGTGGTGGTAGTCAAAATAGAGCGACGGTGAAGAGATATGAATAAAATTACGCACGCCCCAGGCCACGGACCATTCGCCGAGACGGCGGGTGGCACGAACGTTCGCGAGGTCAAACGCTTCCTGCGTGCCCCACGGAGAGGTAAAGCTGGAGCAGTGCCACAGCGTATCGATTCCGGCGAGCATCACCTTTGCCTGAGAAGAGACCAGCTCGGTCAGGTCGGCATGGACGAACTCCGCGCCCATCTTTTGCAGCAGTTTACCCATCGCTTCATTGCGACCAGTAGCTCTGACGCTAATGCCCTTATTGCGCAGAAATTCGACCGCGTTTCGACCTAAGCCGCTGGTGGCGCCGGTAACCAGTACCTTCATATCAATCCACTGTGTTGAAAAGAATTTCGTGCGCATTCTTCCGTGAATTACGCCACGTTGCAATGGGAAAGGTGAAAGAATAAGAGTTTTATTTAGACTTTTTCTGTCATTTGTTCTGCAAGATGCGCAATACGCTTTGCCATTCCTCGGAAGATAAACAGATGCGCAGGGATCATAAACAACCAGTAGAATAATCCGGGCATACCGTGTGGGTGCCACCATGCGCGCACGTCGAGTTCGCGGCAATCGCCCTTATCTTTGAGGGTAAAGCAAAGCCGTCCCAGACCTGGCGCTTTCATGCCAAACAGCAGCGCCAGCTGTTTTTCTGGCTCAACGATGATCACCTTCCAGCTGTCCACCGTATCGCCAACCTGAAGATAAGGATGAGCAGGGCGGCCTTTCGCCAGCTGATGCCCCACCAGCAGGTCCATTTTGCCACGCGTCTGCCACAGAATATTGCCGAAGAAATAGCGCTCTTTGCCACCTATCTGGTTCACCACATCCCACAAGGCTGACAGGCTCGCGGTGGTCTTCACGGTATAACCCGCCTGCTTCGCAAAATAGCCATACTCCGGACGCCAGCGGGCAAACGCCTGGGCGTCATAGCCCCAGTCGCTGGAGTTCACCAGCTTCTCTTCCTCTTTAAGCGTGTTGCGCACCGCGTCGTCAAAACGGATCAGATCTTGTGGGATCAGCGCGCGTAGCTCGCGATCGTCCGCCAGCAGATCGTGTTTTAATCCCTGAATCAGCGCTTTTGCCGTGGTCGATGGTACGGAAGTGATGACGTTCAAAAACCACACCGAGATCCAGCTTGTCGGCAAGGGAATGGGGATCAGCAGACGATGACGACCGCTGACCTGCATAAAATGCTCAAACTGTTCCTGATAGCTCAACACTTCTGGCCCGGCGGCTTCGAGCACCCGATGCTGTTCGCTCGGATGATTTAATAATTCCACCAGATAGTGCAGCAGATTCTCCAGTGCAATCGGTGTCGTGCGCGAACGCACCCAGCGGGGCGGCGTGAGGATCGGCAGGTTGTAGACCATATCGCGCATCACTTCGAAGGCCGCAGAGCCGGCTCCGACAATAATGCCCGCGCGCAGCTCGGTTAGTGGAATATTCGCGCCGCGCAGGGTTTCCGCCGTCAACTGGCGGGCGCGCAGATGGTCAGACTGTTCGCTTTCGGGTGCCTGCAACGAGCTTAAAAAAATCACCTGCTTGACGGGCGTTTGTAGCAGGGCATCGCGCACGTTCATCGCCACCTGACGTTCGTGGGCGATGAAGTCACCGCCTTCACCCATGCTGTGCACCAGATAGTACAGCGTGTCGACGCCCTCCAGCAGCGAAGGAAGTTCCTTCGGCCAGTTGAGATCGACAACGTGACAGGTCACGCCAGGCAGGTTTTGCTTTTGCAAGCGCTCCACGCTGCGTGCCGCCGCCAGCACCTGATGTCCTTGCTCGCTTAGGGTGGACGTCAGATGTTGGCCGATATAGCCACTGGCTCCCAATACCAGAATTCGTTGCGACACGGTGTGCTCCTTAGCGCTGTAAAAAGGCCTGCCAGTGTTTCACGACGTCAGCAAGCTGTTCGCGGCTCACGTCGAGGTGCATCACCAGACGCACAATCGGGGAAGCATTCATCAGCACGCCACGGGATTGCATAAACTCGCCAAGCGCCGCGGCGTTTTCTTCCCCGACGCGAACGAACAGCATGTTGGTGTCGTGTCGCATCACATCTGCGCCGATTTCGCGCAGCTGAGTCGCCATCCACGCGGCGTTGTCGTGATCGTCTTTCAGGCGTTGAACGTTATTTTTGAGTGCATACAGACCGGCTGCTGCCAGAATTCCAGCCTGACGCATACCGCCGCCGGTCATTTTGCGCCAGCGATTCGCACGTTTGATGTAATCCGCTTTTCCTACCAGCAGAGAACCGACTGGTGTACCCAGCCCTTTAGAGAGGCAAATGGTGAACGAGTCGCAATATTGCGTGATCGCTTTCAGCTCGCAGCCATATTCCACTACGGCGTTAAAAATACGCGCGCCGTCGACGTGCAGCCCAAGATGGCGTTCGCGGGTGAATTCCCACGCAGCTTTAAGATATTCGCGCGGCAGGACTTTACCATTATGGGTATTTTCCAGGCTCAGCAGTTTGGTGCGGGCAAAGTGAATATCGTCGGCTTTGATTTTGGCGGCGACTTTGTCCAGCGGCAGGGAACCGTCGGACGCAGCATCGATAGGTTGCGGCTGGATGCTGCCCAACACCGCTGCGCCACCCGCTTCGTACAGGTAATTATGCGCGCCCTGGCCGACGATATACTCTTCGCCGCGCTCGCAGTGGCTCAGCAGCGCCACCAGGTTTGCCTGGGTGCCGGTAGGCAGGAACAGGGCGGCTTCTTTGCCGCTGAGTTCAGCGGCGTAGCGCTGGAGTTCGTTAACGGTAGGGTCATCGCCATACACGTCGTCCCCAACCGGGGCGGCCATCATCTCATCAAGCATGGCGCGACTCGGACGGGTGACGGTATCACTACGTAAATCAATCATGTCATATCCTTATACGCTTCACCCTTCACGCCGCCCCGGCGTTGGCTGCGCCCTCAAACCCCAGTCACATAGTTATCTATGCTCCCGGGGATTTTCAGGCTTGCCGCCTTGATGCGACGCGAATGGTTTTGCGTATGACTTTAAAAGGATATTTTTACCTGAGCCAGTTAGTTTTTGCCAGTTCCATCACTTCGTCACCACGACCGCTGATAATGGCGCGCAGCATATACAGGCTAAAGCCCTTGGCCTGCTCCAGCTTGATCTGCGGCGGGATCGCCAGCTCGTCTTTGGCCACCACCACATCCACCAGCACCGGACCGTCGATAGCGAAGGCGCGCTGTAGCGCTTCATCCACGTCTGAGGATTTCTCCACGCGAATTCCGGTGATGCCGCAGGCCACGGCAATTTTGGCAAAGTTAGTGTCATGGAGTTCGGTGCCGTCCGTCAGGTAGCCTCCGGCTTTCATCTCCATCGCCACAAAGCCCAGCACGCTGTTGTTGAATACCACAATTTTGACAGGCAGCTTCATTTGCACCACCGACAGGAAATCACCCATCAGCATGCTGAACCCGCCGTCGCCGCACATCGCCACCACCTGACGCTCCGGCGCGGTAGCTTTTGCCCCCAATGCCTGCGGCATGGCATTTGCCATCGAACCGTGGTTAAAGGAGCCAATCAGGCGGCGCTTGCCGTTCATCTTCAGATAACGCGCCGCCCACACGGTTGGCGTGCCCACGTCGCAGGTAAAGATGGCATCGTCGGCGGCAAAATGGCTGATTTGCTGCGCCAGATACTGCGGGTGAATGGCTTTGTCGCTCGGCTTAGCGAGATCGTCCAGGCCCTTACGTGCATCTCGATAGTCACCGAGCGCTTTATCAAGGAACTTGCGATCGGTTTTCTCTTCCAGAAGCGGGATCAGGGCGGTGAGCGTGGCTTTGATGTCGCCGATGAGCGCCATATCGACTTTGCTATGCGAGCCGATACTGCCGGGGTTGATATCGATCTGAATGATTTTCGCATCCGTCGGGTAGAAGGCGCGATACGGGAATTGAGTACCGAGCAGCACCAGCGTGTCGGCGTTCATCATGGTGTGGAATCCGGACGAAAAGCCGATCAGCCCGGTCATGCCAACATCATACGGATTGTCGTATTCCACATGCTCTTTGCCGCGCAGAGCGTGGACAATTGGCGCTTTTAGTTTTCCGGCGAATTCCACCAGCTCTTTGTGTGCCCCCGCGCAGCCGCTGCCGCACATCAGGGCGATATTGCTGGAGTAGCGCAACAGTTGCGCCAGTTTTTTAAGCTCTTCTTCCGCGGGTATGACCACCGGCTGCGGAGCGTGATACCAGTGGGTGCTGGCACCGTCCGGCGCGGCTTTTAGCGCCACATCGCCGGGTAAGACCACGACCGAGACGCCGCGATTGAGGATCGCTTTGCGCATCGCAATCGCCATCACCTGCGGGATTTGCTCTGGCGTAGAGACCAGCTCGCAGTAGTGGCTACATTCACGGAACAGCTCCTGCGGATGCGTCTCCTGAAAATAGCCGCTGCCGATTTCGCTCGACGGAATGTGCGCGGCGATCGCCAGCACAGGAACATGGTTACGATGGCAATCGAACAGGCCGTTAATCAGGTGCAGGTTGCCCGGACCGCAGGAACCCGCGCAGACTGCCAGTTCGCCCGTCAGCTGTGCTTCCGCGCCAGCGGCAAAGGCCGCGACCTCTTCATGACGGGTCGGCATCCATTCGATGGTTTTCATCTTGTTGAGGCTATCGCTCAGCCCGTTAAGAGAGTCCCCGGTCACGCCCCAAATGCGTTTTACGCCCGCTTGTTCAAGCGTTTTTGCAACGTATGCGGCTACGGTCTGTTTCATGGTAGTCCTTCTCCGTTTTGTGATATCGCTTACAAGCTTAGAAGAAACTGGCTGTTATGCCTGATAAATCCCCCTGATTAATAGTTGCTTTCATTGCGTAACAATTCATCATATTCTGACGTGACTACAAGTGAAAACAGGAATCATTTCAAATGGTTAAATCATTGTTAATTGCTGTTAATAAAAAGCTAACGTGCGACGATCTAGGCAAGCTTTTGCTGCGTCTTGCCGTCGGTGGACTGATGTTATTTCATGGTTTGCATAAGTTATTTGGTGGGGTTGAAGGCATCAGCGGCATGCTGGTGGCAAAAGGATTACCGGGGTTTATCGCCTACGGCGTATTGATTGGGGAAGTGGTAGCACCGATTCTGATCGTGCTGGGTATTTTGACTCGCCCGGCAGCGCTGGCGCTGGCCTTTACCATGGTCGTCGCGTGGTTGATGGTCGGAACGGGCAAAACCTTCGCGCTGGATGCGGTAGGCGCATGGGCCATTGAAAGCCTGGTGTACTTCTTCATCGGTGCGCTGGCAGTCGTGTTTTTAGGGGCAGGACGTTATTCGTTGGTCAGCGACCCAGCCTGGAAATGAAATATGCCCGGTGCATTTCGCATGCACCGGGCTTTTGGTATTACGCCAGCACCAAATCACCCTGCGGATGGCAAGAGCAGGCCAGCACGTAACCGTCGGCAATTTCGGCATCCGTCAGCGTCATGGTGCTACTGACCGTATAGTCGCCCGACACTACCTTCGTTTTACAGCAACCGCACACGCCTGCACGACAAGCAGCCACTATCGGCACGTTATTGCTTTCCAGCGCTTCCAGCAGCGTGGTTCCCACGCGGCCAAAGAACGTCTGCGCCGGTTGCAGCCTGGTGAACTTCACTCCGCTGGTGGCAGCTTTTGCGACAGGTGTGAAAAACTGCTCTTTAAAGAATCGCGTCACGCCAAGCGCTTTCGCTTCTTCTTCCACGATAGCCATATACGGCGCAGGGCCGCAGGTCATCACGGTGCGAGAGGTCAAATCCGGTACGCTTTGTAGCAGCTCGCGGCTCAGACGACCCGCGACAAAACCGTGGGTGGCGTTATTTTCGGCCACCAGCGTGACCGGGTAATTACGCCACTCGTCAGCAAAAATCACATCTTCCGGTGAACGCACGCTGAAAATCACCTGCACGTCGGCCTGCGGACGGTTTTTTGCCAACCAGCGGCGCATCGACATGACAGGCGTCACGCCGCAGCCTGCCGCCAGCAGCAGGAATTTATCGTCTGTTTTGTCATCACAGGTGAAATCACCCTGCGCGTCGGACAGCCAGAGATAATCCCCGCGCTTCACATCGCCCGTCAGCCACTGTGAACCCGCACCTTCATCAATACGACGGATGGTGAGCGTGATGTACTCGCTCACGCCCGGCGTGGATGACAGGGTGTAGGCGCGCAGGGTGTCAGCGGAATTGCGAACGCTGACCAGCGCATACTGACCGGCACGGTACGGATAAAAGTCGTGACACAGCAGTGAGAGCGTCCACACATCCGGCGTCTCCTGATGGATGTGATGAACCTGCATCCGCCACGGACATTGTGAGGTTGGCATAGTCATGAATCGCTCCTTACGCGCTCAGCAACTGCTGCATGTCTTTTTCTACGGTCGTGACAGAACGCAGACCAAATTTCTCGTTCAGGACTGCCAGCAGATCCGGCGTCAGGAAGCCAGGTGCCGTTGGGCCAGTCACGATGTTGGTCACGCCCAGAGACAGCAGGGTCAGCAGGATCACAATCGCTTTCTGCTCGAACCACGAAAGCACCAGTGATAGCGGCAGATCGTTCACGCCGCAGCCCAGTTTCTCCGCCAGCGTGACGGCCAGGATGATGGCAGAGTAGGCATCGTTACATTGACCGGCATCGATCAGGCGCGGCAGGCCTTCGATATCCCCGAAGTCCAGCTTGTTGAAACGGTACTTACCGCATGCCAGGGTAAGGATCAGGCAGTCCTGCGGTACGCTGGTGGCGAAATCGGTGAAGTAGTTACGTTCGCCGCGAGCGCCGTCACAGCCGCCGACGAGGAAGATGTGGCGCAGTTTTTCACGGCTGACCAGGTCAATCAGCGAATCCGCTGCGCCCAGCAGGGTTTCACGACCAAAGCCGACGGTGATCATGTGCTCGATTTCGCTGAACGGGAAGCCCGCCATCTGCTGCGCCTGGGTGATAACCGGTGCAAAATCGTCACCTTCGAGGTGGCTCACGCCCGGCCAACCGACGATGCTGCGGGTCCAGATACGGTCGTCGTAAGAACCGACGGTCGGGTCGATGATGCAGTTAGAGGTCATGACGATAGGGCCAGGGAAGCGGGCGAATTCAACCTGCTGGTTCTGCCAG
>JALCNW010000043.1 GCA_022649305.1 Enterobacter sp.
GCTGGTTCTGTCGATGATTGTTTACGGTTGCGCCTTCGACTTCTTCAACATCTCCGGTTCGGTGTTTGTCGAAAAAGAAGTGAAACCTGAAATCCGCGCCAGTGCTCAGGGTATGTTCCTGATGATGACCAACGGTTTCGGCTGTATTCTCGGCGGTATCGTGAGCGGTAAAGTGGTTGAGATGTACACCACCAACGGCATCACCGACTGGCAGCCAGTGTGGCTGATCTTCGCGGGTTACTCGTTGGTACTGTTCTTCGCCTTTATCGCCCTGTTCAAATACAAGCACGTTCGCGTTCCGACAGGCGCACAGCCTATCGCGCATTAAGTATTGTCCCCTCTCCTGCTTCAGGAGAGGGGTAATTTTGCCAATACCCACCCGACCGACAATAAATCTGCACTGCCTCCCGGGCTCAGGTTTCGCGCAATTAGCGCGGCGTCCATCTCAATCAGCGCCTTACGATCCCAGCCGTTAGCCAGCAACGCTTTCGCATATCCCTGCACATATCGCAGTCCGTCCATCCCACCACGCGACACCAAATTGCTGTCCTGATTAACCGCCATCAGGCGCAGTAACAGCTCGTGAAGATTGCCGTTCCACTGGGCTAACGCGGCCCGCACCGTGGCAAAACCGCTCTCCGCTTCGCCGCGCGCGCCGGTCAAATCATATTGCTGATACTGTCGCTCGCCTGCCGTGGCCATCCCACTGCGGCCCGCCAGTTCACGCGCCACCATCCCGGCGCAGATGTCACTCATTTCACCGCACAGGCTTTCTACCGTCGCGGTTTTCACACGTCCGGCAGCAAAGCACAGCAACCCGAGCGCGAAAATCCCCCCTTTGTGGGTGTTTACGCCACCGGTCGCGGCATACATGACTTGCTCACAGGCCATGCCCATCGGGCGAATTAAGCGCAGCTGTTCCGCCGCAGGCTTATCAGCATGTTCACTTCCCAGTTCGGCAAAACGCGAAAACCACGGCGCAATCGCGGCAATGCTGCGGGCAAACATCGCATGATCCATATCGCGATGTGAGCCGCTGTTGAGCGTGTCCACCAGCCCAGGCTTAGGCGTGAGTTCCAGCTCCAGCCAGAGCGCCTCTTCGGCGAGTTCCGGCACGCTGAGCCAGCGAGGTTTAGTCGCGAGCAAACCAGTCATCGATCAGCTTCTCCACCCGGGCCACCACCTGTTCCACCGGATGCTGACGCGAGCGGGAACAGGCGTGCGCCGGTTCATCGCAGATCAGACAGCGGCGCATATTCGCGCCCAAAGAGCGCCGTCCAACGTGCCCATTGGTCGGGCAAATAACATCAAGATCCCAGAGTCTGCCGAGCGGATGGCTTTGCTCCAGCTCGGCACAATGGGCTTTGATTTCAGGTGCCTGATGCGCGACACACCACATGGCCTCAGGCCCCGTGGGCAGCCACAACACCTGACGGTCGAGCACCTGCCAGCGATGCGCCCACAGCAGTTGGTCACACATCTGTAGCGCCACGCCCATGCTATTGCGATAGCGCAGGCTGTCTTTAATTTCCCCCGGCGTCACCAGAGTGAGGGAAATCACCGGTTGTTGATAGTGCGTGAGCCAGTCAGCCTGACGCGCTGCGCGGTGCTCTTTCGCCGCCAGCAGCGCATCAAGGCTGACACCCGCACACACGGGTGTCGCTATCGTCATTATCGTTACTCCTTCACCTGTCGGACGGTGTCAATCACGCTGCCGTCACGGTAGCGGATCACGCCGACGATTTTGTCGGTAAATTCGATCGGTTTTGGCACGCCTGTCAGGGAAATCGCCCGGGCGTATAACGCCTCGATATCGACGATTTTTAACCCTGCGGCCTCCAGTCTTTCGCGGATTTCCGGGCGAGCCGGATTCACTGCGATGCCGTGGTCAGTCACCAGTACGTCGATACTTTCACCCGGCGTCAGGCGCGTCGTGACCCGCTTCACCACGGTAGGAATGCGGCTGCGCAGTAGCGGCGCGACCACAATCGTCAGATTCGCCGCAGCCGCCACGTCACAGTGCCCGCCGGATGCTCCGCGCATCACGCCGTCGGAGCCGGTTATGACGTTGACGTTAAACTCCACGTCTATCTCCAGCGCGCTTAAAATCACCACGTCGAGCTGGTCGCAGCTTGCCGCTTTGCTGCCAGGATTGGCGTAGACGTTAGTCGAAATCTCAACGTGATTCGGGTTTGCCGCCAGCGAGGCCGCCGCCTGACCGTCAAAGCACTGGGTATCGAGCAGTTTTTCGATTAACCCCTTTTCATGCAAATCCACCAGGCTGCCGGTGATCCCGCCGAGCGCAAAGCTTGCCTTCACACCGCTGCGCGCCATTTTCTCGCCCATAAAGCGGGTACAGGCGGTAGCCGCCGCGCCGGAGCCGGTCTGCATTGAAAAGCCGGGTTTGAAATAGCCAGAGTGCTCAATCACGTCTGCTGCATCACGAGCAATCATCAGCTCGCGCGGGTTGCTGGTCACGCGCGCCGCGCCGACGCTGATTTTCGCCGGATCGCCCACGCTCTCAACCTGCACGATGTAATCCACCCGATCCTGCTCGATGCTGGCGGGCATATTCGGGAATGGCACCAGCGCTTCGGTAAGCAGCACCACTTTGCGGGCAAACTGGGCATCGACCATCGCGTAGCCCAGCGATCCGCAGCAGGATTTGCCGTGCGTCCCGTTGGCATTACCAAATTCGTCGCTACACGGCACGCCAAGGAATGCGACGTCGATATTCAACTCGCCGTCCTGGAGCAGCTTGACGCGCCCCCCGTGGGAATGGATCTGTACTGGCTCGTTCATCAGCCCGTGAGAAATCGCGTCCGCCAGTTTGCCGCGCATGCCGGAGGTGTAAATACGGGTAATCACGCCGCTTTCGATATGTTCAATCAACGCATCGTTGCAGGTCATCAGCGAGCTGGAAGCCAGGGTCAATCCCTTGAAACCCATTTTTGCCAGCAGCGCGACGATGGTGTTGATCACCCGGTCGCCTTCGCGAAACGCGTGGTGGAACGAAATGGTCATTCCGTCCTGCAACCCGCTGCGTTTCACCGCCTCTTCAACGGAATCGCACAGCTTACGGTGATGTTTTGCCTCAACGTCAGCCAGCCAGGGCGTGGCGCTGTGGGCGGTATCGAACGGTTTTAAGCCCCTGAGATGGGGGAAATTCACGTGGAGAAGTTCTGTCTGATTCATTGTGTCATCCTTAGCGACGCACGCCGGAGGCAGCCGCGCGCTCCAGCACCCTCTGCGCGTGATCAATAATAGGGGCATCTACCATTTTGCCGTTGAGAGATACCACGCCCAGACCGATACGCGCGCCCTCTTCTGCCGCTTCAATCACCCGCATGGCGTGATCCACTTCGTGCTGGGTTGGCGCGTAGGCGTTATGCAGCAGGTCGATCTGGCGCGGATTCACCAGCGATTTGCCGTTAAAGCCCATTTTGCGGATAAGCTCAACCTCGCGCAGGAATCCGGCTTCGTCGTTAACGTCCGACCACACCACGTCAAAGGCATCGATCCCCGCCGCGCGGGCGGCGTGCAATACGGCGCAGCGAGCGTAGAACAGCTCGGTGCCGTCGCCGCGTTCGGTCTGCATGTCCATCACGTAATCAAAGGCCGCCAGCGCGATGCCGATCAGGCGCGGCGAGCTACGGGCGATCGCCACGGCGTTAATCACCCCAATCGCGGATTCAATCGCTGCCATCACGCGGGTCGATCCTACTTCGCGCCCGCATTCGCGTTCGATGCGCTCCAGATGCCCTTCGAGCTCGTGGATATCCTCCGGCGTGTCGGTTTTTGGCAGACGTATCACGTCCACGCCGCCGTGAACGGCGGCTTCGAGATCTAATAGGCCAAACGGCGTGCTGAGCGGGTTAATGCGCACCACGGTTTCGATATCCTGATACATCGGATGTTGCAGAGCGTGGAACACCAGCAGGCGCGCGGTATCTTTCTCACGCAGCGCGACGGCGTCTTCGAGGTCGAACATGATGGAATCGGGACGATAGATAAACGCGGTGGAGAGCATGGCGGCGTTCGCGCCGGGCAGGAACAGCATGCTGCGACGGAGTGTACTCATGACATTTTTCTCCAGTCGATAGTCTGTTCTTCTACAGCACGCATCACCGCGCTTTGCAGGCGGGCGCGGATCACACAGTCCAGCGCGCCTTTGTCTTCGACGATAATCAGCCCCTGACGCACGTCCAGCGCGTGCAGCGTCTCGTCGACCACCTGACGAATCTGCTCGCCAAACTGCTTAATCACTTCACTGTGGATGATAATCTCCAGACCGCCGTCGGCAGGGGCGATTTTCACCATCAGGTCGCTGGACTCCTGCGTTCCGGCCAGCGACTCCCTTACAATTTTCATGATAATTTCCTGATAGTTATGCGACTTCCGCGCGCGCACTGTAGTGCGCTTCGAGGTGCGCGAAAGTGGACTCCGGGACAATTTCCCGAATGCGGGAAAACTGTTGTGTCTTGAGTAAACGGCGCACTTCCGATGCCGAAATGGCATTTCCGGTGGCCTTGATGCGCGGCATCTCTATTACCTCGATGTCCGGGGCAAGCAGCTGATGCAGCGTCTGGTTGTACTGGCGGGTGATATCGCAAAACGGCTCCGAGCCGATAAACCGATGGGTTATCCCGAGTGCTGGAGCGATAAAATCGCGGAAAATCAGCACGTCGATTTCGCTCCACGCCTGCTGCACTTTTCCGCTCTCCTTCAGGAAATAGGCCGGGAAGGTGGCGCGCGAGATGATGTATTGCGAACCTTCATGAACCGATACGTTCGACAGATTCGCCACGCCCGCGCGCACCATGTCCAGACGATCCCGAAACGGGAAGAACGACGCGTCTTCGCGCACCACAAACAGATGCAGCCAGTCGCAGCGTGTTGCCGCCTGCTCCACCAGATGACGGTGCCCAAGGGTGAACGGATTAGCGTTCATAACGATCGCGCCGATCCTCTCGCCACACTTGCGCTGAGCGACAAGCGAACGGCAGTAACGCTCCACACCCTGCGGCGTGTTTTCCATCAGCACCGCATTGTTGCCGCTCTGGGCAATCGGCCAGAAACCGCTGCGGGCAAAGCGCTCTTTATTGCATGGCCGGGTGCAGAGAAAGAGGTGAAAATAACCGCGCGCGAGGGCGGCATTTTCCACCTCAGCCAGCAGGCGCGCGCTCAGGTTTGCCCCACGTAGTTGCTCATCAACCGCCACACACTTAATGACGTTAGCGGCAAGGCCCGCGCATCCCACCAGCTGCGTACCGGACCAGGCCTCGACAAACAGCGTAATGTCGTTGTCCAGCCCCAGGCCGCTATCGGCCAACAGGTAGCGAATCTGGCTGAGCCTTTCCGGGTGTCGGGCCACTTCCGTCAGTCGGAAATCAATGGTGGGTTGCGTGTGCATACTGCCTTCCCTAGTGCGCTGCCGTCAGCGTGTGTGCTGGCGCTTCTACGATCGTATTGCTCAGATGACCGATGTTCTCGATCTCCACTTCAATGCGATCGCCCTCTTTCATAAACAGTGGTGGATTACGCTTTTTACCCACGCCGCCCGGCGATCCGGTGATGATCACATCGCCCGGGCTTAAGCGGGTGAAGGTGCTGATGTACTCGATCAGCTCCGCGACCTTGTGGATCATGCTGCTGGTGTTGTCCTCCTGCACCATGCGCCCGTTCAGCCAGGTGCGAATCGCTAGCTGATGCGGATCCGGGATTTCATCGGCAGTGGCCATCCACGGGCCAAACGCCCCGGTTTGACGCCAGTTTTTGCCCGCCGTAAACCAGGTGTGCTGCCAGTCGCGGGCGGAACCGTCCATGTAGCAGCTGTAGCCCGCCACGTGGCGCAGCGCGTCCTCGCGGCGAATGTTCTCGCCGCCTTTGCCAATGATGACCGCCAGTTCGCCCTCATAGTCGAACTCGCTGGAATGACGCGGTTTCAGCACCGGCGCGTTGTGGCCGGTCTGGGAGTCCGGGAAGCGAACAAACAGCGTTGGCGCCGGGTTATGCTGGTCAAACTCCTGACGCTTGGCGGCGTAGTTCATGCCCACGCAGAGAATTTTCTCCGGCTGCTCAATCACCGGTAAAAAGGTGATGGCGTCCATCGCCACGTCGACGGGGTCGTTAAGATAACGCGTGGCTTCCGCCATGCCGTTGCCCTGTAACAGCGCCTTAAGGTCACCGTAGCGGTCGCCCAAACGGCGGCCTAAATTCACTACGCCATCACCTTTGACGATGCCGTAGCTACGTTGACCTTTATAAATAAAGCTTGCGAGTTTCATTGTTCTTTCCTGAAGACTTAAACGAGGAAGTTGCCCAGAATCAGCAGTGAGATGGAGACGTTAATCGCTCCGCCGATACGGGTAGCAATCTGGGCGAATGGCATCAGGCTCATGCGGTTGCCTGCGGTCAGGATCGCCACGTCACCCGTACCGCCCTGCCCGCTCTGACAGCAGGAGACGATGGCGACATCAATCGGGTGCATACCAATCTTTTTGCCCACGAAGAACCCGGTTGCCACCAGCGCGGAGACGGTGCTGACAATCACCAGCAGGTTGCTCACGGTGAAGGCGTTAACCAGCTCTTGCCACGGGGTAATAGCCACACCCACGGCGAACAGAATCGGGTAAGTCACGGAAGTCTGGAAGAATTTGTAAACCACCTGCGAACCTTCAAGCAGACGGGGAGAAGCACCGTTACACAGCTTGACCAGCACCGCCATAAACAGCATGCCAACCGGTGCAGGCAGGCCAATCAGCTTGTGACCGAGCATGCCCAGCATGTAAAGCAGCACCGCCAGCAGCGCGCCGGAAGCAATCGTCGTCACGTCCGCTTTGCCGGAGAACGCAGGCTGGGAAACGGTGGTGTCCGCATTGGCGCGGTTTGGCATCAGCTGGCCTTCGCCGGTCAGATGCGGGTAACGCTTGCCGAGCTGGTTCAGACAGCCGGAGATGATGATGGCGGTCAAGCCCCCGAGCATGACCATCGGCAGCACGCGACCGAGCGCCACGCCCTGGTCCATATGCAGCAGTGCGGCATAGCCGATGGAAAGCGGTATGGCGCCCTCGCCTACCCCACCCGCCATAATCGGCAAAATGATAAAGAAGAAGATCTGGAACGGCTCAAGACCCAGCGCCATACCCACGCCCATCCCGACGATCATGCCGACGATTTCGCCGCACAGCATCGGGAAGAAAATACGCAGGAAGCCCTGAATCAACACCGTGCGGTTCATGCTCATGATGCTGCCGACAATGATGCAGCAGATATAGAGATAAAGGATGTTGGTGGATTTGTAGAACTTGGTGGTCGACTCCACCACCACGTCCGGCAGCAGGCCGTAATAGACCATCGCCGACGGAATGAAGGTGGCGCAAATCGCCGCCGCGCCGAGCTTGCCCACAATCGGCAGGCGTTTGCCAAACTCACCGCAGGCGAAGCCGAAGAACGCCAGCGTGGCGACCATCACCACGATGTCGCTTGGCAGCTTGCCGCCCAGGCAGTCGATGGCGATTAATACGCCCGCTAAAACAAACAGCGGCAGCGGGATGATCCCCACTTTCCAGGTATCCATAATGTGCCACCAGCGCTCTTTGAGCGATGGCCGCTGAATATCAATCGGGTCGTGAGAAACAGAGAATGAATCGTCAGTAGTGCTCATAATTAAGCCTCTTGGTTATTTGTGCGTTCAGCTTAAAGTCACTAAGGCTTACGTTATGTGAGGAAAGGCATATTAAAACCGAAGTTTTAATGGCCTCTATGGTTTTAAAGGTTTCTTTTATTTAATGTGATTAACACCTTATTTATCGCCGTGGTTTTAATGGTTTCTTTTCCTGAATGAACATTCAAATAACATTTCGCATTTAGTATTAAGACAAACCTTAATACTAATAATTGTCTTGTAAATCGCGCTGTGCAAAGGATCACAAGTTTTGGGCAAACCCGATATCACGCTTAAAAAAGCGTGATATATTGCCCACAACCCTTGATGCTTCGCGTGATAGCCATGAGATTCTCGTTTCAGATAAAGCTGTTTATTTCGCTGGTGGCCTTTTTCTCAGTGCTGTTTGCCTTACTGGGAAGTTATTATTATGTGGATGTTGGCAGGCAACTATATCAGGAGATGAGTACCCGAGCCAAAATACAGGCAGAAGAAATTGCACTTATTCCTAATTTACGCAAAGAAGTCGAAGCAAAAGATATCAACGCTATCCATCACTTTATGCAGCAAATAGCCGCACACAGCGATGCCAGTTTTATTGTCATTGGGGATAATCAAGGTCGACATCTTTTTCACTCGGTGTTTGCCGATCGGGTTGGTACTACGCTTGTCGGTGGGGATAACGTCGAGGTCCTGCGCGGTAAAAGTACCACGACGATCCGCAAAGGCGGTTTAGGCATTTCACTGCGCAGCAAAGCGCCGATCCTTAACGATGCCGGACAGGTGGTGGGTATTGTTTCCGTCGGGTATCTCACCAGCTATCTCGACACCATCACCGTTAATAAGGTGGTGAACATCCTGATTGCCGCCGTGCTGCTCCTTATCGCCCTGTTTATTTTTTCGTGGTTCTTCACTCGCAGCATCAAAAAGCAGATCTTCTCGCTGGAGCCGCGCGAGATAGGCCTGCTGGTGCGTCAGCAGAAAGCGATGATGGAGTCGATCTACGAAGGGGTGATCGCCGTCGATCGCGATCTGCGGATCGAGGTGATCAACCAGGCGGCGAGGAAGCTGCTGGGTTTATCGCAGCCCGCCCGTGAGCTACGCGGGCAGCTTATTAGCGACGTCATCGCGCCCGTGCCGTTCTTCATCCCACAAACCATGCTGCTCAAAGATACGCACGATGAGATTTGTCGCTTCAACGATCTGACGGTGATCGCCAGCCGCGTGCGGATCATGCTGGAAGATTCGCTCCAGGGATGGGTGATCACCTTTCGCGATCGTAATGAGATTGACTCGCTCAGCGCCCAGCTGAGTCAGGTTAAACGCTACGTCGATAACCTGCGCATTATGCGCCACGAACAGCTGAACCGCATGACCACCCTCTCCGGCCTTCTGCATATGGGGCGTTACGAAGAGGCGATTCGCTTTATACAGGCGCAGTCTGAACACGCGCAGGAACTGCTGGACTTTATCTCCTCACGCTTTAGCTCGCCAACGCTGTGTGGCCTGCTACTTGGGAAATCCGCTCGAGCGCGTGAAAAAGGCGTCGAGCTGAATTTCGACCCCGCCTGCGCAATGGATAAACCGTTTGCCCCGCTTCTCGAAGCAGAGCTGATTTCGATTATTGGTAACCTGCTGGATAACGCCATCGAAGCCACGCAGCGCGCGCCGCTCGCGCACGATCCTGTGGAGGTTTTGATTAAGCTGAACGAGCGTGAACTGATTATTGAAGTCGCCGACCGGGGCGTGGGGATTACACCTGCGATCCGCGAGCGGATATTTGAACGCGGCATCACCACCAAAACACGCGGCGATCACGGGATTGGCCTGTACCTGATCGAAAGTTACGTTACCCAGGCTGGCGGCTCGATAGAAGTTGCCGATAACACGCCTCGGGGCGCTATTTTCTCGCTCTTTATTCCCGCCACGGGAACCGCCCGGCGCCCCGCTCAGGAACTGGAAGATACTGACTATGCAACATGAACATATCGACGTCTTAATTGTTGAAGATGAGAACGAACTGGCACAGCTTCACGCAGAGCTGATTAGCAAACATCCACGTCTGAGGTTGGTCGGCATCGCTTCGTCGCTGGCAGAGGCGCAGGCGAAGCTCGCGAGCCTGCACCCGCAGCTCGTTCTGCTGGATAACTATTTGCCCGATGGTAAAGGCATCACGTTGATCAGCAATCCCCTGCTGGTACACGCAAACTGCTCGGTAATATTTATCACTGCCGCCAGCGATATGGATACCTGTAGCCTGGCGATCCGTAACGGCGCATTTGACTATATTCTCAAGCCCGTGTCATGGAAGCGTCTCAGCCAGTCGCTGGAGCGTTTTGTTCAGTTCGCCGAACAGCAGCGGGTATGGAAGATCGTCGATCAGCAGAACGTGGATTCGCTGTATCAACTTCAGGCAAAAAATTATCGCCAGGATAATGGCAGTAAAGGAATTGAAGAGAACACGCTGGGACTGGTGCAGGCTTTGTTTAACGACAAAGTCACACACTGTTTTTCAGTAGATGAAGTGGTGAGTGAGACGGGTTTAAGCAAAACGACCACCCGCAGGTATCTGGAACACTGCGTGGAGGCGGGGTTTTTAAGCGTGGAGATGTTATACGGGAAAATTGGGCATCCGCGAAGGATGTACAGGCGGGCAGAGGCGTGAAGATCGTGCGATTTGATCCCCTCATCCTAACCTTCTCCCCAAAAGGGAGAAGGGACCGTTCGGAGTCTGCCAGGATGAGGGGCATTCCTATCTTAAAACATACCCATACAGCCGCTTAATCCCATCAGCATCTTTTTCGCTGTAAACGCCCTGCAGTTCCGGCGAGAAGCCCGGCAGCAGATTGACACCCTCTTCCAGTGCAAGGAAGTAACGCTGCACCGCCCCGCCCCAGACTTCACCAGGCACCACGCACAGCACGCCCGGTGGATACGGCAGCGCGCCTTCTGCGGCAATTCGGCCTTCAGCCTGACTAATGCGCACCAGCTCCACGTTGCCGCGAATATACTCCTGATTGGCATCCTGAGGATTCATCATTACCGCAGGGAATCCCTCTTTGCGGAACATCGCCTTTTGCAGATCTTTAACGTTAAAGCTGACGTACAGGTCGTGCATCTCCTGACAAAGCTGGCGAAGGGTGTAATCCCGATAGCGCACCGGGTATTTGTTGAATATGGTCGGCAGCACGTTGGCAAGCGGCGTGTCGTCTTCAATGTGCTGTTCAAATTGTCCAAGCATCGCCACCAGCTGCGCCATTTTCTCGGCGCTTTCTGCGGGAGTGAGCAAGAAGAGGATCGAGTTGAGATCGCACTTCTCTGGCACGATACCGTTTTCACGCAGGTAATGGGCCAGGATCGTCGCCGGAATACCAAAGTCGGTGTAATCCCCGGTTTCGGCATCAATGCCCGGCGTGGTTAGCAGCAGCTTGCAGGGATCAACAAAATACTGCTCGCTGGCGTATCCCTCAAAGCCGTGCCATTTCGCGCCCGGCTCAAAGCTGAAGAAACGACGCTCGCGGGCTATCGTGTGCGTCGGGTGATCCTGCCACGGACGACCGGCCACCACAGGCGGAATGAACGGTTTGATCATCTTGCAGTTAGCCACGATCGCTTTACGCGCCTCGATACCCAGCTCGACGCACTCTGACCACAGCCTGCGCCCACTTTCGCCTTCGTGGATCTTGGCATTGATATCCAGCGCAGCAAACAGCGGATAAAACGGGCTGGTGGACGCATGCAGCATGAACGCGTTGTTCAGGCGCTTGTGCGGGCAAAAGCGCGCCTGGCCGCGAATATGATTATCCTTTTTATGGATCTGCGAGGTTTGAGAGAACCCAGCCTGCTGCTTATGCACCGATTGGGTCACGAAAATGCCCGGATCGTTCTCGTTAAGTTCCAGCAGCAGCGGCGAGGTGTCGGCCATCATCGGGATGAATTGCTCGTAGCCTACCCACGCCGAGTCAAACAGGATGTAGTCGCACAGGTGGCCGATCTTGTCGATCACCTGTCGGGCGTTGTAGATGGTGCCGTCGTAAGTGCCAAGTTGGATCACCGCCAGGCGAAACGGACGCGCATCCATGGCCTTTTCAGGAGCCACCTCGCGAATCAGTTCGCGCAGGTACCCATCGTCGAAACAATGCTCATCAATACCACCAATAAAGCCGAACGGATTACGCGCCGCTTCCAGATAGACCGGCGTCGCACCCGCCTGAATTAGCGCACCATGGTGGTTAGACTTATGATTGTTGCGATCGAACAGCACCAGATCGCCACGCGTCAATAACGCATTGGTGACGACTTTGTTGGCGGCTGACGTGCCGTTGAGCACAAAGTAGGTTTTATCGGCGTTAAACACTTTCGCCGCAAACTTTTGCGCATGCTTGGCGGAACCTTCATGAATCAGCAAATCGCCAAGCTTCACGTCGGCGTTGCACATATCGGCGCGAAATACGTTCTCGCCGAAGAAGTCATAGAACTGCCGTCCTGCCGGATGCTTTCTGAAAAACGCGCCATGCTGATGCCCAGGACAGGCAAAAGTACTGTTATCCATCGCAACATACTGGGTCAGCGTGTCAAAAAAGGGTGGCAATAAGTTCTCTTCATAGCAGCAGGCCGCCGCTTCCAGTTCCAGGAACTCTTGCGCTTTGCCGTTGATGACCGCAGTGGCACCTTCGGGAACATCAATCTGCTCGTCGGAGAAGATAAACACGGGAAGCTGAAAACCCGTTCGTTTCAATAACGCCAGGATCCCGCTGCGGCTTTCCACAACGGTAATGACGACTGCCGCCACATCCGTGAAATCGGTGTTGTCCAGCGTCACTAATTCACGATGCGTGGAGAGAGCAGAAATCAGCTCATGGCTGACGGCAATTTTTAGTGATTTCATATGTGCAAATACCCGTTTCAGGGGAGACAGGAGACTAAAGCGTAGAGACAAGCAGGCATTCGCGCAGCGGTAAGCTCTCTTATCATTGGCGGCCTCGTTATCCGGGAGGAGAAAATTCGCGCAATAATGTCATTATTGACCTGACCGCGCAAGACTGAACTTTTATGCATGACATCATCTAAAGTTAAGCTATCGTCGGCGTACTCGTGCCATAATAATGCAATATCAATGATTAAATAACAGGAGCTTACCGTGGTTGTAGGACCGTTTATCAACGCCGGGGCCGTGCTTCTTGGCGGCGTGCTTGGCGCGGTATTAAGCCAGCGATTACCGGAGCGTATTCGCTCGTCGATGCCTTCCATCTTTGGTCTCGCCTCGCTAGGTATCGGCGTACTGTTGGTTATCAAATGCGCCAACCTGCCGGTGATGGTACTGGCCACTTTGCTGGGTGCTCTGATTGGTGAGTTTTGCTATCTGGAAAAAGGCATTAACGGGGCGGTGAGCAAAGCGAAGAACCTGATTTCTCACCCGAACAAAGTTAAAAATGGCACGCATGAAGTGTTTGTTCAAAACTACGTCGCGATCATTATTCTGTTTTGCGCCAGCGGAACGGGGATATTTGGTTCGATGCAGGAAGGGATGACCGGCGACCCAAGCATTCTGATTGCTAAGGCTTTTCTCGATTTCTTCACCGCCACCATTTTCGCCACCACGCTGGGCATCGCCGTTGCCGCCATTAGCGTACCGATGCTGATGATTCAGCTCGCCCTCGCGACCTGCGCCACCTTGATTCTCCCCCTGACCACACCCGCCATGATGGCCGATTTTACTGCGGTCGGTGGCCTATTACTGCTGGCAACGGGCTTGCGCATCTGCGGCATTAAGATGTTTGCGGTGGTGAATATGTTGCCCGCGCTGGTGCTCGCCATGCCGCTCTCTGCGCTCTGGACGCACTTTTTTGCCTGAGTTTCCCGCAACGTGGCGAGACTTTGTGCAGTCTGTAACGAAAACAACAAATTTCGTTGACGGAAAGAGGCGGATCGGGTTTAATGCCGCCCGTTGCCCGGATAGCTCAGTCGGTAGAGCAGGGGATTGAAAATCCCCGTGTCCTTGGTTCGATTCCGAGTCCGGGCACCACATTCAGAAGAACCCGCCTATGGCGGGTTTTTTGCTATTGGGGCTCGCAATGAATATGACGCTTTGGTCAAGAGAAACACCCCTCTCCACGCCTGGCATCTGAACGATTTATTATTACTCACTTCATATTTCAATTTATCTTTATTTGATCAGCACATAATAAATCCACATCATAATAATCGGCTATGAAATAAACCCAATTTTGTACATATTGCCATCAACCCTACTTTCATTAATAATAGCGGTCCACTTTTAAAACTATAAATTCATCTGATGTATTACATGGAGTTTATTATCAATGTTATTCGATGCAAAACAAAATCTTAAAATTATTATCGCGTTATCATTACTGGCATTCTCGCAGACAAGTGCGGCAGCAGCGCTCACGGGTTGCGCGGCTAAAAAACAAGAAATTCAGACGCAGCTTGAATACGCCAAAAGCCATAACAACCAGAATCAAATTAATGGGCTTGAGAAGGCGTTGACGGAAGTACAGGATCATTGCACCGATGAGTCACTTCTCAAAGAGCGTACAGCGAAAGTGAACGAAAAAAAGGAAAAAGTAAACGAACGCCTTGCTGAGCTTCAGGAAGCAAAAGAAATTGGACGTCTGGATAAGATCAGTAAAAAGCAGAAGAAACTGGAAGACGCGCAGGAAGAACTGAAAGAAGCACAGCGCGCATTGTCTCAATAAATAAAATGGCCGTCGAAACGGCCATTTTTATTTCGCTATTGTTAAGCGCGTTATCTGCTCGCAAGTTCTCTACGAATAATCTCCGCACCTTTGCTTAAGGCATCAAGTTTGCCGCTGGCGACCCGACGCGATAAGGGGGCCATCCCGCAGTTGGTCGAAGGATAGAGCTTGTCGGCATCGACGAACTGCAGGGCTGCACGTAAAGTACGGGCGACCTCTTCCGGCGTTTCAATGGTGTCAGTCGCCACGTCAATGGCTCCTACCATCACTTTTTTACCGCGAATCAGTTCAAGCAGATCCATGGGCACTCGCGAGTTATGGCACTCCAGCGAGATAATATCGAGCGTCGATTTTTGCAGTTTCGGGAACGCTTCTTCGTATTGTCGCCACTCCGATCCCAGCGTCTTTTTCCAGTCCGTATTCGCCTTAATGCCATATCCATAACAGATATGCACCGCTGTCTCACATTTCAGTCCTTCGACGGCTCTTTCCAGGGCAGCAATTCCCCAGTCATTCACCTCGTCAAAAAACACGTTAAAGGCAGGTTCATCGAACTGGATAATATCGACACCCGCAGCCTCTAATTCTCTGGCTTCCTGGTTAAGAATTTTAGCAAATTCCCAGGCCAGCTTTTCACGGCTTTTATAGTGGTTATCGTACAGCGTATCAATCATCGTCATCGGGCCAGGCAAAGCCCATTTAATGGGTTGTGTCGTGAGCCGACGTAGATATTTGGCATCGTCGACAAACACGGGCTTCTGGCGCGCCACAGCACCCACGACGGTAGGCACGCTCGCATCATAGCGATTACGAATTTTAACGACCTGACGTTTTTCAAAATCAACGCCGCTGAGGTGCTCAATAAACGTCGTGACAAAATGCTGGCGCGTTTGCTCACCGTCGCTGACGATATCAATGCCCGCCCGCAGCTGATCGTCCAGGGATAGACGCAGCGCGTCTTGTTTACCCTCGACTAATTCCTCATTTTGCAGTTTCCAGGGGGACCACAGCGTCTCGGGCTGTGCCAGCCAGGAAGGCTTGGGTAAGCTGCCAGCCGTCGAGGTGGGGAGCAATGTTTTCATAGCAGGTGACCTTATATTTTTAGTTAATCAAAGAACGCAGTTAGCAGACCATTGCTCAAGAATATTCTTGTAAGGTGTGATGAAATGCTTTTCAGTAAACTTTCCCTGCTCAATCGCTAACTGGCTACGTTCTTCTCGATCGTAAACAATTTTTGTTAATGAATGATCCTGGTTATTCAGGTCAGGTTGGTAATGCTGTCCCGCAACCGAGTTAGCGTTGTAAATCTCTGGGCGATAAATTTTCTGGAATGTCTCCATGGTGCTAATGGTGCCGATCAGTTCAAGAAAAGTGTAATCGCTCAGCAAATCACCAGAGAAGAAGAATGCTAAAGGCGCAGCGCTATTTGGCGGCATAAAATAGCGAACCTGCAAACCCATTTTTTTGAAATAAGCTTCAGTCAGCGATGAGCCCTTTTGTTGATATTCGATACCTAAAACCGGATGCTCATTGCCAATGCGATGATAGGCATTTTTATTGGAAACGCTGAGGCAAATCACCGGAGGTTTGCTGAAGTTCTCCTGGTATTCGCTCGAACTGGCGAAATGCCTGAAGATGTTGCCATGTAGTTCACCAAACCCCTCTGGAGTGCTAAACGCTGACTGACTTTTATTATGTTCCAACAGCAAGACGCTAAAATCATAATCGCGAACGTAGGATGAGAAGTTATTCCCGACAATACCTTCAATACGCTCGTGCGTTTTTTTATCAATAATATTGGTTTTCAATATTTCGATTGCCGGGAAAGTAGCGCAGCCAATATTCATCTCAACGGAAATGATATCAAGCTCGACGGAATACCGATCACCTTTGGGATTATCCCAATGAGCTAACGCATTGAATCGGTTATCAATCATCGCTAACGTATTGCGCAAGTTCTGTTGGCGACTCTCCCCTCTTGCCAGGTTGGCGAAGTTAGTTGTGATACGCGTATTTTCTGATGGATTATAATTTTCATCGAAACGACTGTGCTTAATCGTAAATGTGAAATCTTTATTCATAGCGTTATCGCTTCCCATTCTATGTTGCTAATACGTTAACATTACATATGTTATGCCAGAGCCATTGAACGAGTGATAGCGACTTAAATTCATTACAAGATGAGTCATCTTCATGTTGAAGCGAAGGGGGGAGGAGCAGAACGAAGGTCAGTGGACTGGTGAAGCGCTATTTCGCCGTCATATCTGAAACCCTACTTAAACGGCTACCCACCGCCTCCCCAGCGCTACCGTTAACGCCACAATCGATACTGCGGCTGCAACGTGCAGTGCAAAATCCAGTGGATGAACCTCAACGGGATGGCAGAATAGCAGTAGCGTCAAGGCCATACAGGCGACACCCACGCCTGCGGCAGCCAGGCTGCGTAATGGATACAACGCGCGGGTCCGACGTAAATAGCCGATGGCGATCGCCATCATCGGCGCACTCACCGCCATCATAAACAGATAACAATTAACCTCATCACGATGCGCAGCGCCCGCGTAGCCCGCCCCGAGATTCACCAGCACACCCGTCAGCCAGAGCACTGCCAATGGGGTAAACCATTTCCAGCTCAGCGCACTGCGCCCGGCGATACTCAGCAAAAAGGCATTACGCATGGCGAGCACCCCCACAACAAACGTCAGCACCAGCTGCAACAGCGTCCACCCTGCGCCCGATTGCGACCAGTCGGTGGCGGCACGCGGCAGCAGAAAAGTGGCTAACGCGCCAGACGGCAACGCCATCGCCGTCCAGGCAAATACCCGCCACCCGCCCGTCCACGGACGCTTCACCGGCTGCGCATCGCGGCTCAGCTTATCGATTAATAACTCATGATCGACCATGATTCGCTCCCATCCGGCGAAGATTCGTTAATGCTCTATGCAGCAATGATTTCACGGCAGAAACCGACAGGTTATTGTGCGCTGCCGCCTCTGCAAGGCTCATTTCCTGAAGATGAATATGTTCCACAATTTCTCGCTGACGAGAAGGCAATTGCTCTAAAATCATTGCCAGCTCCTCCTCGACGTCTTGACGATCCCCCTTGTCCGATGACACCCATTCACACTCTGCCCCCTCGTCCGTCTCATGATGAAGATAACGCCCCCGGCGGCGTAGAGCATCGATCGCTCTGGCGTGAACGATAGCCATTAGCCAGGGCAAAAAAGGATAAGCAGGATCGTATGTGTGGCGCACCCGATGCACGGTCAGCAGCACATCCTGGATGACATCCTCAACCAGTACAGGGTCGGCTATTTGTTTACGCGCGATGACGCGGATCGCCGGAACGATCGCCCGTAATAGCTGCGTGTAGGCATGACGATCGCCCATCTGGGCGCGTGCCATGAGTGCGGGCCATGCTTCACGTGGAGCGATGTCGTTATCCATATTTCGCCAGGATAGTTACCTCATGCTTTTTTACCGGATGCCTTATCCAGCGCGTTGACCACAATCGACGGCGTTAATACTTGTGGCAATACGTTTGGTGGACCGCCATCGGCGGGATAGACCACGTACAGGGGTAATCCGCCCTGCCCAAAGGTGTTCATCGCGTCGTCGATGTCGGCGTTAAATTTGGTGGAATCCGCCACCATATAGACCGTTCCAGTACGTTCTATCGCTTGTTTCACCGCCTGAGTAGACAACGATGTGCGATCGTTAACCTGGCAGGTAATACACCACGATGCCGTAAAGTTCACAAAGATAGCTTTACCCTGACCGCGCCTGTCCGCCACGCTCTGTGGTGACCACTTCACCGGCATCACACCGCGCGCCGTCACGCCCTCAGATTCTGTCGGCTGCGTATGCATTACGCCCGGAAGCGGGCTAATCGCGGCAATGAAAAGCACCACCGTGACGGCCAGTAACGCTTTATACGAATGGCCGAGATAACGTCTGCGCTGGGCGATACCGTAAAGCCAGCCTGCAAAACTCACCACTACCGCGCAGGCCAACATGGCCGCCAATGCAGTAGTGCCCGCCTGCTGCGCCAGCACCCAAACCAGCCACGCAAATGCGCCAAACATGGGGAAAGCGAGGCCACGCTTAAGAAGATCCATCCAGGCCCCCGGGCGAGGGAGCCGTTCGGCAATCGCCGGGAACAGTGATATCAGGGTAAAAGGTGCAGCAAATCCCAGCGCCAGAGCGAGGAAAATCCCCAGTGAGACCACAGGAGGTTGGACAAGCGCATAGCCGATCGCTCCCGCCATAAAGGGTGCTGAACAAGGCGTTGCCACGACAATTGCCAATGCGCCCGTCAGCGCCGAACGCACAAACGCGCCCCGGCCGCCGGTTATCTCCCCTGCCCGCTGGAGTGACAGCCCCACTTCAAATACGCCCAGCAGATTGAGCGCCGCCCCCAGAATGATCAACGCCAGGATAGCAATCACCAGCGGCGACTGGAGCTGGAATCCCCAACCTACGGCGGTGCCACCCGCACGGAGCGCCAACAGCACCGCGGCCAGTGCCAGCATGGTGAAAATTACGCCGAGTAAAAAACCTAACCCCTCAGTACGCGCAGTTGCTCGATCTCCCTGATGGCGCAGCAGCCCCAGTGCTTTCAAGGAAATGACCGGAAAAACGCACGGCATAAAATTGAGAATAATGCCGCCAGCAAAGGCGGCCAGAATGGCTGTTAACATGGCGAACTCCGACGGCAATATTACGAGTGCGAATTCGCGTATTTTTTCACGGCATCCATCGTTTTCTGAATGTGCTCATCGGGGTTACGATCAGTATAGCTAAGCAGGATTTTGCCATCCGGAGCGATGACGAAAGAGGTACGATCGGAAACGGTTTTACCGTTCATCTGCATCAGCGTTTCATATTCTGCGGCCACTTTCGCACCGGGATCTGCCGCCACGGCAAATTTATCGCGACACTCCAGCTTCGAGAATTCATCCACCTGATCGACATTCCCGGCGGTGACGCCTACCACGGTTGCGCCAAGCTTTTTGAAATCATCACTCGCTTCAGCAAACGCGTGCGCTTCGAGGGTACAGCCTTTGGTAAACGCCGCAGGGAAGAAATAGAGCACCACCGGGCCTTTTTGCAGCGCCTGCTGCAACGAGAAGGTCAGGGGTTTACCGCCCAGCGCACCCTGCAAGCTGAAATCAGGCGCTTTAGCCCCCGCTTCCAGGGCGGCGTGCGCGTTGATGGCAAACAGGGAAAGACTGAGTACGGCGGCGGCAGACAAGGATTTCAAACGTTTCATGGTTGACTCCATCAGGGGAAAAGTGTGCTTTATGAATACTAGTTCGCACGCTAACGCCTGAAGGTTTCGCTCACCCATAAAAAAACATCCGTAAGGAAACCCTGCGGATGTTATCAGTTGACGCCATCTTGAGATCGTCGCCGAGAAGTTCTAGCTAAATTGACGAACCATGCGATCCAGTTCGTTTTCGACCACCGCTTTAGAAAGATAATATCCCTGGAAACTGTTCAATCCTAAGGCCGCCAGCATGTCGAATTTCTCAGCACTGTCGACGCCTTCTGCAACGCAAATCCCGCCGGTCATATCACTGTAATACTGCATCGCCTTGATCAGATTGTAATCACTTTCATTGGCAACAAACTTATCGACGATATCTCGATCCAGCTTGAGTCCGTCGAATTCGACCTGTCTGACAGGGAACATGACATGATCGCTTGAGAAGCAGTCATCCAGAAACAGGCGACAGCCGGTCTGACGTATGCCTTGCATGGTTTCCGGTATCTCTTTATTACGCGTGACATCTATTGTTTCAGCAAATTCAAAGACTAATTTCTGCGCCCATTCAGGACGGATCAACATCTCCACGGCTTTTTTCGCCATGCCTGGTAACGCGCTACCCGATGCTAACTCTGGTGGGATATTGACGGAGAAATAAAATTTCCCGTTATATTTATTAATCCCACGCACGGCGGCATCAACAACCAATGCCGTTAACTGAAGCCATATATTTTTGTTGTGCAGATTCTTTAAAAAATCGACAGGTTTCAGTGTCTTATCATGTCTTTTCCAGCGCAGGAGAATTTCAAATCCTGTTCCTTTTTTATGTCTATCAGTAATAATTTGATAGACGGGAAAAATCTCTTTTCTGACTAGCGCACTATAAAACTCAGACTCTTTGACCGGCAGACTGGTTTTAATCGGGTTTTGCGTTTTATTGACCCCACGGATCACCCCTGCATCATTCAGCCACGGCTGAATAAATTGCAGTTTTCGCAGCCCTTCTTGCCGATGGGTGTATATCGTTTTAATGGCTAAACCGAACATCCCGGATTGTACTTTGACCGAGTTTCCGCGATAGAAATTGAGCACGACATCCAGTTCACGCAACGAAAGTCCCTTTGCCAAACAACCCGTTAGACGTTCTTCAATTCTGGCGGCGTCTTCGAGTACAGGAAAACCCCCAGCCACAACATCATGACAAGAGAGCGATAAGCTCGCGATCCGAACCGTTTCTAACTTGTGTTTATTCACCACTAACGTCAGCAACATTCTGTACAACCAGCTAACCGGAAGACGACAGTAAATAATAACGTGCCGCTTCTCCGTTAACGCATTAAGCAGGGATACCGTCTTCTTTAACGTACTTAAGATGGCGCAGATATCCCCTTTCAGGAAGACGGAGATTTCCCCATCGGCATCCCGATTAATAGCATCGACCTCATCACCGGTTATCTCATCATGATGAATCATAATACGTGACGTGCTGATCCCGCTATTTTCAAGAAGGGCTTCATAGCCTTTATAGGTATAGCTACAGGCAGCAATGACATATCGACGTTTATACAGATTCGGGTCATTGACGAACGTATTCCAGGCCATCAGACCCTCCAGAAACAAATATTAACAAAATCACAGAAGACGCGCGTAAGCGCGTCTCTCAAGCGAGAGAGTGACTTTCAACATTATGCCGTAATCATAACAAACAAATAATGTTATAACCATAGATCTAATAATAAAAAAAGGTAAACAACAGGTGTGTCAAATTTATTTAACAAAAACACCAAGTAACATCAAATTAACTTTAGTCGGTAAAAATGCACATTTTTGCGTTTATTCACCAGCGTGCTTAACGCAATTATTTTTTACTCCCCTTGAGCTAAACACCTCACTTTTCGATCCCCACCCTTCCATAAGCAATTAATTAATAATCTTTGCAAATACCAAAAGTAAATTTCATTCATCGCATGTATAATAATGACTCGCTACTGAGCACAGCGATGCACACCATTACACTCAGCTCATTCAGAATAGGGCAACCGCATGGATAAAAATATTTCATCCAAGGCACTGCTACACCGAAGGGATGTGATTAAAAACAATCCGCGTTTCAGTGAAGCAATAAGGCAACACTTTGCCATTAATGATTCAATTTATAAAAAACAGCCGCTCTTCTACAAAACCATGCTTCAGGAATCCCGGTTTACTATCGTCATGTCTATGTGTTGCTTTATTTTTGGCAACCAGGCTGGTTCAGTATCGGAAGTAAAAGAGTTGTGTACGCGCTATAAAATGGCAAGCCCAAACAGCGTTATTGCAATCATTACCTTGCTTAGAACAACCGGTCGAATAAAGACCATGCGCTGTACGGAGGATCGTCGAAAGATGCTCATTGAACCGACGCAAAAGGGATTGGATGAACTCAAGCGTTACATGGCAGGAGCACTAGAACCCATTAGCACGCTATATCCAGATTACAACATAAATATCAATCTATTAGATAACAACGCTTTACGGCATAGTTTTTTCCATCGCGCCGCTGAATACCTGTTTCGCGGCGTGACGTTTAAGAAAATCTTGCCCGAGGTGGGATTGTTTATTGATAAAGATGGTGGACGCATGATCATGCTTTATCTTTATCTGCAGGCAACGAAAAATAGAAATCCACATGGCGCGGTCATTGAGTATTCCGCCAGCGTGTTAGCCAAAGAATTTTATGTATCGCGCATTCACGTGAACAGGATGATGAAATTAGCGCAAGAAGCCGGGTATCTTAAAGATCGAGAAAATGGATTCATGACAATTTACCCCAGTTTTATTGAGTTAGTTGAAAACTATGCCGGATTGTATTTTGCTTACATTACACATTATTTGAATCTTCATCCTAAAGAGCGGCTGGCGGCTATCAGTTTTAGCGCCGCACTCTCCTGAAACAGGCGGTCGGTTATCCGACCGCCCTTTTATTATCTTTCCCGTAATGCCTCTTTCGCTTTGTTCAACGGTTTCAGCAGGTAATCGATAATCGTTTTACTTCCGGTTTTAATATCCACCGTCGCAATCATTCCCGGGAAAACGGGGAAATCTTTTCCTTGCTTGTTCGTCAGATGGTTTCTGTCCGTGCGGATATAGACCCGATAGTAGTAAACGTCTCGTTTGACTTCATCCTGAATGGTATCCGGGGAAATTATTGTCACTTCGCCTTCCAGTCCGCCATAAATTGAATAATCATATGCCGTGATTTTTACCAGTGCTTTTTGACCCGGATGAATAAAGGCCACATCTCGCGGAGAAATTTTGGCTTCAATCAACATTTGGTCGTCAAGCGGCACCAGGGTCATTAATTTACCGTTGGGTGGAATCACGCCACCAACGGTGGTCACGTCAATATCTTTGACAATACCGCGAACTGGCGCGTTAAACGTCAGGCGGGTCAGAGAATCTTCACGCCCTCGCATAACGGAACGCTGCGCTTCAATTTCAGCATTCGCTTTTGCCAACTCTTCACGTGCGCGAACGTAATACTGATTTTGCATTTCCGTGATTTTGCTCTCAAGCTCATTTTTTTGACGCTCAAGACGCAAAACTTCGACTTTACTGGCCGCGCCCTGGTTAACCAGCGGTCGGGTCAGCCCCAATTCGCGTTGGACCAGTGCTGCGCCCTGGCGTAAACCCGCCAGCCCTTTTTCCAGGCTGTCGCGGCGGGACTGGTACAGCGCCGTTTCTTGCTGGACCAGCTCCACGTCGTCGTCCAGCTCAGGAGGGAAAACCAGCTCGCTGTCATTCACCTCGGCATTCAGGCGCGCCGCGGTTGCCAGCGCCGCGTTCAGACGAGACTCGCTCTCCAGCACGGTGGACTCGGTTTTGGTGCGATCCAACTGGGCCAGTTGCTGGCCTTGCTCCACGATATCCCCTTCACGAACCAGCAGTTTATGGATGATCCCGCCCTCCAGAGACTGAATGACCTGCTCATGAGAGGATGGGACAACCTTCCCGGTTCCGGTGGTTACTTCATCCAGGTGAAACAGGCTGGCCCAGGTCACAAACACGGCCAGTAAAGCAAAGAGTGACCACGCAACCCACGTTGAACGCGGCAGGCGTGGTTCTTTTAAACGGCTGTTAAAACGGGAAAAATCACTCATGCGGTCCCCTCCACGGCGGTTTTCTTCATCGTCACGGTCCGCTGCGCTGGCTTCTGCGCAGCCATACCGTGTTGATTCAGAATGGCGTCACGCGGACCATCCATGACCACTTTCCCGTTTTCCAGCACAATGATGCGATCGACCAGTTCCAGGATTGGCAGGCGATGGGTGGCCACCACCAGCGTTCGCTGCTTGCCAAGCCAGCCTTTAAGGTGATGAATGAACTGCTTCTCGCTCACTTCATCAAGCCAGGCCGTCGGTTCATCCAGCAGCAGGATATTCGGCGCGGTAAGCAGTGCACGCGCAAGTAAGAGCGCCTGACGCTGGCCGCCGGACAAGCCTGCACCGCCTTCATTGATGACGTAATTCAGCCCCATCTTCTGCTTACGGACGAACTCCAGCGCCCCGCTGTTTACCAGCGCCTGATGGATCTCCTCGTCGTTTGCCAGAGGATTACCCATCACCACGTTGTCGCGGACCGAGCCAAAGAACAGACGCGCCTGCTGGCTGAGCAACTGCATATCGCGGCGTACATCCGCCGGATCGAGATGATTGAGCGCGATGTCATCCAGCAAAATACTGCCCTGCTGCGGTTCCTGCATGCCTGCCAGCAGGTGCAACAACGTACTTTTACCCGAGCCGTTACGGCCCAGCAGGGCAATCCGTTCCCCGCTTTTAATGTGCAGACGAGGAATGTTCAGCACGTTCAGCTTCTCTTCTTCGTCATAGTAAAAACCGACGTCCTCAAGCAGGTAATCCCCTTTGAGATGCGCCTTATGCACTTTTTTGCCCTGCTGCGGATCGTCTATCGGGCGCTGCATCAGGTCGTCCAGCCCTTTACGGGCGACCTTCGCCGACTGCCAGCGCGACAGCACGCCGGAGATTTGCGACAGCGGTGCAATAGTGCGTGAGGCCAGAATCGAGGTCCCGACCAACGCGCCGGTCGTCATATCCCCGCTAATCACCAGATAACAACCAATCAGCAGCACCACGGCGTAGACGATGGACTGTACTTCCTGGGTCCAGGTCAGCAGCAGACCGGTTAACCAGCGCTGCTTCATGCTGACGTTAGCCGCCACGTCGTTGGTGTTGTTCCACTGGTTCAGAAAGCGCTGTTCGGCACGCATCAGTTTGATGTCTTCCAGACCCTGCACGGCTTCAACCAGCGTGGCGTTGCGGATGGCTGACTCGCGCATCCCTTCGCTTGAGAGTTTCCCCAGCGGGCGCTGAACCAGCAGCCCCGGGATCAACAGCAGCGGAACGGCCAGCAGTACCACCAGCACCAGCGGGCCGCCGATCATCCACAGGATAAAGACGAACAGCAGGAAGAACGGCAGATCGGAAATCGCCGCAATGGTGGTCGAGGTGATCAATTCACGCACCGATTCCAGCTCGCGGATTTGGGCGATAAACGAGCCGGTCGATTTGGACCGCGCGCCGTTTTTGATGCGCAGCGCGTGGGCGAACACGCGATCGGAAATACGCAGATCGGCACGTTTGCCGATCACATCTGAAATGTGCACGCGCAGCATGCGCATGATGAATTCAAAGATGATGGCGACCATTACACCGCCAAACAGCACCCACAGCGTGGCTTCCGACTGTGACGGCACTACGCGGTCATACACCTGCATCGAAAAGACCATTCCGGAGAGCGCCAGCACGTTTGCCACCAGGGCGACCAGCATGATATCGCTGTAACGACGCCAGTCCTTCAACGCCAGCTCCCAGAACCAGTTTTTCTTATACGGTTTGATGTAGTCATCCACGCGCGCGTCGGGCGTAGACTCCAGCGGGCGCAGCACCATCAGGCCTTTCAGCCGCGAGCCTAGCTCTTCACGCGTCAGGACCGTTTCCAGTCCGCCATCGCCGCTGAACTGCAGGCTGACGTTACCGTCTTTATCCATGCGGTTAATAACCGCGATTTGCCCGCCGGTAAACTCGGCCAGCAGCGGCAAACGCCAGGGATCGATTAACGCCGCCTCGACAGGCGCATCACGCAGTCCCAGCCCAAGCTGGCGAGCCATGTCGTTCAGCACCTGCTGACGCGGAGACTGACTCTCGTGATTGATCGTGACACGAACATTTTCCTGAGAAAAGTCCAGCCGATAGTGCTTCGCGATGAGAAGCATGGCCTGTAGCCAGGGTTCGTACTGTGGGTGAGTCTTCATAATGCTACGTCCTGTTCAGGGCGTTAATTACGCACTGAAATGATACCTTTGTCTGACGATTAGAAATCGAACGGTTTCTAAACGAGCGCGCAAAAATACCTTATTAAACTTATGGTTAAACCCATTAATGTAAAGAAACGCAAAAGGCCGCGAGGATTGCTCCTCGCGGCTGCTTTTTTACGCAATTAACAGCTGATGGTTCGCCAACAGAGTGGCCAGATCCGTCTGCACGCCGTTCAGCGTCACCACGGTGGTTGGGTCGAACTGGCTACCCGTTCCGTCGCGGTCGATCTGGATCTCGGTGTTACTGCCGTTCTGCACCACGCGGATGTAGTCGGCAATATTCCCCGCGCTGCCGTCCAGCGTCGCCACGCCGTTCACGTAGCTCGCTGAGCCGGTGCCGGTGTAGCTGCTGTCAGACAACAGGTCACGCAGGTCGATACGGTCAGAATCTACCGTGCCTTCCCAGGTGCCGACGGTGAAGCCGTTTACCACGTCGCTGCCGTTACCCCCGGTGGCGTCTGAGGCGTTGATCAGCTTATAGAGCAACGTATCGTGGCCGCCGCTGCCGATATTGAAGGTGTCATTACCGCCGCGTCCTTCGAACTGGTTATCGCCGCTGTTGCCGGTGATCACATCGTCGTAGTTCGAGCCTGCAATGCCTTCAATGTTGAGCAGTCGCGAGGTACCAAAACCGGTGTCCTGGGCGGTAGAAAGCCGCAGGTCGACGGTGATACCCGAGGTGGCGTTGCGATAATCCACCACGTCCATCCCACCGGTATTGCTCCAGGTGTCGTAATCGGAATGGGTATTCCAGCCGCCGGAGCCGTTATAGGTATAGGTGCCATCCTCTGCGATAAAGGTGTCGTTATACCCGGTGCCGGTGATGGTTCCGCTGTGACCGCCCGTCGCTGCTTCGGCAGTCAGCACATAGCCTTCTTTGCCGTTGCCCGCGTCCAGACCGGTCCAGGTGACGTTATCCGACACGCCGTTGGTGATCTTCACTATCTGCGCCGAGTAGGTTTCATTCGGATCCAGCCCGTAGAAACTCACTAACGCAGAGGTATCGTTCGAGCCGATACCGGACTGGGCGTTGAGGATCTGTGATGCCACCAGCACGCCAGAGGCGTTATACAGGTTCACCGTATTCCCGTAGTAAGCGTTGATGCCTTCGCTGTCGACGATATGCAGATGCATCGCGGTGCCGTCAGCAATCTTCGTGGTGTTTTGTACCAGCGTCACCGAGCCCGCCAGCAGGGATACCAGCAGATCCTGGGTGCCGTCCCAGTTGTAGTCTACCGCAGCAACACCCGTCACGTTCCTCAACCCGGATCCCAGCTGGCTTGAGGTCCAGGTCGAACCGTAGCCGTTGTTGGTGAACAAGGTTGCGGTCTGCGACGTGCCGTAGGTGCTGAGCTTGATGATGTCCATTTGGCCATCGCCGTTCCAGTCCACCGCAACCGACAGGTAACCCGCCGTGGCGTTAGAGGCTTCCACCGCACTCTTGGTAGCAGAAAGCTGCCCCGCGCCGTTGTTGTAGTAGATCACACCGCCGTTGTTGTTGTAGCTGCTGCCGAGGTACAGATCCATATAGCCGTCGCCATTGAAGTCCGCCCACGTCATGGATGCCGCAGTGGTGGTGTTCGAGGCGTTAACCACAAACACGTTGGTCAGGTTCTGGCCGATGGACAAGGTCCCGTTGCCGTTATTGTTCATTACGGTCAGCGAGTACGCGCCGCTACGGTTGGTGTGTTGCACCACATCCACGGTGCCGTCGTTGTTAATATCGACGCTGGAGATTTCACGCATCGTGTTGAACTGCCCCCAGAAGCCCGCACCGCCGTTGGTGCCGTCCGGTGTCAGCACGCCGTTGTTGTTGATCAGATAGGTAATGGAGTCTGCACCCGCATCGCCATATGCCAGATCAAGATAGCCGTCGCCCGTTTTGTCGTACGCGATTACCCCGCCGTACCAAATGGTAGTTCCCAACGCCAGTTGGCTGGCATTATAGGTACTGCCATCGTAGGTCCACATCACCTGCGTGGAACCAGCATAGGTGTTTTCCGTCGCGAAAATATCCTGCGTACCGTTACGGTCGAAGTCAGCGGCGGTCTGGCTCACCGTGTAGAAGTTACGGGTGTTGGTCAGCGCGTTTGCAGCATAGGTTGAGTCATCGCTGCTGGAATAGGACTGTCCATTGGCAATGATATTCCACAGGCCGCTGCTGTTCATGCCCACCGTCATCGTCGAGTTATTGGCATTACCCGCCGTCGTCGCCCAGTCGGTATTCACCGTCGTGGTGTCAATCACCAGGCTACCGGTGGTGATGCCAGTATTGTTACCGTTGCCCGCGCTGCTCTTCACCTGCGCTGTTACGTCATAGCTGGCTACGCTCAACACATCGCTATCCGGGATCTGCAAATACCAGGTGTTGTGATCCGGGTCAACCACCACCGCGCCGCCGGTCTGCGAGGTGTAGGTTTTACCGTTTACCTTCACTTCCAGGTATTCACCGTTTTCCAGATCGGCTGACACAATGCCGCCAACAATCGGCGTGGTATCCGACGTGGTCTGCGCGGCAACCGACACCGTGGTGGTTGGCACGCTGGTATCCACCTTCAGTACGAAGCCCGCAGATTCGGTGTAGTTGCCCGCCGTATCGGTGACACGCAGCACGTAGGTGTGGTTACCATCGCTCAGGCCGTTGTCCTGGAAGGTCCAGCTGGCGCTGCCGTTCATCGTGACCTGACCCAGCAGGATCCCGTCGCGATAGAGCTGCATAATCTCACCGCTGTCCGGCGCGCGGTTAAGCGTCCCGCTGATAAGCGGCGAGGCGTCATCCGTTGCCACCGTAGAACCAAACGTTCCCTGGCGTTCGCCTTCCGAGTCGGTGTAGCTAACCACCGTTCCCAGGGTATCAGGTACCGTGGTATCCACTGTCACAACCTGCTGGGACGTAGAACCTACATTGCCCGCCTGATCGATGATCCGCACCTGATAGGTGTAATCACCGTCGGCCAGATCGCGCGTGTCGGTATAGCTCCAGCGCTGGTTGGTGACGTTGGCATCCACCCAGGTATTGCCGCCGTCCAGACTAATCTGCACGCGTTCATCGCTGGCCAGCGCGCTGCCGAGCGAGCCATTCACCGTCAGCGTGGTGTCCATGGTGATGAAATCACTGCTGGACTGCCCGGTATCTTCGCTAATGGAATCAATGGTGATGCCATATTGCGGTGCCTGAGTATCCACGGTCACTGCCTGCGAGGTCGTTGCCCCGACGTTGCCCGCCTGATCGATCACGCGGACCTGGTAGTTATGGCTACCGTCAGTCAGGGTGCGTGTGTCGTTGTAGCTCCACTGGGTGCCATTGACCGTGGCGTAAACCCAGGTCGTGCCGCCGTCCAGGCTCACCTGCACATATTCGCCTGCGCCAAGCTGCGCGCCGAGCGTACCGTTCAGAGTGTACGACGTTGAGCTGGTCAGGAAGTCGTTGTTATCAAAGCCGGTATCCACAGCGATGTTATCAACGCTGACCGTGATCGCCGCATCAGGCGCAACGGTGTCAACAGTCACCTGCTGCTGCGCGCTGGAGCCGACGTTACCGGCAGCATCCACCACCCGCACGTAGTAGGTATAGGTCGCATTATCCAGCGTGCGTCCATCAACGTAGAACCAGGTATTACCGGTGACGTTCACGTTCTGCCAGGTCACGCCGCCGTCGGTGCTGATCTGCGCGTATTCACCGTCAGAAAGCGTAGCCCCGAGCGAACCATTCACCGTCAGCGACGTATCGTTAGTGATAAAGTCGCTGCTGCTCAGGCCGGTATCGTCGCTAATACTGTCAATAGCGATCGTCTTGCTGGCGTCCGGTACGGTGGTATCAATGGTCACAACCTGGCTTGCCGTCGCGCTGATATTGCCCGCGTCGTCAATGACCCGCAGCTGGTAGTTGTAATCACCATCGGCCAGGGTGCGGCCATCCACGTAAGTCCAGCTCAGGCCGCTAACGCTGACGTTAGTCCAGGTTACGCCGCCGTCGAGGCTGATTTGTGCATGGTCGCCGCTGCCCAACGCCGAGCCAAGCGTCCCGTTCAGGCTGATCTGGTTGTCGCTGGTGATAAAGTCGCTATTTGACAGCCCCGTATCCTGCGTCACCGCATCAACGGTGATGGTCGTGGCCACCGGTGCGGTGAGATCGATCACCACATCCTGGCTGTCCGTTGCCCCCACGTTGCCCGCGTTATCTATCACGCGAACCTGGTACGCATAGGTGCCGTCGGTCAGGGTACGGCCATCGGCATAGCGCCATGTCGTGCCGGTCACCGTCAGGTCAATCCAGGTAGTACCACCGTCCAGGCTGATCTGCGCCTTCTCGTTATTGCCGAGCTGCGCGGTCAGCGACCCGTTCACCACCACCTGGGCGTCGTTAGTGATGAAATCACTCGCGCTCAGGCCGGTATCGTTTTGCAGCGAATCGATGCTGATGCCCATTGATGGCGGCGTCAGATCGACGGTCACGGTGTGATCGGCGCTGGCGCTGTTACCAATGGTATTGCTCACTTGAGCATGGATGGCATACGAGCCGCCGTCCGCCAGTGCGGTGACATCCGCACTGCCCACGGTGGTGCTCCAGCTGCCGTCTGCCTGCACGGTCGTCGTGTAGGTTTTCCCGTTCAGCGTAATGGTCACCGTCTGGCCCACAGGCGCGTCGGTGGTCCCGCTTACCATCAGCGGCGTGCCGTGTTCGGCAGCGTTGACGATATCGTCTTCTGCAAAGGTGTTGATGCTGATGACCGGCACATCGCCGTTCAGCGTCACGTCGTGCGTTGCGCTGCCCGGGTTGCCCGCCTTATCGCTCACCGTCGCAGAGAGGATGTAATCCCCGTCGCTCAGGCCGAGGAAATCGCGCCCCGCAACGAACACAGACCAGGTTCCATCTGCCGCGACCGTCGCCTGATAGCTATGGCCGTTGAAGGTCAGGGTCACAATCTGGCCCTGCTCCGCGGTGGTGGTACCGCTGATGGTCTGCCCCGCCAACTGCTCGGTATTGTTGACAATGTTATCGTCCGCCACAGTATTGATGGTGACGGTTGGCGCCACGGTATCGACCGTCAGCGTGTGCGTGGTCTGGCCGTTGTTACCGGCTTTATCGTTCACCGATGCGGTGACCGTCAGCGCGCCTTCGCTCAGCGCGGCAAGGTCGGTCGCCGGAACGCTGAGCGTCCAGGTCCCGTCGTTCGACACCGTTGCGGTGTAGGTTTTACCGTTCAGAGAAACCGTGACCGTCTGGCCCGCTTCCGCGCTGGAAGAACCGTTTACGGTCAGCGGCTGCTGCGCTTCAACAGCGTTCAGCACATCGTCACCGGAAAGCGTGGCAATGCTCACGACAGGCGCAGTGGTATCGACGCTGACGTTATGCGTTGCCGACGCGCTATTACCCGCAACGTCCTGCGCCGAAACCGAGACCTGATAGCTCGCGCCATCGGCCAGAGCTGCCACATCTGCGGCGGGCACCGTGGTGGTCCAGGAGCCATCGCTTTGGATCGTCGCGGTGTAGCTCTTACCGTTGAAGGTGACGGTGACCTGTGTGCCGCTGGCAAACTGGGTGCTTGAGCCGCTAATCGCCAGCGCGCTGCCTGCCTCAGTGGCGTTAATCACGTCGTCGCCGCTGATGGTGCCGACGGTCAGTGAAACGGACGCCGTGTTGACCACAACATCATGGGTTTGCGTACTGCTGTTACCCGCGCTGTCGGTAATGGTCGCGCTGATGGTCGTGGTACCGTCCTGCAACGCTGAAATCACGCTGGCAGGAACGCCCACGCTCCAGTTGCCGCTCGCATCTACGGTCGTGGTGTACTGGCTGCTACCGATGGTGACAATCATCTTATCGCCGGTCGCGGCACCCGTTGTTGTACCGCTAACAATCTGCGCCTGCCCATGCTCAACGCCGTTAATCACGTCGTCGCCCGCCACAATGTTAAAGCTGATGACCGGCGGCGTGGTGTCCAGAGTAATCGCCTTATCGGCGCTGCCCGGGTTACCCGCTGCATCATTGACGCTCACCTGCACACTGTAGCCGTCGTCGCTCAGAGCGGCCAGATCGGCTGCCGGAACGCTGACGCTCCAGATACCGCCCTGCTGCACCTGCGCGGTGTAGCTATTGCCGCCCAGCGTCACGGTGACCGTCTGCCCCACTTCTGCTGTGGTGGTGCCGGAGATCGCCACGCCTGCGCCAGCTTCGCTGCCGTTAATGACGTTGTCGCCTGCCACGGTATCAATGGTAACGGTCGGTGCGGTCGCGTCCACGCTGTACTCACGGCCTGCCGAGGCGCTGTTACCGTTCACGTTAGTGACGCTCGCCTGCACGCTGGCATCACCGTCTTTCAGGTTTGTCAGGTCAGCAGACGGTACGGTCGCAGTCCAGTTGCCGTCTGCATCGACGGTGGCGGTGTAGGACTTGCCGCCGAAGGTGATGGTAACGGTCTGGTCTGCTTCCACGTTGGAAGTCGTGCCGGAAAGCACCAGATCCACGCCTTTTTCAGCCGCGTTGATCACATCGTCGGTCGCAATCGCATTAATGCTGACTGCCACGTCCGCCAGATCCACGGTCACGTCGTGGCTGATACTTACCGGGTTGCCCGCGGTGCTCTGGCCTTCAACGGTGACGGTGACATTACCTGCCGCCAGCGCGCTGACGTCAGCCGCCGGAACCGCTGCGCTCCAGGTGCCATCTGCCAGCACCGTTGCGGCGTAGGTTTTGCCGTTTACGGTGACGGTCAGCAGAGTCCCTGTGCTCAGGCCGTCGCTGGAGCCGGTGATGATCAGGTTCTGTGCGTGCTCGATGCTGTTAATCACATCGTCGCCCGCCACGGTGTCGACACGCAGGCCCGGCAGGTTCGCGTCGATAGCGATATCGCGCTCGCCGGAGCCGGTGTTGCCCACACCGTTGGTCACGCTCGCTTCAACGGTCAAATCGCCGTTGCCCAGCGCCGTCAGCACCGCTTCCGGCACGTTCACCGACCAGGTCAGATCGTCCTGTACGGTGGCGGTGTAAGTGTTGCCGCCGATGGTTACGGTCACGGTGTTACCCGCTTCCGCGTTAGTTACCTGACCGCTGATCGCCTGACCCGTCGCCACTTCGGCGGCGTTAATCACGTTATCGCCCGCCACGGTATTGATGGTCACGCCAGGCAGCGCGGTGTCCACCTGCAGGTTTGCGGTGTTGCTGATGCTGTTGCCCACATCGCTGGTGGCGCTCGCGCTCAGGGTGTAGCTGGCCTCGCCCAGCGCGGCCAGATCCGCTGCCGGAACCGTCAGGGTCCAGCTGCCGTCTGCGGCGGTGGTCGCGGTGTACTGCTTGCCGTTCAGGATAACAGTCACCACGGTGCCTTCGGACAGGTTGGCGCTGGTGCCGCTCACGCTCAGATCCTGGCCTTTTTCGACCGCGTTCAATACGTTATCGGTACTGATGGCGTTAAAGCCCACGGACGGTAATCCGGTGTCGACGATCACGTTATGTGTGCCGCTGCCGGTGTTGCCCGCCGCGTCGGTCACGCTAACGCTGACGGTCACGGTGCCGTCCTGAAGTGCTGAAATCACGCTCGCCGGAACGCCGACGCTCCAGTTGCCCGCCGCGTCCAGTACGGTGGTATAGGACTGGCCGCCGATGGTGACGGTGACCTTGTCGCCCGCCGCCGCGCCGGTCGCAGAGCCGCTGACGATCTGCGCCTGAGCATGCTCAGCCACGTTGATCACATCATCGCCCGCGATGGTGTTGATGGTCACCACCGGCACGGTCACGTCGACGGTCAGGTTGTGGTCGACAGAAGCCGGGTTGCCCGCCTTGTCGCTCACGCTGGCACTGACGGTCACGCTGCCGTCGGTCAGGACGGCCAGATCGTCTGCCGGAACGATGACGCTCCAGCTACCGTTGGCCGTTACCGTGGTGATGTAATCCACACCATTCAGGGTCACGGTCAGGGTCTGACCTGCTTCGGCGGTGCTGATGCCGCTGATGGTCAGATCAGCCTGCACTTCCTGCGCATTCAAAATGTCATCTGCTGCGATCGTACTGATGATCACTGACGGCGCGGTCGCGTCCACGCTGTATTCGCGGCCTGCCGAGGCGCTGTTGCCGTTCACGTTAGTCACGCTCGCCTGCACGCTGGCATCACCGTCTTTCAGACCGGTCAGGTCCGCAGATGGCACGGTCGCGGTCCAGTTGCCGTCCGCATCGACGGTGGCGGTGTAGGACTTACCGCCAAAGGTGATGGTCACAGTCTGGTCCGCTTCCACGTTGGACGTAGAACCGGTGAGCACCAGATCCACGCCTTTTTCAGCCGCGTTGATCACATCGTCGGTCGCAATCGCATTAATGCTGACTGCCACGTCTGCCAGATCCACGGTCACGTCGTGACTAATAGAGACCGGGTTGCCCGCGGTGCTCTGGCCTTCAACGCTGATAATGACCGGGCCTTCTGCCCACGCGCTGACGTCAGCCTGCGGTACTGCTGCAAGCCATGTGCCGTCTGCCGCCACGGTAGCGGAATACGTTTTGCCGTTCACGGTCACGGTCAACGTGGTACCCGCACTCAGGCCGTCGCTGGAGCCAGTGATGATCAGGTTCTGCGCGTGCTCGATGCTGTTGATCACATCGTCGCCCGCCACGGTGTCGACGCGCAGGCCCGGCAGGCTGGCGTCGATAACGATATCGCGCTCGCCGGATCCGGTGTTGCCTACGCCGTTGGTCACGGTTGCCTCAACGGTCAATTCACCGTTGCCCAGCGCCGTCAGTACCGCTTCCGGCACGTTCACCGACCAGCTCAGATCGTCCAGCACGGTGGCGGTGTAGGTGTTGCCACCGATGGTCACGGTCACGGTGTTGCCCGCTTCCGCATTGACGACCGAACCGCTGATGGTTTGACCTGTCGCCACTTCGGCGGCGTTAATCACGTTATCGCCCGCCACGGTATTGATGGTCACGCCAGGCAGCGCGGTGTCCACCTGCAGGTTTGCGGTGTTGCTGATGCTGTTGCCCACGTCGCTGGTGGCGCTCGCGCTCAGGGTGTAGCTGGCCTCGCCCAGCGCGGCCAGATCCGCTGCCGGAACCGTCAGGGTCCAGCTGCCGTCTGCGGCGGTGGTCGCGGTGTACTGCTTGCCGTTCAGGGTCACGGTCACCACGGTGCCTTCGGACAGGTTGGCGCTGGTGCCGCTCACGCTCAGATCCTGGCCTTTTTCGACCGCGTTCAATACGTTATCGGTACTGATGGCGTCGAAGCCCACGGACGGTAATCCGGTGTCGACGATCACGTTGTGCGTGCCGCTGCCGGTGTTGCCCGCCGCGTCGGTCACGCTAACGCTGACGGTCACGGTGCCGTCCTGCAGCGCTGAAATCACGCTGGCCGGAACGCCGACGCTCCAGTTGCCCGCCGCGTCCAGCACAGTGTTGTAAGACTGGCCGCCGATGGTGACGGTGACCTTGTCGCCCGCCGCCGCGCCGGTCGCGGAGCCGCTGACGATCTGCGCCTGAGCATGCTCAGCCACGTTGATCACGTCATCGCCCGCGATGGTGTTGATGGTCACCACCGGAACGGTCACGTCGACGGTCAGGTTATGATCAACAGAAGCCGGGTTGCCCGCCTTGTCGCTCACGCTGGCACTGACAGTCACGCTGCCGTCGGTCAGATCGGCCAGATCGGCTGCCGGTACGTCCAGCGTCCAGGTGCCGTTTGCCCCGACGGTGGTGGTGTAGTCTTTGCCGTTCAGGGAGACGGTGACCGTCTGCCCTGCTTCGGCGGTGCTGGTGCCGTTAATCGTCAGGTCAGCCTGCGCTTCGGTCGCATTCAGAATGTCGTCCGCCGCAATGGTGCTGATGGTGACGGTCGGCGCGGTGGCATCCACGCTGTACTCGCGGCCTGCCGACGCGCTGTTACCGTTCACGTTAGTCACGCTCGCCTGCACGCTGGCATCACCGTCTTTCAGACCGGTCAGGTCCGCAGATGGCACGGTCGCGGTCCAGTTGCCGTCCGCATCGACGGTGGCGGTGTAAGACTTGCCGCCGAAGGTGATGGTGACAGTCTGGTCCGCTTCCACGTTGGACGTCGTGCCGGAGAGCACCAGATCAACGCCTTTTTCAGCCGCGTTGATCACATCGTCTGTTGCAATCGCATTAATGCTGACTGCCACGTCCGCCAGATCCACGGTCACGTCATGGCTGATGGAAACCGGGTTGCCCGCGGTGCTCTGGCCTTCCACGGTGACGGTCACATTACCTGCTGCCAGCGCGCTGACGTCAGCCGCCGGAACCGCTGCGCTCCAGGTGCCATCTGCCAGCACCGTTGCGGCGTAGGTTTTGCCGTTTACGGTGACGGTCAGCAGAGTACCTGCGCTCAGGCCGTCGCTGGAGCCGGTGATGATCAGGTTCTGTGCGTGCTCGATGCTGTTGATCACATCGTCGCCCGCCACGGTGTCGATACGCAGGCCCGGCAGGTTCGCGTCGATAACGATATCGCGCTCGCCGGAGCCGGTGTTGCCTACGCCGTTGGTCACGGTCGCCTCAACGGTCAATTCACCGTTGCCGATAGCCGTCAGTACCGCTTCCGGCACGTTCACCGACCAGCTCAGATCGTCCTGGACGGTGGCGGTGTAAGTGTTGCCGCCGATGGTCACGGTGACAGTGTTGCCCGCTTCCGCATTAGTCACCTGACCGCTGATCGCCTGACCCGTCGCCACTTCGGCGGCGTTAATCACGTTATCGCCCGCCACGGTATTGATGGTCACGCCAGGCAGCGCGGTGTCCACCTGCAGGTTTGCGGTGTTGCTGATGCTGTTGCCCACATCGCTGGTGGCGCTCGCGCTCAGGGTGTAGCTGGCCTCGCCCAGCGCGGTCAGATCCGCGGCCGGAACCGTCAGGGTCCAGCTGCCGTCTGCGGCGGTGGTGGCGGTGTACTGCTTGCCGTTCAGGATAACAGTCACCACGGTGCCTTCGGACAGGTTGGCACTGGTGCCGCTCACGCTCAGATCCTGGCCTTTTTCGACCGCGTTCAATACGTTATCCGTACTGATGGCGTCGAAGCCCACGGACGGTAATCCGGTGTCGACGGTCACGTTGTGCGTGCCGCTGCCGGTGTTGCCCGCCGCGTCGGTCACGCTAACGCTGACGGTCACGGTGCCGTCCTGCAGCGCTGAAATCACGCTCGCCGGAACGCCGACGCTCCAGTTGCCCGCCGCGTCCAGCACGGTGGTGTAAGACTGGCCGCCGATGGTGACGGTCACCTTGTCGCCCGCCGCTGCGCCGGTCGCCGAGCCGCTGACGATCTGCGCCTGAGCATGCTCTGCCACGTTGATCACATCATCGCCCGCGATGGTGTTGATGGTCACCACCGGCACGGTCACGTCGACGGTCAGGTTGTGATCAACAAAAGCCGGGTTGCCCGCCTTGTCGCTCACGCTGGCACTGACGGTCACGCTGCCGTCGGTCAGAGTGGCCAGATCGGCTGCCGGGACGTCCAGCGTCCAGGTGCCGTTTGCCCCGACGGTGGTGGTGTAGTCTTTGCCGTTCAGGGAGACGGTGACCGTCTGCCCTGCTTCGGCGGTGCTGGTGCCGTTAATCGTCAGGTCAGCCTGCGCTT
>JALCNW010000044.1 GCA_022649305.1 Enterobacter sp.
GGCCAGTTCGCAGGTTTTGCAACCGGTGCAACGACTTGAATCAATAAAAAATCCATATTGGGTTGTCATCGGTTACTCCTTACGCCTTCTCGATCTGCACCAGATTGGTGTGCAGCGGGTTGCCTTTTGCCAGCGGCGAAGGACGATGCGTGGTTAATGTGTTAATGCACGAACCATGATCGATGCGATCTCCGGTCATGTTGGCGTCGTGCCACGCTCCCTGGCCCATTGCGCTAACGCCTGGCATGATGCGCGGGGTGACTTTCGCTTCGATACGCACCTCGCCACGGGCGTTAAACACGCGCACCATATCGCCGTTTTTAATCCCGCGTTTTTCGGCATCGACCGGGTTCAGCCAGACTTCCTGACGGCAGGCAGCCTGAAGCACATCAATATTGCCGTAACTGGAGTGAGTACGTGCCTTAAAGTGGAAGCCAAACAGCTGTAACGGGAACTGACTGCGTTCGGGGGCGTCCCAGCCATCGAAAGTCGATGCATAAACGGGCAGCGGGCTGATGGTTTCATCTTTCTCCAGCTCCCAGGTATTGGCGATATCGGCCAACTTACTGGAGTAAATTTCAATTTTGCCAGAGGGCGTTTTAAGTGGATTTGCCTGAGGGTCGTCGCGGAATTTTTTGTACGCTACGAAGTGACCCGCTGGATCTTTGCGCTTATAAATCCCCATCTGTTTTAGTTCGTCGTAGGAAGGGAGCTGTGGATCTTTTTCAAGCATTTTGGCGTAGAGAAGCTGTAGCCATTCCTCCTGAGTACGGCCTTCAGTGAACTGCTGATAGATATCCGGACCGAGGCGCTTAGCCACTTCACTCATGATCCAGTAGATTGGCTTGCGTTCAAACTTGGGCGCGGTAACGGGCTGGAGGAAAATGAGGTAGCCCATATTACCCGCGTAGTCGTTAGGAATAATGTCTTCCTGTTCGACGGTCATTAAATCGGGCAGAAGGATATCGGCATATTTTGCCGAGGAGGTCATAAAGTTGTCGATGACCACGATCGTTTCGCACTGACTGTCGTCCTGCAAAATGTCGTGGGTTTTGTTGATATCAGAATGCTGATTAATGATCGTGTTGCCGGCGTAGTTCCAGATGAATTTTATCGGTACGTCGAGTTTGTCTTTCCCGCGCACGCCGTCTCGGGTGGCGGTCATCTCTGGGCCACGAGCGATAGCATCCGTCCAGCTAAAACAGGAGATTTGGGTTTTGACCGGGTTATCCGGCAGGGGCATACGCTCAATAGTGATGGTATAGGTCGATTCACGCGCGCCGCTGTTACCGCCGTTGATGCCCACATTACCGGTTAAAATCGGCAGCATGGCAATGGCGCGCGACGTGAGTTCGCCGTTCGCCTGACGCTGCGGCCCCCAACCCTGACAGATATACGCCGGTTTAGCGCTGCCTATTTCACGAGCCAGCTTAATGATTCGATCGGCAGGAATACCGGTAATGCGCGACGCCCAGGCTGGCGTTTTAGCGATGCCATCGTCACCCTGGCCCAGAATATACGCCTTATAGTGGCCATTAGCCGGTGCGCCTTCGGGCAGCGTTTTTTCATCATAGCCGACGCAATATTTATCCAGGAACGGCTGATCGACCAGGTTCTCGTCGATCAACGTCCAGGCGATACCGGCCACCAGCGCGGCATCGGTACCTGGCCGAATGGGAATCCATTCATCTTCGCGTCCGGCGGCTGTGTCGGTATAACGAGGATCGATGACGATCATGCGCGCATTTGAGCGTTCGCGCGCTTGCTCAAGGAAATAGGTAATCCCGCCGCCGCTCATGCGCGTTTCGGCCGGGTTATTACCAAACATCACCACCAGTTTGGTGTTCTCGATATCGGAGGTGCTATTACCGTCGTTTGTGCCATAGGTATATGGCATGGCACAGGCGATTTGGGCGGTGCTGTAGGTACCGTAATGGCTCAGGAATCCGCCGTAGCAGTTCATCAGACGAGCGACCAGAGAAGCATAAGGCGAGGAGCGGGTAATGTTCCCTCCTACGATTCCGGAAGAGTAGTTGATATAGACCGCTTCGTTACCGTACTTTTCCACTATCCCTTTCAGGCTGGCGGTAATGGTGTTTAACGCTTCGTCCCAGCTGATGTGCTCAAACTTACCTTCACCGCGTTTTCCCACGCGCTTCATAGGATAATTGAGGCGATCCGGATGATTAATACGACGGCGGATAGACCGACCGCGCAGGCAGGCGCGAACCTGATGATCGCCGTAAATATCGTCGCCGGTATTGTCGGTTTCGACCCAGTAAACTTCATCATCGCGCACGTGCAAACGCAATGCGCAACGGCTGCCGCAGTTTACGGAGCAGGCTCCCCAAACGACTTTATCTGCACCAGGCTGGATAGCTTGTTGCACCGCGGCTGCGGCACTTTTCAGGCCAAAGGGTAGGGAAAGGCCACCAGCGGCGAGCGCCAGAGAGCCAATGGCGGTGGATTTAACCAGAGTTCTACGGCTGATCCCGCCGTTATGTTCGATATCGGACATTACTCACTCCATCATTGTAATTGAGTATTATGTTCACCCGTTATTACAACCGGGCTAATGATGGAGTGAGTGTTACCTATTCAGTGTTATAGAACTTTAATCCTTATCAAGCTAAGGGTTATATACCCAGAAATTATTGCGGTTCGTTGGGTGCGCTCTCTTGTGCGCCGGAACTGCTGGCGGAGGCGTTACCGTTGCCGGTGCGCGTGTAGAGGATTTTAAAGGTGTCGTTGGCGCAATGTCCTACAACCTGAGCGTCCGGACGATCTGCCTGATCGTTAGGGACAATATTGAGAGTGAAACCCGATTCAGGTACGCCGTTATTGATGATGCGCTGTTGAATATCGCTCTTAACGCGCTCACAAGAATCAGGCGCGGCCAATACAGCCGGTGAAACACCAATCAACAACAGGGCGGTAATCCAGGTTAACCTTTTCATGTCGTACTCCTTCTGTCTGTGTGTGGCTTTCATTTTAGCAGGCTTGGTTTCACTCTTCGCAGCATGAAGCAACTTTCTGAAAAATCTTAAAAATTTCTCAAATACCAATAGTCAAATTTTGGTGAAAAATAAAAACCTGCAATTGGCTATTAATTTGTACGCTTAACGTGAATAGCGTAGATGCTTCTTTCCATCGCCTGATAAAAAAGCGTTCGTTATTTTTGGCGTGTTTAATTACTGACGATTAGGCTTGCTAGCGGATGTTTTGTTTTTGATATTTTATCAATATATCGAATAAGGAAATGAAATGTTAACGCAAAATAATTTATCGAAAAATGAACGTGAAGAAGCCGTATATTTGTTGGAGCAAAGCATGGGTTTTGTCTGGCAGGCCTCTTTGCGTGCGGCGGCTGAACTCGGCGTTGCCGACAGGCTGACTGAAGGTGATAAAACTGCCGAGCAGCTTGGACAAGAACTGAACGTCGATGGGGTGTTTTTACAGCGGGTGATGCGCATACTGGCGTCCCGACGGGTGTTTCATGAATCCCCGGATGGCCTGTTTTCCCTCACCCCGGCGGCACGCTTCTTATGTTCTGACCATCAACACTCCTTGCGCTCAGCGGTACTGATGTTGACCGATAAAACTTTCTGGCTCCCCGCATTGGAAATAACCGATATCCTTTCAGGGAAACAGGTGTTTAACCATCTGTTTGGTATGTCATTTTATGAGTATTGGGGGCAGGATAACTTAGCCACCGGGGAGAACGTCTTTCATGCTGGGATGTCTTCGATGTCGAGTGTCGAAAACGAAGTGCTTGTCGATTGCTACGATTTTCCGCAAGGGGCCACGGTTGTCGATATCGCAGGTGGCTTTGGCAATCTGCTGTTAACCGTGTTGCGTAAAAACCCATCGCTGAAGGGAATTTTATTCGATCAACAAAAGGTACTGGCTGGCAATCGGCTGCATTTATTAGGTGACGATACGCGCTGGGAAACCGTCGCCGGAAGTTTTTTCGAAGCAACGCCTTCCGCCGATATTTATTTACTCAAATATATTCTCATGGATTGGTCAGATGCTCAGGCCAGCCAAATATTACAGACCTGCCGCAGATCGATGAAAGCGGGATCTCGATTGTTAATTCTGGAACCCGTCATTAAAGAGGAGAATAACGAACCGGGAAGATATGAGATCGATCTCTTACTGTTAACCAGTTTTGACGGGGGACGAGCGCGGCCGGAGCAAGAACTTGCCGATATGCTCACGCATGCCGGGCTAAAACTCAATCGGGTTATCCACACGCCATCTTATTTATCTATTGTTGAAGCCGTTCTAGCCTAAATTTTACGATAAGATGGCGTCTTAATCAGAACGCTGGAATATAAAAATTCACTATTGCTGTTTTACCTGAATGTAAACAGCTGTATATTGCTAATATTATTGAAATTAATCTCCACGTATCGGTGAGTCTTGTGAAGAAATTAGCAGTGATGGTAACGCTGGCAAGCGTGCTGGTGGGTTGTGACAATGCTTCTGGACCGTTGTCCTTCACGCCGGAGATGGCCAGCTTTTCAAATGAGTTTGATTTCGACCCGCTACGTGGGCCCGTAAAAGATTTCACCCAGACGTTGTTGAACGAAAAAGGTGAAGTCAGCAAACGCGTCACCGGTACGATGTCAGAACAGGGATGTTTTGACACGCTGGAACTGCACGACCTCGATGCCAATACGGGCGTTGCTTTGGTACTTGACGCTAACTTTTATCTGGATGCCGAGACACAGCAGCAAAAGATCAAGCTACAAGGGAAATGCCAATTGGCCGAACTGCCTGCGGCGGGCGTCACCTGGGATACTGACGATAACGGGTTTATCATCAGCGCGCATGGTAAAGAGATGGAGGTGAATTATCGCTACGATGCCGACGGTTATCCGCTGGGTAAAACCACGGTTTCAGGCGGGCAGCATCTTTCGGTTTCCTCTACGCCGTCAAAGGATAAACGTAAAAAGCTGGACTACTCGGCGGTCAGTTTACTGAACGACAAACCGATCGGAACGGTGAAACAAAGCTGTGATTACGATCGCCATGACAACCCGGTGGCTTGCGATTTGCTGATTAAAGATGAGAGCGTTAAGCCGACGGTTGAACATAAATTCACCATCAAAAACAGCATTGATTATTATTGAGGTGGAAGCATGAAATCTATCTACGTAACGTTTCATGCTTCGGATCTGTGTATCGTTGAAGGGATGGACTTGCTTGGCAGGCGTAATTGTAGAAATTGAATAAGCGATTTAGCTTAACTATCACGGAGATCTTTATGGTTGCCGGTGATGGCCATATTCACCAGCGCATCGGAGACAATCGCAACTGGTGATGTTCTGCTGGAGTTACCTCACCTATCCATTATTGACCTTTAAGCCAGACCAGATCGATAAGTGTTGGAGCCTCCCGTATATTTACGCGGAGGGGCGTTCGTTCCATGAGTCACTGTGCATGATGTTCCCGTCAACGATGCGCCAAGTGATCTTCTCGTACTGGAGACTAATACTCTCAACGTGGTTCATTTTATCGTTGGCTGCGATCTTCACGTTTGGCACACTACAGTTAACGCCAGTAACCTTTACGTTCTCCATTAAGACGGTCTAATAGCACACCTCCTGTCCTGCATCATTGATATTATAAAATTTAATTTCAGCGCTTTTTAGGGCTTGGCCAGTAGCAGCAGCTTTATAGAGATAGGGAGTAGAGCTATCTACCTCCTTCTCAATCCTCATTGATGAGTGCTGGCGCGTGCCAGTGATCTTGCCATTGGCGTTGTCTACCGGAAGGTTGAGACCATGGCTAAGACCAATGATCTCGATACTACCTTCGCGGTCCATAACGTCAACTGAACCTTTGATGTCTGCGCCGCCATCGTCTTTAAGCCACATATACGGAGGAATTGGCATTTTATGATTTCCTTATTTTGTTGAATAACTTCATTGTTAATAGGTAAATAATTGTGGTGAATGTAAGCACTGTGAAAATATCAATATTCGTATAAGTCTCGTACATCGCTTCTGCGTTTACATCATCGTAGATGAAATTACATATTGATAACGCCATTTCATGATTGATGTATTTTTCTGCGGGACCCAGTGAGCGGCCTACCACAAGGATAATTAACAGGAACAAGACTATTTTGAGCAGCCTGATGCCCCATTTATGTGCAAGTGTTGGTATAGCCACTGCTAATCACCTCGACCGAACCTCGAGCCATGAGAGAGCGCATACAGGGAACGGCTATTGCCGTAGTGGACATCAGGGCGTCTCTAATCATCCCGTAATCTGAATTGTGAGCAATAGTTATACACCCTTCAGAAATAGTGCCGGGATGAAGCCTAAATAACCCACGATATACGTTTTTCATCCACGTACCATCGTCGATGCCCCAGTCATCCTTGTATAAGGCAAACCATTCATCACGGCCAAATTCTGTGCCATGAATAGTTTTATTCCATAGATCTTGTGCATCGGCTTTTAAGGATGAAATGAAGCCTCCTGCGCCACGATCAACAATCCAGTATTTACCCGGAGGGATTGGGCCAGAGCCTTTTATCGATCCACAATCCCCGTTGTTGCGGAAGGCTCCCTGCCCGGAGTGGGCCATAAACACACCCACTCCGTAGAGGTTAAATGGTGCGTAATCAGCATCGTTAAGCATCAATGTTCCATTCAAAGCCATTTTTACCACCCAGCGTCTTTACGGTGTGACTTAATGCTAGGCATGGCCTGCATCTTCTCTACAGGGTTCTGGCATTTATACGATGCGACAGGTCTCATTGTTTCGTTATCAGCAATGAGCCATTCGGACGTCAGAACGGCGGGCTGGCCGTCACGCAGCGCCAGTGTCATTACTGCGCTTGAAAAATTCATAATCTTCCTTTCAATCTATGTGGTGATAAAGGCAAGCCTATGCCTGAACACAGCATGAAAGTTCAAACGTGATCATGTTTACACCTTAATCCGGCCTTTTTAAGAAAATGACCAGGCATTTTTTAACCAAAATTAAGGAGTTAGCTTATGAAAGTTTCAGAAGGTTTCCGAATTACAAACGGCCTAATAGGCAGAGCAACTGCTGATGGGAGAACGTATTGGTATCAATGAAAGACCCAATACCTACGTGGGATGAAACCGCGCAGGTTACTGCGCGGTGGGCTTCAGCAGGCTGGAGCCAGACGCTTTATGCTCAGCCAGATATTGCTGCTGGAAGATGCACATACGAATGGTGTTGCGGTACTCGCCATTGATGAAAAATTCGTGAATTAATTCGCCCTCGACCATAAATCCGAGCTTACGGTAGATGTGGACGGCTTTTTCATTCTCTTTATCAACAATAAGATACAGCTTGTACAGATTCAGGACCATAAATCCGTAATCCATCGCCAGTTTAGCCGCCCGGGAGGCGAGGCCTTTACCCTGGTGATCGGGAGAAATAATAATCTGGAATTCTGCACGGCGATGAACGTGGTTAATTTCGACTAACTCAACCAGGCCGGCTTTTTCGCCATCACACTCCACAACGAAACGACGTTCGCTCTGGTCATGAATGTGTTTGTCGTACAGATCGGACAGCTCGACAAACGCTTCATAAGGTTCTTCGAACCAATAGCGCATGACGCTGGCGTTGTTGTCGAGCTGATGAACGAAGCGCAAATCTTCGCGCTCAAGTGGTCTAAGCCTGATGGCTAAGGTACTGCCCATGGTCATCCCTTTTATTTAGCTATTAAGGTGCAACCGTGCGGCCGGTACGGCGATCCAGGCAGCGTAGCGTATTCTGTTCCCAATAAGCATTCACGTTCGCGCTCTGCTGGCATTTATCGCGTGAATCAAACGCGACGTCTTCTTTGTCCCACTCTTTCTCTGCACGCGTGTTCACCTTCTGGCGAAGATTGCGCGTGTCATTCCATTGTTCCTTATCCATGGCAGCATTTTGACGGCTCTGGGCGCTATCACCTGATTCAATAATCAGTTTACTGGTCTGTGCAGAAACCGGCGCGGTGAAGGCGAGGGCTGTCAGGGAGAGCATAGCCGCCAGACAGAGGCGTTTGCGTAAAGTCGTCATTGCGTGTTCCTTTTATTAGGCGCGGACAAGTGGTTGACCCGGAGTCAATTCTACACCAAACCTAAATCGTGGCATACCCGCGCATCAGGTATGGAAAAGTAAATCTGATTATCGCGTATGATGGGTAAACCAAGGCTCACTCAACAGTAGAAATGATCAAAACTACGCTGCTTTTCTTCGCCACCGCGCTCTGTGAAATCATTGGATGCTTTTTACCCTGGCTGTGGCTTAAACGCGGAGCCTCCATATTGCTGTTGCTGCCAGCAGGCTTAGCCCTGGCGTTATTTGTGTGGTTGCTAACGTTACACCCTGCGGCAAGCGGGCGTGTCTACGCGGCTTACGGCGGGGTGTATGTTTGCACTGCGTTACTTTGGCTACGGGTGGTAGACGGTGTGAAGCTCAGCGTCTACGACTGGGCAGGCGCGTTGATCGCGCTTTGTGGCATGTTGATTATCGTCGCGGGCTGGGGACGGGCATGACTACCTATATTTTGTGATCGATAGATGATTTTTCGATCGTTATACTTGTATGGTAGTAGCTCAGTTGGTTAAATTTCTTGCATCACAACGAACGATGTAAGGAAATGGATTATGAAGATTGTTGGGGCTGAAGTTTTTGTCACCTGCCCGGGGCGCAATTTTGTGACCCTCAAAATCACCACCGATGACGGTATTGTCGGGCTGGGTGATGCCACGTTAAACGGACGTGAACTGTCCGTCGCCTCTTATCTGAAAGATCACCTTTGCCCTCAGCTGATTGGGCGCGATGCGCACCGTATCGAAGACATTTGGCAATTCTTCTATAAGGGCGCGTACTGGCGTCGCGGGCCGGTCACGATGTCCGCTATTTCGGCTGTAGATATGGCGCTTTGGGATATTAAAGCTAAAGCCGCAGGTATGCCGCTGTATCAACTGTTGGGTGGCGCGTCACGCGAAGGCGTGATGGTTTATTGCCACACCACCGGACACACCATTGATGATGTGCTGGAAGATTACGCGCGACATAAAGAGATGGGCTTTAAGGCGATTCGCGTTCAGTGCGGCGTGCCAGGAATGAAAACCACCTACGGCATGTCCAAAGGCAAAGGTCTGGCGTACGAGCCTGCGACCAAAGGCGACTGGCCTGATGAGCAGCTGTGGTCCACCGAAAAATACCTCGATTTCACCCCAAAACTGTTCGATGCCGTGCGCAGCAAATTTGGCTTCAACGAACATCTTCTGCACGACATGCACCACCGCCTGACGCCAATCGAAGCGGCGCGTTTTGGTAAGAGCATCGAAGAATTCCGCATGTTCTGGATGGAAGACCCGACGCCTGCGGAAAACCAGGAATGCTTCCGTCTGATTCGCCAGCACACCGTGACGCCAATTGCAGTGGGCGAAGTATTTAACAGCATCTGGGATTGCAAACAGCTTATTGAAGAACAGCTCATCGACTATATCCGCACCACCATTACTCACGCGGGTGGGATCACGGGGATGCGCCGTATTGCCGATTTTGCGTCGCTGTATCAGGTGCGCACCGGTTCACACGGTCCGTCCGATCTCTCGCCAATTTGCCATGCCGCCGCGCTGCATTTCGACCTGTGGGTACCCAATTTTGGTGTGCAAGAATTTATGGGTTATTCCGAGCAAATGCTGGAGGTCTTCCCGAATAGCTGGACCTTCGATAATGGCTATATGCATCCAGGTGAAAAACCAGGGCTCGGCATCGAGTTTGACGAAAAGCTTGCCGCAAAATATCCGTACGATCCGGCCTACTTGCCGGTTGCCCGCCTTGAAGATGGCACCTTGTGGAACTGGTAAAACAGGAGCGAACGATGAAAAGCGTAGTTATTCAACAACCGAACGAACTGGTCATTGAAGAACGTCCCGTGCCGACACCTGAAGCCGGTGACGTTCGGGTCAAAATCAAGCTGGCGGGCATTTGCGGCTCCGACAGCCACATTTACCGGGGGCATAACCCCTTTGCGAAATATCCGCGCGTGATTGGCCATGAATTCTTCGGCGTGATTGATGCGGTAGGCGACGGTGTTGATAAGGCGCGTCTTGGACAGCGTGTATCGGTTGATCCTGTGATTAGCTGCGGGCAGTGCTATCCATGCTCTGTCGGCAAGCCGAACGTCTGTACTTCGCTGGTGGTGCTCGGTGTACATCGCGACGGCGGGTTTAGTGAATACGCGGTAGTGCCAGCAAAAAATGCCTGGCACATCCCTGATGTTATCCCCGATAAGCATGCCGTGATGGTCGAACCCTTCACCATTGCTGCCAACGTCACCGGACACGCGCAACCCACAGAGCAGGATGTCGCGCTGATTTATGGTGCAGGCCCAATGGGGCTGGTGACCGTGCAGGCGCTGAAGGGCGTTTATAAGGTGAAGCAGGTCATTGTCGTCGATCGTATCGAAGAACGTCTGGCAATGGCGCAGCGCAGTGGGGCGGACTGGGTGATTAACAACGCCGAACAGTCGTTGCAAGCGGTGCTGGAAGAAAAAGGCATCAAACCGACGTTAATTGTTGATGCGGCCTGTCATCCGTCTATTTTGCAGGAAGCGATTAACTTGGCCTCACCCGCGGCAAGGATTGTCCTGATGGGCTTCTCCAGCGAACCGAGCCAGATTATACAACAGGGCATTACGGGCAAAGAGTTGTCGATATTTTCTTCACGCCTGAACGCCAATAAATTCCCGGTCGTTATCGACTGGTTGCAAAGAGGACTGATCGACCCCGAAAAACTGGTTACCCATACCTTTGATTATCACCACGTGACAGACGCAATCGAATTGTTTGAGAAGGACCAGCGGCAGTGCTGCAAAGTCTTGCTCACGTTCGGGCAATAACAACAAACGCGGATAAGTGGTACGCATCTTACCTTTTTAGAGATAGCCATTATGACTCAAGCACAACCTCAAAGAACGACGTCCGATCTGGTGAAAGCCGCCGTTTCCGGCTGGCTAGGCACTGCACTCGAATTCATGGACTTCCAGCTCTATTCGTTGGGGGCCGCGTTGGTCTTCCATGAAATCTTTTTCCCTGAACAATCTGCTGCGATGGCGTTGATTCTCGCAATGGGAACCTACGGCGCGGGTTATATTGCACGCATCGTTGGCGCATTTATCTTCGGCAAAATGGGTGACAGTATTGGCCGTAAGAAGGTGCTGTTTATCACCATCACCATGATGGGGATCTGCACCACGCTTATCGGTGTGTTACCGACCTATGCTCAAATCGGCATTTTTGCGCCGGTCCTTCTGGTCACGTTACGTATCATTCAGGGACTGGGGGCCGGGGCAGAAATCTCGGGGGCGGGCACGATGCTGGCTGAATATGCGCCGAAAGGTAAACGCGGCATTATTTCTTCGCTGGTGGCGATGGGCACGAACTGCGGTACCCTGAGTGCCACGGCGATCTGGGCGGTCATGTTCTTTGCGCTAGATCGTGAAGAGCTGATTGCCTGGGGCTGGCGTATTCCGTTCCTCGCAAGCGTAGTGGTGATGATCTTTGCTATCTGGCTGCGAATGAATCTGAAAGAAAGCCCGGTATTTGAGAAGGTAAACGATGCGGACGCGGGTCCTGCGGTTGCCGCACAGGACACGTCTCTAGGTGCGATGTTCAAAAGCAAATCGTTCTGGTTAGCCACCGGTCTGCGTTTTGGTCAGGCCGGTAACTCGGGGTTAATTCAGACTTTCCTGGCAGGCTATCTGGTCCAGACGCTGCTATTTAATAAAAGCATTCCAACCGATGCCTTAATGATCAGCTCCATTCTTGGGTTTATTTCCATCCCGCTACTGGGCTGGCTATCCGATAAGGTCGGTCGACGCTTGCCTTATATTATTCTCAATATTTCCGCCATTATTCTGGCGTATCCAATGCTGTCGATCATCGTCGATAAAAGCTACAGCCCAGGCGTCATTATGATGTCCATTATCGTCATTCATAATTTTGCGGTACTGGGACTCTTTGCCCTTGAAAATATCACGATGGCTGAGATGTTTGGCTCACGAAATCGCTTCACGCGGATGGCCATCTCGAAAGAGGCGGGCGGTCTGGTGGCCGTTGGTTTTGGTCCAGTACTGGCGGGGATCTTCTGTAATATGACCGGTTCGTGGTGGCCAATTGTGGTGATGATGGTGATTTACTCCGTGATTGGCCTGGTGTCAGCCATTCTGATGCCGGAAGTTCGCGATCGCGACCTGAGTGTTCCAGAAGACGCTGCCGAGTTACCGAGCAAAAACGCTGTGAGCTACGAGGCGCTCAATACGCATCGATAAATCTGGTTTATAACTTGGAATATCTGTCACACAACTTTTCATTCATGTCACACCACATGGAGAAAAGTTAACGTAAATCAATGTCTGAGCTGAAAGTATCAGTATGGTTAATGGCAGCTATTTTTTTACCTGAACTGCCATTCTAGTTAGTGTAGTCAGCAGGCGCTGCCGCTCCAGAGAGGGCGGCAGCGAATCTCAGCCTAATTTATTAAACGAGTCACCATCATGGAAAACCGGTTATCAAAGGCGAAAGCCACGCTTCCTCAGTACGATCGCGACAGCCTGAAAGCGCGGATAGTGCATTTAGGCTTTGGCGCATTCCACCGCGCGCATCAGGCGGTTTACACCGATATCCTGGCGGCAGAGCATGGCGGCGACTGGGGTTACTGCGAAGTTAACCTGATTGGCGGCGAGCAACAGATCGCCGATCTTAAGGCACAAGACAATCTCTACACCGTCGCAGAAATGTCGGCCGATGCCTGGACTGCGCGCGTCGTGGGTGTCGTGAAAACCGCGTTGCATGCGCAGGTCGATGGCCTGGAAGCTGTGCTCGCGGCGATGTGTGAACCGCAGGTGGCGATTGTTTCGCTCACCATTACCGAAAAAGGTTATTGCCACGCCCCGGCCACCGGGCAATTGATGCTCGATCACCCGTTAATTGTGGGTGATCTGCAAAATCCACATCAGCCTAGATCCGCGCCTGGCGTGGTGGTCGAAGCACTGGCTCGTCGTAAAGCGGCAGGTTTACCCGCATTTAGCGTGATGTCCTGCGACAACATGCCAGAAAACGGCCACGTGATGCGCAATGTAACCTGCGCTTACGCGCGCGCGGTCAACGGCGAGCTGGCTGACTGGATTGAAGCAAACGTGACGTTCCCGTCCACCATGGTGGACCGTATTGTGCCAGCAGTGACGGCGGATACGCTGAATAAGATTGAACACATTACCGGCGTGCGCGATCCGGCGGGCGTGGCTTGTGAACCGTTCCGCCAGTGGGTAGTGGAAGATAACTTCGTCGCGGGGCGTCCGCAGTGGGAAAAAGCAGGCGCAGAGCTGGTGTCAGACGTCATACCGTTTGAGGAAATGAAGCTGCGCATGTTGAACGGTAGCCACTCTTTCCTGGCGTACCTGGGCTATCTGGCGGGTTATCAACACATCAATGACTGTATGGAAGATGACAACTATCGTCGCGCCGCACATGCGCTGATGCTTAACGAGCAAGCACCGACCCTGAAAGTGAAGGGCGTCGATCTCGGTCGTTATGCCGACCTGCTTATTGCCCGTTACAGCAACCCGGCGCTGCGTCATCGTACCTGGCAAATCGCGATGGACGGCAGCCAGAAGCTCCCGCAACGTATGCTCGATTCTGTGCGCTGGCATCTGGTGCATCAGCGCAGCTTCCCGCTTCTGGCTCTGGGCGTTGCAGGCTGGATGCGTTATGTCGGTGGTGTGGATGAACAGGGCGAGGCAATTGAAGTGAGCGATCCGCAACTGTCCGTGATTCAGGCTGCTGTGAATGGCAGTGCCGAAGGCGAGAGTCGCGTCAAAGCCCTGCTCGGAATTGAGGCCATTTTCGGCAAAGAGCTGCCGCTGGAAACCACCTTTGTTGATGCGGTGAAAAACGCCTATCTGACCTTGTTGGAAAAGGGCGCAAAAGCCACCGTGGCGCAGTACGCCGCGCAAATCTAATCTCCCCAAAAATGCCGTCGTTCGCGACGGCATCTCTCAGCTTTCCTCTTCTTTACAAAACGGACAATTGTTTTCACGTTTTCAGCCTTTCCAGGCAAAACCGTTTAGGTTTCGTTTGAACGGACCACGGCATCCTTAACTCATATAAAGAACACGTTTATCCGAGAAAGGAGAAGGGCTTATGTATAAGAAGATATTGATGCCTGTCGATGTATTTGAAATGGATTTAAGTGACAAAGCCGTACGTCACGCAGAGTTCCTGGCGAAGGCAGATAACGCTACCATTACGCTGTTTAACATCCTTCCCAGCAGCAGTCGTTCTCTGCTACGCGGCTTTAACGCGGATATCAAAAAGTTCGAAGCGTTTATGGTTGAAGAGTCAGAGAAGAAAATGAAATCGCTGAAGCGCTTATTTGATATTGCGCCAGAAAACATCCTTACCGAAGTGAGTTTTGGTAACGTGCGCGATGAGATTATTGCGATGAGTGCGAAGGGCGAATACGACGTTATCGTTATTGGTTCAAAAACGCCTGGGCTGTCTACTCATTTGCTAGGTTCTAACGCGGAATCCGTCTTACGCTACGCCAAAATCCCCGTTTTAGTCGTTCGATAATCACGAAGCCGCATCCCAGTCAGTATCGGGGATGCGGTCACGCTCACTCTTCCGTAAACCACTCACGATTTTCCAGGCGAATAAGCTGCACGGATTCACCAATTTCCTGCAGGTGTACCGTCATGGCTTTCTCTACCGCATCACCGTCTCGTTTTTGCAGAGCGGTGAAAATATCATGATGCTGGCGTAACAGCATTTCTGGTGGTGAAACATGATCAAGGCTCATGTAGCGCACGCGATCCATGGTCGCCTTGATATTCTCAATGGTGTCCCACGCCAGCTGACAATCCGCAACCTGTGCAAGTTTCTGATGGAACTCATCGTCTAAAAGGAAAAAATCATTCAGCTGTTTGCGTTCAATCGCCGTGTGCTGCTGATTCAGGTTTTGTTCAAGCAGGTAGCACTGATGATCGTCAATAAGGGCGGCGGCACGACGGGCAACGGCACACTCTATTGCCTGACGGACAAAACAACCATTCCGGACCTGAGACAGCGATATCTTGTTGACGTAACTGCCGCGCTGCGGGCGGATCTGAATCAAACCGTTTTCAGCAAGCTTAATGAAGGCTTCACGCACCGGCTGACGGGACACGTCAAAACGCACCGACACTTCTTTTTCGGAAAGCGGCGTACCGGGTGCAATCAGGCAATGCACGATATCACGACGCAAAATGCGGTAAATTTGCTGGTTGACGGGCTGTGTAGGATTAAGTTGCGATTCAACGGCCATTCGATGTGATTTCTCAGAGAGTTAACCCATGAATACTACCATTCTTTTCACGGGTGTCCCATACCCGACCGAAAGGCCGGGTAGGGATTTATCAGCCGCGATGTACGCTTAAACCAGCAAAACTCTGGCTGACTGGCATCATTTCGACGGTATTAATATTGACGTGTTTTGGCAACGTCGCAACCCACCAGACCGTTTCGGTCACATCTTCTGGCGTCAGCGCGTCGGTGTTTTCATAGGTTTTTCCTGCTTTCGCATCATCGCCTTTGAAACGCACGTTGGAAAATTCGGTGCCGCCCACCAGACCAGGCTCGACGTCAGTGACGCGAATGGCGGTGCCGTGCAGATCGGTGCGTAGATTCAGGCTGAACTGACGCACAAACGCTTTGGTGGCGCCATACACATTACCGCCCGCGTAAGGCCAGCTACCGGCGGTGGAACCGATATTGATGATATGACCGCGATTGCGTTCAACCATGCCAGGCAGCACGGCGCGGGTCATGTAGACCAGCCCTTTGTTATTGGTGTCGATCATGTTTTCCCAGTCTTCAACGCTGGCTTTGTGCGCAGGCTCCATCCCCAATGCCAGACCGGCATTGTTGACCAGCACGTCGATGGCTTTCCATTCTTCCGGCAGGTGGGCAATCATCTCTTCAATGGCAGCGCGGTTACGCACGTCAAGCTGCGCGGTCAAAATGCTATCGCCTAATTCGTCTTTCAGCTCCTGCAAACGCTCCTGACGACGACCGGTTGCAATTACTTTGTGTCCGTTGGCGACGAAGCGACGCGTGATACATTCACCAAAACCCGCTGTTGCCCCGGTAACTAAAATTATCATCTCACTGTTCCTCAACGCTTTTGTGTTGAACTACCATAGCACGCCCGCAGGCTAATAAGTATGACAAGAGGCTGCCGGGATAAGGCGTCAGCAATGCCAATTCTTCGCCTGATGTAGAATTTTATTCCAGGTTTTAACGAAATGTATTTTATAACAAATTCTTTTCTATCATATTGAAATCCGACTCCCTACTCAGCACACTCACCGAACCTAATAGAGAAAATAGATCTGTGATTTGCGCAGTCGCCGCCGTCAGGATCACCACTGCTTTACTGGAGTCATTAACGTTGACGAATAAGAATCTGACACAGTTAGCATGATTGAACATCTCCTGTAGTTCTCTTATTTGCACACCGGGAACAAGAGATATTAGCGTTTTTCCTGGGGCTAACTTTATTCCAGATGAGAGCCGATTCAGGGCGTGACGGTCAATGTTGATAAAAATGATGTCTGCTTCGTCAACCACCGCCTGATGGCTGTCTTGGGTCCAGCAGGGATAATCTTTCGCTAGCTTTTGCGCGGGTTCACCCGAGCCGGGCGATATAAATATCTGTGTATCAGGAACGGCCTTAAACAGCAATTTAACAAGAGACTCGGTCAGCGTATCAACGCCCAGAAAACCTATCCTTTTCATCAGCACTCCGTCATTGAAAAGTTGCGCCGTGCTACCGACGATGGCGACATCCGCTTCGCCGCTGTTGTCAGAGCGGTTATAATCCGACTCAACCTTTCAACCGTTAAGCAAACCAGTGCTCACTGCGAAGGCAAGAGTACGTACAGGGAACATCAGGCGACCTTGAATTAATCTGAAGTAGTGACTAAATTACCAAATGGTTACTCGTTGTCAATCGGAGCCTATCACGCTAAGCTAAAAAAATGACTAAAAATACGAACCTACCTGCATCACGTGGTCCACTTGATCACAATGTCCGAGACCAGATAGTCGAAGCCGCCACAGAACACTTCGGGCACTATGGCTATGAAAAAACCACCGTATCGGAACTCGCAAAATCCATTGGTTTTTCAAAGTCCTACATCTATAAATTTTTCGACTCCAAGCAGGCTATTGGTGAAGTGATTTGCGCTAACCGCCTTGAGATGATCATGGCGGTCGTCAATTCAGCAATAGCTGATGCCCCATCAGTAAGCGAAAAGTTACGCCGACTCTTTAAAGCGCTCACCGAAGCGGGTAGTGAGCTGTTTTTCCACGATCGTAAGCTTTACGACATTGCCGCCGTTGCCGCGCGGGACAAGTGGCCTTCGACAGAACGCTATGAAGTTCGCCTGTGTCAATTGATAGAGAGCATCATTGTCGAGGGCCGAAAGGCTGGAGAGTTCGAGAGGAAAACGCCTCTGGACGAGGCAACACAGGCGGTATACCTGGTGATGCGGCCCTTCATGAGCCCGGTTCAGTTGCAATACAATCTCCACGTAGCCCCAACAGCAGCCGTTCTTCTCTCCTCTCTTATCCTAAGAAGCCTGTCACCCTAATTTGTGACCATTGACTTTATTGGTCACTAGTCTGAGAATGTGAATACCGTCCTGTTGATTCAATAAGGGTTCACATGCTCAGGCTTAAATCAGCCAACATTGCCGTCTGCTTCCTGCCGCTTGCCCTGGTGGCTTGCGGTGATAATCCTGGTAATGACGATCCGCGCACGCGACCGCCACTGGTCAGGTCAACGCCCGTTGAGAGGGCGGTCGATACTTCTCGTGCGTTCACCGGGGTGGTGGTTGCCAGAACGCAAAGCGATCTGGGTTTCCGGGTGCCGGGAAAAATCCTCGAACGCCTTGTTGATACCGGTCAGTCCGTTAAACGTGGCCAACCCTTAATGCGGCTCGATCCTGTCGACCTCACGTTACAGGCGCAGGCTCAGCAACGAGCTGTAGATGCTGCCCGGGCACGGGCGCGAAAAGCGTCCAATGATGAAACTCGTTATCGTGGTCTTGTGGCGACTGGGGCTGTGTCTGCTTCGGAGTACGATCAGATTAGCGCGGCGGCAGATACAGCCAAAGCGGAGCTGAGTGCTGCTCAGGCGCAGGCGAACGTGGCACTTAACGCGACGAGTTACGCCTTACTGCTGGCCGATGCAGACGGTGTGGTTATGGAGACGCTCACCGAACCCGGACAGGTGGTTAGTGCCGGGCAGGTGGTCATCCGGCTGGCCAGATCGGGACAGCGCGAAGCGTTGGTGCAGCTGCCCGAGACGTTGCGACCTTCCATTGGGAGCGAAGCCCAAGCGACGCGCTATGGCAACGACAATCAGCCCGTCGCCGCAACGTTGCGTCTGCTTTCTGATTCAGCAGATGCTACGACCCGCACATTTGAGGCAAGGTACGTGCTTGAGGGTGAGCTGGCAAACGCGCCGCTAGGTGCGACCGTCACGCTGCATATCGCAAATAGAGTCGAAAGTCAGGTCATGCAGGTCCCTATGGCAGCTCTCTACGATGCGGGAAAAGGACCTGGTGTCTGGCGAATTTCTGCTCAGCCTGCAAAAGTCTCCTGGCAGCCCGTTAAGGTGCTGAGTCTGGGTGACGATACCGCCAGGGTGACGGGCAGTGTCAAGCCGGGTGAAAAAATTGTCGCGTTAGGCGCGCATCTTCTGCACGAAGGTGAGGCTGTCCGTCTGGCTGAAGAACCTGGTACTGCCCTTGCAGGGAGTAAACCATGAGCGAGGGAAGGTTCAACCTGTCAGCGCTTGCGGTACGCGAGCGCTCAATCACGCTGTTTCTTATTGTCCTCATCACCCTTGCTGGCATTTTCTCGTTTTTTGGCCTCGGGCGAGCTGAAGATCCTCCCTTTACGGTGAAGCAGATGACGATTATCACCGTCTGGCCTGGCGCGACTGCGCAGGAAATTCAGGATCAGGTTGCTGAACCGCTGGAAAAACGCCTCCAGGAGCTCAAATGGTATGACCGTACAGAAACCTATACCCGACCGGGCATGGCTTTTATTACGCTTTCATTACAGGACAAAACGCCGCCTTCCTGGGTGCAGGAAGAGTTCTACCAGGCGAGAAAAAAGCTTGGCGATGAGTCCAAAAACTTACCCGCTGGCGTAATAGGGCCGATGGTGAATGATGAATTCTCTGATGTGACTTTTGCCCTCTTTGCACTGAAAGCGAAAGGAGAACCGCAGCGACTATTGGCACGTGATGCCGAAGTGCTGCGTCAGCAACTCCTGCATGTTCCAGGCGTGAAGAAGGTGAACATTATTGGAGAACAGGCCGAGCGGATCTTCATCTCCTTTTCTCATGACCGTCTGGCGACGATGGGGCTCTCACCTCAAGATATTTTCAACGCGCTTAACAGCCAGAACGCATTAACACCTGCAGGTTCAATTGAGACGCGCGGCGCACAGATATTTATCCGCCTCGATGGTGCTTTCGACAAACTTCAGAAGATTCGCGATACGCCATTTATTGCCCAGGGCAAAACGCTAAAGCTTTCCGACGTGGCAACCGTTGAGCGGGGTTATGAAGATCCCCCGACCTTGCTGATTCGTCACCAGAAAGAACCGACACTTCTGCTGGGGATTGTGATGCGTGAAGGCTGGAACGGCCTGGATCTGGGTAAAGCGTTGGATGTCGAAACGACAAAAATCAATGAGAACATGCCTTTGGGCATGACCCTGACGAAAGTCACCGATCAGTCTGTGAATATCAGTTCAGCGGTCGATGAGTTCATGATCAAATTCTTTGTCGCCTTACTTGTCGTCATGGTGGTGTGTTTTGTCAGCATGGGGTGGCGAGTAGGGGTGGTGGTTGCGGCGGCAGTACCGCTGACGCTGGCTGTGGTATTTGTCGTGATGGAAGCCTCCGGCAAAAACTTTGACCGAATAACGCTCGGCTCCCTTATTCTTGCGCTCGGCTTATTGGTCGATGATGCCATTATCGCCATCGAAATGATGGTGGTTAAAATGGAAGAAGGCTACGACAGAATCAAAGCATCTGCTTATGCCTGGAGCCATACCGCCGCGCCAATGCTGGCCGGTACGCTGGTGACTGCCGTTGGCTTTATGCCCAATGGTTTCGCGCAGTCTACTGCCGGTGAATACACCAGCAATATGTTCTGGATTGTCGGTATCGCTCTTATTGCCTCGTGGGTCGTGGCTGTTGTTTTCACGCCTTATCTGGGCGTTAAAATGCTGCCGGATATTGCAAAAGTGCAGGGCGGTCATGCCGCCATCTATGACACCCCTCGTTATAACCGCTTTCGACGTGTGCTGACGCGCGTTATTGCGAGGAAATGGGTAGTGGCAGGCTCTGTCATCGCCATTTTTATTCTGGCAATTCTGGGGATGGGGCTGGTGAAAAAACAATTTTTCCCTACGTCTGACCGCCCGGAAGTGTTAGTGGAAGTCCAGATGCCTTACGGCACTTCTATTGAGCAGACCAGCGCCGCCACCGCGAAAATAGAAAACTGGCTGAGCAAGCAGCCAGAAGCAAAAATCGTCACCTCCTACATCGGCCAGGGCTCACCTCGTTTTTATCTGGCGATGGCACCCGAGTTACCCGACCCATCGTTTGCGAAGATAGTTGTGTTAACGGATAGCCAGGAGTCACGTGAGGCGCTCAAGATCCGACTTCGTCAAGCGGCAGCTAACGGGCTGGCATCTGAAGCGCGCGTGCGCGTAACGCAACTGGTATTTGGTCCTTATTCCCCTTTCCCTGTCGCCTGGCGTGTCATGGGGCCTGATGCCGATAAACTGCATGAAATCGCTGATAAGGTTCAGGCTGTGCTGCAGGCAAATCCAATGATGAGGACCGTCAATACCGATTGGGGGCCGCGGGTACCAACGTTACATTTGACCCTGAATCAAGACCGCCTGCAGGCAACCGGCTTAACGTCGAATGCCGTTGCGCAGCAACTTCAGTTCCTGTTATCGGGTGTTCCTATTACGTCCGTACGAGAAGATATTCGCTCGGTACAGGTGACAGGGCGCGCTGCCGGCGATATCCGTCTGGATCCGGCAAAAATTGAGGGATTCACCTTAGTTGGCAATGCGGGCCAACGCATTCCTCTTTCACAAATCGGGGAGGTTGAAGTCAGGATGGAAGCGCCCGTACTACGTCGTCGCGATCGCACGCCGACGATTACCGTACGAGGGGATATTGCCGAAAACAGGCAGCCACCGGATGTTTCTGCATCAATCATGAAACAGCTAAAGCCGATCGTTGATTCGCTACCGCCAGGATATCGTATTGAAATGGCGGGATCGATAGAGGAGTCCGGCAAAGCGACTCAGGCAATGGCACCGCTGTTCCCCATTATGATTGCGATGACGCTACTGATCATCATTCTGCAGGTGCGTTCAATATCGGCCATGGTCATGGTATTCCTTACCGCGCCGCTGGGGCTTATTGGCGTCGTTCCCACGCTACTGATATTCAATCAACCGTTTGGTATCAATGCACTCGTTGGATTGATCGCGCTTTCAGGCATTCTTATGCGTAATACGCTGATTCTTATTGGGCAAATCCATCATAACGAGAAGGAAGGTCTCGAACCGTTCCATGCGGTAGTAGAAGCAACGGTGCAGCGAGCCAGACCGGTACTATTGACGGCAATGGCCGCAATTCTGGCGTTCATTCCACTGACGCATTCGGTGTTCTGGGGGACGCTGGCCTATACGCTGATTGGCGGAACGCTGGGCGGCACTATCATCACGCTTGTCTTCCTGCCCGCGATGTATGCGATCTGGTTCAGGATCCGTCCTGACGCACAGCCCCATTCCGAACCGAAATTAAGGAGTTCACTATGACTTTCAATTATCAAAAAAGGATAGTCGTTACCGGCTGCGGCATTGTCAGTCCGCTTGGATGTGGGACAGAAACGGTCTGGCAACGGCTGCTAAAAGGCGAATCAGGTATCAGGAAACTTTCTGCAGACATAGCGGAAGGAACCGGTGTTTCCGTAGCAGGGCAAGTTCCTGCTCTGGCTGAGGATGCCGAGGCCGGTTATGCGCCAGAGCGCTACATCCCTGCCAAAGAGCGCAAGAAAATGGATCGTTTTATCGAGTTCGCGCTTATTGCGGCGCAAGAGGCGCTAGCTCAAGCAGGCTGGGAACCCTGTGATGAAAATGACCGACAGCGCACTGCTACCATTATTGCTTCCGGTGTAGGCGGATTCGGTGCCATTGCTGAGGCGGTCAGAACGACAGATACACGCGGACCGCGACGCTTATCACCCTTCACTGCGCCATCATTTCTGGCCAATATGGCAGCCGGGCAGGTCTCTATTAAACATGGCTTCAAAGGCCCCATTGGCGCGCCCATTACCGCTTGCGCTGCTGGCGTGCAGGCTATTGGTGATGCGGCCCGCCTGATCCGCTGCGGTGAAGCCGATATCGCGCTTTGCGGCGGCACGGAGGCTGCTATCGATCGTGTCACGCTGGGGTGCTTTGCTGCTGCACGCGCGCTGTCAACAGGGTTTGTAGAAAAACCAGAGGAAGCATCGCGGCCATTTGACCGCGATCGTGACGGATTCGTGATGGCGGAAGGTGCCGGACTGCTGGTCATAGAATCTCTTGAACACGCGCTTGCGCGAGGCGCAAAACCGCTGGCAGAACTCGTGGGATACGGCACCAGTGCCGATGCCTGGCATCTGACGGCCGGTCCGGAAGATGGAAGTGGAGCGCGAAGGGCCATCGAGCTGGTGTTAAGCCAGGCTCAAATATCTGCCGATGAAGTTCAACATATCAACGCTCATGCGACGTCAACCCACGTCGGGGATAAAGGCGAGTTGGCAGCGATTCGGGCAATCTTTGGCAATGCGTCTGACGTGGCGATTAGCTCAACGAAGTCTGCTACAGGGCATCTACTCGGTGCCGCTGGAGGCATTGAAGCTATATTCACGGTTTTAGCCTTGCGTGATCAGGCCATTCCTCCCACCTTGAATTTGCATCACCCGGACGAGGCAGGCGCAGGGCTTAATTTTGTTGCTCTCAAGGCGCGAAAGGCTTCCATTACGTATGCGTTATCTAACGGATTTGGTTTCGGCGGCGTGAATGCGAGCGTGCTGTTTCGTCGGTGGGAAGATGCGGTCTAAATAAGTATGCTTCCCTAAATTGCGATGTCCCCTGTTACAGCGGCTAACAGGGGACATCAGCGACCCGCACAGTTACGGGTGACAAAACGGGGCCGAATGACAATGACGTTAACACCAACAGATGCTGAGGATTGCAGACCCGCGCTGGCTGCCTTACTCTGGGAAGATGACCATTTCTCAGGAGTGAAAGATGTCGGTTGCCAATCCATTTTTTGAAATCAGCCTGTTGCCTTATCAGGCTCCGCGCTTCGATCTTATTGAAGATATTCATTATCGCCCGGCATTTGATGAGGCGATGCGTCAGAAGCGTGTAGAAGTGGATGCGATTATCGCTGACTCCGCCGCGCCGGATTTTGATAACACTATTCTGGCGCTGGAAAAAAGCGGAGCCCTGCTTTCACGCGTGAGCAGCGTATTCTTCGCTATGACCTCGGCGCACACTAACGATTATCTCCAGGCGCTGGACGAAACGTTTTCCACCGAGCTTGCCGGGCTTGCAAACGATATCTGGCTGAACGACACGCTTTTTAGCCGGGTTGAGACCGTCTGGCATGCCCGTTCTTCGCTGGATGATGAATCTCGTCGGCTGGTGGAACAAACCTATCAGCATTTTATCCTGGCAGGTGCCACGCTCAGCCACGCTCAAAAAGTGGAGTTGAAGTCTCTCAATACAGAGTCAGCATCGTTAACCAGTCAGTTCAACCAGCGTCTTCTGGCGGCAGATAAGGCCGGTGGTCTGGTGCTTGATTATGCTCATCAGCTTGATGGTTTGACGCCTGATGACATCGCCGCTGCCGCAGAGGCCGCCGCTGAGAAGGGGTTGACCGATCGCTGGCTGATACCTCTGCTTAACACGACTCAGCAGCCTGCGCTCTCGGCACTGCGCGACCGACAAACCCGTGAAGATCTGTTTAACGCCGCCTGGCTACGCACCCAAAAGGGTGACGAAAATGATACCCAGGAGATCGTGCGTCGACTGGCCGTATTACGCGCGCGTCAGGCGCAATTGCTGGGTTTCGCTAATTACGCCAGCTGGAGTATCGCTGACCAAATGGCGAAAACGCCCGACGCAGCGCTAGATTTTATGCGCGGAATTGCTCCTGCGGCCCGGGCGCGCGCGGAACGTGAGCAAGCCGATATCCAGAAAGTCATCGACGACGAACAGGGCGGTTTTAGCGTTCAAGCCTGGGACTGGTCTTTTTACGCTGAACGCGTGCGTCTGGGAAAATACGCGCTAGATGAATCGCAAATCAAACCTTACTTTGCCCTCAATACAACGCTTGTGGACGGTGTTTTCTGGGCTGCCAGTCAGCTGTTTGGTATTCGCTTTGTCGAACGCTTTGATATTCCTGTTTATCACCCGGATGTCCGGGTCTGGGAAATCTTTGACCATAATGGCGAAGGTATGGCCTTATTCTACGGGGATTTCTTCGCGCGTGATTCAAAAGGCGGCGGCGCGTGGATGGGGAACTTCATCGAACAATCACACGAATTTGCCGCTCGACCGGTCATTTACAACGTCTGCAACTATCAAAAACCGGCAAATGGTCAGACGGCGCTGCTCTCCTGGGATGATGTCATCACCTTGTTCCATGAATTTGGCCACACGCTGCATGGTCTGTTTGCCAACCAGCGTTTCGCCACCTTATCGGGGACAAATACGCCCCGTGATTTTGTCGAGTTTCCGTCGCAAATTAACGAACATTGGGCCAGCCATCCACAGGTTTTCGCCCATTATGCGCGCCACTATCAAACGGGCGAACCGATGCCGGAAGCGTTGCGCGAAAAAATGCTCACTGCCACGCAGTTTAATAAAGGCTATGACATGACCGAACTCCTCAGCGCAGCGCTGTTGGATATGAACTGGCATGGTATCAGCGCCCAGCAAAATGTCGGTAGCCTTGATGCCTTTGAGATGGAGGCGCTGAAAAAGGAGGCGTTGGATCTTCCGGCCTTACCGCCACGCTACCGCAGCAGCTATTTCGCCCATATTTTCGGCGGCGGGTACGCGGCAGGCTATTACGCCTATCTGTGGACGCAAATGCTGGCCGACGACGGCTATCAGTGGTTTGAAGAGCAGGGCGGATTAACGCGCGAGAACGGACAGAAATTCCGTGAGGCGATTTTGTCGCGTGGCAACAGTACTGATTTAGCTGAACTTTATCGAGAGTGGCGCGGACACGATCCAAAGATCGAACCGATGCTGGAGAATCGCGGGTTGAACGGATAAGGTTTTTTCATGTTGGGAACAGAACCGGGCGCGATGCCCGGTTGTTTTCTATCGGATTTTTTCTTCCCCAAAATGAATCCTGGAATACCAAGCGAAAGTTATCAGAAATTTCCTTCAGGCCAGTCGGTATAACCTTTTGCGCCACCGCCATAATACGCCTCTTTAGGCGCGATCGTCAGTTCAGCACCGTAATGCAGACGCTTCACAAGATCGGGATTGGAGATGAACAGGCGGCCGAAGGCAACGGCATCAATAATCCCCGCGTTACGGCGACTGATAGCCATTTCAAGATCGTAATTATTGTTCCCAATGAATGGCCCTTTGAATTGCGCGCTCAGCGCGTCCATATCCACATCGGCAGGCACTTCACGTGAAGTGGCGGTTGCCCCTTCGACAAAATGCAGATACGCCAGGTTAAATTTATTCAATTGCTGGATGAGGTACCCGTACATCCCCATGACGTTACTGTCCGGCGGGGTATTACCCGCATCCGGAGTAACAGGGGAGAGACGAATACCGACTCGGTCATGACCCCAGATATTTACGATAGCTTCTGTTACCTCAAGCGTAAGACGGGCACGGTTTTCAATAGAGCCGCCGTAAGCATCGGTACGATGGTTAGTGGAATCACGTAAAAACTGATCAAGCAGGTAGCTGTTTGCCGAGTGAACCTCAACGCCGTCAAAGCCTGCGTGCAGCGCATTTTCTGCCGCTCGTTTGTACTGTTCAATAATTCCCGGGATTTCTTCGGTTTCAAGTGCACGCGGTGTCGAGACCGGTACAAAGCCGTTTACGGTGTAGGTTTGGCCTTCAGCCTTAATCGCTGAGGGTGCAACCGGGCGTTCACCGTTTGGCTGCAGCTCCACACTTGAAAAACGACCCACATGCCATAGCTGGCAGACAATTTTGCCGCCCGCTGCATGCACGGCATCAGTCACTTTTTTCCAGCCGGCGACTTGCTCCTCACTCCAGATCCCAGGAGTGGCGGCATATCCGCGACCCTGAGCTGAAATGTTGGTGGCTTCTGAAATGATCAGTCCTGCGCTGGCTCGCTGGGCATAATAAGTGGCATGCATTTCATCAGGAATGCCATCCTCACCGTAACGACTGCGGGTGACAGGGGCCATTACGATACGGTTCGCCAGTTGAAGTTGACCCATTGTTACAGGTGAAAATAAATCGGTACGGGTACTGTTGTCAGTCATGATAACTCCTGAATAGTTGACCGGTCGTCTAGTAAATAGGTAAAAAAACACGGCTACGCAAGTAGCCGCATGGTTGCGTTCATTGCTTTATCAAACGCTTTTTCGGGGGAATGGATTTTTGCCATCAAGGAAGCCCCCAGCCAGAGCTGATAGAGCTCTTCAGCAAGTTCATCTGCATCAGCTCCAGCCGGCAGAGAGCCGTCCTGCTGCCCTTCGCCAATACACTGTGCAATTTTCTGAACGATCTTGTCAGTGCCGTTAGCCAGAATATGTCGCATGCTGTCGTACTGATCGCAGACTTCTGCACCTAGTTTCACAACAAGGCATTTGCTTTCCGGAAGATCAGCGCCCTGCGTTTCTTTCCAGAAACTGAAGTAGCGCTTCAGACGCTCTCGGGCAGACTCCTTGCCACTGAGCTGAGTGTCCACCTGCTGAAGGTAATGGCTGAAGTAGTGTTCCAGCAGGGCTTCTGCGAACTCTTCCTTGGACTTAAAGTAATAATAAAACGAACCCTTAGGGATGCCGGCAGCGTTGACAATCTCGGCAATTCCGACGGCGCTGTAACCTTTATGGGTGATTAATGCTCTCGCCACATCGATAATGTGTTGACGCATATCTGGTGTCTGCTTTTTCATAGTCCATATACTGTAATCAAAAAACTGACCGGTCGTCTAGTTGTTTTGGTAATTACCTGTGCGACAGTAGCCATCATCTGGGCAACAACCTGACTGCATGTTGTCCAATCATATGCAGGCTCCCCGGTACCGCGCCATCTTTTGCTTCAATCGACATCCCCTCCAATAGCGTATTCAAAACGGTAGCCAGAATGACGGTGTTCGTATCTTCAGGGAGCTGATTTTCCGTTACTGCCCTGGCAAGCCGCTTTTCAAACAGGTCTTTGCCTTCCTGTCGCAGAATACTCACTGCCCTGACGACGTCTGCCGATTCTGCCGAAACATTAATGGCGGCCAGTACCACCATACAGCCACACGGGGCTGATGGAGAAAGCAGTATATCCGCAGCCTCTCGGAAAAACGCATCAATTGCCTTAGCAATATCCTGCTCTTCTTCAAGTCGCTCCCAGGTCGCTTTCCAGTACGTACGCTCATAGTAGGTTACGGCTTCAATGAACAGTTTTGACTTGTTTCCGAATGCTGCATACAGGCTCGGAGGATTAATTCCCATTGCCGCACAGAGCTCGGCAACCGAGGAGGGTTCATAGCCTTTACGCCAGAAGAGGTCCAGCGCCCTCAGCAAAGCCTGGTCACGGTCAAAGCTTCTCGGCCTGCCTTTCGGCTTTTCCGCAACGGCATTTAATTCATGACTTTTCATATCTGACATTCAATCATTCTCTTGACAATTTATATAGCGATCACTATACAATGATATCATTATTTAGTGGTCACTACATAAATTGGTGGGTGAATGGCTGAGATCTTCTCATCCCTGAGTTTGTATGTGTAGTCAGGAGGCTGGAGAGGAACCGCCATCTAAACAGTGGCTTTCTGTGACACACCAAAACAGCTTTAATACGAAAAAAAACGGGGACCTGAACGGATCCCTGTTTACTTAAACGGAGATAAAGACATGACAAATACCACTTACGTACAGGATTACAACGCTATTATCGCTGTACTTAATCTGTACAACGAAGGCGGTAAACAGGCGAAGAGTGAGCTGATGAAACCCGCCTTCAGCGATCAGGCCACCATTTTCGGCGTCGATGGAGACGGCAAGCTCACCGGGGGGCCAATCCAGGGACTTTTTGACGTCATTGATACCGCCTTCCGTCCTTCTCCAGACGCTAAAGCTGCCATCGTTCACGTTGATATTGTGGGCACGGCTGCCAGCGCTCGTATCGATACGGACGACATTTCAGGCTTCCGCTTTACCGACTTCTTTAACCTGTTGAAAGTGAACGGCCAGTGGACAGTGGTAAGCAAAATTTATCACACCCACGTCGCTCCTTGAGTGAGCTTCCTCGTCAAATAATTTAATCAGCCTGCGTCGCAGGCTGTACGTTTTTGCTGATGTCATCCAGGGCATCATAATTTGAGAAGGAGTCGTTGATGAGCCGTATTTTCATTATCGGTGGCGCAGGCCAGATAGGCCGACGTTTGAGCAAAATTCTGTCCGGGAAAAACCATACTGTCCGTGCCCTGAACCGTAAACCGGAGCAGGAAGACCTTTTACGTAAGCTGGGTGCGGACCCTGTATCGGGGAGTCTGACAGAACTCGGCTCAACCTCTCTCGCTGCGCACATGAAAGGCAGCGATGTAGTGGTATTCACGGCCGGCGCAGGGGGCAAGGGTGGAGCGGAAATGACAAATGCCGTAGACGGCGAGGGCCTGAAAACTGCCGTTGCAGCTGCCCTTCATGCTGGCGTATCGCGCTTTCTGCTGGTCTCTGTATTCCCGGAGGCGTTACGGGGAGAGCAGGTATCTGACACCTTTGAAAACTATATGCGCGTCAAAAAGATGGCCGACGTGGCACTGGTACAAAGCGAACTGGACTGGGTGATTTTGCGCCCAGGTACGCTTCGGGACGAGAATGGCACCGGTCTTATCCGGGCAGGCCTTGCCATCCCTTATGGTGATGTTCCCCGCGATGACGTGGCGGCCACTCTGGCAGAAATCATTGAACAACCGGCGGTTAGCCGTGTCATTATTGAGCTAACCGCAGGCGATATTCCAGTACGTGAGGCTGTACAGAAAATAGCAGGGCGCTGACGTGACTTCGTTATTAACACAAAAAGCTGAAATCCTGTTGTATGGGTCACCTGGCGGATTCAATCAATGGTGAGTTGACTTTTTCTGAGCTTTTTAACTAATAAATAATTGGTAATAGAAGCAAGAGAAACCCCAATAACCCACGGAATGGCGGAGTCAAACATCAGCGATTTATTCACGTTAATGCTGAATGTGATGCAGGCAAAAGAATTTGTTAATACAAACCATGCAAAGAGCATCTTTTTCATTTGGATTTCTCCTGAACGACTTTTTACCGGGTGAACACAGCTTCACCCGGTAAAACCATTACACCAGGGCGTTAGGGCAGTCTTCGCCTTTTTCGATCTGTTGCAGGTTGCCCAGTGTGGTTTCCGAAATGCTGATCAGCGCTTCTGCGGTCAGGAAAGCCTGATGCCCGGTAAACAATACGTTGTGGCATGCAGACAGACGACGGAAAACGTCATCCTGGATAACGTCGTTAGATTTATCTTCAAAGAACAGATCGCGCTCGTTCTCGTACACATCCATTCCCAGGGCTCCAATCTTCTGCGTTTTCAGCGCTTCGATTGCGGCCTGTGAATCCACCAACGCACCACGACTGGTATTGATGATCATCACGCCGTCTTTCATCTGTTCAAACGCCGACTGGTTCAGCAGATGATAGTTTTCTGGCGTCAGTGGGCAGTGCAACGAAATCACGTCGGACTGAGAAAACAGCGACGGCAAATCGACATACTCCACGCCCATCTCCAGCGCGGCGGCGCTTGGATAAGGATCGAATGCCAGCAGACGCATACCAAAGCCCTTCAGAATACGCAGCGTGGCAATCCCGATTTTACCGGTACCAATGACACCAGCGGTCTTGCCATACATGGTGAATCCGGTCAGACCTTCCAGCGAAAAGTTTGCATCACGCGTACGTTGATAGGCGCGGTGAATGCGACGATTCAGCGACATCATCATACCTATCGCATGTTCTGCGACGGCCTCCGGCGAATAGGCCGGGACGCGCACGACTTTCAGACCCAGCTCTTTGGCCGCATCCAGATCGACGTTATTAAAGCCCGCGCAGCGCAGCGCGATGTATTTAACGCCGTGTTTTTTTAGCTCTTCCAGAACCGGACGACTACCGTCATCGTTTACAAAGATGCAGACGGCTTCGCATCCGTTAGCTGTTTTAGCGGTTCTTTCAGTGAGTAGAAAGTCGAAAAATTCAAGTTCGAATCCGTAAGCCTCGTTAACATGTTGCAGATACTTTTTGTCGTACTGCTTTGTGCTATATACCGCGAGTTTCATAAGACTTTCTCCAATGATGATGCAATCACGTTAGCATGATTAAAATAATCTTACAATTTATAAAATATTATTGAATTCAATAAGTTCCATGAATAATTTTAGAGCAACTATCCTTAAAAAAGGCGTTCTCTTCAACTGAATGGTTAAACATGCCACAATGACGGGCAATGCAGGCTTATTTTTTTCGCTAAATCAGGATATTAACTGCCCATGAAGGGTAAATTCAAAGCCGCACTTGCGCTACTTCTGCTTATTATACTGTTGCCGCTGACGCTGCTGATGACGCTCGCCCAGTGGGTGCCAACGCTCGCAGGAATTTGGTTGCCCGCGGGAACGCGAATCGCTTTCGAAAAAAGCCCGCGCCTGTCACGTCATGCGATTGTGATTCCCGATCTTCGCTATCTTGTCGAGGACTGCGAAATTGCGCAAATCGAGAATGCCACGCTGTCGCACCCGAGCCGCTGGAATTTCGCTATCGGCGCGCTGGATCTTAATACCGCCTGTTTGAGCAAATTGCCGCAGACGCAGCCATCAAGCGCTGCACCGAAGACCCTCGCTGAATGGCAATCTCTTCTCCCGAATACCTGGCTGACCATCGACAGGTTAACCTTATCGCCGTGGCAGCAATGGCAGGGCAAATTGACCGCATCGTTAACGCCAGCGATTCAGGACATCACCTATCAGGGCGATCAGGTAAAAGTGCGCGGCAAGCTAAGTGGGCAAAATCTTACCTTCAGCGAATTTGAAATCCAACTTCCCGATCGTTCACAGCCCATTAAACTGGTAGGCGAATTTACGCTGCCGCTGGTGTTAGATGGCGCACCTGTTAAAGGCCATGCGCAGGCTACGTTCAACGTCCCACAGATTGCGTCCTTAGTGGATGCCGATCTCGACTGGCAAGACAATCAGGGGCAACTCGTTGTGATGGCGCGCGACAATCCGGAACCGTTGCTGGATTTGCCGTGGACGATCAGCGCTGAACGCCTGACCGTGAGCGACGGACGCTGGAGCTGGCAACAGTCAGGTATGCCGTTGAGCGGTCGCGTCAGCGCGAAAATCGATAACTGGCAGCAGGGGCCTGAAAAGGCAATTATTGCCGGTCGTCTGAATGTGTTGACCCAGGGGGATGCCGGAAAGGGTAATGCGGTGCTGACCATCGGGCCGGGGAAACTGAGCATGGATCAAAGCGATATGCCGCTTCAGCTAACCGGTGAGGCCAAGGAAAACGATCTGATTCTTTACGCGATACTCCCGGCGCGCCTGACAGGCAGCCTTCTCGATCCCCAGTTGACCTTTGAACCGGGCGCGTTGCTACGTTCGCGCGGTCGGCTGATTGATTCACTCAATATTGACGAAATCCGCTGGCCGCTGGCGGGAGTCAAACTGTCGCAAAAAGGCGTCGACGGGCGTTTGCAGGCAATTTTGAAAGCGCATGAAAACGAAATGGGTGATTTTGTTCTCCATCTGGATGGTCAGGCGAACGACTTCTTGCCCGATAACGGATTATGGCAGTGGCGGTACTGGGGTGAAGGGCATTTTACGCCAATGAGTGCCCGCTGGGATGTGGCCGGAAAAGGAGAGTGGCGCGACAGCGCTATCGAACTGACCTCGCTCTCTACCGGCTTTGATAAATTACAGTACGGCACCATGCTGGTCAGTAAGCCGCGACTGATCCTGGATAAGCCGGTGCGCTGGCAACGCGACTCAGCGCATCCGCATTTTAGCGGTGCGTTATCGCTGGACGCCGGGCAAACCGCGTTTTCAGGCGGAAGCGTACTACCCCCATCGACGCTCAAATTCAGCGTTGACGGCGTCGATCCGACGCTGTTTCAGTTCAAAGGCGATCTTCATGCAGAAGAGATCGGGCCGGTGCAGGTCAATGGACGCTGGGACGGTGAGCGCCTGCGCGGTCAGGCCTGGTGGCCTAAACAGTCGCTTACGGTGTTTCAACCTTTAGTTCCGTCAGACTGGAAGATGAATCTGCGCGAGGGCGATCTTTATGCGCAGATCGCGTTTTCTGCCGCCGCAGGCCAGGGTTTTGAAGCTGGTGGTCATGGCGTTGTCAAAAGCGGCAGCGTCTGGATGCCGGATAACCAGATAAACGGCGTCGATTTTGTTCTGCCATTCCGCTTTAGTGAGGGAACCTGGTCACTCGGCACGCGCGGGCCTGTGACCTTGCGCATCGCGGAAGTGATAAACCTGGTCACGGCGCGCAATATTACGGCCGATCTGCAAGGGGAATATCCCTGGAGCGAAGCCCGTCCTTTGCTGTTAACCAACGTCAGCACAGATGTTTTGGGCGGCAAAATCACGATGCAGCAATTGCGCATGCCCCAGCACGACCCCGCCTTGCTGCGCGTGCAGAATATCTCGGCGAGCGAACTGATCGGTGCCGTTAATCCGAAACAATTCGCCATGTCCGGCCCGGTGAGCGGGGCGTTGCCGTTCTGGCTGGATAACGAAAAGTGGATCATTAAAGACGGCTGGTTAACCAACCCTGGCCCGATGACGCTGCGTATCGATAAAGACACGGCGGATGCGATCGTTAAAGACAATATGGTCGCTGGCGTGGCGATTAACTGGCTTCGCTATATGGAAATTTCCCGCTCGTGGACGAAAATCAATGTAGATAATCTGGGCGTGCTGACGATGCAGTCGGCGATCACGGGCATCAGCCGAGCTGATGGAAAAAGTAGTACCGTCAACCTGAACTACACCCACGAAGAAAACCTTTTCACCCTGTGGCGCAGCTTGCGCTTTGGGGATAATTTACAGGTATGGCTTGAGCAACACGCGGCGTTACCGCAAGCCCGCTGTCCGACAGGCAAGGAATGTGAGGAATAACGATGAAAAACCTGGCAGGCGCAATCGGTGTGGTCATAGCCGCGATGCTGACAGGCTGTACGCCACGTATCGAAGTGGCGGCACCGAAAGAGCCCATCACCATCAATATGAACGTAAAAATAGAGCACGAGATCCACATCAAAGTGGATAAAGACGTGGAAACACTGCTCAAATCGCGCAGCGACCTGTTCTGAGGATCTCATGAAACGACTCTTTGCAATTTGGCTGTTAACGCTTGGGATCAGTGCGCAGGTTCAGGCGATCACACTAAATGAAGCGCGAACTCAGGGGCGAGTGGGGGAAACCCTGAGCGGCTACATTGCGCCGCTGCGTCAGGATGCCGACACGCTGGCGCTGGTTAACGATATCAACGCAGCGCGTAGCGAAAGCTATCAAAAACTGGCAGACAGCAACAATCTGCCGGTGGATGAAGTGGCAAAAATGGCGGGACAAAAACTGGTCACGCGCGCGCAGCCGGGCGAGTACGTGAAAGGCCTGAACGGCAAATGGTTTAAAAAGTGACCAGCGGTACGGTCACAAGGTTGCGCGACAATTTCTGAGCGCCACTCACTTCCATTAACTTAACCATCGGTTTCGCCCAGTCTCTTTAGCGCGATACAACGCGGCATCTGCCTGGGCAATGATCTGGCTGGCGGACATGCCCGGCGCGAAACCGGCAATTCCCATGCTCACCGTCACGTATTCGCTTACCGTTGAGGCCTCGTGCGCAATCGCTGCGGTACGCAGGCTTTCCTGAATACGCGCCGCCACCTGCGTCGCTAATTTCTCTGGGCAATCAAAGAGGATCACCACGAACTCCTCGCCGCCGTAACGTGACACCACATCCTCGGGCGTGCGCACCGATTGTTTAAGCACCTGCGCGACGCGGGTTAAACAGTCATCGCCCGCCTGATGGCCGTAACTGTCGTTGTAGTGTTTGAAAAAATCGACGTCCAGCATGATGACGGTGAAGGTTTTTTTCTGCTGAATCGCGCTCTCAAGCACGTTTTCCATTGCCCGACGGTTGGCGGTTTCGGTCATGGGATCCGTGTGGGCGAGCGCGTCAAGACGGGCAATCAGCAGCTGATTTTGTTGGTTTCGCTGCCAGGCCTCGTTAAACCAGCGCAGCAGAATGAAACGTCCGCAAATCAGGATCAGCGTAAAGACAAGCCAGACGACGGCGAAACGAATATTGATGCCCTGATTCAGCACCACACTCGCCATCGGCAGCGTGAGCCAGAGCGGTAAAACGAAGGCTAACAGACCCGCTGGGTGGAAATAGAGTGCGGCCATTGCCGACAGCAGCAGGATGACGCATAACGGCCAGGCATGCGGCAACTGCCAGTCGGTGATAAACCAGTAGCAGGATAGCGACCACAGCAGGCCGGTGATGAAAAGGACGAAACCGACACCGTGCTTTTGTCTCCACGCCATCAGCGTGAAAACCGCCGAGAAAAGAATAATGCCCAGCATCAAGGCATCAATCATCTGCGTGAGGCGTAAACCCGCATGATAAATATTGTCGATATTATGAAACAGCACGTTACGCAGCAAAATCATCAGCGCAAAGCTGACGTTGACGAAAGCCAGCCAGGGCAGGTTGATAGCCAACCCGTGGGAAACCATGGCTTCACGAGTGGGCCATGACGTTAATTCGAAGCGGGGTAACTGCCTGTTATCCATTAACGGGACGTCTTCATTCTGGGGCGCGGATGCGCAGAAAATAAAGGGCGGACATTCCACCCACGATGTACCAATATCATGACATCATTATTTTAAACCAGAATAAAAACTTAACCATATGCGCTATCAGCTGATGATGGCGCATATAGTTGACAATTAGCGTTAGCCCTCTCTGGCGAGAGGGCTAAACAAGGTGCATTGAGATCCATTACCTTTCTGCCAGATACGCGGGGATTGCTCCCCGCGTTTTAGCTACTTCTTCGATTCGTAGGCGAGAACAGTTTTAAACTCCATACCCCTTTCCTTCAGGCTCAATTCGCATAGCGTCTCGCGCACTAAAAGCGTGAATCCCAGTACTGTAAAACACAGCACTACAATGGCCACCAGGGCGTACTTTGTCAGCATGTTATTGCCTCCTTGCTCAGAAGGGGCTAACATCCAACTTGTGAGGTTTTTGGATGGTAGCCCCAGGTTGATAGAAATATCTCCTGGGGCTTTTCACTTTCCAGCCTCCTGCAAGTTTGCCTGAAACTGGTCAGTCTCAAGCACCCGCCGGCATCATAGGGATTTCTTTCTGGACATGCTGGTTTCGTAGCAGATTTTACGAGGAATCTCGTAAAGTTGTGGCGTGAGCGGGGAAAGGAAAACCCCTCCCACCGGGCGGTGAGAGGGGAAAATCTTATGCAGCCACCAGGCTGTCGATTGCCGCTTTCGCGTCAGTCTGTGCTTTGGTCGCCACTTCCGGACCGTAAGCGATACCTTCAGCGAAGACAAAGTTCACATCGGTGATACCGATGAAGCCCAGGAACAGGCTCATGTATGGGGCAATCAGGTCGGTTGGGGTATCTTTGTGAATACCGCCACGGCTTGACAGCACGATAGCGCGTTTACCCTTCACCAGGCCTTCTGGACCATTTTCGGTGTAACGGAACGTTACGCCAGCACGCGCCACCAGGTCGAAGTAGTTTTTCAACTGAGTAGGGATGTTGAAGTTATACATCGGGGCGTTAATCACGATAATGTCGTGGGCCTGCAGTTCAGCAATCAGCTCATCGGACAGCGCCAGTGCTTCTTGCTGACGTGGCGTCAACGGTGCATCGCTTGGACGCAGCGCACCCACCAGCTCACCATCCAGTACTGGAATAGGCTGGGCCGCCAGATCGCGTACGGTGATTTCGTCAGCGGAATGCTGTTCACGCCACTGCTCAACGAAATAATCAGACAGCTGACCAGACTGAGAGTACCCTGCCAGAATACTGGATTTGAGAACTAATACTTTGCTCATGGGTGATTCCTTAATTGTATTTGATTGGGGTTGCCCCGTTGCTTGATGACACTCTATTCACAATCCTGTCGCAGGGATAGCGCAATATATCGAATCCAATGTTCGAAATTTTTGAATAAGGCAGGAGAAGTGCCGTTGTGGTACTCTACACCTATCATTAAAACGAGATTTCACCCGGCAGAGCACTGCCCGCTAACGCTATGACAGAACAACAAAAACTCACCTTCCCGATGCTGCAACGCCAGCTTGATTCGCTGATGCTGCGCGACAAACAACGCTTTGCGCGCCGCCTGCAGGGTATTAAGAAGGTTAAAAATCCTGAATCACAACAGGCCATTTATCAGGAGATGGCGAAAGAGATTGAACAGGCCGCAGGTAAGGTCGTGCTGCGCGAAGCCGCACGCCCGGACATTACCTATCCGGAAAACCTGCCCGTCAGTCAGAAAAAACAGGAAATTTTGGAAGCCGTACGCGACCACCAGGTGGTGATCGTGGCGGGGGAAACTG
>JALCNW010000045.1 GCA_022649305.1 Enterobacter sp.
CGTAGCAGACTGTCCCAGACGAATGTAGGTCAACCCTACGTCCATCAGCGTTTGCAGCTTACGCGCCAGTGCAGGTACCGCATCAAAGAACTCACGTGCTTCTTCAATGGTCATATCCAACACTTCGTGGATTGTTTTGCCTTTGTATTTGATCTCAAGGGTTTCGCGGTTATAGCGCTTACCCCTGCACTGATCGCACGGCACATATATATCCGGCAGGAAGTGCATCTCGACTTTAATAACGCCATCGCCCTGACAGGCCTCGCAGCGTCCGCCGCGCACGTTAAAACTGAAACGTCCTGGCGTATACCCGCGCGAACGGGATTCCGGCACACCGGCAAACAGTTCACGTACCGGCGTAAACACACCCGTATAGGTTGCTGGGTTAGAGCGCGGCGTACGACCAATCGGACTTTGGTCGATATCAATAACCTTATCGAAATGTTCCAGTCCCTGAATCTCGCGATACGGCGCGGGTTCCGCAAGGGTTGCACCGTTGAGCTGGGTCTGGGCAATCGGGAACAGCGTGTCGTTAATCAGCGTGGATTTACCCGAGCCGGACACGCCGGTCACGCAGGTGAACAGGCCCACCGGCAGCGTCAACGTTACGTCTTTCAGGTTGTTGCCACGGGCACCCGTCAGCTTCAGCACTTTTTCCGGATTAGCCGCTACGCGCTGTTTCGGCACGTCGATTTTGCGCTTGCCGCTCATGAACTGGCCGGTCAAGGATTCCGGCACGGCCATAATGTCTTCCAGCGTACCCTCTGCCACCACCTGACCACCGTGTACGCCTGCGCCCGGACCGATATCGATAACGTGGTCAGCGGCGCGGATTGCGTCTTCATCGTGCTCCACCACAATCACGGTGTTGCCGAGGTTTCGCAGGTGGATCAACGTACCGAGCAGACGTTCGTTGTCGCGCTGATGCAAGCCGATAGACGGCTCATCCAGGACGTACATCACGCCGACCAAGCCTGCGCCAATCTGACTCGCCAGACGAATACGCTGCGCCTCACCACCGGACAGCGTTTCTGCTGAGCGGGAAAGTGACAGATAGTTCAGACCAACGTTCACCAGGAACTTCAGGCGATCGCCGATCTCTTTTAATATTTTCTCTGCAATTTGCGCACGTTGGCCAGCAAGCTTCAGATTGGTGAAGAAGTCCATTGCATGACCAATGCTCATATCGGAGATGGTCGGCAGCGCAGTGTTCTCAACAAAGACGTGACGAGCCTCGCGACGCAGACGAGTCCCTTCACAGGACGTGCAGGAGCGATTGCTAATGAACTTCGACAGCTCCTCGCGCACCGCGCTGGACTCGGTCTCTTTGTAACGGCGCTCCATGTTATGCAGCACGCCTTCAAACGGATGACGACGCACGGAGGTATCACCGCGATCGTTCATGTATTTAAATTCGATGTTGTCTTTACCGGAACCGTACAGCACGACTTTATGTACGGTTGCACCCAGGCTACCCCAAGGCGCATCAACATCGAATTTATAATGTTCAGCCAGCGATTTCAGCATCTGGAAGTAGTAGAAATTACGGCGATCCCAGCCGCGAATAGCGCCACCCGCCAGCGACAGTTCCGGGTTCTGGATCACGCGATCCGGATCGAAATACTGCTGCACGCCCAGGCCGTCACAGGTTGGACATGCGCCCGCCGGGTTGTTGAACGAGAACAAGCGGGGTTCCAGCTCGCGCATGCTGTAGCCGCAAATTGGGCAGGCAAAGTTGGCAGAAAAGAGCATCTCTTCCGCTTTTGGATCGTCCATGTCGGTCACGATTGCCGAGCCACCGGAAAGATCCAGCGCGGTTTCGAACGATTCAGCCAAACGCTGCGTGAGATCGTCACGCACCTTAAAGCGATCGATGACCACCTCAATGGTGTGTTTCTTTTGCAGTTCTAACTTAGGTGGATCAGAGAGATCGCACACTTCACCGTCGATACGGGCGCGGATGTAGCCCTGGCTTGCCAGATTCTCCAGCGTTTTCGCGTGTTCGCCTTTACGCTCTTTGATGATAGGTGCCAGCAGCATCAGGCGTTTGCCTTCCGGCTGTGCCAGCACGTTATCCACCATCTGGCTGACGGTCTGTGCCGCCAGCGGCACGTCGTGGTCAGGGCAGCGCGGCTCACCCACGCGAGCAAACAGCAGGCGAAGGTAGTCATGAATTTCTGTGATGGTGCCGACCGTTGAGCGTGGGTTATGCGACGTCGACTTCTGCTCAATAGAAATGGCAGGCGACAACCCTTCAATATGGTCAACGTCCGGTTTTTCCATCAGCGACAGGAACTGACGCGCATAGGCGGAAAGCGATTCAACGTAACGACGCTGTCCTTCGGCATACAAGGTGTCGAAAGCCAGTGATGATTTGCCAGACCCCGAAAGCCCGGTCACGACAATTAGCTTGTCGCGAGGGATTATCAGGTTGATATTCTTGAGATTATGGGTGCGGGCGCCCCGTACTTCGATCTTATCCATTCACCTTTCCCGGTAGAGACTCGGATGCCTGGTTTGTTTGAAGGACAAACGGCAGAAACGGCTAATTATGACACAATCTGACCTGTTTGAATATACAGTATTGGAATGCATTTTCGGATTGCCTATGTAACAATGTCGAGTTCGCGAGAGAACTCTGGAACATGCTACGCAACTATCAAAATGCTACATGGAAATGATACACTCGCGCGTTACACTATTAAGAAACGTATTCAGGAGACACGATCATGGCCAGCAGAGGCGTAAACAAGGTGATTCTCGTCGGTAATCTGGGCCAGGACCCGGAAGTACGCTACATGCCGAGTGGTGGCGCAGTTGCCAACATTACGCTGGCTACTTCCGAATCCTGGCGTGATAAAGCGACCGGTGAGATGAAAGAGCAGACTGAATGGCACCGTGTTGTGCTGTTTGGCAAACTGGCAGAAGTGGCCGGTGAATATCTGCGTAAAGGTTCTCAGGTTTATATTGAAGGCCAGTTGCGTACTCGCAAATGGACCGATCAGGCCGGCGCTGAGAAATACACTACGGAAGTGGTAGTGAACGTTGGCGGCACCATGCAGATGCTGGGTGGCCGTCAGGGCGGTGGTGCTCCGGCAGGTGGTGGTCAGCAGCAGCAGGGTAGTTGGGGTCAGCCTCAGCAGCCACAGGGCGGCGGCAACCAGTTCAGCGGCGGCGCGCAGTCTCGTCCACAGCAGCAGTCTGCACCGGCACCGTCTAACGAACCGCCGATGGACTTCGACGACGATATTCCGTTCTGATAACACGCGAAGCGCATTTGCTATTCTCAAAAAAAACCCTGCAATGCAGGGTTTTTTGTTATCCAGCTTAAAGCACCCGTTTCCCGATGCTTTAGTGAATTAATCAGGCATGGCATCTCGTGGGATAATGGCCCCACGATACTGAATCACCGTGCTCGCCGTCAGGTGACCGCGTTTTGCCGCGTCAGAAGGCGTTCCGCCCGTCAGACGTACTGCCAGATATCCGGCGCTAAACGAATCACCCGCCGCCGTCGTATCAATGACTTTCTCTTTGGCTAATTTAACTGCTGGCACGTCAACCACAGCGTCACCCGCAACGGACACCAGACAAGAGTCCGCGCCGCGCTTGATAACCACTTCTGTCACGCCTGCTTCATGCGTACGGGCAATCACCTCTTCAACCGGTTTCTCACCCCACAAAGCATCTTCGTCATCCAGCGTTAAGAACGCGATATCGGTGCATTGCAGCATGTGTTGATAAACCTGCTGCGTCTCTTCGCGGCTGGCCCACAGACGCGGACGGTAGTTATTATCAAAGATCACCTTCCCGCCATTGGCGCGACATTCGTGCAGCAGGGAAAGCAGTTTCTCGCGGCTGGTCGGGCTTAAAATGGCAAGGCTGATACCGCTGAGGTAAAGATAATCAAAGGTCGCTAACTCTTCACAAATGGCGGCGGTGTTTTCGCTTTCCAGCCAGAATTTAGCGGCGGCTTCATTGCGCCAGTAGTAGAACGTCCGTTCGCCAGTGCTGTCGGTTTCGATGTAATACAACCCTGGCAGGCGGTTTTCCATGCGCTGAATCAGCGACGTTTTAACGTTTTCACTCTGCCAGGCTTCGAGCATTTGCTGGCTGAAGTTATCGGTGCCGAGAGCGGTCACGTAGTTCACGGCCAGTGCTTCAGGCGCAACCTGACGGGCAATGTAAACCGAGGTGTTTAACGTGTCGCCACCAAAGCCGCGGCTGACTTCCGCACCTTTCTGTGACAGCTCAATCATGCATTCGCCAATCACGGCAATTTTTTTGGACATAGTCGTGAACCTGAACAGATAAGTTAATTAAAGATAGTGTGCGCTGTGGGGAATTTATGGTCAACCATATTAAAACGACGTTCCAAAAATTATTTTGAGCCAGCGCGTGTTCTTGAAAGATTCTTGTCATCTTAATTTCATCTTCCAAACTAACTGGACATAAAGTTCTCAAACCCCAGGCCGATAACCCTTTGACGAGTCCAGACAGGTCATCTCTTTTCAACAGGACATCTGAAATGAAGTCAGAGCAGGTTATCCAGCGGCTATGCACCACTCCAGAAGCAAGTATTGAAAGCTTGCAGGAGCATCGTTATTGGCTGCAATGTGAGCGTGCTTATACTTATCAGCCTATCTACCGTATTGACGGTACGCTGATGGCGATTGAAATTCTCACGGTTGTCACGCATCCGTCTAATCCGACACAGCGTATCGCTCCGGATCGCTATTTTGCGGAAGTCAGTGTGCGTCAGCGCCTGGATGTGCTGGAAGAACAGCTTGAAATGCTGGCGACGAAGCAGCCGTTCTTTGCGAGACATAATATTCTCGCCTCGGTCAACGTCGATGGCCCAACCCTGATTGCCCTGCGCCAGAACCCGGGGCTGCAAAAACTCGTCGCGTCGTTGTCATGGATGCGCTTTGAGCTGGTCGAACACGTGCGGTTGCCGCAAGATTCTTCGTTTGCATCAATATGTGAGTTTGGTCCGCTGTGGCTGGATGATTTCGGGACAGGAATGGCGAACTTCTCCGCGCTGAGTGAGGTGCGTTACGACTATATCAAGGTGGCACGCGATCTGTTTATCATGCTCCGTCAGACCCCTGAAGGCCGTAACCTGTTTACCCTCTTATTGCAGTTGATGAACCGCTATTGCCAGGGCGTAATTGTTGAAGGGGTCGAAACGCTGGAAGAGTGGCGTGATGTCCAAAATTCCCCAGCGGCGGCAGCACAAGGCTATTTCCTATCTCGTCCGGTTCCTATGGATACCCTGGATAACGTCATTATCACCCTGTAACCCCTGCCGTTTGCCTTGGTCTGAACTATATTGATGAAAGGCAAGGTAATAAATAAAGGGGACGACGATGACAAAAACAACCAGGATCATCACCTGGGTGGTAGGGATTTTCTTGTTGTTGATTGTGGTAGCAATCATCATTATTGCGACGTTCGACTGGAACCGTCTCAAACCGACCATCAACCAGAAAGTCTCAACCGAACTTAACCGACCCTTCGCCATTCGCGGCGATCTTGGCGTGGTGTGGGAACGTCAGAAAGACGAAACCGGCTGGCGCAGTTGGGTTCCCTGGCCGCACGTTCATGCCAACGATATTATTCTCGGCAATCCGCCAGATATTCCTGAAGTGACAATGGTGCATCTGCCGCGCGTGGAAGCGACGTTAGCGCCGCTGGCACTCCTCACAAAGACGGTCTATTTACCCTGGATCAAACTGCAAAAACCGGATGCACGCCTGATCCGTCTGTCGGAAAAAAATAACAACTGGACCTTCGACATGGCGAGTAATGGCGATAACGATCCCAATGCGCAGCCGTCATCCTGGTCCTTCCGTCTGGACAATATTCTCTTCGATCAAGGGCGCATCGCGATCGATGATAAAGTCAGCAAAGCCGATGTAGAGATCCTGGTTGATCCGTTAGGTAAACCGCTGCCCTTTAGCGAGGTGACGGGTAACAAAGGCAAAGACGATAATAGTCAGGTCGGCGATTATGTTTTTGGGCTGAAGGCGAAAGGGCGCTACAACGGGCAACCTCTTACGGGTACGGGAAAAATGGGTGGTGTGCTGGCGCTGCGTAGCGAAGGCACACCTTTCCCGGTACAGGCTGATTTCCGATCCGGTAATACCCGCGTGGCGTTTGTCGGCACCGTTAATGACCCAATGAACATGGGCGGGGTCGACCTTCAGCTGAAATTTGCGGGCGACTCGCTGGGCGAACTCTACGATCTCACTGGCGTGCTGCTGCCAGATACCCCGCCGTTTGAAACCGATGGACGGCTGGTGGCAAAAATCGATACTGAAAAATCCTCCGTATTTGACTACCGCGGTTTTAACGGTCGCATCGGCGACAGCGATATTCACGGATCGCTGACCTACACCACCGGCAAGCCGCGCCCGAAACTGGAAGGGGACCTGGAGTCTCGCCAGCTGCGTCTGGCGGATCTTGGCCCACTGATTGGCGTTGATTCCGGTAAAGGCGCGCAGAAGGCAAAAAGCTCGGAGCAGAAAAAGGGTGAGAAAGACCTCCAGCCTGCGGACAAAGTGTTGCCTTACGATCGCTTCGAAACCGACAAGTGGGACGTGATGGATGCCGACGTGCGCTTTAAGGGGCGTAAAATCGAGCACGGCAGCTCATTGCCGCTCAGTGACCTATCAACGCATATCATCCTCAAAAATGCTGACCTGCGCTTACAGCCGCTGAAATTTGGCATGGCAGGTGGAACCATTTCGTCGAACATTCACCTTGAAGGCGATAAAAAGCCAATGCAGGGCCGGGCGGATATTCAGGCGCGCAGGTTGAAGCTGAAAGCGCTGATGCCAGACGTGGAACTGATGCAGAAAACGCTGGGTGAAATGAACGGTGATGCGGATATTCGTGGCGTCGGTAACTCAGTGGCCGCCTTGCTGGGCAGCAGTAACGGTAACCTTAAGCTACTGATGAATGACGGACTGGTCAGCCGTAACCTGATGGAGATTCTGGGGCTGAATGTGGGCAACTTTATTGTCGGGCAGATTTTTGGTGATGATGAAGTTAGGGTCAATTGCGCAGCAGCTAATCTGGATTTGGTCAACGGCGTTGCGCGTCCGCAAATCTTTGCGTTCGATACCGAAAACTCAGTGATTAACGTCACGGGTACGGCGAGTCTGGCATCGGAACAGCTGGATTTAACGATCGATCCGGAGAGCAAAGGTTTCCGCATTATCACCTTACGCTCACCGCTGTACGTGCGTGGCTCGTTCAAAAATCCGCAGGCGGGTGTAAAAGCTGGGCCGTTGATTGCACGTGGTGCCGTCGCGGCAGCACTGGCGACGCTGGTAACGCCAGCCGCTGCGCTACTGGCGCTGATCTCCCCGTCTGAAGGCGAGGCAAATCAGTGCCGGACGATCTTGTCGCAGATGAAGAAATAAGGAGCCTGTGTAATGGCTACTATTTCCAGCAGCAAGAAAAGTGTTTATGGAGATTCAGCAATAAAAGCGGCTCCATGGTCCGGCTGTAAATCGCTGAGTTGTTGACCGAAGGCCGGGGCGACGCGCATGGAAGCGCGGAGAGGGTGCGACCTGCATGGATGCAGGATCGCGCCCGACCCGAAGCTGTAGGGAATAAGACGAAGGTATCGCGTAGCGACGATTTTCTTGCCGGGAGCCCGGGTCGCCAGGGCGGCGGCGATTGAGCCGCCATGGCACGTTCACCGGTTCCGAAATCATAGAGAAGCACTGGTCTGGAAGTGAACGGAATAGCCAGCAGAGCTGCATATTCCCCCTCACACCATCCCTCTCCCTAAAAATAGAGAGGGAGCCATTTGTGCAAATCATCACCAAATCACAATGACTGATCCCGAGTTTCATGCGTCAGCAGCAGCGCAATCAGCGTCAGAGCCGCCATCGATGCCAGATAGACACCGACGTAGAACAGGCCATAGTTCGACTGCAACCATGTGGCGATATACGGCGCTACGGACGCGCCCAGAATAGAAGAGACGTTATACGAGAACGATGCTCCGGTGTAGCGCACTTCGGTTGGGAACAACTCAGGTAACAGTGCGCCCATCGGGCCAAACGTCAGCCCCATCAGACTCAGGCCAATCAGCAGATACGCCATCACTAACGCCGGGCTCCCCGAGCTTAACAGCGGCGGGAACACGAACAGCGCGAACAGGATGATCAATGAAGTAATCACGATCATGCTCGAACGACGGCCATATTTATCTGCCAGCAGACCCGCAATCGGCACCATTACGCCAAAGCCGATCACCGCCATCATCAGCATCCACAGCACTTCGTTACGCGGCAGACCCAAGCCTACCGGGGCTGCTGCGGTACTGTAGGTCATGGAATAGACCGTCATAATGTAAAACAGCGTGTAGGTTGCCAGCATGATGAACGTACCGAGTACGGTCACGCGAACGTGTTTGGTCAGTAGCGTTCCCAGCGGGATTTTGACCTGTTTTTTTGCGGCGGCAACTTTGGCAAAAACCGGTGTCTCATGCAGCGAAACGCGGACATAGAGGCCAATCAGGACCAGCACAGCAGAGAAGATAAACGGAATACGCCAGCCCCAGCTCATAAACTGTTCGTCGGTCAGCAGCCACGAGAGCAGCAGGAAAGTGCCGTTCGCGAAGAAGAAGCCAATTGGCGCACCTAACTGTGGGAATGAACCATACAGCGCACGCTTGCGCGGTGGTGCGTTCTCGGTGGCGAGCAGCGCCGCGCCACCCCATTCCCCGCCAAGACCCAAACCCTGACCAAAACGTGCCAGCGCCAGCAGCACCGGAGCCAGAATGCCAATGGTTTCGTAGGTTGGCAGCAGGCCAATCGCAACGGTAGAGATCCCCATCGTCAGCAGCGATGCCACGAGAGTCACCTTGCGACCGACGCGATCGCCAAAGTGGCCAAAGACTGCTGAACCAATTGGACGGGCGATAAATGCGATAGCGAACGTTGCCAGTGATTGTAGCGTTGCGGCCGTCGGGTCGCCCTGCGGGAAGAAGATATGTGGAAAGACGATGACCGCGGCAGTGGCGTAAATATAGAAATCGAAAAATTCGATTGCGGTGCCAATCAGTGAGGCAACGACAACTTTATTACGCGAGTTAACCGGCGTACTTTCCTGCTCTGAATCGATGGTTGTGGATGTGGCTTGCATAAAATTTTCTTATTTTTTGGCGAACGAACGGCCATATTACGCATAGCAAAAGCGACATTTCAATCTGTAACAAAGCGACGTAGCGGCGATAATATAGGCAAAAAGGGGATAATGTTCAGACTGACGAAAATCCTTCTATGAAATGCTTCACAGAATTTATATATCAGATGATAAAACTAGTTTTAGGTTAAATAAAAGTTACGGTCTGGATTTATATGCTGAAATGATGATTCGGGCTGAAAGATTACTTTTCTGTTCAGCCCGAAGGGCGATTTACTTATGTGTTTTACCCGGCATTCGCGGGTCATCTTTATACTCGGCGGTGGCGATCCATGCGGCGCAGAACAGCGTCAGGCGGGCAAAGAAGTAGAAGAATGCCATCAGACCCAGCACCGAACCAAACGCCGCACCCGAAGGTGATTTCACCAGCGCCGGGAGGGTATAGGTCATCACAATCTTGATCACTTCAAAGCCAATAGCGGCGATGAATGTACCGCGAATCAGCGCTTTTTTACGTGGACGGTGGCGCGGCAGTCGCCAAAATATCCAGAAGAAAAGCAGATAGTTGGCAAAAATAGAAATCGCCAGACCAATCAACCGCCAGGCCGGTTTGAGCCACTCGATAGAGTCGAGGTACAGCGCAGAAATAATCATTTGCTGCGCCGAACCTGCCACGGAGGTTATCGATAAGGTCACAATCAGCGCGAATAGCAGCCCTATCAGCGAGACAAAGTCGCGCAGATACTTAATCCAGATTTTCTCCTGATCCTGCGGCGTACGTTCCCACACGTCACGCGACTGGGCGCGAATCGCTTCACGCAGATTGCCCATCCAGTTAATACCCGAATACAGCGCAATCAACAGCCCCACTATTCCCACGGTGGTACGCTGCTGCACGGCAGTGCTAATGGTGCTTTTCAGCGTGGCGGCGAGCGTCGGATCGCTGACGTTGGTCAGAATTTTATTGAAGATGTCCTGTAGCAGCGTAGGGTGCGAGGCGAGAACAAAGCCCGCCGCGGCAAACGACACCATCAAAATGGGAATCATCGATAAAAACGAGAAATAGGTAATAGCGGCACCAAACTGGTTCCCCATGCGGTCGTTGAAGCGCTCGGTAGCGCGTATCAGGTGCGCAATCATCGGGCGACGCTGAATCTTTTGTGCGGTATCGGTGACCGTTTCCAGCGCCTTGTTCGCTTTGCTGTGGGATTTATCTTCGTCAGGCTTTGTTTCCATCTTTTTGATGGGATCGTATTCCAGTTCCTGGGTCGGTCGTTGCTGGTTGTTTTCCGGCGTCACACGCATTTTCCTTTTCGTTTAGCTGGATGTAATGGGAAGTATAGCCTGCGGCTAGTCAACGTAAGCTTTCATTATCCCGGTAAGCCATTCCATGAACAGATGAACGCGACGGGAGAGGTTACGGCGGTGAGGATAAATCAGCGAAACCGGCATCGGTTCGGCGCGATATTGCGGCAGAATTTCCAGGAGTTTTTTGCTGCGTAACGCTTCGCGCACGCCGATTCGCGGTACCTGTATAATCCCCAGACCGGCAAGACAGGCCGCGTGGTAGGTTTCGGTGCTGTTGACGGTTAATACGCCTCCGGTTTTTATCCATCGCGTTGAATCACCCTGATAAAACTCAAAACCCTGCGGGCGGACACCGAGATTCACCGCGTAATGAATCACCGCATGCGAGGCCAAATCATCCAGATTCTCGGGATAGCCAAAACGCGCCAGATAATCGGGGCTGGCACAGTTGATTATTGAGAGTTTGCCAAGCGGTCGGGCAATCAGCCCAGAATCTTTCAACGTGCCGACGCGTACCACGCAGTCAAATCCTTCACGAATGACGTCGACCAGGCGATCGCTACTGCTCAGTTCTAGCTCAATGCCAGGATACTGCTGGAGAAAAGTGGGCAGTTTCGGGATGACTAAATTTCGCGCAACCCCAACGGGCATATCGACGCGTAATCGACCGCTAATGCTGGTGGGATCATGCTGGAAAAGTCCGTCCAGTTCATCGAGGTTGGCGAGCAGATCTTTTGCCCGCTCGTAATAGACCATGCCGTCCTGCGTAAGGCTTACGCGGCGCGTGGTGCGGTGCAAAAGCTGTGTTCCCAGCAGGTTCTCCAGCGCCTGGATTTGACGCGATACGCTACCTTTAGGAAGGCCCAGCGTGTCGGCGGCGCGAGAAAAACTCTCCAGTTCCGCTACGCGGATGAAGAGCTGCATTGCGTGAATTTTATCCATAGGCTGCGCTCATTATTGTTGTCATTGAAACAGTGAAGCGTTTTTCAGCGTCTTTATTGATTTTCTATCACCTAATAAGCTCTTTCTCAATCACCGTAACAAGCGAAACGAGGTTTATCATGAGTGAACGTATTGCATTAGTGACTGGCGGGAGCCGTGGCCTGGGTAAGAATGCGGCATTGAAGCTGGCAGCGAAGGGAACAGGAATTATTCTGACCTATAACAGCAGCCAGAAAGAAGCACGTCATGTTGTGCATGAAATTGAAGAAAAGGGCGTAAAAGCCGTGGCTTTACCGCTGAACGTCGGCGAAATCGCCAGTTTCGAAAAATTTGCCGCCGAAGTGCGGTCGCAGCTTAAGCATGTGTGGCAGCGCGACTCCTTCGATTATTTATTGAACAATGCGGGTACTGGTTTATACGCTCCTTATGCGGAAACCACCGTCGAACAGTTTGATGATGCCATGAACATCCATTTCAAAGGACCGTTCTTCCTGACCCAGCGACTGCTGCCGATGCTTAAAAACGGCGGGCGTATCCTTAATGTCTCCAGCGGGCTTGCTCGTTTCGCACAGCCGGGCTCCAGTACCTATGCGGCGATGAAAGGGGCGATGGAAGTGCTCACTCGCTACCAGGCCAAAGAGCTGGGCGCGCGAGGAATAACGGCTAATATCATTGCGCCTGGGGCGATTGAAACTGATTTTGGCGGCGGGCGCGTACGTGATAATGAACATATTAATCAGATGATTGCCTCGCAAACCGCGCTTGGACGCGTTGGCCTGCCAGATGACATTGGCGATGCCATTGCAGCATTGCTGAGCGATGAGCTAGGTTGGATGAATGCCCAGCGTATCGAAGTTTCTGGCGGCATGTTCCTGTAATAGCTGAATAAAGGGGAGGGATCCCCCGCATTTTGCATTGAGATGATCCTTAATTAAGTTATTTCAAAAATTTATAATTGTTCGTTGTTGAAGCAGATTTGTAACCCTTATGGGTAATACGCTTTCCGCTAAAACGCATCTCTGTAGAATGCCTTCGTTATAATTACATATCAGAAGGATGCACATTCATGCGAGTCATCATGTTTGACAGGCAGTCAATATTTATTCATGGAGCGATAGGCAGTCTGCGCGGGATTATTCCTGAAATAAATATCGACGGAACGAGTCAGGCTGATGAGTTGTGGCCATTATTAACGGCTTCACCTGCCGCTATTGTTATGATCGACGGCAGTCTGCATCGTGAATATTGCCTGTGGTTGTTGGACGAGCTCAATTCGCGTTTTCCGGCGCTGCGAGTGGTGATGGTGCTGGCGAAAAAAGAGGCCGACTGGGTTGAACAGCTGGTGCAGCGCAACGTCATGGCGATCGTTCCGCGCCACTCCTCGGCGGATATGTATGCCTCGGTTCTGCGGATGGTGGCATCCGGGATGATGTGTTGTCCTGGAGAGTGGCTAAAATCGGCCTTACAGCCACAATATGAATTGGCCTCATTGAGCGAGCGCCAGCGAGAAGTGCTAAAGCTGCTGGCCGAAGGGGAATCTAACAAGGAAATCAGCCGAGCGCTTAACATCAGTGCGGGCACAGTCAAAGCGCATCTCGAAACGCTTTTTCGTCTGCTGGATGTTAAAAATCGTACTCAGGCTGCCATGCTATACACCCGCGTGGCTTAACGCCGATTGCGGGCAGTCGTTTATCGTAAACAACTCACACTCAGCCTGACGAAGTGCCGCCAGGCTGGGAATATATTTCCCGTTAAGCATCTGCTCATGCCGCCATATCTCAGTGGCTTTCGCGTAATTTCCCTGCGCAATATCATTAAGTATTCCCGTTTGCATCACTTGCGTTTTACCGCAACTGAATATCAGCGAAATCAAAGCATCGTACTGAAATTGCCCAAGCGTTATCCCGATATTTTCATGCAGGAACTGTTCGCATATATCGATATCCGCACTTAACAATATTTCGGCCTGAGATGGCGTAATGATATCGCCAAAGCAATCGGCTGGAGAGACAATATGTCCATATCCAATTACCCATAATCCGCTTTCATCGCGATATTTTTCCAGTGAAAGTCCCTGATATTTTTTTATCAGGTTAATTCCTGCGAGGGAAATTTGCAGTAATTGGTATGTCATCTTCGTTTCCTCATGTCAGGCGATACTGTAGAGGAAACAAAGACGAGAAAGAATCAGCCAAATGGCAGTTGATCGACGTGATATTCGTGCTTAAGCAGGCCAAAGATCCAGTCGTTGTACCATTGCCCAGAGAGCGCAAAGTTTTCTCGTAGTTCACCTTCGAGGACAAAACCGGTCTTTTCCAGCAAGCCACGGGAGGCCAGATTACCCGCCGTCACGGTAGCCATCAGACGGCGAATTCCGCCCTGTTCAAAGGCAAAATCACACACCGCACGTAACGACTCGTACCCATATCCTTTTCCCTGAGCTTCAGGAGCGAACAGGAAACCCACTTCTGCACAATCATCTTCTCGATGAATGTATCCCGTCATACCGAGCGGCGTTTGGCTTTGCGCATCACGCACCACCAGACACAGCCAGTGTGCGCTGCCGGGCATCCAGGGCTGGAGGCGCGGTTCGAATGCTGCCCTGATGTCTGCAACAGGGCGTTTATCGCCCACGTAGCGCATCACATCGGGATGCTGTTGTAGCGACAGATAAAAGGGCCAGTCATGCTCCTGCAAGGGCGAGCACGTTAATCGAGAAGTCGTCAGTACAGGCATCCGGTTCTCCTATAACAATTTTCAATGATTATAGAGTTGTCACTTTATTTATCCATAATCTCAGTTATGTTTAACCGCGTATAAATAAAAAGAAAAATGACCATACGGCCAACTTAGTCTGCTTCGTTGTACATTAAGGAAAATGATGACTTTAAGTCCAACACATCACGTCCGCGAGCAGTTTGAACACTGCCTCGCCATTATTCGTCAGGCCTCAATAGAGATCCTGCTCCTTCTTGATGTTCATGTCTCGGAAGGAAAAGACCCGCGTTGGTTTCTGGAACAGCTCGATACGGCCCGCCTGGCACTGGGTGGCTGGACGGTCGTAGCAAAACGCCTGAACCTCAACGATGCAGAAATGACGGATTTCACGCTACAGCTTCGGCTTTTACAGCAGCGCGTTCCACAGTATGAGAACGGTCAGGATGTGACGCAGAACCAGCTTATCGCCGCGATGCGCTTTGTCACTGCGCTTGAACATCTGCGCTCGCAGCAGCCACTGCTGGGCTACAGCACCGAACTGAAAGTGGGCGGCGAGGCTCAGCAGCAGCAAGCACACAAACAGGTGCGCGCGCTGGAGCTGATGCTTAAGTCGCTGATCATGCAGGCATGGCCCGACCCGGTGCGGCTCAACAATCATCTAAAAACCTTGTTTAACGCTGACCGTGTCCGGCGCTGGTTAAAAATGGCCGACCGTAACGACGTACTCAGCGGGATGATGTTCAGCGAACTGGCGTTGATGGTGGTGGATAAAAAAGAGTTCAGCCGCTATTACTCGCCGCTGTTTAACGATCGCAACGCCCTGACGTTGTTTGTTGAACCGCGCAAAACGTTGCAAACCTTCCTCGATGATATCCGTCAAATTCGCAACGCGCTCACCGTGCAGCAGCCGCTCAGTTCCGCTCAGCTTTTGTTGCTGGATAACTATTACGCCCAAATCGCAGGCCCCATCCAGCGGGCATTTGAAGAAGGGCGGACGCGTATCAACCCGACAGGACTGATGGCCGTTGACGCGAGTGAACTGCACAACTTCTGGGAAAATGCGCAAAAAATGGATCGACTGACCGGCGGCGATCTTTTTGAAATCCGCGACAGCATCGAAAAGCCAACTCAACGCGCGCCGCGTACGCCTGAACAGCGCGATCGGTTGATCTCGGGTGCGCTCTGGGGAGCGGTTGGGGTGATGGTTATTGCGATCGTGGTAGGCGGGTTCTGGTTAGTTACCAGCACGACTCCGCCAGTTTCTGCCGTCAATACACAGGCTCAGGCCGCGCCGAAAGAGATGCGTGAAACGCCTTCCTCGCGAGAAACGCTCACGCGCATGGGCGTGACCTGGGATGAGAACAACTTGCGCTCGGCCATTGACCGTAACGACACGCGCGTGACGTTGCTGTTCCTCCAGGGTGGGATGGACTGGAAACTGGCCTGGACGGAACAGGCGATGGCCGCCGGTTACGACGACGTTCTTGAGGTGTTAATGCGCTACCGCCTGCAAATGGTGGAGCAAAAACCCTGTCGGCGTTTTATCACAACGTTGAGTCATGCCATGTCGACTGGGGAATCACTAACGTCGATGCGTAAACAGTATTTGCAGGCATTTTGTACGGTACCGGCGGTGATTAAGCGTCAGAAATATGAAGTCGACCAGGCGAAACTCAGAACGCTGGCGCAGCCGGACGCCAGCACCAAAAAATGGCAGTCCATTCAGACCGCCATTTATGATGTGATTCGCTGATATTTCTCTCTCCCCGCGGGAGAGGGAACCTACACTCAAGGCTCACCGTACAGCCCAATCAACCTGCGCACCACGCCGTTCGTCCAGCCGAACCCATCCTGCAATGGATATTCGCCGCCGCCGCCTTCACGCGGCGTGCTGCTGGCAATATGGTATTTCTCGATAAGCTTGTGATGCGCTTTGTAGAAATGATTCACCGTTTGCAGCCAGCTCCACGCAATTTCATCGCCTAACGAATCGTTGCCATACTGCTTAAAGCCCTGAATCGCCATCCATTGCAGCGGTGCCCAGCCGTTAGGTTTATCCCACTGTTCGCCGGTTTCATATTCGGTGGCCATAATACCGCCCGGCGTCAGCAGGCGCGCTTTAATGATGTCGGCCAGCCGATCGGCCTGCTCGTGCGTGGCCATACCAACGTACAACGGTACGATGCTGGCGGCAGAAAACAGCGCCATCTCTTCGCGTCGCCAGTCGTAATCGCGGTAGCAGCCGTTTTCGTCATCCCACAGATAACGATTGACCGCCGCACGACGATCGTTCGCTTTCTGGCGGAACAGGTCAGCGGTCTCTTTCTCGCCTTTTGAGGCAGAAATATTGGCAATTGCGCTTTCCAGCTTAAACAGGAACGCGTTCAGATCGATGGGGATGAACTGGGTGGTGCGAATGCTGGCCAGGCGGCCCGGATCGCGCAGCCAGCGTGACGAGTAATCCCAGCCGGATGCCGCGCCCGCGCGTAAGTCGCGATACACCTCATTGGGTGGTCGCCCAGAATGCCGCGCGGTTTCGACATCCTCAATCCAGGACTCGTCACGCGGCGTATCTCGGTCGTCCCAGTAACGGTTGAGTAACGAACCGTCCGGCATACGTACGGCGCTGCGATAGGCCTGGTTAAGCATCAGCGATTCCGCGCCGTCCATCCAGAAGGCGTACTCCATCTTCAGATGATCCAGGTAGCGTTTTGCACCGCGCACGCCATCTTCCTCGAACAGCTCAACCATCAGGGCAAACACTGGCGGCTGCGAGCGGCTCAGATAGTAGGTACGGTTGCCGTTAGGGATGTGGCCGTAGCGTTCGATCAGCCACGCAAAGTTATCCGCCATACATTTGAGTAAATCGTTGCGGCCACTTTCCGCCAGGCCCAGCATCGAGAAATACGAATCCCAGTAGTAGGTTTCACTGAATCGCCCACCGGGCACGATGTAGGCCTGCGGCAGCGCCAGCAGAGATGACCACGGGATGTGATCCTGCGGTTCCCGCGTCAGCACCGGCCACAGGTTATCAATGTGTTCTTTGAGCGTCTGGCTTGGGTCGGAGACATATTCGGTGGTGAGATTATCCGGCATCCAGAAGTGGTTCTCGACAAACCGGGCCAGGTCGAAGTCGCGATGACGACGAACCTTACGGTAGCGAATAAGGATATCCAACGGATCCATCTTAGGCGCACAGTCAGGAAAGGTTTTGCTGTCGGCAAACAGGCGCGACGACTGAACGTGTTCGAACAGTTCAAGATAGCGATCGGCAGGGGTCAACGCATCGGATGCGGGTAGCCCCTCAATCATTTCGGGTTCCGGCTCCGCCTCGATCATCTCATCCAGTTTTAACTCGCAGGGATCGGTTTCGTAGCGCAGCTCTTCTGCAATTTCGAATTCAACGATATCAGCTGCATGTAGTTTCTGGTTGAACATGGTGGTCAGGACCTCCGGTTGTGATTTCACAAAGTCAGTTATTCCGGGTATCACATAAGCGTAGACACTCGCTTCGGTGTGTGGGTTGCGAAGTGTGCGGTCGATCACGTTTTATTGTTGGGCATTATGACGCCAAAGATGGTGTATCTGTTTGATTTGGCTGTATTAAAGAGATGTGTAAGAGGTTTTTATTTGAACGTGAATTCAGAGCATTCGTTTTGCAACGATTTATGAATGTTAACAGAAAATGCCCCTCAAGAGAGGGGCATCGACATTAACGCATGGTCACAAATTCTTCTGCCGCGGTTGGGTGAATCGCCACGGTATTGTCGAAGTCTTTCTTGGTTGCGCCCATTTTCAGTGCCACCGCAAAGCCTTGCAGGATCTCATCCATGCCAAAGCCAATGCCGTGAATACCGACAATCTTCTCTTCCGGTCCTACGCAAACCAGCTTCATGCGGCACGGCTGACGGTGAGAGGTGACGGCGGTGTACATCGCCGTAAAGGACGATTTGTACACTTTCACCTGGTCGTCGCCATACTGCTCGCGCGCCTGCGGTTCGGTTAAGCCGACGGTGCCGATTGGCGGGTGGCTGAAGACCACGGTCGGGATATTGCTGTAATCCAGATGCTCGTCCGGCTTGTTGTTAAACAGGCGCTCGGACAGGCGACGGCCTGCGGCCACAGCAACTGGCGTCAGCTCAACCGCACCGGTGTTATCGCCCACCGCGTAAATGCCTGGTACGCTGGTATTCTGGAACTTATCGACAACGATATAGCCTTTGTCATTGGTTTTAACGCCCGTGACCGCCAGGTTAAAGTTATCGTTCGCCGGTTCACGACCGATAGCCCAGATCAGGCTATCCACAGTCTGACTGCGACCGTCTTCCAGCGTCAGCGTCAGGCTGCCGTCGGCGTTTTTCTCAATCGCTTTCGGTACGGCCTGAGTGTGCAGGGTCGGGCCTTCGGTATTCATCACTTCAACCAGCGTTTCGACAATCAGCGGATCAAAGCTACGCAGCGGCGCGTGTTTACGTACGAACAGATGCGTTTCTGCACCCAGTCCATTAATGACGCCCGCCAGTTCCACGGCGATATAACCTGCGCCAATAACCGCAACGCGTTTTGGCAGGGCAGGCAGCTCAAAGAAACCGTCGGAGTCGATACCGTATTCCGCGCCAGGGATGCTCGGGCGGGCAGGACGACCGCCGGTGGCGATCAGAATGTGATCGGCAGTGATCGTCTCACCGTTCACTTCGATCGTTTTCGCATCCACAAAGCGGGCAAAGCCTTTGATGACATCGACGTTATTTTTACCCAGTACGTTATCGTAAGAAGTATGAATACGGTCAATGTAAGCGGTGCGGCTGGCAATCAGCTTGTCCCAGTCAAAGTGGTTGATAGTGGTATCAAAACCATAGTCCGGGCCGTACATATGGATAGCTTCGCGGATTTGTGCCGCGTGCCACATGACTTTTTTAGGTACACAGCCGACGTTAACGCAGGTGCCGCCCAGCTCTTTGGCTTCAATTAGCGCACACTTCTGGCCGTACATGGCTGCACGGTTAATAGAGGCGATGCCGCCGCTGCCGCCGCCGATGGCGATGTAGTCATAATGCTTGCTCATGGGTCTTATCCTTAATGTCTGATTGCCGCGATTGTATACCTGAAATCAATAGGTTCCACCGATGACTGCGATTACTCAGGCACAATCCAACTGACGGTCGCGTGGCCATTTCCCGTTGGGACCAGCACTTTGTGCAGCCACGGCAGCACGTTGTTCATTTGCGCTTCGAGCTTCCACGGCGGGTTAATCACAATCATACCGGAAGCGGTCATGCCGCGCTGATCGCTGTCCGGGCGAACGGCCAGTTCAATCTGCATAATTTTGCGAATGCCGGTCGCTTCCAACTCTTTGATCATGCGCTTGATTTGCGCACGCATCACCACCGGATACCACAGGGCATACGTCCCGGTTGCAAAGCGTTTGTAGCCTTCGTTAATGCCGGTGACCACGGCCTGATAGTCGGTTTTGATTTCGTAAGGCGGGTCAATCAGGACCAGGCCGCGACGAGAAGCGGGTGGCAGCTTAGATTTTAGCTGGCGATAGCCGTCGGCTTTTTCGACGCGAGCGCGGTTGTCTTTCTGAAACTCAGAGCGCAACAGCGGGAAGTCGCTCGGGTGCAGCTCGGTCATTTGCAGGCTGTCCTGCTCACGCAGCAGCTGACGCGCAATCAGCGGAGAGCCAGGGTAGTAGCGCAACTGGCCGCTACGGTTGAAATGGTTTACCACGCTGATGTACGGTTCAAGCTCGGCGGGCAGGTCGTCGTGCTGCCAGATACGGGCGATACCTTCCAGATATTCACCGGTACGCTCTGCGTGCTGGCTGCTTAACTGGTAGCGGCCAGCGCCAGCGTGGGTGTCCAGATACAGAAATGGCTTATCTTTCTCTTTCAGAGACTCGATAATCAGGCTCTGAACGGTGTGTTTCAGGACGTCGGCATGGTTGCCCGCGTGGTAGCTGTGGCGATAACTGAGCATGGGTAAAGGTGTTCCAGTAGGTAAAAATCAAGCGTATCGCCACAGTATACAGAAAAGTCACTCTCGCCGCGAAAGCGCAACGTCTGGCATTGAAATTCACTACACTTAACCCCATTCTACAAACAATATGCACAGCGCCGGATGCGCGCTTCATTCATCTTCTTTCACAGGACAGCGCTTATGACCAATCCATTACTGACCCCTTTCTCGTTGCCGCCGTTTTCTAAAATCCAGCCAGAGCATGTGGTCCCAGCCGTTACCAAAGCGCTGGATGATTGCCGCACGGCGGTAGAAAGCGTGGTCGCACACGGCGCGCCGTATACCTGGGAAAATTTGTGCCAGACACTGGCTGAAGTGGATGACGTATTGGGTCGCCTGTTTTCGCCGGTTAGTCATCTGAATTCGGTGAAAAACAGCCCGGAGCTGCGCGAAGCCTACGAGCAAACTCTGCCGCTGCTGTCCGAGTACAGCACCTGGGTTGGGCAGCATGAAGGGCTGTACAACGCCTATCGCGATCTGCGTGATGGCGAGCATTATGCGACGCTGGATATCGCCCAGAAGAAAGCCGTCGATAATGCGCTGCGTGATTTTGAACTGTCCGGTATTGGTTTGCCAAAAGACAAACAGACTCGCTACGGTGAAATTGCCGCGCGCCTGTCTGAGCTGGGCAACCAGTACAGCAACAACGTGCTTGATGCCACTATGGGTTGGTCAAAACTGATCACCGATGAAGCCGAGCTGGTGGGCATGCCGGAAAGCGCGCTGGCCGCCGCCAAAGCGCAGGCCGAAGCCAAAGAACAGGAAGGTTTCCTGTTAACGCTTGATATCCCAAGCTATCTGCCGGTGATGACCTATTGCGACAACCAGGCGCTGCGTGAAGAACTTTATCGCGCATACAGCACTCGCGCCTCCGACCAGGGACCGAACGCGGGCAAATGGGATAACAGCCCGGTGATGGCGGAAATCCTCGCTCTGCGCCACGAGCTGGCGCAACTGCTGGGCTTCGACAACTATGCCGACAAATCGCTCGCCACCAAAATGGCGGAAAATCCGCAGCAGGTTCTTGAATTCTTAACCGATCTGGCTAAGCGCGCGCGTCCACAGGGCGAGAAAGAGCTGGCTCAACTGCGCGAATTTGCCAAAGCCGAGTGTGGCGTAGACGACCTGCAACCGTGGGATATCGCCTACTACAGCGAAAAGCAGAAACAGCATCTGTACAGCATCAGCGACGAACAACTGCGCCCGTACTTCCCGGAAAACAAAGCCGTTAACGGCCTGTTCGAAGTGGTGAAACGCATTTACGGCATTACTGCCAAAGAACGCACCGATGTGGACGTCTGGCATCCAGAAGTACGCTTCTTCGAGCTGTATGACGAGAAGAACGAGCTGCGCGGCAGTTTCTATCTGGACTTGTATGCGCGTGAAAACAAACGCGGCGGAGCGTGGATGGACGACTGTGTCGGTCAGATGCGTAAAGCCGACGGCTCGCTGCAAAAGCCAGTCGCCTATTTGACCTGTAACTTTAACCGTCCGGTTAGCGGTAAGCCTGCGCTGTTCACGCACGATGAAGTGATCACCCTGTTCCACGAATTCGGTCACGGTCTGCACCATATGCTGACCCGTATCGAAGCGGCGGGTGTTTCGGGTATCAGTGGTGTGCCGTGGGATGCCGTCGAGCTGCCGAGCCAGTTTATGGAAAACTGGTGCTGGGAGCCGGAAGCGCTGGCGTTTATTTCAGGTCACTATGAGACCGGCGAGCCGTTGCCGAAAGCGTTGCTGGATAAAATGCTGGCCGCGAAAAACTACCAGGCGGCTATGTTTATCCTGCGCCAGCTGGAGTTCGGCCTGTTTGATTTCCGTCTGCATGCAGAGTTCAGCCCGGAGCAAGGGGCGAAAATCCTCGAAACCCTGGCCGAGATTAAGAAGCAGGTTGCGCTGATCCCAGGCCCAACGTGGGGCCGTTTCCCACACGCGTTCAGCCATATCTTTGCTGGTGGCTACGCGGCGGGTTACTACAGCTATCTGTGGGCCGATGTGCTGGCGGCAGATGCCTACTCTCGCTTTGAAGAAGAAGGTATTTTCAACCGCGAAACCGGTCAGTCGTTCCTGGATAACATCCTGACGCGCGGCGGTTCTGAAGAGCCAATGGAGTTGTTCAAACGCTTCCGTGGCCGTGAACCGCAGCTGGATGCGATGCTTGAACATTACGGAATCAAGGGCTAACTGCCACGTGAAGATCTGTTTAGTCGATGAATCAGGCGCCGGAGACGGCGCCTTATCTGTTCTTGCGGCCCGCTGGGGGCTTGAACACGATCAAGAAAACCTGATGGCGCTGGTGATGACGCCTGAGCATCTCGAACTGCGCAAGCGTGATGAGCCCAAGCTCGGCGGCATCTTCGTTGATTTCGTGGATGGCGCGATGGCGCATCGGCGCAAGTTTGGCGGTGGTCGCGGTGAAGCGGTAGCAAAGGCGGTCGGTGTTAAGGGGAGTTATTTGCCGGACGTGGTAGACGCTACGGCGGGGCTGGGGCGCGATGCGTTTGTGCTGGCCTCTGTCGGCTGTCGCGTGCGGATGCTTGAACGCAATCCGGTGGTCGCCGCGCTGCTCGACGATGGTCTGGCGCGCGGTTATGCCGATGCTGAGATTGGCCCGTGGTTACAGGAACGTTTGCAGTTGATTCACGCATCGAGCCTGACGGCGCTGACGGATATCAGCCCTCGTCCGCAGGTGGTCTATCTCGATCCGATGTTCCCGCATAAGCAGAAAAGCGCGCTGGTGAAGAAGGAAATGCGTGTGTTTCAGTCGCTGGTGGGGCCGGATTTGGACGCCGATGGTTTGCTGGAGCCTGCTCGACTGCTGGCGACAAAGCGCGTGGTGGTGAAACGTCCGGACTATGCGCCGCCGCTGGCAGATGTTGCGACGACGAATGCCGTGGTGACCAAGGGACACCGGTTTGATATTTATTCGGGCACCGTGGAATAGTGCGGTCTGATGCCCCCTCACCCCAGAGGGGCGAGGGGCTCAATTGTGCCCTGTTCCACATAGGTGCGAGGGCCAGGGTGAGGGGTAAAGTTCGACTTATTCGTCTTCTTCGTCACGCAGCGGAACAATCAACATATCCACATGTACGGTGTTGATCAGCTGGCGCGCTGAAGACATCAGCTTGCTCCAGAAATCCTGATGATGACCGCACACCACCAGATCCATATCGTATTTCTTAATCGCATCAACCAGCACCTGACCCAGATCGCCGCTACCGCTTAAGGTTTCGGTGATAGGGTAGCCCGCGTTGGTAGAGAGCTCAGATAATGCATGGTGAGTCTCTTCGGAGATGCGCTTTTGCATGTCGCCAAGATTCACATCAATGAGACCGGTGTAGAGATCGGAGTAATTCACATCAACGTGAATCAAAGAAACTTTCGCGTTGTAGGGGCGTGCCATGGATACCGCTTTATCAACCAGCACTTTACTCTCCGGGGAGAGGTCTACCGCGATGAGAATGTGTTTGTAAGCCATAGTGTTACTCCTTCCTTAAGTTATCGATGACTAATGAGTTAAGCCGTCGTCTATCTGCCTTTATTACGGCCCAGTTAAACAATTTTTTCAAGCTTTGGTGTTGATAACGATTAACCTTGTGGCAAAAAAATTAACGGATCTCCTACACTATTTAATGAGCCGTTCGGATAATTAAACGTGAACCCGGTCGACTTTCGTCATTCTTTCACTGATCTGTCTGTCATGGCATTGGGGTGCGATTGTCCAGAAGCCTTGCTTCATGGGCCTGCGCCGGGGAGGAAGTATGATTAGCACCATCGCATTGTTTTGGGCGTTATGTGTGGTTTGCATAGTGAATATGGCGCGTTATTTCTCTTCGTTACGCGCGCTGTTAGTAGTACTTCGTGGTTGCGATCCGTTGCTTTATCAGTATGTGGATGGTGGAGGCTTCTTCACGTCGCATGGACAGCCCAGCAAACAGATGCGTCTGGTGTGGTATATCTACGCCCAGCGCTATCGCGATCATCATGACGACGAGTTTATCCGTCGTTGCGACCGGTTGCGTTGCCAGTTCATTTTAACCAGCGCCCTGTGCGGTCTGGTTGTAGTGAGTATGGTGGCGCTCCTGATCTGGCATTGAGCAAAAAAAAAGCGGGTCAGTTTCCTGACCCGCTTTTTATTCATTCTAATATCAAATCAGCTTCAGAGAGATCCAGTACAGACCGCCTGACAGCAGAATCGATGCCGGGAGCGTAAATACCCAGGCCATCAGAATGTTGGTCACGGTTTTGCGCTGCAAACCGCCACCGTCGACAATCATCGTACCTGCTACGGACGAAGACAGAACGTGCGTCGTCGAGACCGGCATACCGGTATAACTCGCCAGGCCGATAGAAACGGCTGCTGTCATCTGCGCGGACATACCCTGCGCATACGTCATGCCTTTTTTACCAATCTTCTCACCGATGGTGGTCGCCACACGACGCCAGCCAATCATCGTACCGATACCCAGTGCCAGCGCGACCGCCATGATTATCCAGATTGGCGCGTACTCAATGGTATTGAGCATATCGCTTTTCAGTTTCTTCAGCAGACGCTTATCGTCAGCGTTCACTTCTGGCTGCTTCGCGACCTTATCGGTCACATCAGAGATGCAGAGCATAATGCGACGCAGCTGACCACGTTGATCGACAGACAATTTGTCGTAGCTTTCGATATCGCCCAGCATTCCTTTAACGCGTTCCAGCGCGTTGATCGCATTTGCCGGATGGCAATGGAACTCGCCAGGCGCAGTCGCTGCACCAGGTTCAGGAGAAGGAATCAGCTGGTCAACGCCAGTGGCTTTCTTCAACAGCGCAGGATGCTGCTGGAAGTAAACTTCGACGTTGTTGATAGCATCGCGAGTACGGGTGATTTCGTAGCCGGAAGCATTCATGTTAACCACAAAGCCTGCCGGTGCCACGCCAATCAACACCAGCATGACAAGGCCAATGCCTTTCTGACCATCGTTCGCGCCATGAGAGAAGGCCACGCCGATAGCAGAGATGATCAGGGCGATACGAGTCCAGAATGGCGGCTTTTTCTTGCCATCTTTCTTTTCACGTTCTGCAGGCGTCAGGTGAATACGGGCGCGTTTTTTAGTACCGCTCCAGTAACGACGCAGGACGAAAATCAATCCACCCGCAACGACCAGACCCACAATAGGGGAAATGATAAGTGATCCGAAGATTCCAATAACTTTTGGAATGTTCAGCGCATCAACAACAGAAGTGCCGGTCATCAGGGCGTTGGTTAACCCGATACCGATAATTGCGCCGATCAGCGTGTGTGAGCTGGATGCAGGCAGACCGAAATACCAGGTTCCGAGGTTCCAGATAATGGCAGCAAGCAGCATGGAAAATACCATCGCCAGACCGTGGGCTGAACTCATATTCAGCAGAAGATCTGTCGGTAGCATATGGACGATGGCGTAAGCTACGCTTAGACCACCAAGAAGCACACCAAAGAAGTTAAAGACAGCCGCCATCACTACCGCAACCTGCGATCGCAATGCGCGAGTGTAGATAACCGTAGCTACTGCGTTCGCCGTGTCGTGGAAGCCATTGATAGCTTCGTAGAACAAGACAAATGCCAGAGCAAGCAAAAGTAAAAGCCCGGTATGTAAATCCAGACCAGCAAACAAATGTAGCATAGGACGTTACGCCATTTTGGAGGACATGAACGCGGCGCATTATCCAGGACAAACGCGCAACGGGCAAAGTGAAATATAGCTTTTTTTTGATATACCTTCTGCTTTGTCTGCGTCTGGTAAAGAAATATATTTTATATTTCAAGCAAATGCTTGTGATCTGGGATCTTTATGCTGGTGCGACCACTGCGGAAACTTTACAATTCGCGCCACTTAAATAAGAGGATTTAGACGTGGAAAGGTTTGATGCCGTTATTATTGGTGCCGGTGCGGCGGGTATGTTCTGTGCGGCGATGGCCGGGCAGGCGGGTCGTCGCGTGCTGCTGCTGGATAATGGCAAGAAGCCGGGACGTAAGATCCTGATGTCCGGCGGGGGACGTTGCAACTTCACTAACCTGTACGTTGAGCCCGCGGCTTATTTGAGTCAAAACCGTCATTTTTGCAAATCAGCCCTGGCGCGTTACACCCAGTGGGATTTTATCGAAATGGTGGGCAAGCATGGCATCGCCTGGCATGAGAAAACGCTGGGCCAGCTGTTCTGCGATGACTCCGCGCAGCAGATAGTCGACATGCTGGTGGCCGAATGCGAAAAGGGCGGCGTCGTGACGCGTCTGCGTAGCGAAGTGCTGGAAGTGGCGCGCAACGATGACGGCTACACCCTTCAGTTGAACGGTGACGCCGTTAGCTGCGCAAGCCTGGTGATTGCCAGCGGTGGGCTGTCGATGCCTGGACTTGGGGCCACCCCGTTTGGCTACAAAATTGCTGAGCAGTTTGGCTTAAAGGTATTGCCCACGCGCGCAGGCCTGGTGCCGTTTACCTTGCACAAACCACTTTTGGAGCAGTTGCAGACCTTGTCCGGCGTGTCCGTTGCCTCCACCATCACCGCCGAAGACGGCACCGTTTTCCGCGAGAATCTGCTCTTCACCCATCGCGGCCTTTCCGGCCCTGCGGTATTGCAAATTTCCAGCTACTGGCAGCCGGGCGAGTTCGTCACGGTGAATTTGGTGCCGGATTGCGATCTGGACGGTTTCCTTAACGAACAGCGTACCGAGCATCCGAACCAGAGCCTTAAAAACACCCTGGCAATGCAACTGCCGAAACGCCTGATCGAATGCCTGCAACTGCTGGGGCAAATCCCAGACGTCACGCTCAAGCAGCTCAACAGTCGTGAACAGCAAACGCTGGTCGACACGCTGACGAACTGGCGCGTCCAGCCAAACGGTACGGAAGGCTATCGCACGGCAGAAGTAACGCTCGGCGGCGTGGATACCGATGAACTCTCCTCACGCACCATGGAAGCCCGCAACGTGCCGGGGCTCTATTTTATTGGCGAAGTGATGGACGTCACCGGCTGGCTGGGTGGGTATAACTTCCAGTGGGCCTGGGCGAGCGCATGGGCATGTGCGCAGGCGCTAAAAGAGAAATAATCACCCATCGCAATTATTGCGCGTTTTTTATTTCGCCGTTCCGCTAAGCTTTGATGAAGACCTATACCGTTAGCCGTATCCTTTCATGGTGAGAGCATGCGGCACTCTAGCCTTCTCACTCAGAGCTTCCCATGCAGCTAATCAGCATTATTATCTTGCTCACCCTAACGGTGGTCATTCACTCCGTGTGGATGTTTATCGTTCTAAAATTCATCAACCTGAACGTCGACGCTGTATTTCGTATCGTCTTTCGCAACGTCGCGATCGTCATTTCCATGCTGTTTGCGCACCTTATAGAAGCAAGCCTGTTCGCGGGTTTTTACTATTTTGTCGACGCTTTCAAAGACTGGAATACCAGTTTCTACTTCTCGCTGGTGAGCTACGCCACAGTGGGATACGGCGACGTTACGCTACCCGAGCACTGGCGGTTGATCGGCGGTGTTGAAGGGCTGGTCGGAGCATTAATGGTTGGCTGGTCGGTCGCGGTGTTGGTTGCGGTTTTGCAGAGATTGCGCGGGATGAGTGCCTAATCGGCAGATGCAAGGCACCCTCCTTCTGAGGTAAAGTAGACCGCTTGCGCGAGCTTCACTGTCGCGGCTTTGAGGGCGTAGAAACTGGTCAACAGTCCGTCCTTTTCAATTGCTGGTTTACCCCAGTCTGCATGGTGTGTGTTTTGTCCTCTAAAAGGGTTGTTTATGGCTTCTGCTCATCTCGGTTTCCCAACGGAAACCGTCGTTGTATTTGTTGTGATGGCCGTCGGGGCGATGTTTATCGACCTCTTCATGCACCGTCACGACAAACCCATCTCTCTTAAAAGCGCCGCAATGTGGTCCCTCTTTTGGGTCTCGATGGCGATGGTGTTTGCCGGGTTCCTTTATGTGCATCACGGTGCCGAAGTGGCGAGTCTGTTCCTCACCGGTTACGCGCTGGAAGAGGTATTGTCGATAGATAACCTGTTCGTGATGATGGCGATCTTCGCCTGGTTCGGCGTACCAGATAAGTATCGCCACCGCGTGCTTTACTGGGGCGTGCTGGGGGCGATTGTCTTCCGTGGGATATTCGTGGCAATCGGCACCAGCCTGTTAAGCCTGGGGCCGTACGTTGAGGTGGTTTTCGCGATTATCGTTGCCTGGACGGCGATAATGATGCTCAAGCGTAATGAAGAGAGCGATGAAGTCGAAGACTACTCCGGTCATCTGGCTTACCGTCTGGTGAAGCGTTTTTATCCGGTCTGGCCAAAAATCAGCAGCAATGCGTTTATCCTGACGCAGAAAGAGGTGGATGCTGAACTCGAAAAGCCGGAAAACCAGGACGTGATGGTCGGGCGGGTGAAGAAAGCGAAACGCTACGCCACGCCGCTGCTGTTGTGCGTGGCGGTGGTTGAACTGTCTGACGTGATGTTTGCGTTCGACTCGGTGCCCGCGATTATCGCCGTCAGCCGTGAACCGCTGATTGTCTATAGTGCGATGATGTTTGCGATCCTCGGCCTGCGTACGCTCTATTTCGTGCTCGAAGCGTTGAAGCAGTATCTGGTGCATCTGGAGAAAGCGGTGGTAGTGCTGCTGTTCTTCGTGGCGCTTAAGCTGGGTCTGAATGCTACCGATCACTTCTGGCATCACGGATACAGTATTTCTGCGATGGCGAGCCTGTTTGTGGTATTGGGCGTGTTGGCGCTGGGGATTATAACCAGCGTGATGTTCCCGGGTAAGCGTGAGGCCTGATGCCCTCACCCATTAAAAAAGGCAACGTGCGTTGCCTTTTTGCATTTATTTAATCGGTGAATTCCGTCGCGCTTTTGGCGAATGGAAATGCCGCCAGTGCGGATCCTGCGCGGCGGCCAGCAATTCATGATCGCCACGCGTGTCGCCCCATGCGCGCAGGTGGTAATCGCTTAGATTGCCGTAAACCCGCTCCAGTCTCGCCACTTTCTGGGCGCAACGGCAGTTGTGTCCGGTGATACGCCCCGTCAGCTTGCCGTCCTTCACTTCCAGTTGGGTGCCGATCAGTTTAATGCCCAGCTTATCGGCCCACGGCTGTAAAACCAGTGCCGGAGACGCTGAACAAATCGTCACTTCCGCACCGGCATTCACTTCCGCCGCGACGGCCAGCACGCCGGCCGGGCGCATCAGTTTATTCCAGTACTTTTCGCAAAATGCTTCGGCCTGCTGACGCATCCAGCGTTCGTCCACGCCGGTCAGGAAGGTCCGAATCAGCACCTCTTTCAACTCATCGCGCGTCAATTTACGGCGCACGCAGTGGATCGTCGGCAGCGCCATGCGCACCAGACGCCCAGCGAAGTAGCGTTTACCAAAGGCAAAGCGCAAGAACGGGATAAAGCTGTCGTGGTGCGTCAAGGTTCCGTCAAAATCAAAGACGGAGAGGACGCGAGATTTTGCCACTGCCTCATCGGCAATCATATTGGTCATAAATACGTCTTTGCTTAAATACACATTCTGTCCGTCAGTTTACCTGTTTTGCCTCCACAGTCCTTAAATCGGGTGCATTTTTTTCTCAATCTTGCGATCGATGAATGTGTCTTATTTTAGACTCGATAGATTTTGGATAAAAAGTGAACTGTCTATATTATCACCACATCGAAAGGTGATTCGAAGGACTTTGTCTCCTCACCCGTAAGGAAAACCTCACTTACTGCCTGTTACTTTTATGACTTTTAGACTTCTTATTTCAATACTCTTGTTAAGCTTCGCCTCGTTTTCTGCTTTTAGTTTTCAGCTTCCTGCATCCATGATATCGCCGCACGGCGAGCTCTCAGCATCTCCGGCCAGAGCCGCGCTGGAGCATCAGGAGTCCGGCCCGCTTCGTGGCCGTATCCTCGCGCAATATCAGAAGTGGAAAGGCACTCATTATTTATGGGGTGGCACCAGCCATCGCGGCGTAGATTGCTCTGCGCTGATGCAGCATCTGTTTAGCGATGCCGCCAATCTTTCACTGCCGCGCACGACGGGCGAGCAGATCGGCCGCGGTGTACAGGTGGCAGAATATGGCTTAAAGGCAGGGGATTTACTCTTCTTCCAGACCGGACCGAACCGCCGTCATGTGGGCGTCTATATTGGGGACCATCAGTTTATTCACGCCTCAAGCAGCCAGGGAGTGACGGTCTCAACGCTTGCCAATAATTACTGGCACTCGCACTTTATCACCGCCCGCCGGGTGGCGGGCGAAGCGTCCTGAGTCGTTAAATAATATCGTCTATCACGCCACCGTCGACGCGCAGCGCCGCGCCGGAGGTGGCGGAGGCCTGAGCCGAGCAGACGTAAACCACCATATTCGCCACTTCTTCCACCGTGGCGGCCCGCTGAATAACTGAGCTTGGACGATGGGCCATCACGAACGCTTTCGCCAGCGTTTCGAGCGATTTTCCTGTTCTCTCCATCTCTTCTTTCATCATCTCGGCAAAGCCGTCTGACATCGTCGGCCCCGGCAGCACGCTGTTGACCGTTACGCCACTGCCCGCGACGAACTTTGCCAGCCCGCGAGCCAGTGACAGCTGCGCTGTTTTGGTCACGCCGTAGTGGATCATATCCGCAGGAATATTGCAGGCTGATTCGGATGAAATAAACACCACACGGCCCCAACCTTTTTGCACCATGCCGGGCAGCAACGCACGCGACAGGCGCACGCCGGACATCACGTTGGTTTGCCAGTAATTGTTCCAGGTTTCGTCATCGACCGAGTAAAAATCCTCAGGCCCGTAAATCCCGGCGTTGTTGACCAGAATATCGACGTTCGAGGCCACTTTTAGCAGCGAGGCTACGCCTTCCTGCGAGCTCAGATCGGCAATTGCCGCGCGAACCTGTACACCTGGCACTGCCTGTTGCAGGTGCTGAATACCCCGATTCACCGATTCTGTACTGCGTCCGTTAACAATCACTTCGGCCCCGCTTTCTGCCAGGCCCCGCGCGATGGCAAAGCCAATCCCACCCGTTGAAGCGGTAACCAGCGCGACTTTCCCCGTAAGATCGATTTTCATGGTCTGTTCCTTATGATGATAAAAGTTCAGACCTTAAAGCGTAGCAGGTGACGTTTCCGGCGGCTGGCTAAACAGGTTCAGCAAGGTTTCTACCTGCTCATCCAACGGAGCGAGTGTACGTTTAACAATTAAGTGCAGCGGCGTGGCGCGGCGCAGACCGTGGCTGAGCGGCAACGGTCGTAATAAGTTCTGTTTTAGCAGGGCCTGTATCCGCTCTTCCGGCAGCCAGCCGTACCCCACCTGATACATCACCGCTTCGATAGCGGCATCGATGGTAGAAAATGTCCATGATTCATTGGATGCGTTCGCGCTGGAACGGCTGTCGGCAATTTGAATCAACGGCCATCGGCTTAGCATCTCATCGTTGAGCGGCGCGTCGAGGGTGAAAAGTGGATGATCGCGATGTGCGACGGCGACAAAATCGATATTCATTAACCATTCACCCCGCCCGGTCACATCCTGGCGGCGAGTGAGTACCATCACGTCGGCCTCGCGGCTGGCGACGTCGATACGGGCATTCTCCAGTACTTCGGTAAGCCGCACCTGCGTTTGCGGGTAGCGTTGCTGGAACTGGCGCAAGATTTCAAACAGACGGCGACGAGGGAAAATACTGTCCACCACCAGATCGAGGCGGGTACGCATACCACTTTGCAACGTAGCAGCCCGCGTCTCGACGTAGGAGAACGCTTTTAGTAACGGCTTTACCTGATTTAGCAGTAGTTCTCCAGCGGGTGTGAGCACCGCCCGACGGCCTTCCTGCATCAACAGCGGCACTCCCAGTCGCTCTTGCAAAACCGACAGGTTATAGCTAACGGAAGACTGGCTGCGATGCGTTTCTTCCGCCGCGCGAGCAAAGCTGCCGACCTCGATCACCTTTTCCAACAAGGCCCATTGTTCAAGCGTGGTTTTATGCATAATACATCTAAAAAATGGATGAATTTGATTAAAACATAGCGTTATTCATTCATTTTTTAAAGGTCTAAGATTGCTTCATCGAAACATGAGGAGACATATTATGAGCACATTTGATAAAAATGATTTGAGCGGCTTCGTCGGCAAACATCTGGTTTATACCTACGATAATGGCTGGAACTACGAGATCTACGTGAAAAACGACACCACTCTTGATTACCGTATTCACAGCGGCCTGGTGGCAAATCGTTGGGTAAAAGATCAGCAGGCGTATATTGTGCGCGTGGGGGAGAATATCTACAAAATTTCCTGGACCGAACCGACTGGTACCGACGTGAGTCTGATTGCGAACCTGGCAGACAATTTGTTCCACGGCACCATCTTCTTCCCGCGCTGGGTGATGAACAATCCAGAAAAAACCGTTTGCTTCCAAAACGATCACATTCCGCTAATGAACGCCTTGCGCGATGCTGGCCCTGCTTATCCAACTGAGGTGATTGATGAATTTGCTACCATCACCTTTGTACGCGACTGCGGAGCTAACAATGAAAGCGTGATTGCCTGCGCGGCGAGCGAGTTGCCAAAAAACTTTCCGGATAATCTTAGATAAACGCGACAATTGATTGAAAAGAAAAGTTCCCGCCGTATTTCATATTTTTTTATGAAATACGGCGGTTTTTTTTGTTTGTTGATAATTGGTTTAGTTATCACGTGTCACGCGAACTATTAAATAAAATCACTATTTTGAGCTAATGCACAGAAAATAAAAATAAACTAAATTCATGATATCTTGTTGTTATTTATGAATTTAAATTCTGTTTATTTCATTTTCAGCCTTCTTGTTTCATTCGCATCTTAATTTTTTCCTAAGAAATGAACGTTAGCTTGTCATGAGTTGATGGTTCATTTAAATAAAGTTTAAGACATCTGATTATTATATAAATCGATATCTTGTCAGGTTAAGGAAATTAATGATGAGTGATTTTCTGCCTTTTTCCCGTCCATCGATGGGCGCAGAAGAAATAGCGGCGTTGCAAGACGTGATAGCGTCAGGCTGGGTCACCACTGGGCCTAAAAATCAGGCGCTTGAAGAGGCATTTTGCACACTGACGGGTAACCGCCACGCGATTGCCGTCAGCTCCGCAACGGGCGGGATGCACGTCACGCTGATGGCAATGGGGATTGGGCCGGGTGACGAGGTGATTACGCCTTCCATGACCTGGGTTTCAACGCTCAATATGATCGTGCTGCTGGGCGCAACGCCAGTCATGATCGATGTCGATCGTGACACGCTGATGGTCACGCCACAGGCCGTGGAAGCGGCCATTACGCCACGCACGAAAGCCATTATCCCGGTGCATTATGCTGGCGCGCCTTGTGATATCGACGCCATTCGCGCCGTGGGCCAGCGCCACGGTATCCCGATCATTGAGGATGCCGCCCATGCCGCCGGGACCTACTACCACGATAAGCATGTGGGCGGGCAGGGGACGGCTATTTTTTCCTTTCACGCCATTAAAAACATGACCTGTGCTGAAGGCGGGTTAGTTGTGACGGACGATGACATGCTGGCGCAACGTATCCGTAGCCTCAAATTTCATGGTCTCGGCGTTGACGCCTTTGATCGCCAGACGCTTGGCCGCGCGCCGCAGGCAGAGGTGATTTCACCGGGTTTTAAATACAACCTCGCGGATATCAACGCTGCACTGGCGCTGGTGCAGTTGGGCAAGCTTGGGGAGGCCAACCGTCGCCGCAGTGAAATCGCGAATCGCTACCTGCTTGAACTTTCCGACACGCCATTTGCGCCACTGCGCATTCCGACGTGGCCGCATCTTCACGCCTGGCATCTGTTCATCATCCGCGTGGACGAAGCGACGTGCGGATTTACCCGCGATGCGCTGATGGAGGCGTTGAAGGCGAAAGGCATCGGCACCGGCCTGCATTTTCGCGCCGCACACACACAAAAATATTACCGCGAACGCTTTCCCGACGTGTCGTTACCGAACACCGAATGGAACAGCGCCCGCATCTGTTCACTGCCTCTCTTTCCGGACATGACCCATGACGACACAACCCGCGTCATTACCGCGCTCCATCAGCTTGCAGGACATGGACATGTTTAGCGTGCCGCCCGTGCAAAAAGTCTCCGTGGTGATCCCGGTTTATAACGAGCAGGAGAGCCTGCCGGAGCTGATTCGTCGTACCACGGCGGCCTGCGACACGATGGGCAAAGCCTACGAAATTTTACTGGTCGACGACGGCAGTAGCGATGATTCCGCGAAGATGCTCACTGAGGCCGCTCAGGCTGAGGGGAGCCACATTGTCGCGGTTCTGCTGAACCGTAACTATGGCCAGCACTCGGCGATCATGGCCGGTTTCAGCCATGTGACAGGCGATCTGGTTATTACTCTCGATGCCGATCTGCAAAACCCGCCGGAGGAGATCCCGCGGCTGGTTGCCAAGGCCGACGAAGGCTATGACGTGGTGGGCACCGTGCGGCAGAACCGTCAGGACAGTCTGTTCCGCAAGCTGGCCTCGCGCACCATTAACCGCCTGATTCAGCGCACCACCGGTAAAGCGATGGGCGATTACGGCTGCATGCTGCGAGCGTATCGCCGCCACATTATCGACGCCATGCTGCACTGCCACGAACGCAGCACGTTTATCCCGATTCTCGCCAACACTTTTGCCCGCAAGGCGACTGAGATCCCAGTGCTGCACGCCGAGCGCGAGCACGGAGAGTCGAAATACAGCTTTATGCGTCTGATTAACCTGATGTACGACCTGATCACCTGCCTGACCACCACGCCTCTGCGTTTACTCAGCGTGTTCGGTAGCGTGATTGCGCTAGCGGGCTTCGCGCTTTCCGTTCTGCTGGTGGTACTGCGTCTGGCCTATGGCCCGCAGTGGGCGGCGGAAGGGGTCTTTATGCTGTTTGCCGTGCTGTTCATGTTTATCGGCGCACAGTTTGTCGGCATGGGGTTACTCGGTGAGTACATCGGCCGCATTTACAACGATGTACGCGCACGTCCGCGCTACTTTATTCAACGTGTCGTCCGTCAGGAACACCACGTCTCTCAAGAGGAAAAACACCCATGAACGCTGTCGTCTTTGCCTATCACGATATGGGCTGTACGGGCACGCTGGCTCTGCTGGAAGCGGGTTATGACATCGCGGCGATCTTCACGCATCCGGATAACGCCGCTGAAAACCACTTCTTTGGCTCCGTCGCACGTATTGCCGCCGAGCGCGGGATCCCGGTTTACGCGCCGGAAGACGTCAACCATCCGCTGTGGGTCGATCGCATTAAGGCGATGTCTCCGGATGTGATTTTCTCTTTCTACTATCGCAACCTGCTGTGCGATGAAATCCTGAATATTGCCCCGGCGGGCGCGTTTAACCTGCACGGCTCGCTGCTGCCAAAATACCGTGGCCGCGCGCCGCTGAACTGGGCGCTGGTCAACGGCGAAACCGAAACCGGCGTCACGTTACACCGCATGGTACACCGCGCTGATGCGGGCAATATTGTTGCCCAACTGCGCGTGGGCATCGAGGGCGATGACACCGCGCTGAGCCTGCACCGCAAGCTGTGCTCCGCCGCACAAACGCTGCTGAGCGATACGCTGCCCGCGCTGCGTCAGGGAACCGTTAGCGAAACCGTGCAGAACCATGACCAGGCGACCTGCTTTGGTGGCCGCACGCCGGAAGACGGGCGTCTGGACTGGGAAAAGCCTGCGCAGCAACTGCACAATCTGGTGCGCGCGGTGACCGATCCGTGGCCGGGGGCGTTTAGCTTTGTCGGGGCGAGCAAGTTTATCGTCTGGACTTCCCGCGTGCGCAGCGATATTCCGGCGGCGAAACCGGGTACGGTCATGTCCGTTGCCCCGCTGATTATCGCCTGCGGTGAAGGGGCGCTTGAAGTGGTCACCGGGCAAACCGAAAACGGCGTTTACGTACAGGGCACGCAGCTTGCGCAGTCGCTGGGGCTTGTCGCCGGGGCGCTGATTTCCAGCGTGCCGATGGCTGCCATTAAGCGCCGCACGCGCGTGTTAATTCTCGGCGTGAACGGGTTCATTGGTAACCACCTGACCGAACGCCTGCTAAAAGACGATAACTATGAAATTTACGGCCTGGATATCGGCTCTGACGCCATCAGCCGTTTCCTCGACTCCCCGCGTTTTCACTTTGTCGAAGGGGATATCAGCATCCATTCTGAATGGATCGAATATCACATTAAGAAATGCGACGTGGTATTGCCGCTGGTGGCCATTGCCACCCCGATTGAATACACCCGCAATCCGCTGCGCGTGTTCGAGCTGGATTTTGAAGAGAACCTCAAAATCATTCGCGACTGCGTGAAGTACAACAAACGGATTATCTTCCCGTCGACGTCGGAAGTGTATGGCATGTGTACCGATAAAAACTTCGATGAAGATAGCTCAAACCTGGTGGTCGGGCCGATTAACAAGCAGCGCTGGATTTACTCGGTGTCCAAACAGCTGCTGGACCGCGTTATCTGGGCCTACGGCGAAAAAGAGGGTCTGCGCTTTACGTTGTTCCGCCCGTTTAACTGGATGGGGCCACGCCTGGATAACCTTAATGCCGCGCGCATCGGCAG
>JALCNW010000046.1 GCA_022649305.1 Enterobacter sp.
ATCCGGATCGACACGGTGTTGATACAGCAGATCAATAACATCCGTCTTTAGACGACGTAATGATCCTTCCACAGCTTCACGGATATGCTCTGGACGGCTGTTTAAAATCTGCTGCTTGTTGTCCGCACCGAAGGTAAAACCAAACTTGGTGGCGATGACCACGCGGTCACGAAATGGTTTTAAGGCTTCGCCTACAACCTCTTCATTCAGATAGCGGTGAACCAGGCGTCTGTTGACCATACTCACCGCCATTAATCCCACAATGTTTACTGCAAACAGCCAACCGTAGTGCTGCGGATCAACGCCGAAGTACGTGATGTACACAAACGGGGAGCCAGTGATAAAGGCGTAGGCCGCGACGTAGTAGAACGTTAGACATAGCGTAAAACGCATGTATTTGGCGTTGGTGAGCAAGGCATAGTAGTTGTGAAAGGCTTTGGGGACGGAGGCTTGCGAGCGTTTTTCAGCAGGTAATGTCTCCGGTAACCAAAATAACGACATCAGCATTAATGTTCCGATAATCGCCAGCAGCCAGAAAATAGCGTGCCACGAAGTGACTTTAATCATTTGTCCGCCGATCAGGGGGCCGGCAATGGGTGCAATGGCCATAATGATCATCAAAGTTGAAAGCATTTGTGCTGCACGTGTGCGACTAAACAGATCGCGGATCATCGCTCGCGCCAGCATTGGGCCGGTACAGGCTCCCAAAGCCTGAAATACGCGCCAAAAGACGATGTGCACAATATCGGTTGATAATGCACAGCCCACAGAGCCAATAACGAATAAAACCATCCCGATGAACAGTGGCAGGCGTCGCCCGAAATGGTCGCTAATGGGTCCCCAAATCAACTGTGCGATGCAAAAGCCGATCAAAAATCCTGTGATGGTCAGCTCAGCATCACCCTGTAAATCTTTAGCCATAACCGGCATCGCCGGAAGATAGATGTCGGTTGATAAAGAGGTAACAGCCATCAGGGCGCTGAGAATGAGCAGAAACGATAGCCCGGTTTTTTTAGCGGCAGCCGACTGTGTACGTGCCTGTTGATTAAGCATGGTGATCCGTTAGAGGCGAAGAGATAAGGGCATGTTAACGGGTTTGTTCATGCGGATAATCACAGGCGGGAGCATAGGGACTATGAATGACATTCATTAATATTGTGAATTGTGAAGGCAGAGAAAGTATGGTTTGAACAGGCACTGACCTTAGCTTTTATAGGGAAGAATGGGATAATCTGATATCTGGAATACTCGTTCACAACAGGAAGCCTGCACATGCCACACGTCGATATCAAATGTTTTCCCCGAGACTTGAATGAAGAGCAAAAAACCGCACTGGCGGCGGACATAGCTGAGGTGATTATCCGTCATTTCAACAGTAAGGACGGCTCGGTGTCCGTTGCGTTACAGCAGATTCAGCAGGAAGACTGGAAAGCGCAGGTCTGGGATACGGAGATTGGACCGAAGCTTGATGAGTTGATTAAGAAACCGGGTTACTCGATGTAAGTTGATAAGCCGGGTTGCGCATCGCTGCCCGGCGGCATTTGACGTGTATCCGCGAATTTTTTAATGATTATTTAAGCAGTTCATTCTCGCTTATTTTTTGTCTGGCAACAGACTGAACTTTCCAGACTCCTTTTTCCTTTACCATACAGTCAATAACGGTATGGTTGTTCTTTTCGCCGAATGAGACATAAATGTTTGTGCAGATGGGATCGTATTCAGAAGCTATCACTGACAGATGTTTAGTCCAATCTTCTCCAATATCCTGCGACTTCAGGAATAAATCTGCATCATAAAATTCATCATCAGCAAAACGGGGATCCTGCGCATGACGTAACCTTTTTAAGGTTTCGACCGTGACATATTTTTCTATTTCAGCGCCATCCGTTATAGGATAACGTTCCGCAGTGACCTGAGCGAGATACCATTTATTAAATTTCAGCGCCGCTTGAGATGCGGTATCACTGTATTTCGCCTGGGCTGAACATGTAATCAGTGCGGCAATAATGATGATTTTTTTCATATCAGTAGTGCCTGTAAAGCTGATAATCAGGGTGAGCTTTCCGGTAAGCACCGCCAGGGTACAAGGTGCGCTGAGCAAAATCACTTAACCACTGATGCCCGTCATAAATACAAACATGACCGTCGGGGTGATTCACTATCGATTGTATCACCGCAACGTCACCCAGCTGCGGAGCGCCATAGACCTTTTGAAAACCGACCTGTGTTAACGTAAGACCCATATCTTTTGCAGAACTAGTCCCCTTGATAGGTAACCCTCCTGCAATAATGGCGTTTTTAACGAAGAGTTCACACTTTCTGTGACTCTCGTGAAAAACATGATTTCTGGCATATACAACGGCAGCATATTTATTCCATGACATTCTATTACGCGCTCCATTCGACAATGCGTTGCTAATGCAACGACGTTGACAATAAGCGCTTTCTATCGCCTTCTGCGGTAGACAAATTGTGTTATATAGAACCTCTATGAATCATTGAAATATAATAGATATAGTCAATTCGGTGCCTTCACTATTTTCCCGCTAGTCACAAACGTTCCCGCCCCCAGATGATGCAGCGTATTCAGCTTGTCGCGATCAAATAACCAACGTCCCGCCACAAATGCGCGTTCATCCGCTGCGGCCGCCACCACTTCGCCAAAGAGCGTGTCGTATTTTTCTGCCGCAGACGTTGCTGGCAATAAACGACACTCCATCCACGCCAGACATTTTTCCTCTATCATCGGCAGACCTAAAACCGGGCCATTCACTACCGGAATACCATAGCTGTTGAACTTATCTTCATCGCGACCGCTGACGCTGCCTACGGCGTAGGTCCAGTTGGCTGCCGCCACACCCGGAATCACTATCCCAAACGTGCCGCTGCGCTCGATTAGCTCCCGCGACCAGGCGCTTTTGTCGACCACAATTGCCATTCGCGGGGGCTCAAATTCAACCGGCATCGACCAGGCTGCGGCCATCACGTTACGTCGACCGATGCTGTCATCACGACTGGTGATCAGCACGGTGGGGCCGTGATTCAAAAGGCGGCTGGCGTGTTTCAACTCGACGGGACGAAAGTGGCTCATAGAAATTCCTCAGTGGGTAGTCAAGCGCATTAAACGACTGAAACGGGGATGAAATCAAGACGCAACACGATCGTCATGCCTTCGTCATATTGGCTACCTACAGTGGCGAACATCAAATCCCAAAGAGGATACAAGATGGTCACCGATATCTCGCTCAACGGCGTGTCTTACGCTTTTGGTGCGAACACCGTATTAAATCAAATCGATCTGCACATTGAGGCGGGTAGCGTCGTTGCGCTGCTCGGTCCTTCTGGCTGCGGGAAAAGCACGTTGCTGCGACTGCTCGCGGGCTTAACGCCGCCCGCGCAAGGTGAGATCCACTTTGGCGATCGCCTGGTGGCGAAAGCCGGATGGTCGTTGCCACCAGAGGCGCGCGATATCGGCATGGTCTTCCAGGATTACGCGCTATGGCCGCACATGACGGTGGCGCAGAACGTCGCGTTTCCGCTGAAGATGCGCAATATCCCTCGTCAGGCATGCGAAACACGTGTGGCACAAGCCCTGGCGCGAGTCGGTCTGTGCGAGTTTGCCGATCGCAAACCTGCCGGGCTGTCTGGCGGGCAACAGCAGCGCGTGGCGCTGGCTCGGGCGATTGTCGCCGAGCCGCGCGTTCTGCTGTTTGACGAGCCGCTCTCTAACCTTGATAGCGAACTGCGCGAATCCCTGTGTCTGGAGATGGCCACGCTGCTGCGCCAGCTCGGGACCACTGCCGTTTACGTGACTCACGATCGCCGGGAGGCTGAAATTCTGGCCGATCGAATCGTGCATTTATCTGCTGGCAGCGTCGCTGCCGATCGTTTGATTTCATCCTCAGGGGAGTTCGCATGAAAAAGTCATTATCCGTCAACAAAGGAGTTTTGCTCGCGATGGCGTTATCTTCCGTCATGATGTCCAGTGCTCACGCGCTGACCGTTTACACCGCCGGGCCAGGATCGCTTGCGAAAAACCTGGCCAGCGGTTTTGAAAAGAAAAGCGGCGTTAAGGTCGATATTTTCCAGGCGACCACCGGTAAGGTGATGGCGCGACTGGAAGCCGAACAGGCTAATCCGCAGGCGGATATTTTAATTTCTGCCTCGTGGGATACCGCTGAAGATCTGCACACTCGCGGCTGGCTGCTGCCGTACCAGAGTGCCAATGCCGAGAAAGTCCCGGCTGAGCTGAAATCTGCCGATTATGTGGCCCAGGGCATCTCCGCGCTGGGCATTGTATGGAATACCAAAAGCGGCACGCCAGAGCCTAAAGAGTGGCAAGACCTGACGACCGAGGTGTTTAAGGATAAAGTCACCACACCCGACCCGGCTCTTTCTGGTGCCTCGCTGGATTTGCTGATCGGTCTGCAAAACGGCATGGGCGACAAAGCCTGGTCGCTGTTTGATGAACTGAAAAAGAACGGCATGGTGGTCAGCGGCCCTAACGCCCAGGCGGTCACGCCGGTAATGCAGGGCGCAAAAGCGGCCGTTTTTGGCGCAGTGGATTATGTCTCTTACGGCAACATCAACCAGGGTGAATCCCTGAAAGTGATCTTCCCGGCCAGCGGCACGGTGATTGCCCCACGCCCGATGATGATCCTCAAATCTACACAGCATGCTGACGATGCAAAAGCGTTTGTGGATTACGTCTTATCACCCGAAGGCCAGGCTATGGTCGCCGATGCATGGCTGATGCCAGCGCGCGTTGACGTGAAGGCCAAACGCCCGCTGCTCAACGAGTTGAAAATCCTACCAACCAAAAGCGACGGCAGTAGCGAGCGCGGCGATATCCTCAAGCGTTTCAACGCCATCTTCTCTCTGTAAATCACGTTGACGGGGGCAGCCCCGTCTTTTGGATTGCCTCGTGAATCAACGACTACTCACTCTGATGACGTTTGCGCTGCTGGGGATCCTGGTGGCGCTTCCCCTTGTCTTCATCCTTTTACAGGCGGTTTTTCCGCAGTTCAGCGCCGGTTCGCTATCTGGCGCTTTCACCGGGATTAGTGTCTTGTTCGGTGAGCCGCAGTTAGCCTCAATGCTGGGTGGTACGTTGCAAATTGCCTTCGGCGTTGCGCTGGTCAGCATGCTGATAGGCCTTCCGCTCGGTGTCGCTCGTGGACTGTTTAATCTGCCGTTACCGCGTCTGTGGGACCTGTTGTTTTTGATTCCATTTCTGACGCCGCCCTATATCGCCGCGCTGTCGTGGATGCTGGTATTACAGACCAACGGCTATTTGCAGCAGATCACCGGGCTTAATCTAAACACTCTGCTGTTCAGCAAAACGGGCATCGTGCTGGTGATGGCGCTGAATATTTTCCCGGTGATTTACTTCGCGGTTTCTCGCAGCTTGCTTGCCAGCGGACAACGGCTAGCGATGGTGGCACGTGTTCACGGAGCCAGCGCCTGGCGCGCCTTTTGGCATATTACGCTGCCGATGGTCTCTCCGGCGCTGGCGGCGGGGATGCTGCTGTCCTTCACGTTGGCAATCGAAGAATACGGCGTTCCGGCAGCATTAGGGACTCGCGCTGGAGTGCTGATGTTAACCACCGGTATCGAGAAAAAACTGGCCGACTGGCCGATAGATCTCTCCGGCGCGTCGTTGCTTTCTGTGGTGCTGGTGACCATAGCGTTATGCGCCTGGTGGCTACAGAAAAAGCTGACGGGCGATCGGGATGTGACCAGCGTGACGGGCAAACCGACTGAAAATATGGGCGCGGATGCAGGCGTGTTTACGCTTGCGATCGTGCTGATGATGGCGTTGATCGGTACGATCGCAGTCATTCTTCCCGGTGCATCCATGGCGCTCTCTGGCGTTCTGGGAACACTCTCCGGCGGCGTCACTACCGAAAATTTAACCCTCTCGCATTATGCGGCGTTGTTCAGTCAGCAGGGAGATGCGCTAACCGCGCTCGGCACCAGCCTGTCTCTGGCACTTGGCACCGCTCTTATCACCGGCCTGATTGGCCTGGTTGTTTCGTGGCTGGTGGTGATGCAAAAGATAAAAGGGCGCGGGGTGCTCGATGCGTTGTCGCTGATGCCTGCCGCGCTTCCGGGGATCGTGGTCGGCGTGGGACTGATCCTGCTATGGAACCGCGCATTCTGGCCCGTTTCGCCGTACAACAGTTGGGTCATATTGCTGCTTTCCTACTGCTGCCTGCTGCTCCCGTGGCCGGTGCGTTATGTCGGCAGCGCACTGCGCCAGCTCGGTGGCAATCTTGAACCTGCCGCGCGGGTTCATGGGGCGTCGGCATTCCAGGCGCTACGGTTTATCGTCCTGCCGCTAGTGTCGCCCGCGATGCTGGCAGCGATGTTGATGGTGTTCGCGATTGCGTCGCGCGAGCTGGTGACGTCGCTGCTGCTTGCGCCCGCCGGAACGCAGACGGTGTCGGTGTTTATTTGGCGTCAGTTTGAACAAGGCTCGATTGGGCAAGGAATGGCGATGGCGACGTTAACGCTGTTAACCGGGCTGATATTGATGCTGACCGCGCTTGGGATCGTGCAGCGAGGGGCTCGCAGATAAAAAGCACTTTTGCGCCAGTGGGGACGTCAAAATAGTTTATAAACAGGGAATCTCTTTTCAAGGAAGCATCACGATGTCCCCATTTCTGATCGCGTATTTAGCCCGAATCGGCATTCAGCAGCCGGTATCCGTTGATCTCGATACCCTGCGCGCCCTGCATTTGCAGCATAACGCCTCGATTCCGTTTGAGAATATTGACGTGGTGCTACCGCGTGAAATCCAACTCGACGATCAATCCGTAGCCGACAAACTCGTTTCTGCCCGTCGCGGAGGATATTGTTTTGAGCAAAACGGGCTTTTCGAGCGTGTATTACGGGAGGTCGGTTTTAACGTTCGCAGCGTGCTGGGCCGCGTAATACTGGCGAATCCACCGCAAATGCCGCCACGCACGCATCGTCTGATTCTGGTTGAGCTCAGCGGTGAACGCTGGATTGCCGACGTGGGGTTTGGTGGACAGACGCTAACCGCGCCAATCCGGCTGATCGCGGGCGTTGAGCAGGCCACACCGCATGGATTGTACCGCCTGATGAGCGAGGGCAACGACTGGGTGTTGCAGTTCCGCCATCACGAACATTGGCAGTCTATGTACCACTTCGATCTGGCAACGCAGTATTTTACCGATTACGTGATGGGCAACTTCTGGTCAGCCCACTGGCCACAATCTCATTTCCGCCACCATTTGCTGTTGTGTCGTCATCTGCCGGACGGCGGCAAGCTAACCCTCACCAATTTCCACTTTACTCACTGGCAGGGAACGCATGCCATTGAGCAGATTCACTTACCCGATGCAGCTGCACTTTATGAACTCATGAAGGAAAGATTTGGTCTGGGCGTGGACGATCCTAAACATGGATTTACGCTGGCGGAACTGACGGCGGTTATGGCGGGATTTGCTACACACCCGGAAGCGGGGAAATAGGACGGGAAGGGGCGTTTGCCCCTTAGCATTTAGCCGATAAGTACTTTTGTCCGCATTCTTACGGCCTCGAGTTCTTCAACTGTTGCCGTTCCCTTTTTTATAGCGTTTCTTGCCTGCCAGTCCATACTCTTTATCTGGTCGGCAAGAGCAACGCTGGGCCGAGCGCCGCTGATGGCGACCTCAAAAGGATATCCCTTCACCTGCGACGTTAATGGGCAACACAGCATTAAACCGGTGCGACCATTATAAGTGGCTGGCGAGATAACCAAAGCCGGTCGATGTCCCGCCTGTTCATGGCCAGACTGTGGGTCAAAATCAAGCCAGACAACATCTCCAGCTTCCGGAACGTAATCCATTACAACTGCTCCTTACCTTGTGGTTTTCCAAAGGTGATTTCGTGATGTAGGTTCTCATCCGTGATGGCTGATAACAGCGATTCGAGCGACGGCTCGTTGTTTCTGACGGGTGACAAAATGATGCGTCCTTCTTCGTCTACGTTGATATTCACCACATCATCAACGTTCAGTTCGGCTTCACGCATTACGGCGACAGGAAGCCTGACGGAAGGGCTGTTTCCCCATTTTTTAACGGTGACCTGTGGCATAAAAAAACTCCAGATGGATATACAATGTCTATCCATCATAGAGTCTGTGGGTTTGCTGTGTCAACAATGTCGATACGTGCGTCAGGCTATAAAATCAGGGTAGGCCCGGTAAGCGTAGCGCCACCGGGCGTTTTTAGCCTCAGCGCCGCGATCGCACCACCTGATACCGTCGCGTCAGATACTCCACTGGTGCGCTCCACACGTGTACCAGTCGCGTGAACGGGAACAGCAGGAAGATGGTCATGCCCAGCACCAGATGCACACGGAAGATAGACGCGACGCCGTCAAGATGCGCGGATGAGCCGCCCTGGAAGGTCACCACACCCTGCGCCCAGTCAACCAGTTTCAGCATCTCGCTGCCGTCGGGATGTTGCGCGGAGAAGGGAATCGTTGCCAGCCCCAGGATGCACTGAATGAGCAAAATGCAGAGGATCAGAATATCTGCGGTTGAGGAGGTCGCGCGAATACGCGGATTGGTCAGACGGCGAACCAACAATCCCGCGCCACCAACCAGCGTTAACACGCCGCACACCCCGCCTAAGATCATCGCCATCAGCTGCTTTTGCGACATCGGCAGGAACCAGGAATAAACCCAGTGCGGGGTCAGCATACCAAACAGATGTCCGAAGAAGATCCCCAGAATACCGATGTGGAACAGGTTCGACCACAACACCATTCCGCGCTTATCGAGCATCTGGCTGGACGAGGCACGCCAGGTATATTGCCCGTAATCATAGCGAAGCCAGCTCCCAACCAGGAAAACGGTGCCGCAAATGTACGGGTAAATATCGTAAAAAAAGACGTTCAGATAGTGCATCATTTGGGGCCTCCGGCACCGACGTCAACGTACTGAGGCGCGACGTCCTGGCTAAAGCGTCGTTGATATTGCTGCATTGGCGAACTGTCGCAGGCGGTCGCGTTGTCCTCAATAAACTTCACCTGTTCCTCTTCCCATACCGCATCCAGCGCCTGCCGGGTATCGTCACGTTTTTCACCTGCAACCTGCTGCGTGACACTGTCACTTGTTAGCGGGCTGGCGGCAAGCTGAAGCAGGGCGTCAAACAGCTGATAGTGCGGGACGTCACGCTGTTTTAACCGCCCGCCGATCAGGGCCAGAATAGGCGCTACGTTCTGCAACCCTTCGCGGGCTGCGGCGTCGGACACAATGCTCAGGTACTCAAGATAGAGCGGCAGATAGTCAGGCAGTTCGCGGCAATCCAGCTGCAAACCGGCTTTCTCATACTGTCCCATCAGGTCCACCATCGCCTGACCCCGATCGCGCGACTCGGCGTGAACGTGCTCGAACAACAGCAGCGAAGTGGCGCGTCCGCGCTCGAACACTTCACACCATTGCGCCTGTTTATCCAATAGCAAGGCCCCAAGATGCTGCTGCGCAAACGGCAGCAGCGCCGGTGCATCTTGTTCAATCAGGGAAAGGGCCTCGTCGCGATTTTCCCACAGCGTCTCGTCGGGATACTCGATCAGCAGCGCGATGATTTTGAGAATTTGCATTATTCTCCCTCCCCATGCTTGCGCACCTCGTCGATGTTTATGGCGTCGATACGGCTGCTGTTGAAGAGGTTGAATTTGGTGTCGGAGCCGTGGCAGCCGTCGCCGAAGGTAAAGCCGCAACCGTTTTTCTCCGGGAAGGCATCGCGGGCCATTTCGCGGTGGCTGGTCGGGATCACGAAGCGGTCTTCGTAGTTGGCGATGGCGAGATAGCGATACATCTCTTCAACTTGCTCGACGCTCAGGCCCACTTCGTCGATGGCGCGGGTATCAGTCACGCCTTCAACGGTTTGTGAACGCTTGTAGTGGCGCATTGCCATCATGCGTTTCAGCGCGCGCAGCACCGGGCCGGGATCGCCTGCGCTGAGCATATTCGCCAGATACTGCACCGGAATACGCAGGCTTTCGACTGCGGGCAGGATGCTGTCGGTCTGCGGCAGGCCGCCCGCATCGGCGTAGGACTGAATCGGTGACAGCGGCGGCACGTACCAGACCATCGGCAGCGTGCGGTATTCCGGATGCAGCGGCAGGGCCAGCTTCCAGTCCATCGCCATTTTGTATACCGGCGAGCGTTGCGCGGCGTCGATAACGTTTTGCGGGATGCCTTGTTTGAACGCTTCTTCAATAACCGCCGGATCGTGCGGGTTCAGAAATACGTCGCACTGGCGCTCGTACAGATCGGTTTCATGCTCGGTGCTGGCCGCTTCTTCAATACGGTCTGCATCGTACAGCAGCACGCCGAGATAGCGGATACGCCCGACGCAGGTTTCCGAACACACGGTCGGCTGGCCGGATTCAATGCGCGGGTAGCAGAAGATGCATTTTTCTGACTTGCCGCTTTTCCAGTTGAAGTAGATTTTTTTGTACGGACAACCGCTAATGCACATGCGCCAGCCACGGCATTTGTCCTGGTCGATCAGCACAATGCCGTCTTCTTCTCGTTTGTAGATTGCGCCGCTCGGGCAGGTGGCGACGCAGCTTGGGTTAAGGCAGTGCTCACACAGGCGCGGGAGGTACATCATGAAGGTGTTTTCGAACTGACCGTACATCTCCTTTTGCATCTTGTCGAAGTTGCGGTCGCGAGCGCGTTTCTCGAACTCGCCGCCGAGCAGCTCATCCCAGTTGGGGCCGCCGACGATTTTGTCCATTCGTTTGCCGCTAATCAGCGAACGTGGGCGGGCGGTTGGCAGATGATCGCCTTCCGGCGCGCGGTGCAGATCCTGATAGTCAAAGGTGAACGGCTCGTAGTAATCGTCGATGCCCGGCAGCGACGGGTTGGCGAAAATTTTCGACAGCACGCCCACGCGTCCGCCGAGGCGTGGCGTCAATTTGCCTGTGATGCTGCGCACCCAGCCGCCTTGCCCCTCGTCCTGGTCTTCCCAGTTTTTGGGATAGCCGATACCCGGTTTGGTTTCGACGTTGTTAAACCACGCGTATTCCATGCCTTCGCGCCCGGTCCAGACGTTTTTACACGTCACCGAGCAGGTGTGGCAGCCGATGCATTTGTCGAGATTCAGAACCATTCCAACCTGTGAGCGTATTTTCATTTTTTCGCCTCCTGTACCTGATCCCGACCTTCGCCATCCAGCCAGTTAATGTTTTTCATTTTGCGGATCATGATGAACTCGTCGCGATTCGAGCCGACTGTGCCGTAGTAGTTGAAGCTGTAGGCCAGTTGCGCGTAGCCGCCGATCATGTGCGTGGGTTTCGGGCAGACGCGGGTGACGGAGTTGTGGATCCCGCCGCGTCGTCCGGTCACTTCCGAGCCTGGAATGTTCAGGATGCGCTCCTGCGCGTGATACATCATGGTCATGCCCGGCGGCACGCGCTGGCTGACCACCGCGCGGGCAGTGAGGGCGCCGTTGGCGTTAAAGGCCTCGATCCAGTCGTTATCCTCGATGTCTAACTCTTTGGCATCAGCTTCGCTTATCCAGACAATTGGCCCACCGCGCGACAGGGTTTGCATCAGCAGGTTTTCGCTGTAGGTAGAGTGAATGCCCCATTTCTGGTGTGGAGTCAGGAAGTTCAGCGCTTTCTCCGGGAAGCCGTTAGGCGGGATCTCGCGCATGTGCGTCACGCTGCGGGTATCAATTGGCGGACGATAGGCCACCAGGCTTTCACCGAAGGCGCGCATCCACTGATGATCCTGATACAGCTGCTGACGCCCGGAGAGCGTGCGCCACGGGATAAGTTCGTGAACGTTGGTGTACCCGGCGTTATAGGAGACGTGTTCGCTCTCGATGCCGGACCAGGTTGGGCTGGAGATGATTTTGCGCGGTTGGGCCTGAATATCACGGAAGCGAATTTTTTCGTCTTCTTTGTTGAGCGCCAGATGGCTGTGTTCGCGACCGGTAAACTCGCTTAACGCTTTCCAGGCTTTCACCGCCACATGACCGTTGGTTTCTGGCGCGAGCGCCAGTATCACCTCTGAGGCGTCAATCGCGGTATCAATCAGCGGGCGACCTTTTGCCGGGCCGTCGAGCTTGACGTAATTCAGCTTGCCGAGGAAGTCGATCTCTTCCTGCGTGTTCCAGGAAATGCCTTTCCCGCCGTTGCCTAGCTTGTCCATCAGTGGGCCGAGCGAGGTAAAGCGCTCGTAGGTTTCAGGATAGTTGCGCTCAACCACGGCGATATTTGGCGCAGTTTTGCCGGGGATTAACTCGCACTCGCCTTTGCGCCAGTCCTGAATATCAAACGGCTGAGACAGCTCCGCCGGGGAGTCGTGCTGAAGCGGCTGTAGCACCACGTCGGTTTCGGCGCCTAAATGGCCGACGCACACCTCCGAGAACACGTTGGCGAGCCCTTTATAGATTTCCCAGTCGCTGCGTGATTCCCAGGCGGGATCGACGGCGGCAGAGAGCGGGTGAATAAACGGATGCATATCCGAGGTATTCATGTCGTCTTTTTCATACCAGGTCGCGGTCGGCAGCACGATGTCCGAGAACAGACAGGTGCTGGACATGCGAAAGTCGAGCGTCACCAGCAGGTCAAGCTTGCCTTCGATGGCGGCGGTTTGCCATTCGACTTCTTCTGGTTTGACGCCATCGGTTGAGCCAAGATCGTCGCCCTGAATACCGCTCTCTGTTCCGAGCAGGTACTTGAGCATGTACTCGTGGCCCTTGCCGGACGAGCCGAGAAGGTTTGAGCGCCAGACGAACAGGTTGCGCGGATGGTTTTTGCCGTTGTCCGGCTGCTCGCAAGCGAAGCGAACGTCACCTGATTTTAGCGCCTGCACGGTGTAATCCTGCGGCGTCATGCCCGCTGCGTCAGCGCGAGCCTTGATGTGTAGCGGATTCAGGTCCAGCTGTGGCGCGGAGGGCAGCCAGCCCATGCGTTCGGCACGCACGTTAAAGTCGATCAAATGCCCGGTAAACTTCGACGCATCCGCCAGTGGTGAAAGCAACTCCTGCGCGGTGAGTTTTTCGTAGCGCCACTGGCTGGCGTGGTTGTAGAAATAGGAGGTGCTGTTCATCTGGCGCGGTGGGCGGTTCCAGTCCAGCGCGAAGGCCAACGGCAGCCAGCCGGTTTGCGGGCGCAGTTTTTCCTGGCCGACGTAGTGCGACCAGCCGCCGCCGCTTTTCCCCACGCAGCCGCAGAAGACCAGCATGTTGATCATCCCACGGTAGTTCATGTCCATGTGATACCAGTGGTTAACGCCTGCACCCAGAATGATCATCGAACGACCGTGGGTTTTATTTGCGGTATCGGCAAACTCACGGGCGATTTGTTCGATATGGCGACGCGGTACGCCGGTAATCTGCTCGCCCCAGGCGGGAGAATAGGCTTTGACCTCGGCGTAGTCTTTGGCGGCGTTTTCATCGTCAAGGCCGCGGTCCAGCCCATAGTTTGCCAGCACCAAATCGTAAACGCTGGCGACCTGCTTCTGGCTGCCGTCAGCGAGGGTTAAGGTTTTTGACGGCACCTTGCGAATCAGCACTGGTTCCTGCTTCACGCTGCGAAAATGCGGATTTTCGTTGCCGCCAAAGTAGGGGAATGCCACGTTCGACACGTTATCGTGAGTAATCAAAAGCGACAGCGTCAGTTCGATTTCCTGACCTGCCGCCACCGGTTCGAGGTTCCATTTGCCTTTTTCTCCCCAGCGGAAACCGATCGATCCATTGGGTGCCACCAGGTCGCCCACCACGTTAAAGGCGATGGTTTTCCATTCCGGATTATTGGCTTCACCCAGACCATCCGCCAGATCGGAGGCGCGCAGCATGCGGCCCGGTACCAGGCTGCCGTCCTCGCGCTCGTCCAGCATCACCAGCATCGGCATGTCGGTGTAGCGGCGACAGTAGCTGAGAAAATACTCGCTCGGGTTGTCGAGGTGAAACTCTTTGAGGATCACATGACCCATTGCCATGGCGAGCGCGCTGTCCGTACCTTGTTTAGGTGCCAGCCACTGGTCGCTGAGCTTGGCGACTTCCGAGAAATCCGGTGTGATGGCTATGGTTTTGGTGCCTTTGTAGCGCACCTCGGTGAAGAAGTGGGCATCCGGCGTGCGCGTCTGCGGCACGTTAGAACCCCAGGCGATGATATAGCTGGAGTTGTACCAGTCGGCGGATTCCGGCACGTCGGTCTGCTCGCCCCAGGTCATCGGCGAGGCGGGCGGGAGATCGCAGTACCAGTCGTAAAAGCTCAGGCAGGTGCCGCCGAGCAGCGAGAGATAACGTGTACCGGCGGCGTACGACACCATCGACATGGCGGGTATAGGCGAAAAACCGGCGACGCGATCCGGACCGTACTGTTTTATCGTCCAGACGTTGGCGGCGGCAATCAACTGATTCAGCTCTTTCCAGTTTGAGCGGATAAACCCACCGTGTCCGCGTGCCTGTTTGTAGCTTTGGGTCTTATGCGGATCGCTCATGATCGCGTTCCAGGCGTTCACCGGATCGCTGTGCTGACCCAGCGCTTCACGCCACAGTTCAATCAACTTGCGGCGCACCAGGGGATACTTCAGGCGGTTGGCGCTATACAAATACCAGGAATAACTTGCACCTCGCGGGCAGCCGCGCGGCTCGTGATTGGGCAGGTCAGGGCGAGTGCGGGGGTAGTCGGTTTGCTGCGTTTCCCACGTCACCAGGCCATTTTTGACGTAAATCTTCCAGCTACAGGAGCCGGTACAGTTCACGCCGTGAGTGGATCGTACAATTTTATCGAACTGCCAGCGCTGGCGATAGCTGTCTTCCCAGTCGCGGTTGGTGTGATACACCTGACCGTGCCCGTCGGCAAAAGACTCGCCTTTTTGTTTGAAATAACGAAAGCGATCCAACAGTTTACTCATGACGTTTCTCCTGACGGGGCAACTCCGGCCCCGTGGTTACACTGCTCACAAAGTGTCGAACTGAATGGTTATGATTTGACGTGCTTTTGGCGGCGGCCGTAGACCAGCCAGGTCACCAGCACGCAGACGATGTAAAAGACCAGGAAGACCTTCATGGCACCCACCGGCGAGCCGGTCATGGCGAGGGATGTGCCAAAGGCTTTGGGGATAAAGAACCCGCCCACCGCGCCAATCGCGGAGATAAAACCCAGCGCGGCGGCGGTATCGGTCACCGCCTCTTTCTGCGCCTGTTCTTCGGTGCCGCCGTGCAGCTTGACCCGGTAGACGGTAATTTGGCGGAAGATGACCGCAATCATCTGGAAGGTCGATCCGCTGCCTAAACCCGCGGTCAGGAACAGGCCCATAAAGACCAGATAGAAAGCGGTAAAGTTGCCCGAGCCTGAACCCGGTAATGTGAGGAAAATGAGCGCGCTAAAAATTGCCATAAAGACAAAGTTCACAAGCGTAACGCGCACCCCGCCGAGCTTATCCGACACCACGCCGCCCGCCGATCGCGCCAGCGCACCGATTAATGGCCCGAAGAACGCAAGATGGAGAATATTCACATCGGGGAACTGGGTTTTAGACAGCATCGCAAAACCCGCTGAAAAACCAATAAAGGATCCGAAGGTCGCCAGATAAAGCAGGCTCATCAGCCACAGATGCGGTTGTTTTAACACTGGAAGCTGGCTGGCTATAGTGGCCTTTGAGCTGGCAATGTCGTTCATGCCAAAGAAGGCCGCAATAGTCGCCAGGAGTAACAGCGGTGCCCAAATCCAGGCGGCGTTGGCCAGCGAGAGCGTTGAGCCATCATCCTGAAGCACGCCGTGTACGCCCAGAAACGCAAACATCGGCAGGAAGATGACCACTGGCGCAACCATCTGCATCACGCTGACGCCCAAATTGCCAAGCCCTCCGTTGATGCCCAGCGCGCTGCCTTGTTTGGATTTCGGGAAAAAGAAGCTGATATTGCCCATGCTGGAAGCGAAGTTCGCGCCCGCGAATCCGCACATCAGCGCAATGGTAATAAAGACCCAGTAAGGGGTTGCGCTATTTTGCACGGCAATCCCTAACCATACGCAGGGGATAATTAAAATGACCGTACTTAATACCGTCCACCAACGGCCACCAAATATCGGTACCATAAAGGAGTAGGGGACACGCAATATTGCGCCAGAAAGAGAGGGTAACGCCGTTAACATGAAAAGCTGATCGGTGGTGAAATTAAATCCGACTTTATTAAGGTTGACCGCAACAGCACTAAATAACATCCACACGCAGAACGCCAGAAGTAAGCAGGCGACGGAGATCCACAGGTTTCGTCGTGCGATAGGTTTACCTTTATTTTCCCAAAAAGCCGGGTTTTCAGGTTTCCAGTTATTCAAAAGATAATGATTATTTTTCTCACCTTGTTGTGACATATCGCCCTCATACTTACCCATATCTGACAGAAAAAGGAAAGTGATTACAGGCAGTTGCCTGTAGATGTGACTTTATGAATTTTTTGGATATTTTGGGATACGTCTGAAGGATAGATAAAAATGCGACCCCCTGTGTTTGGAAGGGAAAAGAGGGCTCGCTTTAAGTGTTACTAATTGTAAAGCAATCGCGTTTTAATACTCAGTTAGGAGTATTAAATAATTCCAGGGAAATAGATTTATCCAGATGACTATTAAATGCATCGTCGTCCATGTCGGGCATGTTCAGGACATAAATACCGTCAAGCCCACACACCAGTCCGATTAAACGCCATGCAATATCTTCCGGGCGATCCTTTAAAATAAAAACATTATCCGCCGCACCCGCACGAATAATAGCGACGGTTTCCTGATGCCACATTTCCATCGTCAGCACATAAGCGCCTTTAATTTCGGGGTCACGGGTTGCCAGGAACTGCGCTTCACGCCACAGGCGAATGTAGGGTTCCAGTCCTCCTTCGTCGCTGCCCAGCATACCGTGCAGGCGTTCGCGCCAGCTTGCCGTTTCAGGCACGACTTCAGCATCGAGAAGGGCACGTATCAGGTGAATAAAGGACTGAGATTTTAGTTCTCCAATACTGGCAAAATGGTGGTGAACCTGCCCGGCGGCGACGTTGGCTTCGGCGGCAATGCGCCGGACCGTCATGCCGGTAAACCCTTCATTCAGCGCCACACGCATGGCGGCCTGAAGGATTGCTTCTCTGCGCTCGTCCTTACTTAGATAGGTCATGTTTTTTACTCTCAATGGCAATGAAACGAGTGTAACAAAAAGCTGGACATGCGTTCAACATTCCGTAGGATCGCATCCTGGACATGTGTCCAGGTTTCGTATGAAAAGGAAATTTATGTTTCGTCAGTGGTTAGCGTTAGTGATTATCGTGCTGGTGTATATCCCGGTAGCGATTGACGCGACGGTGCTGCACGTTGCCGCGCCAACATTGAGCATGACGCTGGGAGCCAGCGGCAATGAATTGCTGTGGATTATCGATATTTATTCGCTGGTGATGGCGGGCATGGTGCTGCCGATGGGCGCGCTGGGCGATCGCATCGGTTTTAAAAAGCTGCTGATGCTGGGCAGCGTGCTGTTCGGCGTCTCATCGCTGGCGGCGGCGTTTGCGCCAACGGCCGGGTGGCTGATAGCGGCACGTGCCTCGCTCGCGATTGGTGCGGCGATGATCATTCCGGCCACGCTTGCCGGGATCCGCACGCTATTTACCGACGCGCGTCATCGTAATATTGCGCTCGGCGTGTGGGCAGCCGTTGGTTCGGGCGGTGCGGCGTTTGGACCACTGGTCGGCGGAATGTTGCTGGAGCACTTCTACTGGGGATCGGTCTTCTTGATCAACGTACCGATCGTCATTGTGGTGGTGGCGTTGGCTGCTCGTCTTGTTCCGGCACAGCAGGGACGGCCTGAACAACCGCTGAATATCAGCCACGCGCTGATGCTGATCGTGGCTATTCTGCTACTGGTGTACAGCGCCAAAACCGCGCTGAAAGGCGTGTTGTCACCGTGGATGGTGGCGGGGACACTGCTGACTGGTGCGGTGATGCTGTTCATTTTTGTACGCATTCAACTGCGTGCCAGCACGCCAATGATCGACATGCGTCTGTTCTGCAATCGTATCATCTTAAGCGGCGTGGTGATGGCCATGACCGCCATGATTGCGCTGGTAGGCTTTGAACTGCTGATGGCACAAGAGCTCCAGTTTGTCCACGGCTTCACGCCGTTTGAAGCGGGCAAGTTTATGCTGCCGGTGATGGTAGCCAGCGGTTTTAGCGGACCCATTGCGGGCGTGCTGGTCGGCAGGCTGGGCCTGCGGATTGTTGCAGCGGGTGGCATGGGGTTGAGCGCCGTGAGCTTCCTCGGGCTTTCGACGCTTGATTTCAGCACCCAGCAGTGGCAGGCGTGGAGCCTGATGGTCCTGCTTGGATTCAGTGCCGCGAGCGCGTTATTGGCCTCGACCTCTGCGATCATGGCCGCCGCTCCGAAAGAGAAAGCAGCGGCGGCGGGTGCGATTGAAACCATGTCCTATGAATTAGGCGCGGGGCTGGGGATCGCGGTTTTCGGCCTGCTGCTGACCCGCAGCTTCTCGGCCTCAATCGCGGTGCCGCAGGGTCTTAATGCCGGTCTGGCAGACAAAGTCTCGTCCTCTATCGGTGAAGCGATGAAGGTCGCGCAAGATCTCACGCCAGCGATGGCGGATTCGGTGATTGAGGCCGCCAAAGCGGCGTTTATCACCTCGCACAGCGTGGCATTGGGGAGCGCCGGGGCGATGCTAATGCTGCTGGCAGTCGGAATGTGGTTTAGCCTGGCGAAAGTGCCAAGGTAGTCAACCTAATCCAGGCATAAAAGTGGGTTTATATCGTGACAGACGCAGCAGGTTTTCAGGTGCGCGTCAGGTTGATAATGTTCTCATACCGATTTAGGGCCTTCGTTGCAGGGTTATGGCAGCGTCAGCTGATCTTTTATTTCAGCAAACAGGGCAATTAAATGATCGGCGATAACTCTGACTCGCCGCGAGTTGGCTAAGTCGGAATGCATCACCAGCCATAGGGTTTGATCGACGCCGAGCTGCGCATTCACACAATGCAGGCCGTTTTTCCTCGCCATGAAGTGCGGCAATACGCCAAGGCCTATGCCGGCTGACACAGCCGCTAACTGGGCCACTAGCGTGTTGGCTTCCATCCGGCACGGTCTGCCGCGAAGTGTCCGCGTGACCCAGCGTGCAGCAGGCAGGTGCTGATGAGATTCTGGCCACCCAACATACTGAGCGTGACTGAACGCGATGTCAGCAGTGCCTTCAGCATACGTTTTTATATAGGAGGCTGCGCCGTATAAGCCAAACCCCACGCTTCCGAGACGCTTCAGCGTCAGGTTTCCGCTATCAGGTTTGACCATCCGTATCGCTAAATCTGCGTCCCGTCGATGCAGATTTAGCGATTTCACGCCGCTGAGCACTTCTACCCGCAGGTCGGGATGTTTTTCCATCAACGCGTTGAGCGAAGGCAAAATAAAATGCGCGGCCAGATTATCCGACGTAGCCAGCCGGACATGGCCGGCAACGTGCCCTTGCAGTCTCGCCATTTTTCCAAATGCCAGTCCTGCGTATTCAAGCGCCTCGGCGTGTTCCAGCAGTGCCTCGCCATCATCCGTTAACCGGTAGCCGCTCTGATGTCGGCTGAAAAGAGGAATAGCCAGTGACTTTTCAAGCCGGTCCAGCCTTCTTGACAGGGTGGCAATACCCATATCCATGGCTTCTGCTGCACCGCTTAGCGTACCCGCGCGGGCGACAGCCAGAAAAATCCGCGCATCGTCCCAGTTAAAATCTGCTTTCATCATTTTCCGTTTATGGAAAACAGCTCTCCGTTTTCAGGGCTGTTTTATCACTTATCTCAGGATGATACTGCACGCCATGCAACGAGATGGCAATGAGGAGCGACGTAATAATCCGACCGCATCGGGTAAGCCAATCCTTTTTCATCAATTTTTTTCAGGGACAAACATGACATGAACGACAGTATTTTACAGGTAAACCCGGTATCTACACGTGCCTGGCTCGCGGTAACCGCTCTTGGGATCAGCGCATTTACGATTGTGACCAGCGAACTTGCACCCGTTGGCATGCTCAGCGCGCTGGCTAAAGATTTACACCAGACGGAAGCGGGAGCAGGTCTTGCCGTTACCGCCTACGGCTGGGTGGCCGCGCTTGCCGCTTTGCTGGCCGGAGCGATCCCCTCCCGGTTTTCTCGCAAGGCGCTGCTGATTGCGCTGATGCTGATTCTGGCACTCTCTTGCCTGGCGGCAACGCAGTCACTCACCATGCAGACATTTATGACGGCACGGATGTCAGGGGCAGTGGCACACGGCGCATTCTGGGCATTAATTGGTACCGTGGCGATACAGCTGGTTCCGGCGGATAGGTTGGGGCTGGCCACCTCAATCATTTTCTCAGGCGTTTCAGCAGCCAGCGTGCTGGGTGTACCGTTATCCAGTTTGATTGCCGACATAGCCGGATGGCGACAGGCATTCACCGTGATAACCCTACTGTCATTGGCTACCGCAGTGGCGTTATTCTGGACGCTTCCCACGCTGGCTGCACCGCAACCGCTGAGACTGAGGATTTACCTCGGGATATTTAAAGATCCGCGACTGCTTTCACTCTTTGGCGCCACGGCCTGCATTATTTCCGCCCATTTTGCTGCATTCACCTACATTGAGCCCTTGCTGACTCAAACCCATGGGATACCGGTGGGAACCATTTCAGCTCTGCTGCTTATTTCAGGACTCTCAGGACTACTGGGAAATATCATTGCAGGTAAACTTATTGATCGACATATCAAGATACTGGTGATGACTTCACTGCTGTTAAGTGCAGGCGCGTTGGGAATGTTGGGTATGAAGAGCGGGTCATCGCTTCCGATCTGGTTCACCGGTACGCTGCTGGCAATATGGGGAGCAGGAATGGCCATTGTATTCGTTGGTTTACAAACCTGGCTGCTGCGTAGCGCGGGAAAGATGGTACAGCCTGCATCAGCGGTCTACGTCGCCATTTTCAATGCCGCAATCGGTACCGGCGCGCTTGTCGGAGGGCAGGTGTCAACGAGAGTCGGTCTTCAGACCATGGCGTTGCTGGCGGCGGTTGTCATGGTCTGCAGTATGGCTCTGATTTGGATGCTGAAAAGCCCGGCAAGACTGAGATAATGATGAAGCGGGGCAACCCCAAAGAAGAGTAAGGGGGCTTCTGGCAGGCGTAATAGTGGCCTGCCAGTCTTTACTCGTTTAAAAAATGGGATATTTCCCGCTTCCAGATGGACACCTTCTAACGCTCCTGCGCTGCACTCAGCACGCTATGCAGCAGGACATTTGCGCCTTTCTCCGACCATTCAGGGAGGATCCGTTCAGCTTCGTTATGACTAATGCCTTTCACGCAGGGGATAAAAATCATGCTGGCAGGCGCGACCTTGCTGATATAGCAGGTATCGTGCCCTGCGCCTGAAACCATCGGTTTGGATGAATATCCCAGCGCTGAAACCGCCCGTTCGCTTCGGACCAGGCAGTCGGCGTCAAACGCAATGGGGGCATAGTCAAAAATCCGCTCCACGCTGGCCGTGACGCCGCGCGCTTCCAGGCTTTGCGCCGCCTGATGCAATAAGGCTTCCATGGCCTCAAGCGCGTCTGAACGCGGATGGCGAAACTCGACGCTGCACACCACGCGCGAGGGGACGACATTACGTGAGTTCGGCGTGACTTGCGCCATGCCGATGGTCGCACGCCCGTCCGGTGCGTGCTGATAGCCAATGGTTTCGACCCTCAGCGCCAGTTCGGCAAACGCGGTTAGCGCATCGCGCCGGCTGTGCATCGGGGTGGTTCCTGCATGGGCAGCGAAACCATCGAGCGTAATGGTAAACCAGCGCTGGCCCATCGCCGCTCGCACCAGACCGATATCAACCGCGTCATCTTCCAGAATCGGGCCTTGCTCGATATGCAGTTCATAACAGGCATGCACCGGAAAAGACCTGGCAGGGATGTCTCCACGATAGCCGATAGCTTCGAGTGCTTCGCGTACCGTCACTTTCGCGTTATCGGTGCGGGCATAGGCAAACGCTTGAGATAGCTGTCCGGACCAGACGCCGGAGGCGAGCATAGCTGGAGCAAAGCGCGCGCCTTCTTCATTGGTCCAGTTCACCAGCACGATATCGCGCTCGGTTTCGATGCCACCGTCGTTGAGCGTGCGCAGCAGTTCCAGCCCAGCCAGCACGCCATAAATACCGTCGTAATTTCCGCCTAGCGGCTGAGTGTCTACGTGCGATCCGGTCATCACCGGCGGTAGCGCCGGGTTCTTGCCCGCGCGGCGAATAAACATGTTGCCCATGCTATCCACGTCGCAGGTGAAACCGGCTTCCTGTGCCCAGTCGCGCAGCAGGTTGCGCGCAATCCGGTCTTCTTCGCTTAAGGCGAGGCGGGTAACGCCGCCCGCGGGCGTGCCGCCGATCTGCGCCATCATTTCAAGCGTAGACCACAGCCGTTGTGCGTTAATGCGGATCATGCGTCATCCTTTTTGCTGCGGTAGCGGAAATCGCAGCACGCGCCGCCCTGCATGATGGTAGTGGTGCGCGTCAGCTCCACGTCCGGCGCGTAGCCGACGATAAATTTCTCATCGCGCGCGCAGGAGAGCAGGTGTCCAATCTCGCCCAGTCCCATCTCGTGATACATCTCGGCGTAACGACAGCGGGTGACGTTGTAGTTGTACTGCTGGTCATCTGCGTCGATCACTTTTACGTCCAGCGCGTTATCTTTTTCCCAAAGATACTGTAGGGCGATAAAGCTTTTGACGTCAGCGCCGTTGGGTTCCTGACGGGCAAAGTGCTGCCCGGCATCGATGGCCGCTTGCTCAATGGCCTCGCCAATAACCGCCTGGGCGTGGGCTTTCCCTATCTCGCGCACCAGGATTTCATAAATTGGCTTAATAATTTCTGCTTCAATTTTGCGGCGGGCGAGAATGCCCAGCTCGTTATTATCACTCATCACATTGCCTCACGACGTTACTTCGCTTTTGCGCCGCCCAGGACGGTTTGCGGCTGCCATTTGCCATCGACCACCTTGTAAACGGTAAATGACGGGGCCTGTAGGTTGCCTTCTTTGTCGAACGCTATCTGCCCGGTGACGCCGGAATAATGGATAGCGCGCAGGGCGGGCAGGTATTCAGATGGCTCGACCGAGTCAGCTTTTTGCATCGCGGCAACCAGAACGCGGGTGGCGTCATAGGCGAACGGCGCGTGCAGTTCGATATGGGTGTGATAGCGCGATTGATACGCCTGCTCAAACGCTTTGCCGCCTGGCATCTGGTCAACCGGCAGACCCGGTTCCAGCGCCACGACACCTTCGCCTTCTTTTTGCGCCAGTTGCAGGAAGGTCTGGCTAACAAAGCCGCCTGCGCCCATCAGCGTGGCGTTAATGCCCAGCTGTTTGATACGACGCGCCAGCGGTGCCGCCTGGCTATCCACGCCGCCAAAGAAGACCAGATCCGCATTTTTGCTACGGATCGCGGTCAGCACGGCGCTGAAGTCCACGGTTTTATCATCGACATACTGGCGGTCAACAATCTTCACGCCCTGGGCTTCCAGCGATTTGATGAACTCATCCGCCAGGCCCTGACCAAACGCGGTACGGTCGTCGATCACCGCGATGCGTTTGGCTTTCAGCGTCTTCACCGCGTATTCCCCGGCAAACTGGCCGCCGTCATCGTCGTGGCCCATCACGCGGAAGCTGGTGTCAAAACCTTGTTTGGTATAGGCGTGTCCAGTCGCAACCGGGGCAACCTGCGCGATGCCCGCATCGTGATACACACGCGCTGCCGGAATGCTGGTCCCGGTGTTCCAGTGTCCCACCACACCTGCGACGCCGTTATCGACCAGGCGCTGGGCGACGGCCACCGCAGTGCGCGGATCGGACTGATCATCTTCGGACTGCAATTTGAAGGTGACGGCTTTCCCGCCGATGGTCGGATGCTGCTTGTTAATATCATCAATTGCCAGCTGTGCGCCGTTTTCCAGATCCTTACCGATACGTGCGGAAGGGCCGGTCAGCGGGCCTGCCAGGCCGATGATGACGGTTTCGCTGTCTGCCGCCCATGCGCCCGTATAGGCAAAACCGCTGAGCAGAATGGCGGCGCTAAGCGCACTGATTTTTACTGTTTTCATTGTTTTCCCTGGTGTTGTTTGGTGTGTTAAACGGGCAATTCGCCCAAATAAATCTGTGCAATGCGATCGTCGGCGAGCATGGCCTTCGATTCGCCGTGGTGAACGATGCTGCCGCTGTCCATCACCCAGGCGTTATCGGTGACCTCCAGCGCCAGCCGCGCATTTTGTTCAATTAGCAGCAGGGCGACGCCGTGTTCACGCAGCCCGGCAATAACCTGAAAAATGTTCTCGACCATTTTGGGTGCCAGCCCCATCGATGGCTCATCGAGGATCAACAGACGCGGGCGACTGAGCAGGGCGCGGTTCAGCGCCAACAGCTGTTGCTCACCGCCAGACAGTAGCCCGGCCAGTTGATGCTGACGCTCGCCGAGGCGCGGGAAGCGCTCGAAAATCGCTTTCATCTCTTGTTTAATCGTGACAGTGTCACGCCTTAACCAGGCCCCCATCTGTAAATTTTCCAGCACCGTCATGCGCGCGAAGATACCGCGGCCTTCCGGGACCATCACCAGCCCGTCGCGCAGCAGCGTTTCAGCGTTATGCTTGCGTACCGGTTTGCCGTTAAAAACGATGTTGCCGCCAAAGGTTTCAAGCCCGGTAATCGCCCGCACGGTCGAGCTTTTGCCCGCGCCGTTGGCACCAATCAGCGTCGCCTGTTCGCCTTCATTGAGTGAAAAAGAGACATCACGCACCGCCTGAATACCGCCGTAATGCACGTCAAGATGTTCAACTTTCAGAAGTTCAGACATGGGCATGGCCTCCAAGCCAGGCGGCGATCACGTTCGGGTCTCGGCGTACAGCGTCCGGCGTGCCGCTGGCGAGCGTTTTGCCGTAATCGAGAACGGTCAGACGATCGCAAATGCCCATGACCAGCTTAACGTCGTGTTCAATCATCAGTAAGGTTTTGCCGTCGTCACGAATGCGGATCAGCAATTCACCGAGGGCGTTTTTTTCGACCGCATTCATCCCCGCTGCGGGTTCGTCGAGTGCCAGCAAAAGCGGGTCGGTGGCCAGCGCACGGGCAATCTCCAGACGACGCTGATGGCCGTAGGCCAAATCGCAGGCGCGGTAATGGGCAAATTTGGCGATGCCGGTGTAGTCCAGCCAATGCCAGGCCAGTTCGCGGGTTTGTGCTTCTTCAGCACGCGCGCGCTTATGCCGGGTCAACGCCGCCCATAGTCCGTTGTGGGTGCGCACGTGACGACCAACCATCACGTTTTCAAGCACCGACATCTCGTTAAATAACCGTACGTTCTGGAACGTGCGTGCGATGCCCGCGGCGGTCACTTTCTCGATTTTTTTAGGGTAATAGGGCTTATCGGCAATCGAAAACTCGCCGCTATCGGCTGGATACAGTCCGGTAATCAGGTTAAAGCAGGTCGTTTTCCCCGCGCCGTTGGGGCCAATCAGCCCATAGATTTCGCCTTTGCTGATTGATAGTGAAACGTCGTCCACGGCGGTCAGGCCACCGAAGCGCTTCGACATGTTGCGTACGCTGAGCAGGCTCATACTTTTACCTCCTTGTGACGAACGGGCCAAATCCCGGAAGGGCGGATCAGCATCACACCGACCAATGCCAGGCCGTAAAACAGCTGACGTAAGATTTCAGGATCCACCAGAACCGTACCGAACAGTGCCTGCTGAACAGGGGCGGCCTGGCTGCGCAGAATCTCCGGCAAAGCGGTGAGCAGCACTGCGCCGAGGATAACGCCCGGAATGTGGCCCATTCCGCCGAGCACTACCATCGCCAGCACGGCGATAGATTCTTGCAAGGTGAAGGATTCCGGAGAGACAAAGCCCTGGAATGCACCAAACAGCGCGCCCGCTACGCCGCCAAACGATGCGCCTATCGCAAAGGCTAAGAGTTTGTAATTTCGCACATTGATGCCCATGGCGCGGGCCACATCTTCGTCTTCACGAATCGCATGCCACGCCCTGCCGATGCGCGAGTGCTGTAAGCGCAGGCAGACAAAAATGATCGCTACAATCACCAGCATCAGCAGGTAATACCACAGCCACAGGGCGGGAACCTTGACGCCTAACCAGTGGTATACGCCGCTAAACTTGAGACCAAAAAAGTTGAGCGTATCGACGCCGGTAATGCCTTTTGCGCCGTTGGTGATATTCACCGGGCGGTCAAGGTTGCGCATCAGAATACGGACGATCTCGCCAAAGCCCAGCGTCACAATCGCCAGATAATCTCCACGCAGCTTGAGCGTCGGCGCGCCAAGGAGAATGCCGCACACCGCGGCGACCAGTGCTGCCAGCGGGATAATCAACAGGTAAGAGGTATGCAGCCCGTTCGGGAACCAGACGTTAAGGATCGGAAAAACGTCAAGCAGATGTGGGGAGGCCAGCAGTGCAGCCAGATACGCGCCGACGGCGTAAAAGGCGATAAAGCCCATATCCAGCAGGCCGGTGTAGCCAACGACGATATTTAAGCCCAGCGCCAGCATCACGTAGAGCAGTGCGAAATCGATCACCCGCACCCAGTAGTTGCCGCCAAGCTGGCTCGCCACCACGGGGGCAACGAGCAGCGCGACAATAAATAGCGTCATGCCGGACCAGAGACGGCGAGAGGTGGCCGGAGCCTGTATTTGTGCAGTCGTCATATTATCCTCTAGGCCCTGTGCGCCACGCGTTCACCCAGCAGGCCCGCCGGACGGAAAACCAGTACCAGTATCAGCACGATAAAAGCGAAGACGTCCTGATAGTTGCTGCCAAAGACGCCGTGGGTAAGTTCGCCAAGATAGCCCGCGCCGAGCGCTTCAATAATGCCCAGCAGGATCCCGCCCACCATCGCCCCGCGAATATTGCCGATACCGCCCAGCACCGCGGCAGTGAACGCTTTGATGCCGGGTAAAAAACCCATCGAGAAACTGGCGTTGCCGTAGTTACTTGCCATCATCACGCCGGCAAGTGCGGCAAAGACGCCGCCAATTGCAAAGGTGAGAGTGATAATGGCGTTGGGATTGACGCCCATCAGCGTTGCGACGCGCGGGTTTTCGGCCACGGCGCGCATGCCGCGCCCGAGGCGGGTATATTCCACTAACAGCCACAGGCCGGTCATCACGACCAGCGCCAGCACTACGGTGACGATACCCGTGACGGTTACAATCGCCGGGGGATGGCCTTCGCTACCCGCAGTGACGGCAATGGGGTCCATTGGCAGGATCTGCGGGAACATCAGCGGATTGCGCGACCAGATAATCATCGCCACGGTTTGCAACAACACCGACACGCCAATCCCCGAAATTAGCGGGGCCAGGCGCGGCGCATTGCGCAGGCGGCGATAAGCAAATCGCTCCACGGCCATTGCCAACAGGGCGCAGACCGCCATGGCGATCGCCAGCGCGAAACCCAGCTGTAATAGCAGCGGCATATGAGGAAAAGTGTTGTTCAGGGCGTTAATGGCCGACAGCGTGGTGAGTGCGCCCACCATCAGGATATCGCCATGAGCAAAGTTAATAATGCGCAAAATGCCATACACCATGGTATAGCCCAGCGCGATCAGCGCGTAGATGCTGCCCAGCATCACGCCGTTGATCAGTTGTTGTATGAGAGTGTCCAACGTTCCTACCCGACAAATTGCTCTTTCAGCGGGTAACATCTAACAAATGAATTAAATTGTGAAATACGCATATATTATTTCTTATGAAATTTCGAACTTGTTTTATCTTCATGATTTACAACACAATAGAAAACATCCCAAAGACCCTGACTACGCCAATAAAATCAACATATGAATAAAACAGAACAATCGATCGCGCTGCCTGCCTATGCCGAAAGCCGTCTGGCGAACGATCCGCCGCTTCGCGCCGTGCGTGCCTTCGAGGCCATTGCCCGTTTAGGAAGCGTGACGCAGGCCGCGATTGAGCTGGCGATATCACCTTCGGCAGTGAGTCATCAGCTCAAAGTGCTGGAAGGGTATTTACAGATGCCGCTCACCGAGCGACAGGGGCGCAGGCTGGTTCTGAGCCAGCAGGGGCGTGACTATTACCGCTCGATACGTGCGGCGTTTAACGTCCTGCGCCAGGCAACGGAGCATCTGGTCGAGCAGGCGCAGACCCGGCAGGTCACGATCAGCCTTATTCCGCTGTTCGGTATGGGCTGGTTTATTCCGCGTCTTCCTGCGTTTATGCGCGCCAATCCGCAAACGGAAATCAACGTGGTATACGCTAACCACCGTAACTATTTGAGCGACGCATCGGATATGTCGATTCGTTTTGGAAATGGCCAGTGGGCGGGGTATCAAAGTGAAAAACTGATTTCGGGGCAGATGGTGCCGGTGTGCAGTCGCGCGTTTCTGCGCGTCCACGGACATATCGATACCGCAGATCAGCTGCTGCAAATGCCGCTGCTGCACGATGAAGAACGTTCTACCTGGCAACAATGGTTTATGCAACAGGGCGTGAAGCGTCCACCGCGCCGCAGTGGGCCGATGTTTGAAGACGGTTTACTGACGCTGGCGGGTGTGCAAGCGGGATTAGGTTGCGCGCTGATGCGTGAACCTTTGATTGCGCCCTATCTTGAAAGCGGTGAGTTGGTCAAAATCATCGATGCGCCAATAGAAGACGGGCGCGATTATTATCTTTGCGTTCGTCAGGATTCCGAGATGACCCAGGACGGCAAGTTGCTGCAATCCTGGCTACGTCGCGTGGCCGGGAGCGGCGAGATTACGTTGTAAAGGTACAGCCTTTATCCAGCGCTTCGATTTCCGTTCCGCTAAAGCGCGCGTATTGTCCCGTCAGCCGCCAGAAGGCTGGCTGTGTTTCGGTATAGATTTCTGCCGCCAGCACGAGCCTGCGACGTTCGCTCTCGTTCAGATCCAGAAGCGTCCAGGGAACGAAATAGCGGTCGACGGTAGTGAGTTGAAACCAGAGATGGCAGCCGCAACCGGGGCAAAACCAGCGCTCTCCGCGAGCCGAGGAAGCGAAATGAGAAGGGGCTATCGACTCTTTTTCTATTTCTGGCTGGCTGGCCTCCAGATACATAGCGATGCCGCCTGACCATTTCTGACACAGGGTGCAATGGCAAGCGTAAACATCAAGAGCCTCAATATTTACGCTGAAATGACTCATCCCACATAAGCAGCGTCCAGTATACATAGGCATGGCGTACTCCTTTATCACGCCAGATGACTGCAATACAAAAAAGCCAGCCACATGGGCTGGCTTTTTTAACAACACATGATTAGAACTGGTAGGTCAGACCCAGAGCAACGATGTTGTCGGTAGAAACACCAGCAGCTTTAGTGAAGTTGCTGTCATCAATCAGGTTGATTTTGTAATCAACATAGGTGGACATGTTTTTGTTGAAGTAGTAAGTCGCGCCAAGGTCGATGTACTCAACCAGATCCTGATCGCCATAGGTGTTGATGTCTTTACCTTTGGATTTCAGGTATGCGATAGAAGGACGCAGACCGAAATCGAACTGGTACTGAGCCACTACTTCGAAGTTCTGTGCTTTGTTCGCGATATAACCATCACCGAAGTTGGTCATGTTGCGAGTTTCAGAGTAGGTCGTTGCCAGATAGATGTTGTTCGCATCGTATTTCAGGCCAGCAGCCCATACTTCTGCATTTTCGCCGGCAGCATTCATGGTGCCCGCTACGCGGCCAGCCGCAACCTGGTTGTCGGTACGGTCAGATTTCGCATAGGTTGCACCCACGCCGAAACCGTCCATTTCATAAGTAGATGACAGACCCCAGCCATCGCCGTTTGCTTCGGTGATGTTGCGTTCGTCATTTTTACCCTGGTACTGAGCAGCAAAGTTCAGACCATCAACCAGACCGAAGAAGTCCTGGTTACGGTAAGTTGCCACACCGGTAGTACGGCCAGTCATAAAGCCATCAGTCTGCGTCCAGGTATCACCACCGAACTCAGGCAGAACGTCGGTCCATGCGCCGATGTCGTAAGCAACACCGTAGTTACGACCGTAGTCGAAAGAACCAAATTCGTTGAATTTAAGGCCAGCGAACGCCAGACGAGTTTTGTTACCTTTGTCGCCGTTGGATTCTTCGTTGTTGCCTTTGAATTCATATTCCCACTGGCCGTAACCGGACAGCTGGTCGTTGATCTGAGTTTCACCTTTGAAGCCCAGACGAACGTAAGTTTTGTCGCCGTCGCTATCGGTGTCATCAGAGAAATAGTGCAGACCTGTTACTTTGCCATACAGATCCAGCTTGTTACCGTCTTTGTTATAAACTTCGGCAGCGTTTACCGCACCTGCCGCCAACATGGAAGTCACTGCCACTGCAACTAATTTAAGATTCATTGTAATAATCCTTATAATTTTATTTGGATATTTCCTGTGCCATTTCTAAACGTTTTCTAAACGAGGCGGTTCGTCAACGGCATGCTATTTTTATGAATCTTGTAGTGTTGTTTCAATAATAAGTTTCAATTTATTACCTATAATTGCAAAGAGTGTGATCGAGATCGGATAAAAGAGGCTGAAAATGCCAAAACTGATTATTTAATAATCTGGATTATATTATTTTCTTTGGTTAATAATGTTAGGGGGAATAGTTTTTGCCTGTTTTAGTTTTTTAAGGTAATTAATGATGAAATCACGTTGATAATTATACCTCTGAGGTTTTAATCTTTTCAAAAACAGTGACTTGATAAATTTTGAGGGCAATGTGTGAGCTAATAAATTTGAAACATTCAGAAACACACTATTGCATAATGTGCTATATCGGTGGGGAATATAAGGAAGTTATTAGTTACTTATTGTTGTCAGTTTACGTCAGTAATAATGTAAGAGAACGTTACCGGAAGCGCATATTGTCAAAAACTAAATCGAACTGCCAGATATCAAAATCAGAATTACAGACAATGTCACAATTAATTAACTTTTACACCGGAGAGGCGGAGATAACATAAAGGGCTTGAGATTCTTCTCAAGCCCTATGATTAGACTCGGGTCTAGCTCCAGACTATTTTCGCTGTCGCGTTGCGTACCAGCAAACTAATGACCCTGCACACACCATTAGCGCGCCTTGCCAGAAAGCAAAAGAGAGAGGGGCACTGAGCAACACTGCCGCCAGCGCGGCGGAGAGAACCGGTGTAAAATAGGAGACGGTCGCCAGCACCGATACGTTGCCGTGCAGAATGCCGATATTCCATGACGCATAGCCAAATCCCAGCGCCACACCGCACATCAACAGCTTAATCACCACCGGCACGCTAAAGACCATTTCAGGCTGTTCGCTAAACAGATATTTCAGCCACAGGCTCAACGCAGTCAGCAGCACAAACAGCGTAATGCCGTTTTGCCCTTTGGCATATTTGCTGGTCACAGTGCAGTACGCGGCCCAGATAAATGAGCCGGCAAACGCCAGGCCATAGCTCAGTGGATTGGACACGACGTTGCTGATGATTTCATCAACGTGTAATCCACCTTCACCGCCTAACACCCACGCGACGCCAAGCAGCGAAATCATTAATCCTGGGACCACCCACAGCGTGGATTTTTGCCCGTTGAACAGAATGGCAAATACGATGGTCAGACTGGGCCACAGATAATTCACCATGCCCACTTCGATCGCCTGATGACGGGTGCTGGCGTATCCGAGGGAAAGCGCGAGACAAATTTCGTAGCTCACAAATAACACGCTGCCAGCAATAAGATAGCGCGGTGAGAAACGCGTAATAGTGGGGAAGCCGACGGTGACCAGACAAAGCAATCCGCTCACCGTATAAATCATGGCAGCGCCCCCCACGGGCCCCAGGCCTTCACTTACGCCACGAATCAGCCCGACCATCGTGCTCCATAATATAATGGCGGCCAGGCCAATGAGCGTTGCTTTTTTTCTGTCCATCTTTTCCCTAACGACATTCCTGCCAAAGAGCAAATTTATAGCATTTTTTCAGGGGGTTCCGCGAATATAACTGCCTGCAAATAACCCCAAGGGATTATTCAAAATCGCCAGCGTTGACTATTAAGGGGGCGAAGATCCGGGAGATTGATTTGACGCAAAAAATGCAGGGGCATTGCTGTTAGTTTGCGGCCGGAAGTCTTATTTCTATCATGAGGACAACGATGGACGTCAGCCGCAGAAAATTTTTTAAAATCTGCGCGGGCGGTATGGCCGGAACAACAGCTGCTGCGTTGGGATTTGCTCCCAAAATGGCGCTGGCTCAATCGCGTAACTATAAACTGCTGCGCGCCAAAGAGATCCGCAACACCTGCACATACTGCTCCGTGGGTTGTGGGCTATTGATGTATAGCCTGGGCGATGGCGCGAAGAACGCCAAAGAAGCGATTTATCATATTGAAGGGGATCCGGATCATCCGGTGAGTCGTGGGGCGCTTTGTCCGAAAGGGGCAGGCCTGCTGGACTACGTCCACAGCGACAACCGACTGCGTTATCCGGAGTACCGCGCGCCAGGTTCAGACCAGTGGCAGCGTATTTCCTGGAATGATGCATTTGCTCGCATCGCAAAATTAATGAAAGCCGACCGTGACGCCAACTTCGTTGAGAAAAATGACCAGGGCGTGACCGTTAACCGCTGGCTTTCCACCGGGATGCTGTGTGCCTCTGCGGCAAGTAATGAAACCGGCATGCTGACGCAAAAATTTGTGCGCTCACTCGGCATGCTGGCAGTCGATAACCAGGCGCGCGTCTGACACGGACCAACGGTAGCAAGTCTTGCTCCAACATTTGGTCGCGGTGCGATGACCAACCACTGGGTTGATATCAAAAACGCCAACGTCGTGATGGTGATGGGCGGTAACGCCGCTGAAGCCCATCCAGTGGGGTTCCGCTGGGCGATGGAAGCGAAAAATAATAACGATGCGACACTGATCGTCGTCGATCCTCGCTTTACGCGCACGGCATCGGTGGCTGACATTTATGCGCCAATTCGCTCCGGCACGGACATTACGTTCCTGTCCGGCGTGCTGCTATACCTTCTCGAAAACGACAAAATCAATGCGGAATACGTCAAGCACTACACCAACGCTAATCTGCTGGTGCGGGAAGATTTTGCCTTCGACGACGGTTTATTTAGCGGCTATGACGCCGAAAAACGCCAATACGATAAATCGAGCTGGAACTATCAGTTCGACGAAAACGGCTACGCCAAACGCGATGAAACCCTGACCGACCCGCGCTGCGTGTGGAATTTGCTGAAACAGCACGTTTCTCGCTATACGCCAGACGTGGTGGAAAATATCTGCGGTACGCCAAAAGCCGATTTCCTGAAAATCTGTGAAGTACTGGCCTCCACCAGCGCGGCGGACAGAACCACAACGTTCCTGTATGCGCTGGGCTGGACACAGCACACCGTTGGTGCGCAGAACATCCGTACCATGGCGATGATCCAACTGCTGCTGGGCAATATGGGGATGGCGGGTGGCGGCGTGAATGCTCTGCGTGGACACTCCAACATTCAGGGACTAACCGATCTGGGGCTGCTTTCCACTAGCCTGCCGGGCTACCTGACTTTGCCGTCCGATAAACAGACGGACTTGCAGACTTATCTCACCGCCACTACGCCGAAAGCGACGCTCGCCGATCAGGTGAATTACTGGGGCAACTATCCAAAGTTCTTTGTCAGTCTGATGAAATCCTTCTACGGCGATGCAGCGCAGAAAGAGAACGACTGGGGCTTTGAGTGGCTGCCCAAATGGGATCAGGCGTACGACGTCATCAAGTATTTCAACATGATGGATAAGGGGCGCGTCACGGGCTATATCTGTCAGGGCTTTAACCCGGTGGCGTCCTTCCCGGACAAAAACAAAGTCGTGCGCTCGCTTAGCAAGCTGAAGTACCTGGTCGTCATCGACCCGCTGGTAACTGAAACCTCGAACTTCTGGCAGAACCATGGCGAGATGAACGATGTCGATACCGCGTCGATTCAGACCGAAGTCTTCCGACTGCCGTCGACCTGCTTTGCCGAAGAGGATGGTTCAATTGCTAACTCCGGTCGCTGGTTGCAATGGCACTGGAAAGGTCAGGATGCGCCAGGTGAAGCGCGTAACGACGGCGAGATTTTGGCCGGGATTTACCATCGTCTGCGCGAGATGTATCGCACCGATGGCGGTAAAGGCGTCGAACCGCTGCTGAAGATGAGCTGGAGCTATAAGCGACCAGATCATCCGGAATCAGAAGAGGTGGCAAAGGAGAACAACGGCGAGGCGCTGGCGGATCTCTATGACGCTAACGGCAACCTTGTGGCGAAAAAAGGCCAACTGCTAAACAGCTTTGCGCTGCTGCGTGATGACGGTAGCACATCCTCTTCCTGCTGGATTTATGCCGGTAGCTGGACGGAGCAGGGCAACCAGATGGCTAACCGCGATAACGCCGACCCGTCAGGCCTTGGCAATACGCTCGGCTGGGCGTGGGCGTGGCCGTTAAACCGTCGCGTGCTTTATAACCGCGCGTCAGCGGACGTCAATGGCAAACCGTGGGATCCGAAGCGCATGCTGATCGAGTGGAACGGTTCGAAGTGGACGGGTAACGATATTCCTGACTACAACACTGCCGCACCGGGCAGTGCGACCGGGCCGTTCATCATGCAGCCGGAAGGGTTAGGACGTCTGTTTGCCCTCGATAAGCTGGCAGAAGGACCGTTCCCGGAACACTACGAGCCGATGGAAACGCCGCTAGGTACCAATCCCCTGCACCCGAATGTGGTATCGAACCCGGTGGTTCGCATCTACGAAGACGATGTGCTGCGTTTGGGCAAAAAGGACAAGTTCCCGTACGTGGGGACGACTTACCGCCTGACCGAGCATTTCCATACCTGGACCAAGCACGCGCGGCTTAACGCTATCGCACAGCCTGAACAGTTTGTGGAGATCAGCGAAACGCTGGCGGCAGCGAAAGGGATTGCGAATGGCGATCGCGTGACGGTGAGCAGCAAGCGTGGGTTTATTCGCGCGGTGGCGGTGGTGACGCGTCGTTTGCAGAGCCTGAACGTTCACGGCCAGCAGGTCGAAACCGTCGGTATTCCGCTGCACTGGGGCTTTGAAGGGGTCGCGCAAAAAGGCTATCTCGCCAATACCCTGACGCCAAACGTCGGTGATGCCAACTCGCAAACGCCGGAATATAAGGCGTTTCTGGTCAACATTGAGAAAGCGTAAGGAGCGATTAAATGGCGATGGA
>JALCNW010000047.1 GCA_022649305.1 Enterobacter sp.
GTTCTCAGTGGTACGGATAACGATAGGCACTTGCAGCAGCGCCAGCGCGATGACGCCCGCCCAGCCGGAGAAGTGCTCCATCTGTGCCACAACAACGGTGTAGACGAACAAACCGACCACGATAGACGGTGCGGAAAGCAGAATGTCGTTAATAAAACGAATCACTTCGGCAAGCCAGGATTTACGGCCATACTCGGCCAGGTAGATCCCCGCCATAATACCGAGCGGGGTTCCTACTACCGTCGCCCACAGGATCAGCAGGCCGCTGCCCGCCAGGGCGTTCGCCAGGCCACCACCCGCCGTGTTTGGCGGCGGTGTCATCTCGGTAAACAGCGCAATCGACATACCATCGATACCGCGTGTGACCGTTGAGAACAGGATCCAGACCAGCCAGAACAGACCGAACGCCATGGTCGCCATGGAGAGCGTCAGCGCTAAGCGGTTTTTAAAGCGGCGGCGCGCCTGCATTTTGCGGCGGGATTCAGCCAGATCGGTGGTGTTTTGCATTTCGAGAGTTGCCATTAGCGTGCCCCCTCATTTTTTGCCAGACGCATCACCATCACCTTCGAAATCGCCAGTACGATAAAGGTGATGACGAACAGAATCAGACCCAGCTCCATCAACGCGGCTACGTGCAGGCCCGATTCCGCTTCGGCGAATTCGTTTGCCAGCGCGGAGGTAATACTGTTACCCGGCATGAACAGCGAGACGCTGTCGAGCTGGTAGGTGTTACCGATGATAAAGGTCACCGCCATGGTTTCACCCAGCGCGCGCCCCAGACCCAGCATCACGCCACCGATCACACCATTTTTGGTGAACGGCAGGACGATGCGCCAAATCACTTCCCAGGTGGTGCAGCCGATGCCGTAAGCCGACTCTTTCATCATCACCGGGGTTTGTTCGAAGACATCGCGCATGACCGCCGCAATGTACGGAATAATCATGATGGCAAGGATCACGCCCGCAGCCAGAATACCGATACCGAACGCCGGACCCGCGAACAGCGCGCCAACAAACGGGATAGTCGACAGGACGTTGCCCACCGGCTCCTGGAAATATTTCGCAAACAGCGGGGCGAAGATAAACAGACCCCACATGCCGTAAACGATACTGGGAATGGCTGCCAGCAGTTCAATCGCAATACCCAGTGGACGTCTCAACCAGTTTGGTGCCAGTTCGGTCAGAAACAGAGCGATACCAAAACTCACCGGAACCGCAATCAGCAGGGCGATAAACGAGGTGACCAGCGTGCCGTAGATCGGCACCAGCGCACCGTAGATATCGTTCGGCGCATCCCACTCTTTCGTCCAGAGGAACGCAAAACCGAATTTCTGAATGCTTGGCCAGGAGGAGATAACCAGGGACACGATAATGCCGCCCAGCAGCAATAGCACAATCAGCGCAGCCAGTCTTACCAGCGCGCTGAATATCTTGTCACCATTTTTGCCCGGAGGGCTAAATGCAGGCTTGGTTGCAGCCATAAATTACTCTTCTGTTAAACGTGTTTACGAAATTGGCGGATAAGCGCGAGCGCCATCCGCCATTTTCGTCAGAATGCTAAATTAATACAATGCTTTACCGCTGCTGTCTTTCACGTTGGTTTTCCATGCAGCACGAATCTGCTCAACCACGCTTTCCGGCAGGCTGGCGTAATCCAGGTCGTTAGCCTGTTTACCACCGTTTTTGTATGCCCAGTCGAAGAACTTCAGCACTTCAGCACCCTGCTCAGGTTTCTTCTGATCTTTGTGCACCAGAATGAAGGTGGTGGAGGTGATTGGCCACGCCTCGTCACCTTTCTGGTTAGTCAGATCCTGTGCGAAGGATTTGCTCCAGTCAGCGCCTTTAGCCGCGTTCGCGAAGTTCTCTTCGGTCGGGCTAACCGGCTTGCCGTCAGCAGAAATCAGCTTGGTGTAGGCCAGGTTGTTCTGCTTAGCGTAAGCGTATTCTACGTAGCCGATGGAGCCAGGTAGACGCTGTACGAACGCGGCGATACCGTCGTTACCTTTACCGCCCAGACCGGTCGGCCAGTTAACGGTTGAGCCAGAACCAACTTTGGATTTCCACTCTTCGTTGACTTTTGCCAGGTAGCTGGTGAAGACGAAGGAGGTACCAGAACCGTCAGCACGACGAACCACTGCGATGTTCTGCGATGGCAGTTTAACGCCAGGGTTCAGTTTGGTGATGGCTTCATCATCCCACTTCTTAATTTTGCCGAGGTAGATATCACCGAGGGTTTTGCCATCCAGCACCAGCTCGCCAGATTTCAGACCTGGGATATTCACGGCCAGCACAACACCGCCGATCACGGTTGGGAACTGGAACAGGCCTTCCTGAGCCAGTTTGTCATCTGACAGAGGAGCATCAGAAGCACCGAAATCAACGGTATTAGCCGTAATTTGTTTAACGCCACCGGAGGAGCCAATGCCCTGATAGTTAACCTTGTTACCGGTTTCTTTATTATAGGTATCTGCCCATTTGGCATATACCGGTGCAGGGAAGGTTGCACCAGCGCCCGTCAGACTTGCTGCTGCGAACACAGAGAACGCGCTCATTGATAAGGTCGCGGCGACAACAGTTGCGACAGTGGTACGCATAACTTTCATAATGTCTCCTGCAAGGATTTCGTAAATCATTGTTTAGTGGCTACGATGAGCAAAATAGGACAAACAGGTGACAGATAAATGTACGAATTATGACAGTTTTATGACAAGAGAAATTGCACTTAAAAAACAAACAAATAAATGATATTAATCATAATGATAGCCATCTATATGGCAGTGGGTTTATAGAAATATTTTATTTATGTGACACTACAAAAAGTAGCTGAAGATGACAGATTGTCATAAATAAATGCGCAAACGCGTTGATTGCAGTACGACAGAAAAGTAAAAAAAGCTCCACCCAATGGTGGAGCCTTAGGAAGGATTATTCTACGGTAACAGACTTCGCCAGGTTACGCGGCTGGTCAACGTCGGTGCCTTTAATCAGCGCAACGTGATAGGCCAGCAACTGGAGTGGAACGGTATAGAAGATTGGCGCAATCACCTCTTCAACATGCGGCATCTCGATGATGTGCATGTTGTCGTTGCTGATAAAACCGGCGTCACGATCGGCAAAGACGTACAGCTGGCCGCCACGGGCGCGCACTTCTTCAATGTTGGATTTCAGTTTTTCCAGCAGTTCGTTATTCGGTGCCACCACAATAACCGGCATATCCGCATCTATCAGCGCCAGCGGGCCGTGTTTCAGCTCACCTGCCGCGTAGGCTTCTGCGTGGATATAAGAGATCTCTTTCAGCTTCAGCGCGCCTTCAAGCGCAATCGGGAACTGATCGCCACGGCCCAGGAACAGCGCGTGATGTTTGTCTGAGAAATCTTCAGCCAGCGCTTCGATACGTTTGTCCTGAGACAGCATCTGCTCAATGCGGCTCGGCAGGGCTTGCAGACCGTGAACAATATCGTGCTCAATAGAAGCATCCTGGCCTTTCAGACGCGCCAGTTTAGCCACCAGCATGAGCAAAACCGTCAGCTGCGTGGTGAATGCTTTCGTCGATGCCACGCCAATTTCCGTTCCCGCTTTAGTCATCAGCGCCAGATCGGACTCACGTACCAGAGAAGAACCCGGCACGTTACAGATGGCCAGAGAACCGAGGTACCCCAGCTCTTTAGAGAGTCGCAGTGCCGCCAGGGTATCCGCCGTTTCACCGGACTGGGAAAGAGTGATCATCAGGCTGTTGCGACGTACTGCTGATTTGCGATAGCGGAATTCCGAGGCAATTTCGACATCGCACGGTACGCCAGCCAGCGCTTCAAACCAGTAACGCGACACCATACCGGAGTTGTAAGAGGTGCCACAGGCCACAATCTGAATATGCTCAACCTTAGCGAGCATTTCATTCGCGTTTGCGCCCAGCTCGCTCAGATCAACTTCACCGTGAGTGATTCGGCCAATCAGCGTGTTTTTGATAGCGTTCGGCTGCTCGTAAATCTCTTTCTGCATGTAGTGACGGTAAGCGCCTTTGTCGCCAGCGTCATATTGCAGGTTAGATTCGATCTCCTGACGCTTAACCGGCGCGCCAGACTTATCAAAGACCGTCACGCTACGACGAGTGACTTCGGCAATATCGCCCTCTTCCAGGAAGATAAAGCGACGGGTCACAGGCAGCAGAGCCAGCTGATCGGAGGCGATAAAGTTTTCGCCCATGCCCATACCGATAACCATCGGGCTACCGGAGCGTGCTGCCAGAAGGGTGCTTGGATCGCGAGAATCCATAATCACCGTACCGTATGCGCCACGCAGCTGAGGGATTGCGCGCAGCACTGCTTCACGCAGCGTGCCGCCCTGCTCCAGCTCCCAGTGTACGAGGTGAGCAATCACTTCGGTATCGGTTTCAGAAACGAAGGTATAACCGCGCGCTTTCAGCTCTTCACGCAGGGGTTCGTGATTTTCGATAATGCCGTTATGCACCACCACGATGTGTTCAGACACATGCGGGTGAGCGTTACCTTCAGAGGGTTCGCCGTGCGTTGCCCAGCGAGTATGGGCAATACCTGTCCCGCCATGCAGCGGCGTATCTTCCGCAGCTTGCGCCAGCATTTGCACTTTACCCAGGCGGCGCAGACGGGTCATGTGACCTTCTGCATCAACAACTGCCAGACCGGCAGAGTCGTAACCACGGTATTCCAGACGACGTAACCCTTCGATAAGGATTTCAGCAATATCACGCTGCGCAACTGCGCCAACAATTCCACACATAGTTAGATTTCCTGTTAATGGCGTTATGCCATGCGTTGTCGCTGACCTGTATTTACCCTTTACGGGTGCCCCGAGCCTTGTAGAGAGTGGGGTTATATTTTTAGTACTGCTTTTGGGAGGAGGATTATATTATCCCCTCACCCCGGCCCTCTCCCCAAAGGGGCGAGGAGTAAATCTGTTACTTTATTTTTACCGGACGCTGCCAGCCTGACTTCTGAACCTGCGGCACGCGGCTGATCACCAGCTCGTTATCTGCCACATCGCGCGTCACGGTTGTGCCTGCGGCAATGGTGGCACCGTTGCCGATAGTCACCGGTGCCACTAGCTGGCTGTCGGAGCCGACAAACACATCATCGCCAATGATAGTTTTGAATTTGTTCGCGCCATCGTAGTTACAGGTGATGGTGCCTGCGCCGATATTCACGTTATCGCCAATTTCCGCGTCACCCAGGTAGGTCAGATGACCCGCTTTTGAGCCTTTACCCAGACGCGCTTTTTTCATTTCGACGAAGTTACCGACATGCGCGCCTTCCAGCAGTTCCGCACCAGGGCGCAGACGCGCGAACGGACCGATAGTACAGGCCGCTTGCAGATGTGCATCTTCCACCACGCTGTACGGGCTAATCTCACAATCATCACCGATGACGCTGTTTTTGATAACACAACCGGTACCAATCTTGACGCGATCGCCAAGCTGAACGTTGCCTTCAATAATAACGTTAGTGTCAATTTCAACATCGCGCCCGTGAGACAGGGTACCGCGCAGATCGAAACGCGCCGGATCGCGCAGCATGACGCCAGCCAGCAGCAGTTTCTCTGCTTGCTCGGCCTGATAAATACGCTCAAGGCGAGAAAGCTGAAGACGATTATTCACCCCGTCGGTTTCGCTAATACGTGCCGGATGGACGGCGGCAATCTCGCGACCTTCCTGGTACGCCATCGCAATGATGTCGGTGATGTAATATTCGCCCTGAGCATTATTGTTGTTCAACTTCGACAGCCAGCGTTTTATATCTGCGCCGTTGGCAATCAGGATACCGGTGTTGATCTCCTGAATCCGGCGTTGTTCCTCGCTGGCATCTTTATGCTCAACGATGCCGGTGACGTTTCCGTTTTCACGGGTAATGCGGCCATAGCCAGTCGGATCGTCCAGCTCCACGGTTAACAAACCGATGCCGCCCTGCGGCTTGGCTTCACGCAGGCGGGTCAATGTTTCAACGGAGATCAACGGCACGTCGCCGTAAAGCATCAGGATATCTTCGTCATCGGCAAAGAACGGCGCGGCCTGCTGCATCGCGTGGCCTGTTCCCAGTTGTTCAGCCTGAAGCACCCAGTTGAGCTTGTCATCACGCAGCGTCTGTTTTAGCAGATCGCCTCCGTGTCCATAGACCATATGAACCTGGCGAGCGCCTAAATCATTTGCTGCATCAATAACATGCTTCACCATCGGCTTTCCTGCCAGCGTGTGCAGCACTTTAGGAAGATCGGAATACATGCGGGTACCTTTGCCAGCGGCAAGGATGACCACGCTCATCGTATTATTCAACATACGCGTCCTGACTGTAATTTGAGTGAGAAGTAGAACCCTTTGACGTTGAAAATTCTACATATTTTGCGCCATAAAATGGACTGCTGATAAAACGTTCAACATCTGCCTTTAATGGTTATTTGAGGATACTTTTAAGGGCAGAGTAAATCACTTTTCTTCTGGAAAATAGCCTTCTTGCGGTAAGTCGCCAGCCCACACAACAGGTTAGCTATTTATTCGCCTAAAAAATAAAGATCGCTTAAAAGCAAAACACTGTTTTAATTATTCAATATTGTGACAACCAAAAAAGAAACAACGTTTCATCTTGATGATAATGGCGCTCAATTATCAATCAGGAGAATAAGATGAACTATAAAATACCTCTGGCCTTAATGATGTGTAGCGCATTCGTCGTCAACGCGGCAGAACAGCAGCAAGTCTGGAAAGCGATCGCCTTTGGGCAATCAACGGACGTCAATTTTTCCTCAAACGTGTTGCCAGAAAAAATTGGCGTAAACGATGTCACGATTGACGGGAAAATACTGACGCCGCACGACGAAGCCGATCTGACAAAGCCAATAACGCTTGAAAGCCGAGGCGGCAAAATTGCTAATTCGCACGATGGGCTGACCTTCTTTTATACTCAACTGCCCACCAGTCAGAACTTCATATTACAAGCCACAGTCCGGGTGGACCAGTTTGGCCCGGAAAACGGCGCAAAACCAGCAGCCCAGGAAGGCGCTGGTTTGCTGGTACGTGACGTCATTGGCGTACCTCGGCAGCAGCCTTTGAAAGAGGGTTATGAAGAATTCCCTGCGGCCTCAAATCTGGTGATGAATGCGATTATGACCCAGGATAAAAAGGATAATCTGCGGGTAAAAATGCAGACCATCACTCGCGAAGGTATTTCCAGCCCGTGGGGTAACGCCGGCGCAGCTATCAAAAAGCAGAGCTATAAGGAAGAGGTGGACCTTAGTCAGACTCCGGAATTCCGCCTAAGACTGCAAAGAACCCACGACGGATTTACTACCGCCTGGGCTCCCGTTGGAAGTGATGCGTGGGTAAGCCAGAGTGTGCCTCGCGCCGACCTCATATCCGTGCAAAATCACGACCGATATTACGTAGGGTTCTTTGCCTCTCGTAACGCCAAAATCACGGTAACCCATGCTTCGCTCGTCCTGTCTCCGGCAAAAACGATTGCCGCCAGCCCCTGGAAGGCAAAAGCATTACCAGCCGTGGTGCAAGTGATCTCAGCAAGCAAAAGTTCGACTAAAGCATACCAGGTGCAGGCACGGGCTAACTACGATGGCATGTTCAGTCTGCGACAAAATGAAGTGGTGATCGGTAATGACAAATCTGTCAAAGCGGGTGAAATGTATTCCGTACCTACGACACTCGGCGATAACAACGTCTTTAGCATGACCTTTACTCCCACTAGCGGCGATCCTGTTCAGCAGGAATTTACCGTCGAGAAAGTAGTTGGCTTAACGTCCACGACGTGGCATGTCTCCCCCGAGGGGAAAGCGGATGGGGAAGGGACTCTCGCCTCTCCACTGGATTTAACCACTGCTTTGAGCCTGCTCGCGCCTGGAGGAAAAATCATTCTCGCGCCCGGAAATTATCCTCGCAGCGACATTCCCCTTTCTGCCAGCGGTAATGCGCAGCAGATAAAAACGCTGCAAGCAGATGGAAAAGCCGTGGTGCATGGGTTGCTGCTGGATGCCAGCTACTGGCATATCAAAGGTATCGACATTACCGGAAAGAGCCTGCGCATACAGGGAAGCCATAACGTGATTGAAGATGTTACGGCTTATCGCAATGACGATACGGGGATCCAGATTTCATCCCCGGATAACGTTGGTCGCCCGCTGTGGGCAAGCTATAACCAAGTGATTAACTCTGAATCCTATGCCAATGAAGATCCCGGCAAGATTAATGCCGATGGATTTGCCGTGAAGATGCGCGTCGGAGAGGGGAATCGTCTTGATAAATGCTATTCCCACGACAATATCGACGACGGATTTGACCTGTTTAACAAAATTGAAGACGGCGCGAATGGCGTAGTGGTGATCGAGAATTCAATCGCTCGCAATAATACCAGCAACGGATTCAAACTGGGTGGAGAAGGCCAGCCCGTGGCGCACGAGGTACGCAACAGTAAAGCCATTGGCAATCATCTGGATGGGTTTACCGACAACTTCAATCCTGGGGCGCTGGTGGTGGCTAATAACGTCGCGATAGACAACCAACGTTTCAACTTTATCTTCCGGCCAAGCCCGTATGGCGATGCCTCTACACAGGGTTTCTTTACGGGGAATAAATCGGTGCGTACGCAACCCGGGAAGTATGACGATGCGGTAGTCGGCAACGTTGATGCGACGAATTATTTTATCGAGAAGGGTAAAAGCGTGAACAGCAGCGGGGAAGTGCTGCCTGATGGCGCTTCGCTTATCACACAACGGTAAGCGTGGCGCCACTCGGCATTCAGCGGATTACAGGTTGAACGTACCGAAAGAAACGTTCATGTTGCTGAAGAGAGCGATGACTTTGTTGATCAGTTTCATAATAGTGTCCTGATTTTATCGGAGTTAGTTATGTGACTTACATCACAAAACCAAGTCTACACTTCAAAAATTAACCGATCAACATTTTTGTGAGCTTTATCACAAAATAATAAAACACCTTTTCAGTTTCATTTTTAGTAAAACGCAGGCATAAAAAAGCCAGTCTGAAACCAGACTGGCTTTTGTGCTTTTCAAGCCGGTGTTACATCGCTTTTTTGGTCAACTCGATAACGCGTAACTTCGCGATCGCTTTGGCCAGTTCAGCAGACGCCTGTGCGTAATCCACGTCGCCATGAGAGCTTTTAATGTGCTCTTCTGCTTTACGCTTCGCTTCCAGAGCTCGTGCTTCGTCGAGATCCTGGCCACGGATAGCGGTATCAGCAAGAACGGTCACACTACCAGGCTGCACTTCAATCATGCCGCCGGACAGATAGATAAACTCTTCATGACCGAACTGTTTTACGATGCGGATCATACCAGGCTTAATGGCGGTGAGCAGCGGTGCGTGCCCTGGGAAAATACCCAGTTCACCTTCACTACCCGTTACCTGGATTTTTTCGACCAGACCAGAGAACATTTGTTGCTCTGCGCTGACGACGTCCAGGTGGTAAGTCATTGCCATATCACCCTCCGATTAAGGCGTTAAAGTTTTTTGGCTTTTTCCACGGCTTCGTCGATGGAACCAACCATGTAGAACGCCTGCTCCGGCAGGTGATCGTATTCGCCTTCCATGATGCCTTTAAAGCCACGGATGGTGTCCTTCAGGGAAACGTATTTACCCGGAGAACCGGTGAATACTTCCGCTACGAAGAATGGCTGGGACAGGAAGCGCTGAATCTTACGAGCACGTGCTACCACCAGTTTATCTTCTTCAGACAGTTCATCCATACCAAGGATAGCGATGATGTCTTTCAGTTCCTGGTAACGTTGCAGCAGGGACTGTACGCCACGCGCGGTGTCGTAGTGTTCCTGACCAACAACCAGTGGATCCAGCTGACGGCTGGTGGAATCCAGCGGGTCAACGGCCGGGTAGATACCCAGAGACGCGATCTGACGGCTCAGTACCACGGTTGCATCTAAGTGAGCAAAGGTGGTGGCTGGAGATGGGTCAGTCAAGTCATCCGCAGGTACGTATACCGCCTGAACGGAGGTGATAGAACCGGTTTTGGTAGAAGTGATACGTTCCTGAAGAACGCCCATCTCTTCTGCCAGAGTCGGCTGATAACCTACCGCTGAAGGCATACGACCCAGCAGTGCAGAAACTTCTGTACCGGCCAGGGTGTAACGATAGATGTTATCAACGAACAGCAGTACGTCACGACCTTCGTCACGGAACTTCTCAGCCATGGTCAGACCGGTCAGCGCAACGCGCAGACGGTTTCCCGGTGGCTCGTTCATCTGGCCGTAAACCAGGGAAACTTTATCCAGAACGTTGGAGTCGGTCATTTCGTGGTAGAAGTCGTTACCCTCACGAGTACGCTCACCCACGCCTGCAAACACGGAGTAACCGGAGTGCTCGATCGCGATGTTACGGATCAGCTCCATCATGTTTACTGTTTTACCCACACCCGCACCACCGAACAGACCAACTTTACCGCCCTTAGCGAACGGACACATCAGGTCGATAACTTTGATGCCGGTTTCCAGCAGTTCCTGAGAGCTTGACAGCTCTTCGTAGGAAGGTGCTGCACGGTGGATAGCCCAACGATCTTCTTCACCGATGTCGCCTTTCATGTCGATTGGTTGACCCAATACGTTCATGATACGACCCAGTGTTGCTTTACCTACCGGGACTTCGATTGGGTGCTCGAGGTCTTTAACTTCCAGACCACGACGCAGACCGTCGGAAGAACCCATGGCGATAGTACGCACGATACCACCACCGAGCTGCTGCTGAACTTCCAGCACCAGACTCTCGTTACCATTCTGAACCTCAAGAGCATCGTACACGCGCGGTACGGCATCCTGAGGGAATTCGACGTCAACCACGGCGCCGATTACCTGGACAATTTTTCCAGTAGCCATCTTGAATCCTCTACGAATTAACCTGGTTATACCGCGGATGCACCACCGACGATTTCGGTGAGTTCCTGAGTAATGCTGGCCTGACGAGCTTTGTTGTATACCAACTGCAGCTCTTTAATCAGGCTGCCGCCATTGTCGGTCGCGGCTTTCATCGCCACCATACGTGCGGCCTGCTCGCTGGCCAGGTTTTCTACCACACCCTGATAAACCTGAGATTCAACGTAACGGCGCAGCAGGGTATCCAGCAGCGGTTTCGGATCGGGTTCATACAGGTAATCCCAGGATTTGTGCTTCAGCTCGCCGTCTTCTGATGCCGGTAAAGGCAGCAGTTGAGTGAGCGTAGGAACCTGAGACATGGTATTAATAAATTTGTTGCTGACAACGTACAGCCTGTCCAGACGGCCTTCATCATAGGCCTGCAACATCACTTTAACCGGGCCGATCAGTTCGGACAGGGAAGGGTTATCACCCATACCGGTCACCTGAGCAACAATGTTGCCGCCCACGGAATTAAAGAAAGATACGCCTTTCGAGCCGATCATCGCGATATCGCTCTGAACGCCTTTATCGGACCATACTTTCATATCCGCCAGCAGTTTTTTGAACAGGTTAATGTTCAAGCCACCGCACAGACCACGGTCGGTAGACACCACCAGGTAGCCCACGCGCTTAACGTCGCGTTCTTCCAGGTAAGGATGCTTGTATTCCAGATTACCGTTCGCAAGGTGACCAATCACTTTGCGCATGGTATCTGCATAAGGACGGCTGGCCGCCATGCGATCCTGCGATTTACGCATTTTGGAAGCGGCGACCATTTCCATCGCTTTAGTGATCTTCTGCGTATTCTGGACGCTTGCGATCTTACTACGTATCTCTTTTGCGCCGGCCATGAGCTTCTCCTCAATGCCTTGCGGTCTGTCCTAAGACAGACCGCCGGACGTTACCAGGACTGGGTTGCTTTGAAGGAATCGAGGATGCTTTTCAGCTTGCCCTCGATTTCATCGTTATAGCCACCGGACTGGTTGATCTCTTGCATCAACGGAGCGTGATCACGGTCAACGTAAGCCAGCAGAGCGGCTTCGAAGCTACCGATTTTCGCCAGTTCAACATCTTCGAGGTAACCGCGTTCAGCTGCGAACAGCACCAGGCCCTGTTGTGCAACAGACATTGGGGCATACTGTTTCTGCTTCAGCAGCTCGGTCACTTTCTGACCATGGCTCAGCTGTTTACGGGTTGCTTCATCCAGATCGGATGCGAACTGAGAGAACGCAGCCAGTTCACGATACTGTGCCAGCGCGGTACGAATACCACCGGACAGTTTCTTGATGATCTTGGTCTGAGCAGCACCACCAACACGGGATACGGAGATACCCGGGTTAACCGCAGGACGAATACCGGAGTTAAACAGGTTGGTTTCCAGGAAGATCTGACCATCGGTAATCGAAATTACGTTGGTCGGAACGAACGCAGAAACGTCACCCGCTTGGGTTTCGATAATCGGCAGAGCAGTCAGGGAACCGGTTTTACCTTTCACTTCACCTTTGGTGAAGTTCTCAACGTATTCCGCGTTAACACGGGATGCGCGCTCCAACAGACGGGAGTGGAGATAAAACACGTCGCCCGGGAATGCTTCACGTCCAGGTGGACGACGCAGCAGCAGGGAAACCTGACGGTAAGCAACAGCCTGTTTAGACAGGTCATCGTATACGATCAACGCATCTTCACCGCGGTCACGGAAGTATTCGCCCATTGCGCAACCGGCGTATGGAGCCAGGTATTGCAGTGCAGCGGATTCAGAAGCAGTCGCTACCACAACGATGGTGTTAGACAACGCGCCGTGCTCTTCCAGTTTACGAACCACGTTAGAAATGGTGGACGCTTTCTGGCCGATGGCCACGTACACACATTTAATACCGGAGTCACGCTGGTTGATGATCGCATCGATTGCCATCGCGGTTTTACCGGTCTGACGGTCACCGATGATCAGTTCACGCTGGCCACGACCGATTGGGATCATGGCATCAACGGATTTATAACCAGTCTGCACTGGCTGATCAACGGACTGACGTTCGATAACGCCCGGTGCGATAACTTCGATTGGCGAGAAGCCATCGTTATCGACTGGACCTTTACCGTCGATTGGTGCACCCAGGGTGTTCACCACGCGACCCAGCAGGCCACGGCCAACTGGAACTTCCAGGATACGGCCAGTACATTTGACTTTCATGCCTTCGGCAAGGTCAGCGTACGGACCCATCACAACTGCACCTACGGAGTCGCGCTCCAGGTTCAGTGCGATAGCGTAACGGTTACCCGGCAGGGAAATCATCTCACCCTGCATACAATCGGCCAGGCCGTGGATGCGGATAACACCGTCACTTACAGAAACAATAGTACCTTCGTTATGAGCTTCGCTCACAACACTAAACTGAGCAATGCGCTGCTTGATCAGTTCGCTGATTTCGGTGGAATTCAGTTGCATGCTCCAGTCCCCTTAAGACTGCAAGACGTCTGAAAGGCGTTGCAGACGGCCGCGTACGCTGCCGTCAATGACCATATCACCCGCTCGGATGATTACGCCCGCCATAACAGACTTATCGATTTTGCAATTCAGCTTAACTTTGCGTGACAGACGTTTTTCCATCGCGGCAGTGATCTTCGCAAGCTGTTCTTCACTCAGTTCGTTCGCCGAGGTGACATCCACTTCGGCGGTAGCTTCACTGAGAGCACGTAAGTGCTCGAACTGCTCAAGAACATCAGGGAGCACGCGTAGACGACCATTTTCAGCCATAACCTTAATCAGGTTTTGACCATTGGCATCTAGCTGCTCGCCACAAATGGCGATAAACGAAGCAGCCAATGTTTCTGGTGCCAAAGCACCTGAAAGCATCTCAGCCATTTGCTCGTTTTTCGTTACCTCAGCGGCAAACGCCAGCATATCCTGCCAGCGGTCAACACTTTGGTGTTCGACAGCAAAGTCAAAAGCTGCTTTGGCGTAGGGGCGAGCTACCGTAACAAATTCAGACATCAGCCCCTCCCTCCTTACAGTTCAGCGACAAGTTTGTCCACGATATCGCTGTTAGCAGCAACATCCACGGAACGTTCGATGATCTTCTCGGCGCCAGCAACAGCCAGAATCGCAACCTGCTTACGCAGTTCTTCACGAGCACGTTTACGCTCAGCATCAATTTCTGACTGAGCTTGTGCAACGATCTTAGTGCGTTCCTGTTCTGCTTCAGCTTTCGCGTCGTCCAGGATCTGAGAACGGCGTTTGTTAGCCTGTTCAATGATCACCTGAGCTTCAGCTTTCGCTTTTTTCAGCTGGTCTGTCGCGTTGGCCTGTGCAAGGTCCAAATCTTTCTTAGCGCGTTCTGCAGAAGCCAGACCGTCAGCAATTTCTTTCTGACGTTTCTCGATGGCTGCCATTAAAGGCGGCCATACATACTTCATGCAGAACCAGACAAAGAGAATAAACGCGATGGCCTGGCCGAGGATTGTTGCGTTCATGTTCACAGCACAATACCTCTTAAATTTCTGTGGCTTGGGGTTTTAAAAAACTTACTACGCGACAGCAAACATCACGTACAGACCCAGACCAACAGCGATCATTGGGATTGCATCCACCAGACCCATAACGATAAAGAACTGTGTACGCAGCAGAGGAATCAGATCCGGTTGACGCGCAGCGCCTTCCAGGAATTTGCCCCCGAGGATGCCGATACCGATCGCAGCACCGATAGCCGCCAGACCCATCATCACAGCGGCAGCCATGTACAGCAGATCCATATTCAGGTTTTCCATGACAGTCTCCAGTTTGTTTCAATAAAAACGTAGTAGTGTTGGTAAAAAATCAGTGCTCTTCAGACGCCATCGACAGATAGACGATCGTCAGAACCATGAAGATAAAGGCTTGCAGCGTAATGATCAGGATGTGGAAAATGGCCCAAGGCACATTCAGAATCCACTGTGACCACCACGGCAGAAGACCCGCGATCAGAATGAAAATCAGCTCACCCGCATACATGTTACCGAACAGTCGCAGACCAAGAGAAACTGGTTTGGACAGCAGGCTTACGCCCTCCAGAATCAGGTTGACCGGAATGAACGCCCAGTGATTGAACGGCTGCAAGGTAAGCTCTTTCACGAAGCCGCTTACGCCTTTCATTTTGATGCTGTAGAAAAGAATCAGGATGAATACGCCCAACGCCATGGACAGGGTGATGTTTACGTCAGCAGACGGAACCACACGCAGTGCAGGCAGGCCGAGCACATGCTCGCCGATATACGGCAGCAGGTCGATAGGCAGAAGGTCCATCATGTTCATCAGGAAGACCCAGACGAAGACAGTCAGTGCCAGGGGAGCAATCAGCTTGCTCTTACCGTGGTACATGTCTTTGACGCTGCCATGAACAAATCCGATGACCATTTCGATGGCCGTCTGGAATTTTCCTGGAACACCGCTGGTCGCTTTTTTAGCAACGCTGCGGAATACGGCCAGGAACAACAGACCCAAAGCCACCGAGAAGAACATTGAGTCAATGTTGATCGTCCAGAAGGTGGCCGGGGGGTTATACGGATCCACCAGCGAGAATGTACGCAGATCCATCTGAAGGTTCATCAGATGGTGACCTATGTAATCCTGCGGCGTCATATTTTCTGAAGCCATGATGCCTTTTACCCTTTGTTGTTGATTACAGCTGGCGCCAGAACTTGTACCACCAGCACCAAAACCCACGTCACGATCAGCGGCAAAAATACCACTTTCAAAACAGCCAGCGCCACCACCAGGAAGGCAAAGGTCAGCAACACCTTACACACTTCACCAAGAGCGAAGGACCAGGCCACGCGGCCTTTGGCGGGTGTATGCGCCTGATGACGCCAGGCAAAAATCATAAATAACATGTTTGGCAAAACCACTGCCAATCCACCGCAAACAGCGGAGATGCCCCAGAAGGGGTCTTTGAGGCTGAACAGCAGTCCACTTGCTATCACTGCCAACAACTGTATGAACAGAAGCTTACGAGCAACGTTTCTACTCAAGAGCGACACAGACATCACGTTTAACTCCTGCTCCCTTCGAGGTATGTCGCGTGTCGTATAAAACGTTCTTTAAGGCTCAGAGTCAAGCATCAAAAAGCGGTCAAATTATACGGTGCGCCCCCGTGAATTCAAACAATAAGTAGCGAAAAGGTGAATAAATGTTTAAATATTTTTCCCCAGCGCTATTTTTAACTTTTCCTCAAAGAGTGAGTCGCGTTGCAATACTGCAAAACGCGCGCAAACGTTGATGATAAAGCGTGCACGAGATCACAAAATACGTATTTACGATAAGGGCATATTTATCAAATCAATAAATCGCTTTGTTTCATCTTTATGATATTAAAGACTAATTACAGCAACTTTTCTCAAAACAACCCTATCCACAACAAAAACGTTTTATTGACATTTTTAATAAAAATTTAACATCTGCATCTTGTTGCTGATTTCGACTTTTAGCAGGCTGATATTTTCGTGGTTGACTAAATTTCGAGTAATGGGCTCCGAATAAGTTAACCCTAAGAAAACCCCCGGTAACAACAAGGTTAAATCATCTTAGTTGACAATCCGTTTCTCATGACCTGTTTTAACACTCTAAGAACAGCACAAATTCCACATTTTTTATTCATTTTTTAAAAACTAGTTTGCTTAATCACCACCAAATGACGCTCACCATCCAGTTGTGGAACCCGTAGTTTCTCAATGAACTCTACGCTATATCCATCAGGCAGTTGGGCGATTTCATCTTCCGGAAGCTGACCCTTCAGGGCGTAGAAACGTCCCGTTTTACCTGGCAGGTGGTGACACCAATTGACCATGTCGGTCATTGACGCGAAAGCACGACTGATCACACCGTCAAAAGGCGGTTCTGCCGGAAAATCCTCTACCCTACTCTGCACCGGTTCAATATTGCCGAGCTTCAGCTCGTGTTGTACCTGACGCAAGAAACGAATCCGTTTACCCAGGCTATCCAGCAGCGTGAAATGGCACTCAGGGCGTACGATGGAGAGCGGAACACCCGGCAGACCAGGACCTGTCCCGACATCGATAAAACGTTCGCCATGAAGATGCGGCGCAACCACGATGCTATCGAGAATATGGCGGATCAGCATCTCGTTGGGATCGCGTACTGAGGTGAGGTTATACGCTTTGTTCCATTTGTTCAGCATATCGACATACGCCACCAGCTGATTTTTCTGGTGATCGGTGAGCGAAATACCGGCTTCGTCAAGCAGACGAGAAAGTTTGTTGAGCACAGTGATTACCTGTTGAGATGGGTGCATGCCCGATAATAAACACGTTTTATCGGGCCAACTATCAAATACTTAAGCGCTGCGGCGCAGCATACCCTGTTTTTTCAGCCACACCAGCAGAATGGAAATTGCTGCTGGCGTGATGCCAGAAATACGTGACGCCTGACCGATGGATGAAGGTTTGTGATCGTTCAGCTTTGCGATGACCTCGTTGGATAAGCCGTTCACCAGTCGATAATCTAGCGTAGCCGGTAACAGCGTATTCTCATTGCGCTGTTGTTTTTCAATTTCATCCTGCTGACGCGCGATGTAACCTTCGTACTTCACCTGAATTTCGACCTGCTCAGCAGCCTCTGCGTCGTCCAGACCCGGCGCGAACGGCGTCATCTGTACCAGATTTTCGTAAGTCATCTCCGGGCGACGTAACAAATCCTCACCGCTGGCTTCTCGTGAGAGCGGCGCAGTTAAGTGAGCGTTTACTTCAGCAATTGAATGGGTAGTAGGGTTAACCCAGGTTGACTTCAGACGCTGACGCTCGCTTTCGATACGTTCCAGCTTTTCGTTGAAACGTGCCCAACGCTGGTCATCAACCAGACCCAGCTCACGACCCATCTCAGTCAGTCGTAGATCGGCGTTGTCTTCACGCAGCATCAGACGGTATTCCGCCCGAGAAGTGAACATACGGTACGGCTCTTTTGTACCCATGGTACTGAGGTCGTCGACCAGTACGCCCAGGTAGGCCTGATCGCGACGTGGTGCCCAGCCCTCTTTTTCCGCTGAGAAGCGAGCAGCGTTCAGACCGGCGAGTAGACCTTGCGCAGCAGCTTCTTCGTAGCCTGTCGTGCCGTTAATTTGACCCGCAAAGAACAGACCCTCGATGAATTTGCTTTCCAGAGTTGGTTTGAGATCGCGTGGGTCGAAGAAATCGTACTCAATGGCGTAGCCGGGACGAACAATTTTTGCGTTCTCCATGCCCTGCATTGAACGTACAATTTGCATCTGAACATCGAACGGCAGGCTGGTGGAGATGCCATTCGGATAAATTTCGTTAGAGGTCAGGCCTTCTGGCTCCAGGAAGATCTGGTGCTGGTTACGATCGGCAAAACGCATGACCTTGTCTTCGATCGACGGGCAATAACGCGGACCGATCCCTTCGATCACACCAGCATACATCGGGCTGCGATCGAGGTTATTGCGGATCACCTCATGGGTTTTCTCGTTGGTATACGTGATGTAACACGGTACCTGCTGCGGATGTTGGGAAACATTGCCCATGAACGAGAAGACCGGCAGCGGAGTGTCGCCATGCTGTTTTGCCAGCACGCTGAAATCAATCGTACGCGCATCGATACGCGGTGGCGTACCGGTTTTCAGGCGACTCACACGAAGAGGCAATTCACGCAAACGACGAGACAGCGAAATGGACGGCGGATCGCCTGCACGGCCACCGCTGTAATTATCGAGACCAATGTGGATCTTGCCATCGAGGAAGGTACCCACTGTCAGCACAACCGATTTGGCGCGGAATTTCAGCCCCATTTGGGTCACTGCGCCGACGACGCGATCGTTCTCAACGATAAGATCTTCTACCGCCTGCTGGAAGATCATCAGGTTCGGTTGGTTTTCCAGTGCAGTGCGTACGGCCTGGCGGTACAACACTCGGTCTGCCTGAGCTCGTGTGGCACGAACGGCTGGCCCTTTGCTCGCGTTTAGTATCCTAAACTGAATGCCGGCATGATCGATCGCTGTGGCCATTAAGCCGCCCAGCGCATCGACTTCTTTTACCAGGTGTCCTTTCCCAATGCCGCCAATCGCCGGATTACAGGACATTTGTCCCAGCGTGTCGATATTGTGTGTCAAAAGCAGAGTCTGTTGACCCATACGCGCTGCGGCCATCGCGGCCTCAGTGCCTGCATGACCCCCGCCAATGATGATGACGTCAAAAGGATCCTGATAAAACATGCTTTCCTGCCTTGCGTAAAGCGGTTTGATAATGGATTTAAGCCCGGGCCGTGGATTCTACTCAAGTTTAGTCTTTCGAGAAAGCATTGGGATCTTGGCTATTAAAAAGAAGATCTTCTTATTTAGAGATCTGTTTTACTATGATCTCTTATTAGGATCGCCGACTTCTGTGGATAAGCGGGATCTCATAATAAAGATCATGAGGTTAGAAAGGATCGTTTGCTGTGAATGATCGGTGATCCTGGACAGTATAAGCTGGGGTTAGATCGACCAGTTATCCACAGCTCAAAAAGAACACAAGAGTTATTCTTTGGATAACTACCGCTTAACCCAAGGTTTTAACCAGACTTATCCACATCTGATCGCACGATCTTTAATCGTTTTTGAGTAAATTTATCCATTTACTCACCCATTCTTCGGCTGGATCTTCCGGAATGTCGTGATCGAGGATGTTGATCTTCAGCGTTTCGCCTATCTGTTTTGCCCCACAAGACGCGATCGCGGCTTCGACTTTCTCTATAGCACCGCAAAAGGTGTCATATTCGCGGCTGCCAATACCTATTGCACCAAAGCGCACGTTTGCAAGGCTCGGCTGTTGTTCCTGCAGTTCGTCATAAAGCGGTTGCAGGTTGTCCGGAATGTCCCCAGCGCCGTGAGTAGAGGTGATCAGCAGCCAGATCCCATCGGTTGGGAGATCTTCCAGCAACGGTCCATGCAGCGTTTCGGTTGAAAACCCAGCGTCTTCGAGCTTTTCCGCCAGGTGCTCTGCTACATATTCCGCACCGCCAAGAGTACTGCCACTGATAAGAGTAATGTCTGCCATGATCGCTCGCTCATATATAGAGAGGATCATTGTACGCTGTGAGCGAGCTGGGATCTACCTGTGGAAAATGTGGTAATTAAATGACGACGTTAAGGTCGGATGGTACGCATGATGGGGTTCTGCAGGGAGATCAGCGTCTCGGTGGACTGAATTTCATCAATTGTTTGGATCTTGTTGATAAGTACCTGTTGCAGGGCGTCGATCGATCGGCACATCACCTTAATAAAGATGCTGTAGTGGCCGGTCGTGTAATAGGCCTCAGTGACTTCTTCCAGGCTCTCTAACCTTGCCAGTGCCGAAGGGTAATCTTTTGCACTTTTGAGAATAATGCCAATAAAGCAGCACACGTCGTAACCCAGCTGCTTAGGACTGACGTCAATCCGCGCGCCGGTAATGATTCCCGCCTGCTTCATTTTCTCTACACGCACGTGAATGGTGCCGGGGCTGACGCCAAATTGTTTGGCCAGTTCGGCATAAGCGGTACGGGCATTGGCCATTAATGCCTCCAGGATGCCGCGGTCCAGATTGTCGATTTGATAATTTTCCATAGCTTTTTCTTATGTAGATTAGTGAGTCGTTCTATTTTAGCGTCATATTTTGTTGAATCAAAAGTGAAGCAGGCTTTTTGTTGCTGGATTATTGAATTAGCACCCATTTCTGTTGCTTAATCAATACCAACAGGACGCAGGAGTAATAAAAATGAAAACCGCTTACATCGCAAAACAACGCCAGATCAGTTTCGTTAAATCCCATTTTTCACGTCAGCTGGAAGAGAAGCTGGGTCTGATTGAAGTACAGGCACCGATCCTCAGCCGTGTAGGTGATGGGACGCAGGACAACCTGTCTGGTTGCGAAAAAGCGGTACAGGTGAAAGTGAAAACACTGCCAGAGGCCCAGTTCGAAGTGGTTCACTCACTGGCAAAGTGGAAGCGCCAAACCCTGGGACAACACGACTTCAGCGCAGGCGAAGGGCTTTACACGCACATGAAAGCCCTCCGCCCCGATGAAGACCGCCTGACACCGATTCACTCTGTATACGTTGACCAGTGGGACTGGGAGCGCGTCATGGGTGATGGCGAGCGTCATGTGGGGACACTGAAATCTACGGTAGAGGCGATCTATGCCGGCATCAAATCAACCGAAGAAGCAGTAAGCAAAGCGTTCGGACTGGCACCGTTCCTGCCAGAAACGATCCACTTTGTTCATAGCCAGGATCTGCTGAGCCGTTTCCCGGATCTGGATGCCAAAGGCCGCGAGCGAGCGATCGCTAAAGAGCTGGGCGCCGTGTTCCTGATCGGTATCGGCGGCAAACTGTCCGATGGTAAACGTCACGATGTACGCGCCCCGGATTATGATGACTGGAGCACGGCGGGTGAAAGCGAATTGGCAGGATTGAACGGCGACATTTTGGTGTGGAACCCGATTCTGGAGGACGCGTTTGAACTGTCTTCTATGGGGATCCGCGTGGATGCAGAGGCGCTGAAACGTCAGCTTTCCGTTACCGGTGATGAAGATCGCCTGAAGCTGGAGTGGCATCAGGCACTGCTGCGCGGTGAAATGCCGCAGACGATTGGCGGTGGTATCGGTCAGTCTCGTTTGACCATGCTATTGCTGCAACTGTCCCATATCGGCCAGGTTCAGTGTGGCGTATGGCCGCAGCAGGTCCGTGCAAGCGTTGATGCTCTGCTTTAATTAGCGTTTCCATCGCCTGATAAGACGACTCCGTAACCCGGTATCAAAGCGCCAGATATGATCGAAGATGCGCATGATGCCGGGTTTTCCATGTGCGGACATGGCGACCGCGTGAAACCGATGCTGGTGAACTCGCTGTAACTCCTTCACTTTATTGACCACGTCATCCGGTAGTCGCTGGGCAATAAAATCTGAAATGACGACTGCATCCGCGTCGTACCAGTCACCGCCCTGCATACGTTCTATGATGGAGCGAAAACAGCTGGCGATATCCGTGCCGCCGCGAAAGCGCTGGCTTAAAAAGCGAATTGCCTGCTCGATACCCTGTTTCCCCGTCAGTTCGTAGCCTATCACTTCGCTGGAAAACAACATGATAAAGCATCGGCGGCGGTCAGCGAGCGCGACGCGCATCAGCGCCAGGCAGAAGGCTTTAGCACATTGCTCGTTGAAACCACCCATCGAACCTGATGTATCGACACAGACGATAAACGGCCCGCGTGGCTGCTCATCAAAATCCTGATGGATAACCGGGCGTTGGCTGATTTTTTCTCGCCAGGATTCCCCATGCAGTCGATAAGTCAGAAGCTGTTTTTCCACCAGCCGACGGTAAAACTCATACTCCAGTTCAGTCATACCCAGCGTAGCCAGTTCGGTGGGCAACAGGCGCAAAATATCATCGCTTTGCTGTAAACCATCGACCTGTTCCGGCACGGTTGCCGGTTCTCGCACCAGGGTGCGAAAGGTTTCCATCGGTGCGTCTTTCTTTGGCACCGACTTCGCTTCTCGCGAACGACCAAGCTGTTCAGCAAGTTGCATGAGTTCGGGCTGCTGCGTCAGAAAATCACCGTATTTCACGATCAACTGATAGTCGCCGCGTTTGAGCTCCCCGGCGCTCATGTCCCACAGACGACCTGCCGCATTTTCATTTTCAACCAGCACCTGCTCAAGCTGGCCGCTTAACGTCATCCTCTCCTGAACTTCGCTGAGCAACTGTTCGCGTTCCTCTTCCAGAAGTTGTTGATTGAGAGAAGTGGCCTGCACCACCAGGCTGAGCCGCCAGCGTTGTAAAAACAAAGTATGTAGGGCAGAGGTAAAGGTGGCGTTGTCCGAGACCAGCTTGCGGGCCTGGCTGGCATACGGGGAATGTACTTTATCGAGCAGCGTCAGGATCTGCGGCAACTGTACGATAAATTGTGGAGTAGAGAGCCGCTGGCATTCCTGGTAGCCGCTCACCTCTTCGGTCAGTTCGGGTGGGACCTCCGTTTCTTTTAATCTTCTGCGCAAGCTATCTCGCCAGCGCGGAAGATCATCGGTCACGGCTTTTTTGATACGAGGAAACTTTTCAAAGAAAGCCGCCAGTTGAGGAGAAGCCAGAAGAGTAATGACGACCTCTTCGATGAGTCCTTCTTCACCAACGGCCAACATCATGTTGAGCGTATCCAGCGTTAGCATTGACGCGCCTGTTTGATCTGCGCGCTGACATCCTGCAGGCTGGCTTCGATACGACCTAGCCAGTCGCTATGAATAAACAGACATTTTTGCTGATCGCTAAAGCGCGTATGCTGCTGATGCCATTCGGTATCCAGCGCTTCCAACTGCTGTTTTATCTCTTCCGGCACGCTGTCCGCGGCATTTCCCGGCAGCGCAAGGCGCGATCCCTGCAAACTCACATCGCGAATAACCAAATGCAAACTGGTGTCCACTTCCATATTCAGAACTTGCGCAAAGCCGATACCGTTTAACTTACCGCGGATCTCGCCGCTTTTATCCAGCCATACCGCCAGCGCTTCGCGCTCAACGGTAATATGAACGACCTGCATATCGTGTAGCTTAAGCGGCTGCTGGAGTAATAACGTCAGTGATGTCTCAGTCAAATCGGCGGGTAATTCATAATGCGGCTTGCGCGCGAACATGCCTCCGAGACGACTCACTTTTAACGCGGTTTTGTCACTTTGCTGCTGTTGGAGCTGGATTCGCCGCTGGGTGATAGTTCCCAATCGGTTGAGCATAGCCTGCTGCTCCCAGGCGTGTCCGGTCATCAATACATCAAGCTGCTGCTGCATCAGGTTCATGCCTTCCGCGTCGTGCCACAGGCAGTCTTTCAGCAAAATAAGATCGATAGGCGCAACGGAATCCCGTCCGCTGAATAACGCGCTGGCCTGCAGCAGTCGAATCGCTTTTTTCCAGCGTCTGTCGGATACATAAGGGGCGGAAGGCACTAAATCCAACTGCTGACGTAGCATGTAGATCAGCTCGAATACCGCATCAGGCAATTTGATTTTGCCGATATCCTGCTGCCACTGTTGGTACTCTTCATCTGTTACCTGTAGTGAAGGGGCAACCGGGTTTTCGTTTTCATCCTGTTGGCTTATCAGCAGGGATCGGAAATTCCCTTTATCCTGCACTTTATCCAGCCACAGGCGGATGAGCATGCGGTCATATAACGCTTCCAGGCTACCGTCTGCTTCCGGTAATTCGTTGGAGGCAGCCACCAGCAGTCGCATCGGGATTTTTTCTTCAAACGCGCCGTTACGAAAACGACGTTCGTTGATCGCCGTCAGCAGCGTATTCAGAATCGCCGGGCCGGCTTTCCATATCTCATCAAGAAAAACGATTTCAGCTTCGGGAAGGTAACCGGCCGTCAAACGTTGATAGCGGCCTTCATCTTTTAAGGCCTGAATAGAAAGCGGACCGAAAACCTCTTCCGGCGTGGAAAATCGCGTCATCAGATATTCGAAAGCGCGCGCATTCTGGAAGGCAAATTTAAGCCTTCTGGCTATCAGGCTTTTTGCGATGCCGGGAGGCCCCAGCAAGAAAACGCTTTCGCCGCTCAATGCTGCCAGCAAACACAAGCGAATAGCATGGCCACGCTCGTAAAGGCCTTTCTCCAGCGCGCTGCTGAGACGGGAAATTCTTTCTGCTAATAAATGTGAGTGAGCCATAATTGTTTTGCGTCCTTTCACCGTCATCGCGGCTATTTGAAGCGAGTATAGACGTTTCGGCATGGGCTGGTAATAGACTGAAGTGCGGCGCTATTTTCTTTGCGCTACATTAACGCGGTTGCATTTAAGGATACGATCTTGCGATTAATCGTGCATACTGTGCGCCTTTTTGTGGGCCAAGGGACTAAGCACACATTTGTTATATAACGAAAAGACTAGTCTATGAGCACTGATAATAAGCAATCATTACGCGCTATAACGCTTGCGGCAATTGGGGTTGTGTACGGTGATATCGGCACCAGCCCGCTTTATACGCTTCGCGAATGTCTGTCCGGTCAGTTTGGATTTGGTGTTGAACGTGACGCCGTTTTTGGCTTTTTGTCACTTATCTTTTGGCTGCTGATCCTGGTGGTTTCCTTAAAGTATCTCTCTTTCGTCATGCGCGCGGACAACGCCGGTGAAGGGGGGATCCTGACGCTAATGTCTCTGGCAGGGCGCAACACGTCTGCCAAAATGACGTCATTCCTGGTGATTATCGGCTTAATTGGCGGCAGCTTCTTCTATGGGGAAGTAGTGATCACGCCGGCTATCTCGGTTCTATCGGCGATAGAGGGGCTTGAGATTATCGCCCCGCAGCTGGATACATGGGTGGTTCCGCTCGCGATTATTGTTCTCACCCTGCTGTTTGCGATTCAGAAGCATGGTACCGGGCTGGTCGGTAAATTATTCGCCCCTATTATGCTGACCTGGTTCCTGGTTCTGGCAGCGCTGGGGTTGCGTAGCATTATTGCCAATCCGGAAGTGCTGCAAGCGCTGAACCCGATCTGGGCCGTTAACTTCTTCCTGGAATACAAAACCGTATCGTTTGTGGCATTGGGCGCGGTCGTGCTTTCTATTACCGGTGTCGAAGCGCTATACGCAGACATGGGCCACTTTGGCAAACTGCCGATTCGAATCGCGTGGTTTACCGTGGTGCTGCCTTCTCTGGTGCTGAACTACTTTGGCCAGGGGGCGCTGCTGCTGAAACACCCCGAGGCTATCAAAAACCCGTTCTTCCTGCTGGCGCCGGACTGGGCGCTGGTACCGATGCTGATCCTCGCTACCCTGGCGACGGTAATCGCCTCTCAGGCGGTCATTTCTGGCGTGTTCTCCCTGACCCGTCAGGCGGTACGTTTGGGCTATCTGTCTCCGATGCGTATTATTCATACCTCGGAAATGGAATCCGGGCAGATCTACATTCCTTTCATTAACTGGCTGCTCTACTTTGCCGTGGTGATTGTGATTGTCAGCTTTGAACATTCCAGCAACCTGGCGGCGGCGTACGGTATTGCGGTAACGGGCACCATGGTGTTGACGTCGATTCTGTCCACCACCGTCGCGTACCGGAACTGGCACTGGAACAAATTCCTGGTGGCGCTGATTCTGGTCGGATTACTGTGTATTGATGTGCCATTGTTCTCAGCGAACCTGGATAAGATTGTCTCCGGCGGCTGGCTGCCGCTGACGCTGGGCCTGGTGATGTTCATTGTGATGACCACCTGGAAGAGCGAACGCTTCCGCCTGCTGCGTCGGATGCATGAACACGGTAATTCCCTTGAAGCGATGATTGCCTCACTGGAAAAATCTCCGCCGGTTCGCGTGCCGGGTACCGCGGTCTATATGTCTCGCGCCCAAAAGGTCATTCCGTTTGCGCTGATGCATAACCTCAAGCACAACAAAGTGCTGCACGAGCGGGTGATCCTCCTGACGCTGAGGACCGAAGATGCGCCGTACGTGCATAACGTTCGTCGCGTGCAGATTGAGCAGCTTTCGCCTACCTTCTGGCGCGTGGTGGCAAGCTACGGCTGGCGCGAAACGCCAAACGTAGAAGAGGTGTTCCATCGCTGCGGTCTGGAAGGGTTAAGCTGTCGAATGATGGAAACGTCGTTCTTCATGTCGCACGAGTCGCTTATCGTTGGCAAACGTCCGTGGTATCTGCGTCTTCGTGGGAAGCTGTATCTCATCCTACAGCGCAACGCCCTGCGCGCGCCTGACCAGTTCGAAATCCCGCCTAACCGCGTGATTGAGCTGGGTACGCAGGTCGAGATTTAATTGATTGTGCCGCCTGATGCCTTCTCCCACGGGAGAGGGCGCAAACCTAAAAAACGGTAACCAATGGGTTACCGTTTTGCATTTACCTTCTCTACATTTCACTTAGCGAAACGTTTCGACGCCGATCACAAATCTGTTACGTCATGATGGTTTTCTGAACACTCTTGCCGCTACACTCTTTTCAGCGAAACGTTTCGCTAGTGGAGCAAGAAAATGAAGAAAGGCACGGTACTCAATTCTGAAATCTCATCGGTTATCTCCCGTCTTGGACATACCGATACGCTGGTGGTTTGCGATGCAGGCTTACCGGTTCCGCGCAGCACAACTCGTATTGATATGGCATTAACGCAGGGCGTTCCTTCGTTTATGCAGGTACTGGGTGTGGTAACGGCGGAGATGCAGGTTGAAACGGCCATTCTCGCGACGGAAATCAAACAACATAATCCGCAACTCCACGAAACGTTGCTCGGACACATAGAGCAGCTGCAACAACACCAGGGAAACACCATAGAAATTCGTTACACAACGCACGAGCAGTTCAAACAACAAACCGCAGACAGTCAGGCGGTGATTCGCAGCGGGGAATGCTCCCCGTATGCGAATATCATTCTCTGTGCTGGCGTCACGTTCTGAGGCCATCATGGACGCATTATTGCAACTCAAAGGGATCGATAAGTCGTTCCCGGGCGTAAAAGCCCTCTCCGGCGCGGCAATCAACGTATACCCCGGGCGCGTGATGGCGCTGGTGGGTGAAAACGGCGCAGGCAAATCCACCATGATGAAAGTCATGACCGGAATATATGCTCGCGACGCCGGTTCGCTGCTGTGGCTGGGGAAAGAAACCACCTTCAACGGTCCAAAATCGTCTCAGGAAGCTGGCATCGGCATTATCCATCAGGAGTTAAACCTGATCCCGCAGCTGAGCATTGCGGAAAACATTTTCCTGGGGCGTGAATTTGTTGGCCGCTTTGGCAAAATCGACTGGAAAACGATGTATGCCGAAGCTGACAAGCTGCTGGCCCGGCTGAATCTGCGCTTTAAAAGCGATCGTCTGGTTGGCGATTTGTCTATCGGCGATCAGCAGATGGTGGAAATCGCCAAGGTGTTGAGCTTCGAGTCAAAGGTCATCGTCATGGATGAACCGACCGATGCGCTGACCGATACCGAAACCGAATCATTGTTCCGTGCGATCCGCGAGCTGAAATCGCAGGGGCGCGGGATTGTCTATATCTCCCACCGTATGAAAGAGATCTTCGAGATTTGCGATGACGTTACCGTGTTCCGCGACGGGCAATTTATTGCCGAGCGTGAGGTGGCGACGCTTACGGAAGATTCGCTCATTGAAATGATGGTGGGGCGCAAGCTTGAAGATCAATATCCGCGCCTGGATAAATCACCGGGTGAAATCCGCCTGAAGGTCGATAACCTGTGTGGTCCGGGCGTCAATAACGTCTCCTTCACCTTACGTCAGGGCGAAATCCTGGGCGTGGCGGGTTTGATGGGGGCGGGTCGTACCGAACTGATGAAAGTGCTGTACGGTGCGTTGCCGAGAACCAGCGGTTACGTCACGCTCAACGGTCATGAAGTGGTCACCCGCTCTCCGCAGGATGGGCTGGCAAACGGCATCGTCTATATCTCTGAAGATCGTAAGCGTGATGGTTTAGTGCTGGGCATGTCGGTGAAAGAGAACATGTCGCTGACGGCGCTGCGCTATTTCAGCCGCAACGGCGGTGGGATTAAGCATAAGGACGAACAGCAGGCCGTTAGCGATTTCATCCGCCTCTTTAATGTGAAAACGCCTTCCATGGAGCAGGCGATTGGTCTGCTTTCCGGCGGCAATCAACAAAAAGTGGCGATTGCACGTGGCCTGATGACGCGTCCAAAAGTCTTGATCCTCGATGAACCCACCCGTGGTGTGGACGTCGGTGCCAAGAAAGAAATTTATCAGCTCATCAACCAATTTAAGGCTGACGGCCTGAGCATCATTCTGGTCTCCTCTGAGATGCCAGAAGTATTAGGCATGAGCGATCGCATTATCGTTATGCATGAAGGGCATCTCGGCGGTGAATTCACTCGCGAGCAGGCCACCCAGGAAGTTCTGATGGCTGCCGCTGTGGGCAAGCTTAATCGCGTGAATCAGGAGTAAGAAGATGACTACCCAGGCTGTTTCTGGTCGCCGCTATTTCACAAAGGCATGGCTGTTGGAACAAAAATCGCTGATTGCGCTTCTGGTGCTAATTGCAGTGGTTTCGACCATGAGCCCGAACTTTTTTACCGTCAATAACCTGTTCAACATTCTTCAGCAGACCTCCGTGAACGCCATTATGGCAGTTGGGATGACGCTGGTAATTTTGACCTCGGGTATCGATCTGTCCGTCGGTTCCCTGCTGGCGCTCACCGGCGCGGTTGCGGCTTCGATTGTAGGGATCGAAGTTAACGCGCTGGTGGCCGTTGCAGCTGCGCTGGCATTAGGTGCGGCAATTGGTGCCGTGACCGGTGTGATTGTGGCAAAAGGGCGTGTGCAGGCATTTATCGCGACGTTAGTGATGATGCTGCTACTGCGCGGTGTCACCATGGTCTACACCAACGGTAGCCCGGTCAACACGGGCTTTACTGACAATGCGGATGTGTTTGGCTGGTTCGGTATTGGCCGTCCGCTGGGTATCCCGACGCCGGTGTGGATCATGGGTATCGTGTTCCTGGCCGCGTGGTACATGCTGCATCACACCCGTTTGGGCCGCTATATCTATGCGCTGGGCGGTAATGAGGCGGCAACGCGTCTGTCCGGCATCAGCGTGAACAAAGTTAAAATTATCGTTTATTCGCTGTGCGGCCTGTTGGCATCACTGGCGGGCATTATTGAAGTGGCGCGTCTTTCTTCTGCACAACCGACGGCGGGTACAGGTTACGAGCTGGATGCGATTGCAGCGGTAGTGTTGGGGGGGACGAGTCTGGCGGGTGGTAAAGGTCGCATTGTTGGGACCTTGATCGGCGCACTGATTCTCGGCTTCCTGAATAATGGTTTGAATTTATTAGGTGTTTCCTCCTATTACCAGATGATCGTTAAAGCGGTGGTGATTTTGCTGGCGGTACTGGTAGACAACAAAAAACAGTAACTGACGACACTACAGGACATCTTTGATATGAACATGAAAAAACTGGCTACCCTGGTTTCAGCTGTAGCGCTGAGCGCTACTGTGAGTGCTAACGCAATGGCGAAAGATACCATCGCGCTGGTCGTCTCCACGCTGAACAACCCGTTCTTCGTCTCCCTGAAGGATGGCGCGCAGAAAGAAGCGGATAAACTGGGTTACAACCTGGTGATTCTGGATTCTCAGAACAACCCAGCAAAAGAGCTGGCAAACGTTCAGGACTTGACCGTTCGCGGTACCAAAATTCTGTTAATTAATCCAACGGATTCTGACGCTGTTGGCAACGCCGTGAAGATGGCAAACCAGGCGAAAATCCCGGTCATCACGCTGGACCGCCAGGCTTCTAAAGGCGAAGTGGTGAGCCACATTGCTTCTGATAACGTGCTGGGCGGTAAAATCGCGGGTGACTACATCGCGAAGAAAGCCGGTGAAGGTGCGAAAGTTATCGAACTGCAGGGTATTGCCGGAACTTCCGCAGCGCGCGAGCGTGGCGAAGGCTTCCAGCAGGCTGTTGCGGCGCACAAATTTAACGTTCTGGCCAGCCAGCCCGCAGATTTCGACCGCACTAAAGGTCTGAACGTAATGCAGAACCTGCTGACCGCACATCCTGACGTGCAGGCGGTATTCGCTCAGAACGATGAAATGGCACTGGGCGCACTGCGTGCGCTGCAAACTGCGGGTAAATCCGACGTGATGGTTGTTGGTTTTGACGGCACACCAGATGGTGAAAAAGCGGTCAATGATGGCAAACTGTCTGCGACTATCGCTCAGTTGCCAGAGCAGATCGGTGCAACCGGCGTTGAAACTGCAGATAAAGTGCTGAAGGGCGAAAAGGTTCAGGCTAAATATCCGGTTGACCTGAAGCTGGTCATCAAGCAGTAATAGTCGACTCAGGCAGTCGCTGGTTGCCTGAGGGACAGAATATAAAGAAAAGTGTGGCATACGCCACCGGGTCATACCGGTGGCGATCTTTACTGGATCCCCAAACATGAAAACCGCAGGCAACCTCGTCGTCCTTGGCAGTATTAATGCCGATCACATTCTTAACCTTGAAACTTTCCCGACGCCTGGCGAAACCGTCACCGGTCATCAATACCAGGTGGCATTCGGCGGCAAAGGCGCAAACCAGGCCGTCGCTGCCGGACGCAGTGGGGCAAATATCGCCTTTATCGCCTGTACGGGAAGTGACGATACCGGTGAGCGCGTTCGTAAACAGCTGGTCAGTGACAATATCGATATTGCGCCAGTGAGCGTGGTAGAAGGCGAATCAACCGGCGTGGCGCTGATATTCGTCAATGCCGAAGGTGAGAATGTTATCGGTATTCACGCGGGAGCAAACGCGGCACTGAATATTGAACGTGTCGATGCCCAGCGCAACCTTATTGCGAATGCCGAAGCCCTGCTGATGCAGCTGGAATCTCCGGTAGAAAGCGTTCTGGCTGCAGCCAAAATTGCGCATGAAAATCATACGTGTGTTGTACTTAATCCGGCTCCTGCCCGTGTATTATCAGACGAGTTGTTGGGGCTGGTGGACATTATTACGCCTAATGAAACCGAAGCTGAAAAGCTCACGGGGATTCGCGTCGAAAACGATGACGATGCCGCGCGTGCAGCCAAGGTCCTGCATGACAAAGGTATCGATACCGTCATCATCACGTTGGGTAGCCGCGGTGTATGGGTGAGCGCCAACGGTGAAGGTCGTCGTGTTCCGGGCTTTAAGGTCAAAGCGATTGATACTATTGCGGCGGGGGATACTTTCAACGGTGCGCTGGTAACAGCACTGCTGGAAGGCAAGCCCATGAATGATGCCATTCGTTTTGCACATGCCGCTGCTGCTATTGCGGTTACACGCAAAGGTGCTCAGCCCTCAGTTCCATGGCGCAAAGAGATTGATGAATTTTTGAGTCAGCAGGGGTAACGCTTGGCCACAATGAAAGATGTCGCCCGCGTGGCGGGCGTTTCTACCTCGACGGTTTCTCACGTCATTAATAACGATCGGTTTGTGAGTGACGCGATACGTGAGAAAGTCGACGCGGCAATAAAAGACCTTAACTACGCTCCTTCGGCGCTGGCACGCAGCCTCAAGCTTAATCAGACGCATACCATCGGTATGCTGATCACCGCCAGTACCAACCCCTTCTATTCAGAACTTGTGCGCGGCGTTGAGCGCAGCTGTTTTGAGCGCGGTTATAGCCTGGTGCTGTGTAATACAGAAGGTGATGAGCAACGCATGAATCGTAATCTCGAAACGCTTATGCAAAAACGCGTCGATGGATTGCTTTTGCTTTGCACAGAAACACACCAGCCATCAAAAGAGATCATGCAGCGCTATCCTTCTGTTCCGACCGTCATGATGGACTGGGCCCCGTTTGATGGCACCAGCGATCTGATTCAGGATAACTCGTTGCTTGGTGGCGATATGGCGACGCAGCACCTCATCGACAAAGGCTACCGCCGCATCGCCTGCATTACAGGACCGCTGGATAAAACGCCGGCGCGCCTTCGTCAGGAAGGGTATCTCGCGGCCATGGATCGTGCTGGCCTGCCTGTGCATGATGGCTATCAAATTACCGCTGATTTTGAATTTAACGGTGGTTTCGAAGCTATGCAAAAACTGCTGACGCAAGCGCTGCGCCCGCAGGCGGTATTTATCGGTAACGATGCGATGGCATTTGGTGCTTATCAGGCCTTATATCAGGCTGGTTTATGCGTCCCGCAAGATATGGCCATTATCGGCTACGACGATATTGAACTCGCGCGCTTCATGACGCCACCGCTCACCACGATTCATCAACCTAAAGATGAGCTGGGCGAGTTGGCAATCGACGTGTTGATTCATCGGATGGCGCAACCCGCACTACAGCAGCAGCGTTTGCAACTTACTCCTGTTCTGATTGAACGCGGTTCGGTTTCGGCTGGTGGCGATCTTTAATCAGGTTTCGACCGTCTTTCGGTTTCAGCAGCATAAATACCAGCGCGGAGACTACCGTAATTGCCCCCATGGTAATAAATGTGTAGTGGAATTGTTCGACGGTGTTCGTGCCTTCCATACCTTCATAAACGCGTAGCACCGCTGCGCTCACCGCAACACCTAAACTGATCGAAAGCTGTTGGGTGACGGCCAGAACGCTGTTCCCCCCGCTGGCGTTTTCATCCGTCAGGTCAGCCAGACTAATGGTGTTCATGGATGTGAATTGAATCGACATCGCCATTCCTAATATAAAGAGTGGCAAAATCAGCATCCAGACCGGTAGGGCGGAGGACTGCAAAGAGAACTGCGCAATCATCGCACCGATGAATACCGTGATTCCAACCAGCGTCTTACGATAGCCGAGCCCACGCAGAATTTTCGTGACCATCGATTTCGCCAGAATGGAGCCAACCGCGGTGGGTGCCATCATGATTCCGGCGATTAATGCCGGATAACCAAATCCTACCTGCAACATCAGCGGCATCAAAAACGGGACGCAGCCGGTGCCAAGCCGCGAGGCGATATTCCCGGCAATCCCAACCGAGAAGGTTCGGGTTTTGAACAATAAGAGTGAAATGAGCGGCGTGGGGTGACGACGTGCATGACGTATATATAGAAGAAAAAGAAGAACGCTGGTCGCGATAATCAATAATGCCATCCAGGTTGCGACGATCCTCTCACCGAATAACTCCATGCCGATGGAGAACATCACCAGGCTCACGCCGAACAGAAAAAATCCCCCCATATCGAAACTGCGCCTTGGCGTGGTGAAGTTCGGCATATATTTACGGGCATAGCACAGACCAGCAACGCCAATCGGGATGTTAATCAGGAATATCCAGTGCCAACTGGCCCAGGTGACTAATACCCCACCCAGTACCGGGCCGAGAATAGGGCCGACCAGTCCGGGCATCGTGACAAAATTGAGGACAGGCAACAGTTCGCTGCGCGGATAGGCCCGCAACAGCGCAAGGCGCGCCACCGGCATCATCATTGCGCCACCGATACCCTGCAATACACGAAACATAACGAGTTCAGTTAATGATGTCGAAAGCGCGCAGGCCAGTGAACCCAACGTAAATAGCGTGACGGCAAGCATAAACACTCGACGTGTACCGAAGCGGTCAGCCAGCCAACCGCTAACCGGGATCAGCATCGCGACAGTTAACGTATAGCTGATGATGGCGGACTGCATCGCAAGCGGGGAACGGTTGAGGCTTTCGGCAATAGCCGGTAAAGCGGTATTCAGAATGGTGGCATCTAGCGCTTGCATAAAGAAAGCCATCGCCGCAATCCATGGCAGCCCGGCCATACTACGCGCTTTTTTCTCGGTCATTCTTTTTCCTGCTGAAGGTTCGGGGCAGCCAGTAGCGCCTGGCACGCCTTCATCGCGCGTTGGCCGTCGCCATCCTGAATTGCATCCACAATGGCCCGGTGCTGATCCAGTTTGACCACTTCATTCTGAGTAATAGAAGTAAAGTAGGTGTGATAGACAGAATGGAACAGGGATGCAAATGAGGTCAGGAAGGGATTACCACTCATGTGATAGATATGTTCATGCCATGCCATATCGACTTCAATCCAGCGCTCGCGGTTAAAATGCTTCTTCAGGAAGGTCATTTCCTCCATCAAGGTATTCAACTGCGCTTTTTGTTCTGCGCTCCCCAACATAGCGGCGAGTAAACACGCCTGAGGTTCAAGGCTGCTTCGCATCACCAGAAAATGGTCGATGACTTGATGGAAGTTCTCTTCGGTCATCCACCATGAAAGCAATTCTTGATCGAGGAAGTTCCAGTTACCCTGGGGCATGACTCGCGTGCCAATGCGCGGTCGTGGCAAAACCATGCCTTTCGCGGTTAAGGTTTTTACCGCTTCACGAACGGCGGTACGGCTTACCCCAAACTGTTCGCCCAATTCCATTTCACCTGGCAGAATGCTTCCGGGAGCATATTTTCCCACCAGAATCCGCTGAGCCAGCTTTTCTGCTAACACATAAGATAGGTTTTTTTGTGCTGCCAGCTGTTGTGCGCTTAAGGGCATAACTCATATTCCTTATTTGTTCATGCTGTTAAGTATGCCATCTGGAATGTGATTGTGGCTGCAAATACACCAAATAGAGCAATTAGTAGCTTGATAAAGACGGTTTTGGTGAAAAAAAACACGGTTGGAAATTATTTCTTATTTTCCTCTTGCCACCTCAGAATAACTCCCTATAATGCGCCTCCACTGACACGGAACAACGGCTTACAGGCCGCCGGGTTAGCGGGGTTCAGAGATGAACGCCAGCGGAGAAAAGCGAAAATAAACGCTTGACTCTGAATGAGGAAAACGTATTATACGGGACCTCGCAACGGTGAGCGAAAGCCGCGTTGCACTGCTCTTTAACAATTTATCAGACAATCTGTGTGGGCACTC
>JALCNW010000048.1 GCA_022649305.1 Enterobacter sp.
CTTGAAGATACGGGCTGCCGGGTTTGAGATAACGTTCGGGTGCAGCGGGTTGGTGCCCAGCGGCGTTTCAAACGGTTCGTAGTGTTCCGGGAACGGACCTTCCGCCATCTTATCAATAGCAAACAAACGGCCCATGCCTTCTGGCTGCATGATAAACGGCCCCACGTCGCTGCCTGGTGCGGCAGTGCTGTAGTCCGGAATATCCACGCCGCCCCACTTCGCGCCGTCCCATTTCAGGAGCTGACGCTTCGGATCCCACGGTTTACCCTGCGGGTCTGCGGAAGCACGGTTATAGAGAATGCGGCGGTTGAGCGGCCACGCCCATGCCCAGCCCAGCGTATTGCCAAGGCCCGACGGGTCGGCGTTATCGCGGTTGGCCATCTGGTTGCCTTTCGGCGTCCAGCTTCCGGCGAAGATCCAGCAGCCGCTGGAGGTCGAGCCATCGTCGCGCAGATGCGCAAAGGTGCTCAACTGCTCGCCTTTATTCGCCAGTACGGTGCCAGTGGCCGGATCGATAACATCCGCCAGCGCTTTACCGTTGCTCTCCATTGCCACTTCTTCTGGCGCAGGGTTTTCCGGCGTCGAATAGTTCCAGGTCATATTCAGAACCGGTTCCGGGTTCGCGCCGCCTTCTGCTGCATACATCTTACGCATGCGTAAGAAGATACCGGCCAGAATCTCACCGTCGTTCATGGCGATGCCCGGGGCGTCCGCGCCTTTCCAGTGCCACTGCAACCAGCGTCCCGAGTTGACGATAGAACCGTTCTCTTCGGCGAAGCAGGTCGATGGCAGACGGAACACTTCTGTCTGAATCTTCGATGGATCGACATCGTTCGATTCACCGTGGTTCTGCCAGAAGGTCGCGGTTTCGGTGTTGAGCGGGTCAATCGTTACCAGGAACTTCAGTTTGGAAAGCGACTCCACCACTTTGTTTTTGTTCGGGAACGAGGCGACCGGGTTAAAGCCCTGGCACAGATAGCCGTTCACTTTGCCCTGGTGCATCATCTCGAAGTATTGCAGGACGTCATAACCCTTGTCCCACTTCGGCAACCAGTCAAAGCCCCAGCTATTATCAGCCGTTGCTTTATCGCCATAGAAGGCCTTCATCATTGAGACAAAGAATTTCGGGTAGTTGCCCCAGTAGTTCACCTGGCCTTCCAGCAGCGGTTTTGGCGTGTTGGCGGTCAGATAGGTCTGGAGGTCGGTCTGTTTTTCGTTTGGCAGCGTCATGTAGCCGGTCAGGCTTTGTGACAGCAGGCCAATATCGGTCAGACCCTGAATATTGGAGTGACCGCGCAGGGCATTCACGCCGCCGCCTGCCATGCCCATATTGCCGAGCAGCAGCTGAATCATCGCCATGGTACGGATGTTCTGCGCCCCGACGGAGTGCTGTGTCCAGCCGAGCGCATACAGGAACGACGCCGTTTTGTCGTTGACGCTGGTCTCGGCGATGTATTCGCACACTTTCAGGAAGTCGGCTTTTGGCGTACCGCAGATGTTCTCGACCACGTCCGGCGTGTAGCGGGAAACGTGCTCTTTCAGCAGATTCCACACGCAGCGCGGATGAGTCAGCGTGGTATCGCGCTTCGCAAAGCCTTTTTCGTCCAGCTCGTAGTTCCAGCTGGTTTTATCGTATTTGCGTTTATCGGCGTCGTAACCGCTGAACAGGCCATCTTCAAAGCCATAATCTTCACGCACGATCAGGCTGGCGTTGGTGTAGGCCTCGGCGTACTCGCGGTTGTATTTTTCGTTGGTGAGCAGGTACAGCAATACGCCCGACAGGAAGGTAATGTCAGTACCGGAACGAATTGGGGTATAGAAATCCGCCACCGACGCGGTACGCGTGAAGCGGGGATCGATAACAATCAGTTTTGCGCCGTTGTGGATTTTGGCTTCCATCGCCCAGCGGAACCCGACAGGGTGCGCTTCAGCGGCGTTACCGCCCATCACCACGATAAGGTTGGCGTTCTTGATATCGACCCAGTGGTTGGTCATCGCACCGCGACCAAATGTTGGAGCAAGACTTGCTACCGTTGGTCCGTGTCAGACGCGCGCCTGGTTGTCGACTGCGAGCATGCCGAGTGCACGCGTAAATTTCTGGGTTAAATAGCCGGTTTCGTTGCTGGAGGCCGAAGCGCACAGCATGCCGGTGGAGAGCCAGCGGTTGACCGTCACGCCGTCAGCATTCTGCGGCATAAAGTTGGCATCGCGGTCTTCTTTCATGAGCTTAGCGATGCGGTCAAACGCCTGTTCCCAGGTAATCTGCTGCCATTTATCAGAGCCTGGCGCGCGGTATTCAGGGAATTTCAGACGGCTTTCAGAGTGGATAAAGTCCACCAGACCTGCGCCTTTCGGGCACAATGCGCCACGGTTGACCGGATGATCCGGGTCACCTTCGATATGGAAGATAGATGCTTTGGCGTTTTTCGCACCGTCGCCGAGGCTATACATCAACAGCCCACAACCGACAGAGCAGTACGTACAGGTATTACGGGTTTCGCGGGTGCGCAGCAGTTTGTACTGCCGTGTTTCCGCCAGCGCTACGCCTGGGGCAAAGCCCAGTGCCGCTACCGTGGTGCCTGCCATACCGCCAGCGCAGATCTTAAAGAACTGCCTTCTGCTGACCTGCATGGGTCACTCCTTGTTTCTGTTCGACATTGCTAAGAAGTTTTTTCTTTACGATCGTGAATTCACCGCAAAGATGGAAATTTGATCTATTCCCTCAATTCCGCGAGGGGTATGTTCAGAATACCACAATGTCGGTAAGCCTGTTCCAACGGGGTTAAAACAAAGTGAACGTATTATCACTATGATGATTATAAAGTGTGATATTGATCACGTTTTACCGCCTTCATGTTGCGAGGGTGTATCAGCGCTTCGGTTGTGCCACTCCGGAATAGGTAGGTAAAATTGAAGAGTATGGGAGACCAAAAGTTGATCCATACTATGCGCGAGGCCCGCGGTTTGTGATGCAATAGCGGGCTTACCACTGTGGTTGCTCAGGAATACCGTTGTGTCTAAACAAAATTGTGATACCCGCTCGTCTTCGTTGCCTGTGGGCATTGTGGAACTGTCGGTACACAGACCTCCTCATATTACCCACTCCACGCCCGATTTCGTGGCAGCGGAAGTCCCCGTTGCGCTGGTTTACAACGGTATTTCTCACGTAGTGATGATGGCGTCGCCTAAAGATCTCGAACTGTTCGCCATCGGCTTTTCGCTCTCCGAGGGAATTATTGAGCAGCCGCAGGATATTTACAGCATGGACGTGGTGCCGGTCTGTAATGGCCTGGAAGTGCAAATCGAGCTTTCCAGCCGCCGCTTTATGGGGCTTAAAGAACGCCGCCGAGCGCTGGCAGGGCGCACGGGCTGCGGCGTCTGTGGCGTAGAGCAACTCAATGATATCGGTAAGCCCATTATCCCGTTGCCGTTTACTCAAACGTTCAATCTTAACCATCTGGACCACGCCCTTGAGCATCTCAATGACGTCCAGCCTATTGGGCAGCTGAGCGGATGTACCCACGCTGCTGCCTGGGTGCTTCCATCCGGTGACATTGCGGGTGGGCATGAAGATGTGGGCCGCCACGTCGCGCTGGATAAACTGCTGGGCCGTCGCGCCGGAGAAAGCGAGGCATGGCATCAGGGTGCGGCGCTGGTATCCAGCCGGGCGAGCTATGAGATGGTGCAAAAGGCCGCGATGTGCGGTGTGGAAATCCTCTTCGCGGTATCAGCGGCGACCACGCTGGCGGTTGAGGTGGCGCAGCGCTGTAACCTGACGCTGGTGGGCTTCTGTAAGCCAGGCAGAGCGACCGTCTATACGCATTCTCAGCGCATCATTATTAATCAGTAAATTTGAATAACTTTAGCAAATCCTTCCGCTTTTAGTTGTCGGTGATGAGGTCTATTATTTATCACATCAAGGCAAAACGCCTTATATAAACAACTAAACAACAGGATTTATACCATGAAAAACATCAAAACTTTTGTCGCAGTTATCGCTCTGGCTACTTCTTTCGGTTCATTCGCTGCTCAGTCTGTCACCGCAACCGCCTCGACCCTTGATGGCGCAGAAGCGAAAATCGCCGCTCAGGCACAAGAAGCAGGCGCATCGTCTTACAAAATTACTCAGGCATTTACCGGTAACCAGGTACACATGACCGCTGAACTGAACAAATAAGTCGTGTAGCCACTGTCCCTCGCTCTTCGGAGCAGGGACAGGTTCTTATCGCAGTAGCGCAATAAACTCCCCGTAGTGCTTCAGTTTCTCTATCGTCTCCGGCGAATGGCGGCTCAACACGCTGGCCAGAAAGCTAAATATCTTTAATTCCTGCCGATTTGCCGCGCTGGCGCAGGCCATCAGCACATGCCTGCTATTTTATCAATGCAAACCCGCCAGCCGCAGCAGCGCCGTGACGATAGCGGCGGCGAAGATCACCACGATAAGCGGCATCTTGCGCCAGGCCAAAAACACCGCAAACGACACGCCCAGCACGCGCGCCATGCCGGCAAAATGCTCGCCTTCGTAGAACGTCGTCGCCAGCGCCACGGAAAATAGCAGCACCGTGGCGGCATCGGAAAGCAGCGCCTGAGAACGCTCCGACAGTGCCAGTCGATTCCCCAACTTTGCTCCGCCGAGGCGCATCAGGTACGTTCCCGCCGATAAAATGGCGATACCGAGGATAAAAAAGGTCATGTTTTCCATTATTTCTTCCTTGCGGCAAGGCCGAGTAAAGAAAGCAGAACCGGCAGGCCGACGGGGGCAAACGGCACGGCGGCCAGCGACAGCGCTGCGCCGCTACAGGCGCGGATAAGCGTGGTGCGGTTCTTAAACGCCGGGACGACCAGCGCCAGCAAGATGGCGGGGAATACCGCGTCCAGGCCGATGGTTTCCGGCGCAGGCAACAGCTTGCCGACGCCCGCGCCCAGCAGCGTACCAAGCGGCCAGACGATGGCGACGCCCAGCCCGCACAGCCAGTAGGCGGCTTTGCGCTGCTCAGGCGTTTTTTGCGACAGGCCAAACACCACGCTCTCGTCGTTCATGATGTGGCAGCCCAGAAAGCTCAATCCGCGCTTGCCGACCAGTTCACGCACCGTTACGCCAAACGGAACGTGTCGTGCGTTGACCAGTAAACCTGCGGCGGCAGCGGCAAGCGGATTCCCGCCGCTGGCGACAATACCGATAAACATAAATTCGGACGCGCCCGCCAGCACCGTTATCGAGAGCACAAACGGCACCCAGATAGGGAAGCCATACGCCATCGCCAACGAGCCGTAAGACACGCCAACAACACCTACCGCCAGGCATACCAGAACAATCGCTTTTATCGTGTCGCCTTTCAGGCAGGAGAAATAATGCTTCATACAATTTTAGCCATATCGAACGAGTTTCCATTATAATGAACGCATCAATATCGTTTTACAAGATGAACGATTCGTTCGATTTATAGAACAGAGGCCGTTTTATGACGCAGCCAATTAGCGTGATCGCCAAAAGTCTGGTGCGTGAACGTATGCGGACCGGGCTTTCACTGGCGGAAATCGCGCGCCGTGCCGGAATAGCAAAATCAACGCTCTCTCAACTGGAGTCCGGAAACGGTAATCCTAGCCTGGAAACGCTGTGGTCGTTGTGCGTGGCGCTGGGCATTCCGTTCGCCCGCCTGCTTGAGCCGCAGCAGCCGACGACGCAGGTGATTCGCCGTGGCGAAGGGACAAAAGTGACCGCCGAGCATGCCCATTATCAGGCCATTTTGCTGGCAACGTGCCCACCGGGCGCGCGACGCGATATCTATATGCTGATGGCCCAGCCGGGCGCGGACCGTATTTCTCAGCCACATCCACCGGGGTCGGTTGAGCACATTATTATTACCCAGGGCCGGGCGCTGGTGGGCCTGACCGATGCGCCGGAAGCGCTAGGTGAAGGGGATTACATCTGCTATCCCGCAGACCAGCCGCACCTTTTCAAAGCCCTTGAGCCAGACACGTACGCGCTGATGGTGGCGGAACAAAACTAAACAGCAGGACACGGAAAATCATGTCGCTTAAAGCCATTGCCAAAGAACTGGGGTTGTCCGTTACCACCGTCAGCCGCGCCCTTAACGGATATGACGACGTCTCCAGCGACACGCGCGCGCGCGTCGAAGCCGAAGCGCAGCGCCGTGGCTATCGTCCCAATACCTTTGCTCGTCGTCTGAAGATGGGCAAAATCGACGCCGTCGGGCTGGTCTTCCCGGTGCATCCTGTTCCGCTCAATAACAGCGTTTTTATGGACATGGTCGGCGAAATTAGCCACGAACTGGCGCGACATGAGATTGACCTGCTGCTGATCGCCGACGACGATTTGGCAGACAAACACAGCTATATGCGCATGGTGCAAAGCCGTCGCGTTGATGCGCTGATCGTGGCGCATACGCTTGACCACGATCCGCGCCTGACGCAATTGCAGGCCGTGAATTTCCCTTTCCTTGCGCTGGGCCGCAGCCAATTACCGCAACCTTACGCGTGGTTTGATTTTGATAACTACGCCGGGACGTATCAGGCGACGCGCTGGCTGATTGAAAAAGGCCATCAGCGGATAGCGTTGCTCGGCGAGAGCAATAATCAAGCCTTCATTACCCAGCGTCGACAGGGCTATCTGGATGCGTTGCGCGAGTCGGGCTTATCCAGCGAATGGCTACGCGCCATGCCGCCGTCACGCCGCGTGGGTTACGCCACGACTCACGAACTGCTCTCTCTTGAAATACCGCCGACCGCCATCATCACCGACTGCAACACCCACGGCGACGGGGCTGCGATGGCACTGGCGCAGCTTGGGCGTTTACACGGCGATAACGCCGTCGCGCTGGTGGTTTACGACGGACTGCCGCAGGACAGCATCGTGGATGCCGACGTGGCCTCGGTTATCCAGTCCACCCGTCAGGGCGTGGGCAAACAGATTGCCGATATGGTGCGCCAGCTGATCAACGGCGACGACGTGTCTCAGCTTCAGGTGCTGTGGCAACCGGAATTCTCACCGGGCAAAATGGCCTAAATTTCCTAAAAATTCCCGATCCGATCACAGATCCGAAACGTTTTGGTTTGTATCCGAAACGTTTCGGATCAACACTCAGGACATCTGATGACAGGAGATGTCCGATGCAAGATTCCATTTTACGACTCGAAAGCAAAACGGTAGACGTGGTTGTCAAAACTCACCCGTTCGCCGAAATTCTCTATTGGGGGCCGCATCTTCAGTACTTTTCGCCGCACGATGCCCAAAGCCTTTCTCGCCCGGTGGCCAACGGCAGGCTGGATGTTGATATCCCGCTGACGCTGATGGCCGAGCTGGGACACGGCCTGTTCGGCGCGCCGGGGATTGAAGGCCATCGTCAGGGGCTGGACGGTTCACCGATTTTCAAAACCACCCGCGTGGAGCTGCAGGGGCAAAGCCTGACGCTCACGTCGGAAGATGAACAGGCAGGTCTGCGCCTGACCAGCGAAATCACCCTCGATAACAGCGGCGTGCTCGTGGTGCGTCACGGTCTGACTAACCTGCGCGCGCAGCCGTGGCAGGTCGAGCGCCTGGCGGTGACGCTGCCGATAGCAGAGCGCGCACAGGAAGTGATGGCCTTTCATGGTCGCTGGATCCGCGAGTTCCAGCCGCATCGCGTCAAGCTGGAACACGACAGCTTCGTGATTGAAAGCCGTCGCGGGCGTTCTTCCCACGAGCATTTTCCGGCGCTGATGACCGGCACGCCGTCCTTCAATGAAATGCACGGCGACGTGTGGGGCGCGCATCTCGGCTGGAGCGGCAACCACCGCCTGCGCGCCGAGGCCAAAACCGACGGTCGTCGTTATTTGCAGGCCGAGGCGCTGTACCTGCCGGGTGAAATGGCAATTGATGAGGGTGAAACCCTGTGGACGCCGCGCCTGTACGCCAGCTACTCCGCGCAGGGGCTGAACGGAATGAGCCAGCAGTTCCATCGTTATCTGCGCGACAACATTATTCGCTTCCCGAACGACAAGCCGCGCCCGGTTCACCTGAACACCTGGGAAGGCATCTACTTTGACCACGATCCTGAGTACATCATGCGGATGGCAGACGAAGCCGCCGGGCTTGGCGTGGAGCGCTTTATCATCGACGACGGCTGGTTTAAAGGGCGCAATAACGACCACGGCGCGCTGGGTGACTGGTATCTCGACGAGCAAAAATATCCCAACGGTTTAGCGCCAGTGATTCACCACGTTAAAAACCTCGGCATGGAGTTCGGCATCTGGGTCGAGCCTGAAATGATCAGCCCCGATTCCGATTTGTATCGCGCCCATCCCGATTGGGTGCTGGCGATGCCGGGTTATGCCCAGGCCACCGGTCGCCACCAGTGGGTGCTCAATCTGAGCATTCCCGAGGCCTTTGATTACGTGCTGGAACGCCTGAGTTGGCTGCTGGGTGAACACGCGATTGATTACGTAAAATGGGACATGAACCGCGAGCTGGTGCAGCCGGGCCACCACGGTAAAGCTGCCGCCGATGCGCAAACTCGCCAGTTCTATCGCCTGCTCGACGTACTGGGCGAACGTTTCCCGCAGGTCGAGTTTGAATCCTGCTCCTCGGGCGGTGGACGTATCGATTACGAGGTACTGACCCGCTGCCACCGCTTCTGGCCATCGGACAACAACGATGCGCTGGAGCGCAACAGCATCCAGCGCGGGATGAGCTATTTCTTCCCGCCGGAGGTGATGGGCGCGCATATCGGTCATCATAAATGCCACGCTACGTTCCGCCAGCACAGCATCGCCTTCCGTGGCCTGACCGCGCTATTTGGTCACATGGGGCTTGAGCTGGATCCGCTTACCGTGGACGAGCAGGAACGAGACGGTTATCGCCACTACGCCGCGCTGCACAAGCAGTGGCGTGAGGTGATTCATCACGGCACCCAGTGGCGCGTGGATATGCCCGATGCCACTACCCTGGCGCACGGTATAGTGAGTGACGATAAGAAGCAGGGGTTGTTTATCGTCAGCCAGCTTCAGATGCCAGATTACACCCTAATGATGCCGCTGCGCATGCCGGGGCTGGACGCCCGCGCGCAGTACCGCATCACGCTGCTCGATCACCCGAATATTTGCCTGACCGGCGAAGGGGGCCACACCATGCGCAAGCTGCCCGCGTGGATGGAAGCGCCGCAAACGGTGAGCGGCGAATGGCTAATGCAGGCGGGGATCGCGCTGCCGATTCTCGATCCGGAAACCGCCATTCTGATTGGCGTTGAACGCGTGTAAAGGTGACGGGCCGGGCAACCGGCCCTCAGTTGAGGATAAAAATAATGAATACGACTGCCTGTACCCACAAAGACAACCCTAACTTCTGGATTTTCGGGGCGTTCTTCTTTCTCTACTTCTTCATCATGGCCACCTGCTTTCCGTTCCTGCCGATCTGGCTCTCGGACGTTATCGGCCTGAACAAAACGCATACCGGGATTGTGTTCTCCTGTATCTCGCTGTCCGCGATTGCCTTCCAGCCGGTGCTGGGCGTGATTTCGGACAAGCTGGGGCTGAAAAAACACCTGCTGTGGATAATTGCGGTGCTGCTGTTTTTGTTCGCGCCCTTTTTCCTGTACGTCTTCGCGCCGCTGTTAAAAACCAGCATCTGGCTCGGTGCGCTAAGCGGCGGGTTGTACATCGGTTTTGTCTTCTCGGCGGGGTCGGGTGCCATTGAGGCTTACATCGAACGCGTGAGCCGCAATAGTCACTTCGAATACGGCAAGGCGCGTATGTTTGGTTGCCTGGGGTGGGGGCTGTGCGCCTCCACGGGCGGGGTGCTGTTCAGTATCGATCCGTCGTTGGTGTTCTGGATGGGTTCCGCCGCCGCGTTACTCCTGATGTTGCTGTTGGTGGTCGCCAAACCGAAGGCCAATCAGACCGCCGAAGTGATGAACGCGCTGGGCGCTAACCAGCCGCAGATCACTGCCAAAACCGTGTTTAGCCTGTTCCGCCAGCGCAAAATGTGGATGTTCATTTTGTACGTGATCGGCGTGGCCTGCGTGTATGACGTGTTCGATCAGCAGTTCGCGACCTTCTTTAAATCATTCTTCGCCACGCCGCAGGAAGGGACGCGCGCCTTTGGTTTTGCCACCACCGCAGGCGAAATCTGTAACGCCATTATTATGTTCTGCTCACCGTGGATCATTAACCGTATCGGCGCAAAGAACACGCTGCTGATTGCCGGGCTGATTATGGCAGCGCGCATTATCGGCTCGTCGTTCGCCACCACGGTGGAAGAAGTGATTGCCCTGAAAATGCTGCACGCGCTGGAAGTGCCGTTCCTGCTGGTGGGTGCCTTCAAGTACATCACCGGTGTGTTTGATACCCGCCTGTCGGCGACGATCTATCTGATTGGCTTCCAGTTTGCCAAACAGTCGGCGGCGATATTCCTCTCGGCGTTCGCCGGGAACATGTACGACCGGATCGGCTTCCAGGATACCTATCTGATGCTCGGGTGTTTTGTGCTGATGATTACGGTGGTATCGGCGTTTACGCTGAGCAACCGACAGCAGATTGCAGCAGGTGCGAAGACGGTACAGGTGAATTAAGAAAAGGCGCTGCCGCGAGTGCGGCAGCGTGTAAAAGATTACGCCAGGTAAAACACTTCTTTCAGTTCGGCGCTCACCGGGCTGTTGTCCGGATTTGACGGCATCACGTCGCGCATGTGCTTCCACCAGCGCTGGCAGACATCGGTGTTCGCCACCGCGTTCCAGCGCTCCTCCGATTCAATCTCGACGGTCGCAAACAGCAGGTTACGGGCTTTATCGAGATAGATGGCGTAATGGTGCGCGCCGTGGTCTTTCAGCACCGACTCCAGCTCCGGCCAGATTGGCGTGTGGCGGCGCTCATATTCGTCGTGTGATTCCGGGTTCACCTGCATCACAAAGGCTTTGCGGATCATAATGCCTCCAGATACAGCTCGCGCACGTCGTCGCGGCTGGCGGTGCGCGGGTTGCACGGCGCGCACGGGTCGGCGAGGGCTTTATCCAGCCAGCCTTCGATATCCGCTTTGGTCACGCCGAGCTGGCTAAAGCCTGATGGAATGCCGACGCGAGCGCTGAGATCGCGAATCGCCTGAATCGCCGACATACTTGCCGCCTCATCGCTCATGCCGCGCGTCTCGACGCCCATTGCCTGCGCCACGCGTGCAAAGCGGGCTACGGCGTTTGGACGGTTAAAGTTTTCGATGACCGGCAGCAGGATGGCGTTGCACACGCCGTGCGGCAGGTTATGCGTCGCGCCCGGCTGATGCGCTAATGCGTGAACCAGACCCAGACCGGCGCTGTTAAACGCCATGCCTGCCAGATATTGACCGAAAGCCATCTGCTCACGCGCCTCCAGGCTATGCCCGTCGTCGACCGCTTTTGGCAGCCACAGAGCGATCAGGCGAATGGCTTCCAGCGCGTTGGCGTCAGTCAACGGATGTGCGCCGACGGAAACGTAGGCTTCGATGGCGTGCGTCAGCGCATCCATTCCGGTGGCCGCCGTGACGGAGGCCGGAATATCGAGCATTACGCTGGCATCATCCACGGCGATATCCGGGATGATGTTGGAATCGATAATCACCTCTTTAACCTGCCGCGCGGAGTCAATAATCACTGCATTGCTGGTCATTTCCGCCGCTGTGCCTGCGGTGGTGTTGATCGCCACCAGCGGCACGCCCGGGTTTTTAACCTTGCCCACGCCGGAGTAAGCGGTGGACGGGCCAGGGTTGGCGGTGAGGATTTTAATCGCTTTGGCGGTATCAATCGGGCTGCCGCCGCCGAAGGCCATCACGTAATCACATTCCGCGTCCTGATACGCGGCAAACCCTTTCTGCACCAGCGCTTCGGTTGGGTTCGGGAACACGTCGTCGAACAGGTGATACGACATCTGGTGTGCGTCCAGCGCGGTAAACAGGCTATCGAGCAGGCCCATTTTGACCAGCTGGCCGTCGGTCACAATCAGCGCTTTTCCCCACTGTTTGTCTGCCACCAGATTGACCATATCGCCGATTGCGCCCGCGCCGTGCAGGCTGATTTTTGGAAGCGCCAACATAAAGCTCATGATAATTCTCCTTAATATGATTTTGGGTAATCCGTTTCCCCTCACCCTAACCCTCTCCCCTCTGGGGAGGGTAGGGGTGAGGGGCAATTTAAATCCGTCTTCGTTGCATAATCCGCCGGGTAATAATCGGTAGCGAAATAACCACAATCAGCATTGCGCCGATAATCACCGACATCACGATGCCGGGCACGTTAAGCAGGCTCAGGCCAAAGGTCACCAGCCCCATCAGGAAGGCGGCGATGATCACGCCCACCATGCTGCCGGACCCACCAAGAATATTGACGCCGCCGAGCACCGCCATCGTCACCACCGCCAGCTCCCAGCCCATTGCAATCGTCGGGCGCGTGCTGCCCAGACGTGAGGTGAGCAGCACCGAGGCCAGCCCGGACATCAGCCCCACCAGCGCAAACAGCATCAGGTTGTGACGCTTGACGTTAATGCCGGAATACCACGCCCCGGTCGGGTTGTTGCCGATGGCGTAGGTGCGGCGGCCAAAGTTAGTGCGGTGCAGCAAGAAGGCAAACAGCAATGCCAGCACGATAAACAGCGCGAACTCAAACGACAGCGCGCCCCAGACGTAGCCTTGCCCCAGCCAGGCGAAGCTTTCCGGATAGCTGTTTAACGCCTGATCCCCCAGCAAAATGTAGGTAATGCCGCGATACAAACTCATGGTGCCGATGGTTATCACGATCGACGACAGATTGAAGCGGGTGACCAGCAGGCCGTTGAATAACCCGCACAGCAGCCCGACGCCTAATCCCACGCAGACCAGCAGCGGCGTATCGACGCCCGCCGCCGCGCAAAAGCCCATCACCGTGGAGCTGAGCGCAATCGTCGACGCCACCGACAGGTCGATTTCCCGCGCGATAATCAACATCGCCATCGGCAGCACGATGATCGCTTTTTCGGTGAAGTTAAACGTCGCGTCGGATAGGTTCCAGATATCGAGGAAATAGGGCGAGGCGATGGCATTCACCCCAAACACCGCCAGCGTCACTGCCAGCAGGAAGCCTTCCCAGCACAGCAGGCGCTGGAAAATTCCCGTGGTGGCAGGCGCGTTTTTGATGGCTTCAGAGGCCATTATTTTGCTCATGAGTTCACCGCCTGTTTCTGACGCGCCAGCGCCGCATCGCGCAGAATTAACCGGCCTTTACGTTTGTTGCCGCGTTCGTTGAGCAGAACCGCAATCACGATCACCGTGCCGGATATCGCCATCTGCCAGAAAGGAGACACGCCGATAACCGGCAGCGCGTTGTTAATCACGCCAAGGAACAGCGCCCCGAACAGGCAGCCCAACACGCGTCCAGTGCCGCCCATGGTGCTGATCCCGCCAATCACGCAGGCGGCCACCACCTGCAATTCAAACCCGTTTGCGACGTCGACGTAGGCCACCGCAAAACGCGAGATCCACAGATAGCCGCAGAACCCGGCCAGCGCGCCGGACAAGCAGAAGCTGACGAACTGCATTTTGCCCGCGTTAATTCCGGTGTAGTACGCCGCCGTGGCGTTGCCACCTGCGGTATAAAGCGCGCGCCCCGTGCGGCTGTAGCGCAGGAAATAGCCCACCAGCAGCAGAGCGGCAACCGCACACCAGCTCAGCACTGGCATCCCCAGCACCGACGCGCGCGGCAGTGCCAGAAAATCGCCGCCCATCTGATTGGAGTTCACCCAGCCGCCGCCGGAGAGCAAAAAGATAATTCCGCGATAGATGCTCATGGTGCCTAACGTCACCACAATCGCCGGGATGCCGAGCTTCCACACCAGCAGCCCGTTGATCGCCCCCATCAGCAGGCCGAGCGCGGTCGCCAGAATCAGCAGCGCCCAGACCGGCACGTCGGGATAATGGAAGTTAATCAGCGCGACAATCATCCCGGTTAGCGCCAGGTTGGCCGCCATCGACAGGTCGATGCCTTTGGTCAGCAGCACCATCATTTGCCCGAGGGCGAGGATGATCAGAATGGCGGTGTCGTTAAACATCTCCACCAGGTTGCCCGGTGCGATAAACGACGGCACGCGGCTGCCGATGGCGATTATCATCAGTAAGATGACCGCCCCGAGCAGCGCTTCGCGATGTTGAAGCAGTTGCTTTATCATTACGCGGCCTCCTGTTTGGCACCACTGGCGGCGCTGACGATGGTTTCCGCCGTCGCTTCACCCGCCTGATACTCTGCCACCATCAGCCCTTCGTGCATGACGATAATGCGATCGGCCATGCCCATCACTTCCGGCAATTCCGACGACACCATAATAACCGCCAAACCCTGACCGACCAGCTCGGACATAAACTGATGTACGGCCGATTTTGAGCCAATATCGATGCCTTTTGTCGGCTCATCGAGGATGATCACGTCCGGATGGGTCGCCAGCCATTTGCCGATGACCACCTTTTGCTGATTGCCGCCGGACAGCGTTTCGACAGGCTGTTTCCAGCTAAAGGCCTTCACCTGCAGACGGGTTGCGTACTCATCCGCCAGCGCCCACTCGCGATCGTTATTCAGCACGCCGCTGGGGTTGAGCCTGCCAAGCTGCGGCAGGCTGATGTTCTGGGCAATCGGCAGTGCGATGATGGCCCCTTGCTTCTGCCGTTCTTCCGGCACGCAGACAATCCCCGCTTTGATGGCATCGGCAGGCTGGCGGAAGCGCTGCGCTTTGCCGTTTAGCACGATCTCGCCAGAGGAGGGACGCGTCACGCCGGATAGCGCCTGCATCAGCTCGGTCCGTCCTGCACCGACCAGGCCGTAAAAACCGAGGATTTCGCCTTTACGCAGGGAGAAGGAGATATGCGCGAACTCGGTCGGGTGGCAGAGATCGTTGACCTCCAGCACCGTATCGCCTTTTTCGCAGTCGACTTTTGGGAAGGTCTGGGTGATGGCTCGCCCGACCATCATCGATACCATGCGTTCTTCGGTGATGTCACTCATCGCGCCTGCCCCCACGAACACGCCGTCGCGCAGGATGGTGTAGCGATCGGCCAGCTCAAAAATCTCGTCGAATTTGTGCGAGATAAACAGGATCGCTTTGCCTTCCTGCTTCAGGCGCTCGACGATGTGATAAAACTCGAGGATTTCGTGTTGCGACAGTGCGGCGGTTGGCTCGTCCAGGATCACCACCTGCGCTTCAAATGAGAGCGCGCGGGCAATAGCGACCATATGGCGCTGGGCGATACTCAACGTTTTCAGCGTCGCGCGCGGGTCAATCTGCACTTCCAGACGCGTGAGGATCGCCTGCGCCCGGCGGTGCATCTCCGGCCAGTCGAGCTTTTTGAAAAAGCCTTTATGCAGATACTGGCCGACAAAAATGTTTTCAGTGACCGACAGCTCATCGAACAGCACGGTTTCCTGATGAATAGCAGTGATCCCGATTTTGTGCGCCGACTCCGGCGTCGGGAGGTGAATGGGGATGGATTTGTAGAGGATTTCGCCTTCTTCCGGCTGATAAATGCCGGTCATCACTTTGACCAGCGTAGATTTGCCCGCACCGTTTTCACCGATAAGCGCGGTAACTTTGCCGGGCCAAAGCTCAAGCTGCACGTTTTCCAGAGCGCGTACGCCCGGGAAAACTTTGGTGATGTCCTTGAGTTGAAGCAATGGGGTCATGATAGTTCTCCAAAGTATACCGTCTCCCCTCACCCTAACCCTCGCCCCTATGGGGAGAGGGGTTGGGGTGAGGGGTGAAGTGGTTAGAAGATCTTCGAGAACTTATCAATGTTGCTGGCATCGTACACAAACGGTTCGGCCATCGCGCCATTACCGTCGGCATCGAGCTTCACTTTGCCCAGTTTGCCCATGCTGGCTTCACCTTTGGTGGCGGTGCCTTTCACCAGATCGTCTGCCAGGTAAGTGGCGGCATAGCCAAGGTCAATCGGGTTCCAGATGGCGAAGCTTTTACTTGCCCCGGATTTCACCGCACCCGCCATTTCAGACGGCAGGCCCAAACCGGTGACGTACACTTTGCCAATCTTGCCCTGATCCTTCACCGCCTGTGCAGCGGCCACGATGCCGACGGACGACGGAGAGACGATCACTTTTAAATCGGGATAGGTTTTCAGCAGGCCGACCGCTTCGCGGTAGCTTTTATCAGAGAGATCGTCGCCGTAGGCCACGGTCACGAGGTTAACGGACGGGTACTGCGGCAGCACCTTTTTCATCTCGGCAATCCAGGTATTCTGGTTGGTCGAGGTCGGCGTAGCGCTGAGTACCGCCACATCGCCTTTCTCGACGTTCAGCGCTTTTAACGCTTCGGCGGCGAGCTTGACGTTGGTTTCGCCAATCAGTGCGTTATTGGATGGATTCAGGTGGATTTGACGGCCAGCTTTCGCCACGCCGGAATCCCACGACACCACTTTGATGCCGCGCTGCATCGCTTTTTTCAGCACCGGTACTAAAGCATCAGGATCGTTGGCAGAAATGGCGATCGCATCCACACCCTGGGCGATCAGTCCGTTCAGCACTTCGATCTGCGCTTCCGCCGTGGTGGTGGTCGGGCCGGTATAAATCACTTTTACATCGCCTAACTCTTTCGCGGCTTCCTGCGCGCCAACGTTCGCAGCCTCGAAGAATCCATTTCCGAGGGATTTCGCCACAAGGGCGATTTTGACTTCTGCTAGTGCGGAACCGGACAACGCCAGAGCGGCAACGGTGAGGATCAAGCTTGTCTTTATTTTCATTGCTTTTACTCCACTGAATAAGTGAGTTGTGTAGGGATTGCAGGTGGTTTTCGCCCCGTCTCATTGAGCGGGGCGCGATGTTTTTATAGGTACAAATCTAACGCCGACTGCATTGGGGTGACGCCAAAACGTTGGCCCAACGCAATCAGTTCTTCTCGGGTGATGGTCTGCTTCATGCCACCCATCGAATAGACTTTGACTAAGACTTCAGCCGATTTCTCGGCGGTGTCGATCAGGCCAAACGCTTCGTCCAGCGTCGGACCGCTGCCGAACACGCCGTGGAACGGCCATAGCACCAGCGAATGTTTTTGCATGTCCCGCGCGGTCGCTTCGCCGATTTCGTCGGTACCCGGCACCATCCACGGCAGAATGCCCACGCCGTCCGGGAACACCACCAGACATTCGGTGCTGCCTTCCCACAGTTTGCGGGTAATGAAATCAGCGCTGTTTTCCAGCACGTAGGTCAGCGCGATCAGGTTGGTGGCGTGGCAGTGCATGATCACGCGGTCTTTACCGTGGGTCGCTTTAATGCGCTCGCAGTGGGAAAGGAAGTGCGCCGGCAGTTCGGAAGTTGGCACCGCTTCGTTCGTTAGCCCCCAAAGAATGTGGTAGCCCGCGCCGTCGCTGTCCACTTTTACCACGCCTAAATTCGCGGCCGGGTCGAGCTGCACATTGCGGAAGAACTTGCCGGAACCGGTAACGATAAACGGCGTATTGGCGAGCATCGGCATCGGCTGGCTCAGCGCAATGTAGCGTGGCTTCTGGTGGAAATCGGCTTCGAACGGTGCGATATCCACATCGTCGAGACGCAGCGTCAGGTTGCCGCCGTTGCGCTCGTCCCAGCCTTTCAGCCAGGCGTCGGTGGTGGCTTTAATCATGCCCTGGACGAACCAGGAAGTCGTGATGGTTGGCATAGTGTTCATGTTCCTGTTAATTCGGTGAAGGGTAAAAGTTGTGTTACCCGCGCTTGCTCAACACGTCTTTCTCATATGCCCGCACGTTGTCCAGCCACTGGCTGCCCGCCGGGGCGTCGTTACGCTGGCAGTACATTTCCCACACGGCTTGCCACGGCAGGGATTTTTGCTCCTCCAGCAGGGCCAGACGCGCGGTGTAGTCGCCATCGGCCTCCAGCTGTTTCAGTGCGGAGATGGGCTCCAGCAGGGCGCGCAGCAGGGCTTTTTTCATGTTGCGCGTGCCGATGACCCATGCCGCGATGCGGTTGATGGAGGCATCAAAGAAATCGAGGCCAATGTGTACGCGGTCGAACAAATCGTGACGGATGATTTCGCTGGCGATGGCCTGGGTTTCGTCATCCAGCAGCACCACGTGGTCGCTGTCCCAACGCACCGGACGGCTTACGTGCAGCAGCAGGCGCGGCACGTACAGCATGGCGGCGGAGATTTTGTCGGATATCACCTCTGTTGGATGGAAGTGGCCCGCGTCCAGGCACAGTGCGGTCTGGCGGCTGGTGGCGTAACCCATATAAAACTCGTTGGAGCCGACGGTGTAGCTTTCGGCACCGATGCCGAACAGCTTGCTCTCTACCGCGTCAATGTGATGGGCCGGATCGAGTTTTTCGCTGATGACCTCATCGAGCGCGTCCAGCAGGCGCTGGCGCGGGGCCAGACGGTCGACGGTAATGTCCTTCATGCCGTCCGGGATCCAGATATTCATCACCGATGGGGTGCCGAGCTGTTCGCCAAAGTAGGCTGACACGCGGCGGCTGGCCTTCACGTGATCGATCCAGAACTGGCGGATTTCCGGGTCGGCGTGGGAAAGGGTAAACCCGTCAGCGCTCAGTGGATGTGAGAAACAGGACGGGTTGAAATCCAGACCCAGCTTGTTGGCTTTTGCCCACTCGACCCAGTTCTTAAAGTGTTCTGGTTTGATTTCATTACGCGCGACCGGCTCGTCGGCCTCGTGGTAAATCGCGTGCAGGTTCAGGCGTTTTGGGCCGGGGATCAGGCTCAGCGCCAGCTCAAGATCGGCGCGGAGTTCGGTGGCGTTACGCGCTTTGCCAGGATAGTTACCGGTGGCCTGAATACCGCCCGTAAGCGCCCCGCCCGTGTTCTCGAAGCCTGCAACGTCATCGCCCTGCCAGCAGTGCATTGAGACGGGCAGACGGTCTAGCTGACGCAGCGCCTCCTCGACATCCACGCCTACGGTGGCGAAACGCTGTTTAGCCAGTTCCCAGGCTTGTTCAAGTTGAGTGGTCATGCGCAAAGCTCCTTTGTCAGTCGTTTTTGCAGAAACTGCGCCCGATAGCGGGCAATTTCATGGCAGGAATGAGGGGTAAACGTGGTCAGCGCAGAGTTGTTGGTGACCAGGGTGCGGAAATCGTCGACGTTGGACAGCTCGTCCAGCGTCATCAGTTGAATGCCGATATTGCCGAGCGTGGAGGCCTCAATCGGCCCCGCAACCACGGTGATCCCGCAGGCGTCGGCGCACAGCTGGTTAAGTAAGTGGTTCTGACCGCCGCCGCCCACGATATGCAGCTGGCTGAACGGCTTGCCGCGCAGTTCCGCCAGCTCGCTCAGCACGTCGGCATAGAGCAGGGCGAGGCTGTCGAAGATGCAGCGCGCCAGTTCGGCGGCGGTGTTCGGTATTGGCTGCGCGGTGTCCCGGCAGGCGGCCTGGATTTCGGCGCTCATATTGGTCGGGTTGATAAAGCGATCGTCGTTCGGGTTAATCACAAAACGGCACGCTTTTAGCGTTTCTGTGTCGGCAATCAGCACCGACAGGTCGGTAATGTTTTGTTCTTTCAATACGCGCTGGAGCAGCCACAGGCCCATGATGTTTTTCAGCACCCGATAGCGGCCTTCTGCGCCGCCTTCGTTGGTGATATTGGCCGCCAGGGCTTTATCGCTGGTGTACGGCGTTTTGCTCTCAAAGCCCATTAGCGACCAGGTTCCGGACGAAAGATAGGCGGCGTCTTTGTCGGCCAGCGGAGAAGCAATCACCGCGCTGGCGGTGTCGTGACTGGCAACGGCAACCACCGGGATGTGATTACCCAGCGGGCAAATCCAGTGACCGATCACATTGCCGGGATGCGTCGGCGTGCCGAACCAGTCGCGTGAGGCACCGGTCCAGTTGAGCAGGTTTTCATCCCAGTTATCTGAGTTGATATTCACCAGTTGGGTGGTGGTGGCGTTGGTGTATTCCCAGTTGAGGTTGCCCGTCAGGCGATAGCTGAAGTAGTCCGGGATCAACAGGGCGTGGGCGACGTTTGCGGCCAGTTCTGGCTGTTGTTCCATGAGCGCGCGTAGCTGATACAGCGTGTTGAACGGTAAAAATTGAATGCCGCTACGCCCATAAATCTCCGCTTTGCCGAGCTGTTCCATCGCTCGCGCCATCACGCCGTCGGTGCGGTTATCCCGATAGGAGACCGGCAGGCCAACGCGCGCACCGTGGCGGTCCAGCAGGACATAATCCACACCCCAGGTATCAATCCCGATACTGTCGATAAGAATGCCTTCGTCGCACACCTTGGTCAGGCCGGTGCGGATTTCTGCTTCCAGGCTGTCGATATCCCAGATATCTACGCCGTCCTGCTTTTGCAGGCAGTTAACGAAGCGGTGGATTTCGCGAAGCGAGAGTGCGCGACGTTCAGGGGCGTAGCTTGCCAGCATTACGCGGCCGCTGGACGCGCCTAAATCGACAGCCACACAATGGCGAAGAGTCATGTTCCGGTCCTTCATTGAGTCATTACCGAAGAGTGTAAGAAAAGGAACAAAAACCGACCTTCTCGCCACTGACAGCCAAAATCGGCGGCTGGCAAGAATTCAAAGATGAACGTGAGGGAGTTCACAATTTCCAGTAATAGCGGGGATTTCAGGCCATGTGACGGTTGCCTCATTTCCCGATCTTTCCGCTCGTTTCTTGAAAAACCGACAGGCTTTGCGCGCTTTGCTGTCGAAAATTGAAGGTGAGAACCACGTCTCTTAATTACTATTTTGAGAACATTTCTCATCGGTGGTGGCCTTTATGACCGTACTGCACAGCGTGGATTTTTTCCCTTCGGGTCGTTCGTCGGTTGCGATTGAGCCACGGCTTCCTCAAGCCGCTTTCCCGGAACATCACCATGATTTTCATGAGATTGTGATTGTGGAACACGGCACTGGGATTCACGTATTTAACGGCCAGCCTTACACCATCAGCGGTGGGACGGTCTGTTTTGTGCGTGACCACGACCGGCACTTGTATGAACACACCGATAATCTTTGCCTGACCAACGTGCTCTATCGTTCGCCGGATGCGTTCCAGTTTCTGTCGGGGCTAAACCAACTGCTGCCGCAGGAAAAGGACGGGCATTATCCGTCGCACTGGCGGGTGAATCAGGCCACGCTCCAGCAGGTGCGACAGCTTGTGGGCCAGATGGAGCAGTCTGAAGACAACACCGAAACCCACGCGCTGGCGACCCGCGAACTGATGTTTATGCAACTGCTGGTTCTGCTGCGTCGAAGCAGCCTGGTCGAAGGGTTAGAGAATAACGATGCGCGGCTCAACCAACTGATTGCCTGGCTGGAGGACCACTTTGCGGAGGAGGTGTGCTGGGAGACGCTGGCAGAGAGTTTTTCGCTTTCGCTGCGGACTTTGCATCGTCAGCTCAAGCAGCAGACGGGCTTAACGCCGCAGCGCTATTTAAACCGCCTGCGACTGATCAAAGCTCGTCATCTGCTGCGCCACACTGACGAAAGCGTGACGGATATTGCTTATCGCTGCGGGTTTGGCGACAGTAACCACTTTTCGACGCTATTTCGCCGCGAGTTTAGCTGGTCGCCGCGCGACATTCGTCAGGGAAGAGATACGTCGCTTCAGTAACGCGAGGGCAATCACCGTTTTTTTGCTGCAAAACGGCTAATAATGTCCGGTTATTTGCCGCTGAGGTGTGCTGTGGGCGTTCCGTTAGTGCTTCGCAAAGCTGATTTTTTTGCCAACGCCGGACAGGCTGTCGCGGTGGCGGATCGCTATCCGCAAAATGTCTTTGCCGAACATACCCATGAATTTTGTGAACTGGTGCTGGTGTGGCGCGGCAACGGCCTGCACGTCCTCAACGACCGTCCTTACCGCATCACGCGCGGCGATCTGTTTTACATCCGTGCCGAAGATAAACACTCTTACGCGTCGGTAAACGATCTGGTGCTCCAGAATGTGATTTATTGCCCGGAAAGGCTGAAGCTCAATATTGACTGGGCGTCCACGATTCCAGGGCTGAATAACGCATACGGCACGTCGCACTGGCGCTTGAGCAGTAACGGCATGGCGCAGGTCCGACCGGTCATCACCCAGCTTGAGCAGGAGAGCCAAAAAGCCGATCCGCTGGCGAACGACATGGCGGAACTGCTGTTTGCTCAGTTGGTGATGACGCTGAAACGCTACCGTTACGCCATTGATAACGCGTGCGCGAACGAGCAGGAAGCGCTGCTCGATAAACTGATCACCACCCTGGCAGGCAGCCTTAACCGCAGCTTTGTGCTGGAGAAATTTTGCGAACAGGAGCAGTGCAGCGAGCGGACGTTACGCCAGCAGTTTCGCACGCAGACGGGCATGACGGTGAACCACTATTTGCGCCAGCTGCGGATCTGCCACGCGCAATATTTGCTGCAACATACGGAGCTGATGGTGAGTGAGGTGGCTATGCGCTGCGGCTTTGAGGACAGTAACTATTTTTCTGTGGTGTTTAACCGTGAGCTGGGGATGACGCCGGTTCAGTGGCGTCATCGTAGTCGAAAAGCCGCGTAATCAGCTCGCCATGCCGAGACCGACAATGTTGGCGGCAATAATAATCACCACGCAGCCCAGGCTCAGCACGCCGACCGGACGACGCCCGGCGTTCTTCCACTCCTTCAGCACCAGCCCAACCAACCCGCCGCACAGCACGTAGAAGCTCATGTGCAGCATCCAGCTCATGTAGTCATACTGTGGCGGAATACTGGCGTGGCCCCAGGCGTAAAAGAAGAACTGCAAATACCACATCAGGCCACCGAGCGCCGAGAGCAGCACGTTGGTGATGATTAAGGATTTTGCCACCGAGAAGTCGGCTTTTACCGACAGGTTCTTCACTTTTGCCAGACGAATGATGCAGAAACCAAGGTTAACTAACGCCCCGCCGCCCATGATCACCACGTAGCTCGGGAGCGCGACGTAAAGCGGGTCAACGCCCAGCGCGGCGGCGGCTTCGTGCATTGGTTTGGCGGCGTTCATCGCAAACGACATGCCTGCCGAGAAAATACCGCACATGACCGCCAGCACCAGGCCTTTCTTCAGATTGAAGTCTTCAGCCTTGATGCCCATTTTGCGCTCTTTCAACTGGCCTGCGCGGGTGACAATCCCCACGCCAATCACCGCAACCAGCACGCCCAACAGCGTCATCCGCCCACCCTGGGTGTTAATCAGCACGTCGAAGTTACCGTTCAGGATTGGCGTCATCAGCGTGCCGACAATCAGCGTAATCCCGATGGCGATCCCAATACCCATCGACATGCCGAGATAGCGCATGGTAAGGCCGTAGTTGATATTACCGATGCCCCACATCGCGCCAAACAAAAAGACCGGCAGCAGCGTGGAGGCGCTAAAAGAGGAGAAATATCCCCAAAAATCAGGGAGGAGTAGAGCGCTGACCGTCCAGGGCAGAATAAGCCACGAAACAGTACCGCCGACGGACCACATGGTTTCCCATGACCAATGTTTTACCTTTTTAAACGGGGCATAGAAACAGGCTGCACTGGCTGCGCCTATCAAATGCCAGAAAATACCCATCGTAATCGCATGATTCATTTTTACATCCTCATCGTTTTTATAGGTCGTTGGCTTCCCTCCGACCCGATGAGTGTAAAAATTAAGCGGTGAGCGAACCTTCAGAAGGTTGCCGTACTTTTCGTGTGAATGGCAGTCAGCACGTTAACCGCGTGAGCAGACTCACAATTTCTTGAATGGTACAAAAAGTTATAACCTTATAAAAACTACGGCATTGATAATCATTTTCAATATCATTTAATTAACTATAATGAACCAACTGCTTACGCGGCATTAACAGCTGTGCCGCCCGACAATAATGGAGAGGATTATGAGTTATACACTGCCATCCCTGCCGTATGCCTATGACGCACTGGAACCGCATTTCGACAAGCAGACGATGGAAATCCATCACACTAAACACCACCAGGCTTATGTAAACAACGCGAACGCTGCGCTGGAAAGCCTGCCAGAATTCGCTAATCTGCCGGTTGAAGAGCTGATCGCTAAACTGGACCAGCTGCCAGCAGACAAGAAAACCGTACTGCGCAACAACGCGGGCGGTCACGCTAACCACAGCCTGTTCTGGAAAGGCCTGAAAACCGGTACCACCCTGCAGGGCGACCTGAAAGCGGCTATCGAGCGCGACTTCGGTTCTGTAGATAACTTCAAAGCAGAATTTGAAAAAGCGGCTGCGACCCGTTTCGGCTCTGGCTGGGCGTGGCTGGTACTGAAAGGCGACAAACTGGCCGTGGTATCTACCGCGAACCAGGATTCCCCGCTGATGGGTGAAGCGGTTTCTGGCGTGTCTGGTTTCCCAATTGTGGGCCTGGACGTGTGGGAACACGCGTACTACCTGAAATTCCAGAACCGTCGCCCGGACTACATCAAAGCCTTCTGGGATGTAGTGAACTGGGACGAAGCAGCAGCACGTTTCGCCGCTAAAAAATAAGGTTGCATTGCCGCCTGTGAGAAGCGAGTCTGATGACTCGCTTTTTTTGTATCTGTAAAAAGGAGTCACGATACATGCGCTATCCGGTAAACGTGTTTACAGGCAAGGTCAGGGACTACGACGGCAGCCGACCGAGCGCCATCGCTAAAATCCAGGTAGACGGCGAGCTCACGCTAACCGACCATGGGCTTGTGGGCGATGAGCAGGCTGAAAAGAAAATCCACGGCGGGCCTGAGCGCGCGCTGTGCCACTATCCGCGCGAGCATTATCTTCACTGGGCGCGTGAATTCCCCGAGCAGGCAGAGTGGTTTGTTGCGCCTGCGTTTGGCGAGAATCTTTCGACCCAAGGGATGACCGAAGAAAACGTCTTTATCGGCGATATCTATCGCTGGGGCGAGACGCTGATTCAGGTGACGCAGCCGCGCTCTCCTTGCTTCAAGCTTAACTTCCATTTTGGTATCAGCGACATGTCTGCGCAGATGCAAAAGGCCGGGAAAACCGGCTGGCTGTATCGTGTGGTACTCGGCGGGAAGGTTTCAGCGGATGCACCGCTGGAGCTGGCGTCGCGCCTGAGCGATGTCTCGGTGTACGAGGCCTGTGCAATTGCCTGGCATATGCCGTTTGATGACGATCAGTATCGTCGTTTACTGTCGGCGGCGGGGTTATCGACGAGCTGGACGAGAACGATGCAAAAGCGGCGGATAAGCCGGGAGATCGAGGATAATTCGCGGAGATTGTGGGGGAAATAGGGGCAATCCTTACCCCTCACCCTAACCCTCTCCCCATAGGGGAGAGGGCAGTGATGAGGGGTGGGGTGCAATACTACGAACGTTTATACAACGGCAACCAGAGCGTTAACCGCAAGCCACCCAGCGGGCTGTCGTCGGCTTTCACCCAGCCGCGATGCTGCTGAATAGCGGTTTCGACAATCGCCAGACCAAGCCCCGTGCCACCTGACTCGCGATCGCGGGCTTCGTCGGTACGGTAAAATGGGCGGAAAATCTGCTCGCGGTCTTCCGGGCTGACGCCAGGACCGTCGTCATCCACGTTGATGGTGACACCGTCTTTATCGACCGAGAACGCCACCTCAATCTTCGTGTGCGAGTAGCGCAGGGCGTTACGTACGATATTCTCCAGCGCGCTTTCCAGCGTGTTGGGGTTACCGTACAGCGGCCATGGCCCCGGCGGGAAGTTCACGGTGAACGATTTACCCATTTGCTCGGCTTCGAACGCGGCGTTGTCCAGCACCTCATGCCACAGGTGATTGGCTTTCACCGTTTCGCTCACTAGCGCATTTTTCTGCTGATTGCGCGACATCACCAGCAGATCGTTGATCATGCTGTCCAGACGATGCGCCTCCATCTCGATACGCTCCAGCTCTTTGCTTTCGCCACTGCGGCGACGCAGCAGAGCGGTACCTAACTGCAAACGTGTCAGCGGCGTGCGCAGCTCGTGAGAGATGTCCGACAGCAAACGTTGCTGTGTGGTCATCATCCGTTCGAGTGCCGTTACCATCTGGTTAAAGCTGGCTCCGGCGGCCAGGAATTCTTGCGGTCCGGCTTCCAGTTCTGGATGCTGGCGCAGATTGCCCTGTGCCACTTCATCGGCGGCGTTTTTCAGCTTACGTGCGGGTTTCGCCAGGCTCCACGCCAGCCATAACAGCAGCGGTGAACTCAGCAACATTGTGACAATCAGCAACAGCAGCGGACGGTCAAACAGTAGGTTGATAAAGTCGGTCTGGGAACTGCTTGCCGGTCGAATCAGATAGAGTTGGTAATTATCTTCCCCATCCTTGATGGAGAATGGCCCGACCATTTCTACCCGACCGTACTTTTTCTTCTGCGGATGATCGGCGTTATCTGCCTGACCAATAAAGTTACGAATAACCTGCATTTCATTGCGTTCCGCACCGATCACGCGCCCTTCGCTGGTGACCAGCAGCAGGCGTTGTCCGGGCGGTGCCCACTTGTCGATAGCGCGAAACAGCCTGCGCCACCACATCAAATCATTGGGCGGATCGTTTGCCAGTTCTGCTTCTACGTGCTGTTCGATCATCACGCCCTGACGTTGCTCGCTGTCGAGAAGCTCCGTCATCTGGCGTGAGTCGAGTTTTGGCAACATCAAAACCAACATTAAAACCAGTGCCAGCGTCAGCCAAAAAATGGCGAAAATGCGGGCGGTTAAGCTGCCTATCATGAAGCGGAAACCATCAGATAACCGCGACCACGTAGGGTTTTAAACCATGGGTGACCGTCTTTGCGCTCCGGCAGCTTACGGCGCAGGTTAGAGATGTGCATGTCGATAGCGCGGTCAAACGGCGTAAGACGTTTACCCAGCACTTCCTGGCTTAAGTGTTCACGCGATACCACCTGGCCGAGATGCTGCGCCAGCAGATAAAGCAGGGTGAACTCGGTGCCGGTTAATTCCAGCGTCACGCCATCAAAGCTCGCTTCCTGACGACCCGGGTTCAGGCTCAGAGAGTCCACTTCCAGCGTCGGAGAACTGTTGTCGCTGTTCTGCTGCTGCTCGCTCCAGTGGGAACGACGCAAGATGGCGCGAATACGGGCAACCAGTTCACGATCGTTAAACGGCTTAGGTAAATAGTCATCGGCACCCAGCTCAAGGCCGAGTACGCGATCCAGTTCGCTGCCGCGTGCGGTCAGCATAATCACAGGTGTCTGGTGTGTCTGGCGTAACTCTTTGAGCGTATCGATACCGTTTTTCTTCGGCATCATTACGTCGAGCAAAAGTAAATCGATGCTGTCGTCAAGGAGACTTAGCGCCTGTTCCCCATCATGGGCAACAAGAACGTCGAAACCTTCCATGTCGAGCAATTCCTTTAAAAGGGAAGTGAGCTCTCGGTCATCATCTACTAACAGGATTTTATTCATTGTTTAAATACCTCCGAGGCAGAAATTACGACATCAAGGCTATCTAATCCATGACTTTACGTTGTTTTACACCCCCTGACGCATGTTTGCAGCCCGTATCGTAATCTGTCTTCGTTGAATCGCGATACCAAATAATGTGGGAGCAAGTGATGCGCAAAGTTACCGCTGCCGTCATGGCCTCAACACTGGCGTTTAGTACTCTAAGCCAGGCTGCTGGAGTCATCACCGGCGATAACGGGTCCTCAGCAGAGGGCATTACGCAGCAAAGTGTTCAGGGCCACATGTTTGACGGCATAAGTTTAACCGAACATCAGCGTCAACAGCTGAGAGATCTGATGCACAGGGCACGACACGATCGACTCCCTGTTAATGTTAGCGAAATGGAGACAATGCATCGCCTTGTCACCGCAGAAAATTTTGACGAAAGCGCAGTGCGCGATCAGGCAGAAAAGATGGCACAGGAGCAGGTTGCTCGCCAGGTCGAAATGGCCAGAGTTCGCAACCAAATGTACCATCTGTTATCGCCCGAGCAGCAAGCGGTTTTGAACCAGAAACACCAGCAACGAATGGACCAGTTGCGTGAAGTTGCAAAGATGCAGCAAAGCTCCGAGATGAAGATTTTCAGTAGCAATACCCGAAGTCCCCAGTAGACCCTGTTTTTCCTTGCCATAGACACCATCCCTGTCTTCCCCCACATGATGTGGGGGTTTTTTTTGCCCTTCATTCAAGTTTGTTAACCGTTTATTCATCCTTTGACTCCTGATGCATCCGTTATACTAGCGGCAGGGCATGACGGGAGTGTTTATGAATCAATCCTATGGACGGCTGGTTAGCCGTGCCGCAATCGCTGCGACGGTCATGGCGTCGTGTTTACTGATCATTAAAATTTTCGCATGGTGGTACACCGGTTCCGTCAGTATTCTGGCCGCGCTGGTGGATTCGCTTGTCGATATCGCCGCTTCGCTGACCAACCTGCTGGTGGTGCGTTACTCTCTTCAACCCGCTGATGAAGAGCACACGTTTGGTCATGGCAAAGCGGAATCGCTGGCGGCGCTGGCGCAAAGCATGTTTATTTCTGGCTCCGCGCTGTTCCTCTTTTTGACCGGTATTCAGCATTTGGCTTCGCCGACGCCAATGAAAGATCCCGGCGTCGGTGTCATTGTGACCATTATCGCGCTTATAAGCACAATCGTTCTTGTAACGTTCCAGCGCTGGGTGGTTCGCAAAACGCAAAGCCAGGCGGTACGGGCAGATATGCTTCATTATCAGTCTGATGTTATGATGAATGGTGCGATTCTTATTGCGCTAGGACTGGCCTGGTATGGCTGGCATCGCGCCGACGCGTTATTTGCGTTAGGGATTGGGATCTATATTTTATATAGCGCCCTGCGTATGGGGTATGAAGCGGTGCAATCGCTTCTGGACCGCGCGCTTCCTGATGCAGAACGTCTCGAAATCTTTGAAATTGTGACCTCCTGGCCCGGCGTCAGCGGCGCTCACGATCTTCGTACGCGGCAGTCAGGGCCGACCCGTTTTATTCAGATTCATTTAGAAATGGAAGATAATTTGCCGCTCGTTCAGGCTCACTTAGTGGCTGAACAGGTTGAGCAGGCAATTCTGCGACGTTTTCCGGGTTCTGATGTGATTATCCATCAGGATCCCTGTTCCGTTGTTCCCAAGGAAGGCAAAGGACATTTTGAGCTTTCGTAATTCGTTGTAAAAAAGTGAGCCAGGCCAGCATTTTGTGGATAAATTACCACCATTAGGGCTGACCTGAATCAATTCAGCTGGAAGTGGTTGATATACTATTTGCAGTATTGGTTGGTTGAATAGACGTCTTCCGGCAACAGATTTCATTTTGCATTCCTAAGTTCAGAGGTAGTCATGATTAAGAAAATCGGTGTGTTGACAAGCGGCGGTGATGCGCCAGGCATGAACGCGGCAATTCGTGGGGTTGTTCGTGCAGCGTTGACGGAAGGTCTGGAAATTTTTGGCGTATACGACGGCTACCTGGGTCTGTATGAAGACCGTATGGTTCAGCTCGATCGCTACAGCGTATCTGACATGATTAACCGTGGTGGTACCTTCCTGGGTTCCGCGCGCTTCCCGGAATTCCGCGAAGAGCACATCCGCCAGGTAGCTATCGAAAACATGAAGAAACGCGGCCTGGACGCGCTCGTCGTTATCGGCGGTGACGGTTCTTATATGGGCGCAAAACGTCTGACTGAAATGGGCTTCCCCTGTATCGGTCTGCCAGGCACCATCGACAACGACATCAAAGGCACCGATTACACCATCGGCTTCTTTACCGCGTTGGGTACTGTTGTTGAAGCGATTGACCGTTTGCGTGACACCTCTTCTTCTCACCAGCGTATCTCCATCGTTGAAGTGATGGGCCGCTATTGTGGCGATCTGACTCTGGCGGCGGCCATTGCAGGCGGCTGTGAGTTTATCGTGGTGCCAGAAGTCGAATTCAGTCGTGAAGACCTGGTTAACGAAATCAAAGCCGGTATCGCGAAAGGTAAGAAACACGCCATCGTCGCCATTACCGAGCACATCTGCGATGTGGACGAGCTGGCGAAGTACATCGAAACTGAAACCAAACGCGAAACGCGTGCGACCGTACTGGGCCATATCCAGCGCGGCGGTTCCCCAGGTCCTTACGACCGTATCCTCGCCTCCCGTATGGGCGCTTACGCTATCGATCTGCTGTTGCAGGGTCACGGCGGTCGCTGCGTCGGTATTCAGAACGAAAAACTGGTTCACCATGACATCGTTGACGCCATTGAAAGCATGAAGCGTCCGTTCAAAGGTGACTGGCTGGACTGCGCGAAAAAACTGTACTAATCCCTCTCGCCCTCTTCTCAACGGAGAGGGCTTTTTATTCCACTCAGTTATAGCCAATCTTTTTTTATTCTTTAATCATTGGTTCGCTTTCTGGCACGCTGCATTCATCAAAACACTACATAAGAGAGCTGGGCGATGAATAAATGGGGCGTGGGCTTAACGTTATTGCTGGCATCGACCAGCGTTCTGGCTAAAGACATCCAGTTACTGAACGTGTCGTACGATCCGACGCGTGAGCTTTACGATCAATACAACAAGGCTTTTGCGGCGCACTGGAAGCAGGAAACCGGCGATAACGTCGTGATTCGTCAGTCGCACGGCGGCTCCGGCAAACAGGCGACGTCCGTCATCAACGGTATTGAAGCCGATGTGGTGACACTGGCGCTGGCCTACGACGTGGATGCCATTGCTGAGCGTGGCCGTATTGATAAGAACTGGATTAAACGCCTGCCGGATAACTCCGCGCCGTACACGTCCACCATCGTTTTCCTGGTGCGCAAAGGCAACCCGAAACAAATTCATGACTGGAACGATCTGATTAAACCGGGCGTTTCCGTGATCACGCCGAACCCGAAAAGCTCCGGCGGCGCACGCTGGAACTATCTGGCGGCCTGGGGCTATGCGCTGCACCATAACAACGGTGACCAGGCGAAAGCACAGGAGTTCGTCAAATCACTGTTCAAAAACGTTGAGGTACTCGACTCTGGCGCTCGCGGTGCAACCAATACGTTCGTCGAACGTGGTATCGGTGACGTGCTGATTGCGTGGGAAAACGAAGCCCTGCTGGCAACTCACGAACTGGACAAAGATAAGTTCGAAATCGTCACGCCGAGCGAATCTATCCTCGCGGAGCCAACCGTTTCTATCGTCGACAAAGTCGTCGAGAAGAAAGACACCAAAACGGTGGCTGAAGCTTACCTGAAATATCTCTACTCTCCAGAAGGCCAGGAAATCGCCGCGAAGAACTTCTATCGTCCGCGCGACCCGGCTGTGGCGAAGAAGTATGACAGCGCGTTCCCGAAACTGAAGCTGTTCACCATTGACGAAGAGTTTGGCGGCTGGGCGAAAGCGCAGAAAGAGCACTTCTCAAACGGCGGTACTTTCGACCAGATCAGCAAACGTTAAGCGATTTAAAAAGCATGATACGAAGACCCGGCGTGAGAAATCCGCCGGGTTTTTTATTTGGTCATCATTTTGCGTTACTCTTTCGCTTCAACTGGATACAGGGAACGCATGATGAAAAAGATAATCGTACTGGCGCTGGTCGTCATCGCGGCTGCGGCGGGCGGCTGGTATTGGATGAAGGCCGGTAATCCGGATGCGTTGCGCCATATCGTTCTCGAACAGTGCCTGCCTAATCAGCAGCAAAACCGCAATCCTGCACCCTGTGCGCAGGTAAAACCTGACGCAGGCTACGTGGTATTTAAAGACCGCAACGGACCATTGCAGTATTTGCTGATGCCGACTTACCGCATCAACGGCACCGAAAGCCCGCTGCTGACCGAGCCGCAAACGCCCAACTTCTTCTGGCTGGCGTGGCAGTCGCGCAATTTTATGAGCATGAAGCGCGGCTCTGAAGTGCCTGACAGCGCGGTGTCACTCACCATCAACTCCCCCGCCGGACGTACGCAGAATCACTTCCATATTCATATTTCATGCTTACGTGCGAACGTGCGGCAGAAGCTGGATGCAAATCAGGGGAAAATCGGTACCCAGTGGCTACCGTTTCCGGGCGGGCTGCAAGGGCATGAGTACCTGGCGCGGCGGGTGACTGAAAACGAGCTGGTGCAGCGCAGTCCCTTTATGATGTTGGCACAAGAGCTACCGGAAGCGCGCGACCACATGGGGCGTTTTGCGCTGGCGATGGCGCAGCAGTCTGACGGCTCGTTTATATTGCTGGCGACCGAGCGTAATTTGCTGATGCTGAATCGTGCCTCCGCTGAGGAATTGCAGGATCATCAATGCGATATCCTGAATTGACCCCACCATAAATAGCGTTTACTCGTACTGCCTGTCGCCGTAGACTTGCTGAAAAAATCTACAGGAGACAGGTATGTCGCTCTGGTTGACTCACCCTCTGTTCCTGCCCTCACTCATTGTCGGCATCACCATCGTGCTGTGGGCAACCTCGCTCCTGCCGGAGTTTCTTACCGCACTGCTGTTCTTTACGGCGGCGATGATCGCCAAAATTGCGCCAGCGGAGGTGATTTTTGGTGGCTTTGCGTCATCGGCATTCTGGCTGGTATTTAGCGGTTTTGTACTCGGCATGGCGATCCGCAAAACCGGGCTGGCGGACAGGGCAGCGCGAGCGCTATCGGCAAAGCTCACCGACTCCTGGGTACTGATGGTCGCAAGCGTGGTTCTCCTGAGTTATGCCCTGGCGTTTGTGATGCCCTCGAACATGGGGCGTATCGCGCTGCTGATGCCGATTGTGGCGGCGATGGCGAAAAGGGCCAGCATTCCCGACGGATCGCGGGCGTGGTATGGCCTGGCGTTGGCCGTGGGGTTTGGGACTTTCCAGCTTTCGGCCACCATACTTCCCGCCAACGTGCCCAATCTGGTGATGAGCGGCGCGGCGGAAGGGTCCTACGGCATCCACCTGAGCTATGTCCCTTATTTGCTGTTGCACACGCCGGTGTTAGGCATCCTGAAAGGATTAATTCTGATTGGCCTGATTTGCTGGTTATTCCCCGGCTCACCGAAACATCCACAGGAGCTTTCCCCAACAGAACCGATGGGCCGCGATGAGAAGCGTCTCGCCTGGTTGCTGGCCGTTGTGCTGGTGATGTGGGTGACGGAGAGCTGGCACGGCATTGGTCCGGCCTGGACGGGGCTTGCCGCGTCGTTGGTGGTGATGCTGCCGCGCGTGGGGTTTATCACCGGAGAGGAGTTTTCGACGGGCGTGAATATGCGCACCTGTATTTACGTGGCGGGCATTCTGGGGCTGGCGATTACCGTCACGCAAACCGGGATTGGAAGCGCGGTAGGCGAAGCGTTACTCCAGCTTATGCCGCTGGATGCGGATAAGCCCTTTACCAGTTTCCTGGCGCTGACCGGCATCACCACGGCACTCAACTTCATCATGACCGCGAACGGGGTACCGGCGCTATATACCACGCTGGCGCAAAGCTTCTCGGACGCCACCGGTTTTCCGCTGCTGTCGGTGATTATGATTCAGGTGCTGGGTTACTCCACGCCGCTGCTGCCTTATCAGGCGTCGCCGATTGTGGTCGCGATGGGACTCGGAAAGGTGCCTGCAAGGGCGGGAATGCTGCTGTGTCTGGCGCTGGCGGTCGCGACCTATCTGGTGCTTTTGCCGCTGGATTATTTGTGGTTTAGCGTATTGGGTAAATTGTAGGTCAGTGCGGTCTGTTCCCTCTCCCTGTAGGGGAGAGGGATGAAGGCGATTACGCCTGCTTAGCGGCTTCTGCTGCTTTAACGATGACCGCGAAAGCGTCAGCTTTCAGGGATGCACCGCCAACCAGTGCGCCATCAATGTCCGGCTGGGTGAACAGCTCAGCAGCGTTCGCTGCGTTCACGGAACCGCCGTACTGGATGATCACTTGCTCAGCCACTTTCGCGTCGGCTTTAGCAATGTGGTCACGGATAAATTTGTGAACAGCCTGTGCCTGAGCTGGGGTCGCTGATTTACCCGTACCGATTGCCCAAACGGGTTCGTAAGCGATAACAGCGCCTTCGAATGCCGCTGCGCCCTGAGTTTTCAGAACGGCGTCAATCTGACGTGCGCATACTTCTTCCGTTTTGCCCGCTTCGTTTTCTGCTTCGGTTTCACCGATGCACAGAACCGGCACCAGACCTTGCTCTTTCA
>JALCNW010000049.1 GCA_022649305.1 Enterobacter sp.
ACCGGATTAATCGCGGCATGAACCTGCTTGATTTCGTCCATCATCGCTTCGTCAACGTGCAGACGACCGGCGGTATCCACCAGCAGCACGTCGTAGAATTTGAGCTTCGCTTCTTTCAGCGCCGCATTCACGATATCGACTGGTTTTTGCCCCACGTCAGATGGGAAGAAATCAACTTCAACCTGTTGTGCCAGGGTTTCAAGCTGTTTGATCGCCGCCGGGCGATAAACGTCGGCAGAGACGACCAGCACCTTCTTCTTGTGCTTCTCGCGCAGGAATTTACCCAGCTTACCGACGCTCGTGGTTTTACCTGCGCCCTGCAGACCCGCCATCAGCACAACCGCTGGCGGCTGTGCCGCCAGATTCAGAACCTGGTTTTCTTCGCCCATCGCCGAAACCAGTTCCTGACGAACGATTTTGACGAACTCTTGACCCGGCGTCAGGCTTTTGTTTACTTCATGACCAACCGCTTTTTCTTTAACGCGGTTGATGAAATCACGCACGACCGGCAGTGCCACGTCGGCTTCGAGTAACGCCATGCGTACTTCGCGCAGCGTCTCTTTAACATTGTCTTCGGTAAGTCGTCCGCGGCCGCTGATGTTGCGCAGCGAGCGCGACAAACGATCGGTTAAATTATCAAACATTGTCTCTCGCCTGATGTAGAAACGTTGGGCCGCCACAGCGACACATACACAGAATTTTGCCGGAGTATAACATGAAGGCGTCTTTGTTGTTATGCAACGGTTGGAGCACGCGTCACGTAACGTTATACTGCTTCTCTTTCTTATTAAGACAACTGTCGACGCCTATATGCCTGTTTTCGCACTGATCGCCCTTGTTGCCTACTCTTTCAGCCTCGCGCTGATTATTCCTGGCCTGCTGCAAAAAAACAGCGGCTGGCGGCGAATGGCTATTTTGTCGGCGGTAATCGCACTGGTCAGCCACGCATTCGCCCTCGAATCGCGCATTATCCCAGGCGACGGCAGCGTGCAAAATCTGAGCGTTTTAAACGTCGGTTCGCTGGTCAGCCTGATGATCTGTACGGTAATGACCATCGTCGCCTCTAAAAATCGCGGCTGGCTGCTCCTGCCGATTGTCTATGCGTTCGCGCTGATTAATCTGGCCTTCGCCACCTTTGTCCCAAATGAATTCATTACGCACCTGGAGACCACGCCGGGAATGATGGTTCATATTGGCCTGTCGCTGTTCTCCTATGCGACGTTGATCATTGCCGCACTGTACGCAATGCAGCTGGCCTGGATTGACTACCAGCTCAAAAATAAAAAACTGGTCTTCAACCACGAAATGCCACCGCTGATGGTTATCGAACGTAAGATGTTTCATATCACGCAGATTGGCGTGGTACTGCTGACGCTCACATTGTGTACTGGCCTGTTTTACATGCAGAACCTGTTCAACGTGGAGAATATCGATAAAGCGGTTCTCTCCATCATCGCGTGGTTTGTCTATATTGTCCTGTTATGGGGCCATTATCATAAAGGCTGGCGCGGTCGTCGCGTCGTCTGGTTTAACGTAGCGGGCGCCGGTATCCTGACTCTGGCCTATTTCGGTAGCCGAGTCATACAGCAGTTTGTCAGCTAAGCAACAAAGGAGTTCCCCCTGGAACACATCTCTACCACCACGCTGATCGTTACGCTTTTCGTCATGGTGGTCATCTCCGCTTATTTCTCTGGCTCGGAAACTGGCATGATGACGCTGAACCGTTATCGGTTACGTCATCGCGCTAAGCAAGGTAACCGTGCCGCTCGTCGCGTCGAAAAGCTATTACGTAAGCCCGATCGCCTGATTAGCCTGGTGCTTATTGGTAACAACCTCGTCAATATTCTGGCTTCCGCATTAGGCACGATTGTCGGGATGCGCCTGTACGGTAACGCTGGTGTAGCCATTGCGACCGGCGTGCTGACCTTCATAGTGCTGGTCTTCGCAGAAGTGCTGCCAAAAACCATCGCCGCGCTCTATCCAGAGAAAGTCGCCTATCCAAGCAGCTTCCTGCTGGCACCGCTGCTGATATTGATGATGCCGCTAGTCTGGCTGCTCAATATCGTCACCCGCTTGCTGATGCGCATGATGGGCATCAAATCCGATGTCGTCATCAGTAGCGCGCTGAGCAAAGATGAACTGCGCACCATCGTAAACGAATCGCGCTCGCAAATTTCTCGCCGTAATCAGGACATGCTGCTGTCGGTGCTCGACCTCGAAAAAGTCAGCGTTGATGACATCATGGTGCCGCGTAATGAGATCGTCGGTATCGATATCAACGACGACTGGAAATCCATCGTTCGCCAGCTAACGCACTCCCCGCATGGCCGTATCGTGCTGTATCGCGATTCGCTGGATGACACCATCAGCATGCTGCGCCTGCGTGAAGCCTATCGTCTGATGACCGAGAAAAAAGAGTTCACCAAAGAGCTTATGCTGCGCGCCGCTGATGAGATTTACTACATCCCCGAAGGCACCCCGCTCAGTACTCAACTGGTGAAGTTTCAGCGAAATAAAAAGAAAGTCGGGCTGGTTGTCGATGAATATGGCGATATTCAGGGGCTGGTCACGGTCGAAGATATTCTGGAAGAGATCGTCGGGGATTTCACCACCTCGATGTCACCTTCGCTTGCCGAAGAGGTCACGCCACAAAACGACGGTTCCGTGCTGATTGACGGTAGCGCCAACGTGCGTGAACTGAACAAAGCCTTTAACTGGCAGATGCCAGAAGATGAAGCGCGCACGATTAACGGCATGATTCTGGAAGCGCTGGAAGAGATCCCGGCCTCAGGTACGCGAGTGCGTATCAGCCAGTATGATATTGATATCCTGGACGTCCAGGACAACATGATTAAGCAGGTAAGAGTAATACCCGTGAAGCCACTGCGGGACAGCGTGGCGGAACAATAATAACTGTAGGCCGGGCCTGGCGAAGCCGCCGCCCGGCGCTACAGGAGGGAAATTACGCTTTCGCTTTCGCGACGGTCACCATCGCAGCGCGAATCGTACGACCGTTCAACGTATACCCTTTTTGCATTACGGCCAGCACGTTGCCCACCGGAACATCTTCGGATTCCACCATCGCAATCGCCTGATGCACGTTCGGGTCAAGCGCAACGTTAGTATCAGCAACCACTTCTACGCCGAACTTACGTACCACATCCAGCATCGACTTCAGGGTCAGCTCAAGGCCTTCCACCATTGCCGTCATATCTGGGTTCGCTTTATCCGCCACTTCCAGCGCACGATCCAGGCTATCAATCACCGGCAGCAGTTCATTGACGAACTTCTCCAGTGCGAATTTATGCGCTTTTTCGACGTCCAGTTCGGTACGACGACGCAGGTTTTCCATTTCCGCTTTGACACGCAGCACGCCTTCGCGCTCACGATTCTGCGCTTCAGCTAACTGAGCTTCCAGATTCGCAATCGTCTCATCGCGCGGATCCACCTGCTCAGCAGAAGCGTCCGGCTCTACAGCCTCAACTTCTTCGTGCTGTTCCATGATAATTTCTTCCGGGGCTTGCCCCTCAGGCGTTTTCTGTTCTTTACTACTCATGAATTTCTCCGCGTTTTTCTGCATTCATCTCGCTAACTTCGCTTATTATGGGGATCAGTTTCCGGGATTCAAGGGAACAAAGCACATTGTCATCATCATTCGGCACAAGGACCTCCAGAAAATGAATAATCATTTCAAGTGTATTGGGATTGTCGGACATCCGCGTCATCCTACCGCGCTGACGACACATGAAATGTTGTATCGCTGGCTGTGCGCGAAAGGCTATGACGTCATTGTCGAACAACAAATTGCGCAAGAGCTAAAGCTTAAAACCGTCAAAACCGGCACGCTGGCTGAAATCGGACAACAGGCCGATCTGGCGGTCGTCGTGGGCGGCGATGGCAATATGCTAGGGGCGGCCCGCACGCTGGCTCGCTACGATATCAAAGTGATTGGTATCAACCGTGGCAACCTTGGCTTCCTGACTGACCTCGATCCAGACAACGCGCAGCAACAGCTTGCCGATGTACTGGAAGGCCACTATATCAGCGAAAAACGCTTTTTGCTGGAGGCGCAGGTTTGCCAGCAGGACTGCCAGAAACGCATCAGTACCGCGATAAATGAAGTCGTGCTCCATCCGGGCAAAGTCGCACATATGATTGAGTTTGAAGTCTATATTGACGAAATCTTTGCCTTTTCCCAACGCTCTGACGGCCTGATTATCTCCACGCCAACGGGTTCAACCGCCTATTCGCTCTCGGCGGGTGGCCCTATTCTGACACCCTCGCTCGACGCCATTACGCTGGTTCCGATGTTTCCGCATACGCTAACCGCTCGCCCGCTGGTTATTAATAGTAGTAGTACTATTCGTTTGCGCTTTTCGCATCGCCGTAACGATCTGGAAATCAGCTGCGACAGCCAGATTGCTCTGCCGATTCAGGAAGGAGAAGACGTACTGATCCGCCGATGTGACTATCACCTGAATTTAATCCACCCAAAAGATTACAGCTATTTCAATACATTAAGTTCAAAGCTCGGCTGGTCAAAAAAATTGTTCTAATTTTGCATCCAACGCTTTACTGTATAAAAAACCAGTTTATACTGTATGAAAACACAGTTATGGTTTTTCATACAGGAAAACAAATATGCTGGCACAACTGACCATCAGCAACTTCGCCATTGTTCGTGAGCTTGAGATCGACTTCCTGAGCGGGATGACGGCTATTACCGGTGAAACCGGTGCAGGTAAATCTATTGCCATTGATGCGCTCGGCTTGTGCCTTGGCGGTCGTGCAGAAGGTGATATTGTTCGCGCAGGCGCTACTCGCGCCGATCTCTGTGCGCGTTTCGCCCTGAAAGACACGCCAGCCGCTCTGCGCTGGCTCGAAGCAAATCAACTGGAAGACGGACGTGAGTGTTTACTTCGTCGCGTCATCAGCAGCGATGGTCGTTCACGTGGCTTTATCAACGGCACTGCGGTTCCCCTCTCCCAACTCCGCGAGCTGGGCCAGCTACTGATTCAAATTCACGGGCAACACGCTCATCAGCAGCTTATCAAGCCAGAACAACAAAAAAACCTGCTCGATGGTTATGCTGGTGAGTATGCACTTACTCAGCTGATGGCAGAGCATTATCGCCTGTGGCATCAAAGCTGCCGCGAGCTGGCGCATCAGCAACAACAAAGCCATGAGCGTACCGCGCGTGCAGAGCTGCTGGAATACCAGTTGAAAGAGCTCAATGAATTCAGCCCGCAGCCGGGTGAATTCGAACTCATTGATGAAGAGTACAAACGCCTCGCCAACAGCGGTCATTTGCTGTCAACCAGCCAGCAGGCGCTCAATTTGCTGGCCGATGGTGAAGACGTCAATCTGCAAAGTCAGCTCTATACCGTGCGCCAACAGATTGCTGAAATTGTGAGTCTGGATAGCTCACTTACCAGCGTGCTGGAGATGCTGGAAGAAGCGGCCATCCAAATTTCTGAAGCAGGCGAAGAGTTACGCCATTACTGCGAGCGTCTGGATCTCGACCCAAATCGTCTGTTTGAGCTAGAACAACGTATCTCCCGGCAGATCTCGCTGGCGCGTAAACATCATATCTCGCCAGAAGAACTGCCGAATTATCACCAGTCACTGCTGGATGAACAGCAACAGTTGGACGATCAGGCCGACTCGCTGGAGACGCTGTCACTGGCGGTTAGCGTTCACCATCAGCAGGCGCTGACAACGGCGAAACAGTTGCATGATATTCGCCAGCATTACGCTCAGGAACTGGGTCAGCACATTACCGACAGCATGCACGCATTATCTATGCCGCACGGTGTCTTTACCATCGACGTCAAATTTGAAGCAAATCATCTGACCGCTGAAGGTGCAGACCGCGTCGAATTCCGTGTGACCACCAACCCTGGTCAACCTTTGCAGGCCATCTCTAAGGTGGCATCCGGCGGTGAGCTTTCGCGCATTGCTCTGGCTATCCAGGTGATCACCGCGCGTAAGATGGAAACGCCAGCACTGATCTTTGATGAAGTGGACGTGGGCATCAGCGGACCAACCGCCGCCGTCGTTGGCAAGCTATTACGTCAGTTGGGCGAGTCAACCCAGGTCATGTGCGTAACCCACCTGCCACAGGTGGCCGGTTGTGGGCATCATCATTTCTTCGTCAGTAAAGAAACCGATGGCGAAATGACAGAAACCCATATGCAGACACTGGACAAACGTGCTCGTTTACAGGAGCTGGCACGTCTGCTGGGCGGCAGCGAAGTCACCCGCAATACGCTCGCAAACGCCAAAGAACTGCTGGCTGCATAAACTTTTTCGGGAACTCAGGGTCATACAGAACAACAAAAACGCCGTAAGACCGGTTTCAAAGTGAGGCAAGGTCTATTATCATCGGCATATAACATATGAGCCGCGTATTGCTCGGGCCCGAAAAGGAATCAAATCACTATGCGCTGTAAAACGCTGACCGCTGTCGCAGCGGTTCTTCTGATGTTGACCGCAGGTTGTTCCACTCTGGAGCGAGTGGTTTACCGTCCTGACATCAACCAGGGGAACTACCTCACACCTAACGATGTGTCAAAAATTCGTGTCGGTATGACACAACAGCAGGTCGCTTACACACTGGGAACGCCGATGATGTCCGATCCGTTCGGTACCAATACCTGGTTCTACGTGTTCCGCCAGCAGCCTGGGCATGAAGGCGTCACTCAGCAAACGCTGACCCTGACCTTTAACAGCAGCGGCGTGTTAACCAACATTGATAACAAACCTGCGCTCACCAAAGAGTAAGGTTTTAAAAATGTAAAAAGGTGCTCAATGAGCACCTTTTTTGTATTCTCGCGATGTCATAACTGACGCTACTGCGCCTTGCCTGCTTTCTCTGCACGCTGCCGACGTAACGCTTTCGGGTCTGCAATCAACGGGCGATAAATCTCAACGCGATCGCCATCCTTAACCACATCGGCCAGTTTTACAGCGCGACTGTAAATACCGACTTTATTTTTAGCCAGATCGATATCACGGCGCAGCTCCAGTAAACCCGACGCGCGGATGGCCTCCTCAACGGTGGCCCCTTCGTCGAGTTTTACCCGTTGCAGATACTGCTTTTCCGGCAACGCGTAGGCCACTTCTACAGCAATCTTAAGCGACACTGTAAACCTCTTTGGCGCGGACAGTGAACGCCTGAACCATATTCGAAGCCAGCTCTTTAAAGATCCGACCGAACGCCAGCTCAATCAGTTTATTGGTAAATTCAAAATCCAGGTGGAATTCAATGCGACACGCATCAGCACTCAGCGGTGTAAACTTCCAGCCACCCATCAACTTTTTGAACGGGCCATCCACCAGATGCATCAAAATGGTTTGATTATCGGTCAGCGTATTACGGGTGGTGAACGTTTTGCTGATCCCAGCTTTAGAAACATCCACTGCCGCCGTCATCTGGTTTGGACCAGCGTCCAGCACTCGGCTACCGGTACACCCCGGAATAAACTGCGGGTAGGACTTCACATCGTTCACTAACTGGTACATTTGTTCCACACTGTAGGGGACAAGCGCAGTACGGCTAATCTGAGGCATAGCATTTTCCATGGTCACACAACGGACAAATAATAACATTTATCCCTTGTTAAAAAAACGCTAAGCCTCATCTCGTGCTAAGATAGCGCGTTAGACCTCACAGGACGCAATCGCAATGAGGTTACTTTTTGAAATCAGATTACCTATGGTTTTACGACACTTATGACGAAGAAAAAAGTACATAAACCTGGCTCGGCAACCATTGCGCTCAATAAGCGTGCCCGCCATGAATATTTCATTGAAGAAGAATTCGAAGCTGGTCTTGCGCTGCAAGGCTGGGAAGTTAAATCGTTGCGTGCGGGTAAAGCCAACATCAGCGACAGCTATGTGATCATGATTGAAGGCGAAGCCTTCCTGTTTGGCGCAAACTTTACGCCGCTGGCCGTTGCCTCGTCGCACTACGTTTGTGACCCAACGCGCACCCGTAAGCTGCTGCTAAACCAGCGCGAACTGGAATCCCTTTTCGGACGTATCAACCGTGAAGGTTACACCGTCGTCGCGCTGTCGCTGTACTGGAAAAACGCCTGGTGTAAAGTGAAAATCGGCGTTGCGAAAGGTAAGAAACAACATGATAAACGTTCCGATCTAAAAGATCGTGAATGGCAGGTCGATAAAGCGCGCATTATGAAACATGCTGGGCGCTAATTCCTGCACAGATTTTGTTCGTATTACAACGATTTAAGAACTTCACGTTCCGGGCTGGCATCACGGGTGCCAGTTCTGATATACTGAGTTCGACACATTGGGGCTGATTCTGGATTCGACGGGATTTGCGAAACCCAAGGTGCATGCCGAGGGGCGGTTTGCCTCGTAAAAAGCCGCAAAAAAATAGTCGCAAACGACGAAAACTACGCTTTAGCAGCTTAATAACCTGCTAAGAGCCCTCTCTCCCTAGCTTCCGCTCTTAAGACGGGGATCAAGAGAGGTCAAAACCAAAAGAGATCGCGTGGATGTCCTGCCTGGGGCTGAAGGGCTAAAACTAATCAGGCTAGTTCGTTAGTGGCGTGTCTGTCCGCAGCTGGCGTGCGAATGTAAAGACTGACTAAGCATGTAGTACCGAGGATGTAGAAATTTCGGACGGGGGTTCAAATCCCCCCAGCTCCACCAAAATCCTTTGTTGATGGTCACCAGAGCCTGATACGAAGTCCTGAAAGCCCGTTCGGCGCAAGCCTGCGGGCTTTTTTGTCTTTTAGTCAAACTAAATCTATAACATTAGTCCAACCCTGACATAAACCGGATAGCAACTTCAATGAGGTCATTGTTCAACGACACAAATCATTGAGGAACAAATGTAGCACATTTTTCTTGATAGACTATTTAACTTCAACAGTCAGAGATGAAATAATATTTGTTCCTTTTGATAGCATTAAAATCTTCAGATAATCATTATTATGATGAGAATACTTAATAGCTGCTTAAGTAATGTTTTAATTGACAGCCTAAAAACCAAGGCTTAAGCGCGCTAACCAACAACAACACTCACTAGTATCAATCTGATATTAAAGGTTTTTTTAAAATGCGTCAATCTATCTCATTTTAATTTATTAACCATACCCCCCCCAAGATGTCTAGTTTAAATTGCTCACTAACAATAGACGCAATGAAACTCCGAGCGTATTATAAGTACATTGCAAATCACATCTATGGTTACTCAGAAAATGAGCAACCATTCGACTTAACACATCAAAAAAACATACTGCATATAATGAAGAAAAGAAATTTAATCTTACCATTGTTCTTAATGTTCACACCCTTTGTCGCCATTGCAGGCACCTTGAACACACTCGTTTCAGACCCGATTACAAATACATTCGTGATTGTGAATACTTTCTTAACGATCTTTTTTGTTTTTGTACGCTTTGACAGGTTTGCAGTTGTTCATGGCCCTGAAATACTCACTACAGTCGGGATTCTCGGCTGCTTTGTAGGTATAGCAACTTCGTTATTGCATTTTGATGCGATGAATGTCGCCGAAAGTGTTCCTCATTTGCTTGAAGGTGTGAAAACAGCCTTTTTAGCATCATTAAGTGGAGTGTTTGGTTCACTCGTTATTAGAGGACGTCACTATTTTCAAAAACAACCTATCCCCCAGAGTTCCGGAACACCTAAAGCAGCAAGTCTGGACGATGTTGTAGCAGCGACTCAGGCCCTTCAACTTAGTCTATCTGGGAGTGAAGAAGGTAGTTTACTTTCTCAACTAAAATTGATGCGTCAAGAACAAGTTGATGAGTTACGCTCACTACGCACGTCATTCGAAACATTTTCCCAGAAAATGGCACAAGATGGTTCTAAAGCATTGATTGAAGCATTAAAGGAAGTCATTAAAGACTTTAATGCTCAAATTAACGAACAGTTCGGTGAGAATTTCAAACACTTAAATGCGAGTGTTGAGAAACTGGTCATCTGGCAGAAGCAGTATAAAGATGAGCTCGACAATCTATTCATCTTGCAAAAATCATCTGCTGATGACCTTCAACGTGCCTCTTCTGGTCTGTCACTTTTCATTGACCGGGCATCTAGTTTTGCTGGAACAGCAGAAGCACTTGAATTAACGCTTAAGGGATTGGTCATACAGCATCAACAAATAGAGCAATCTCAACAATCTATGACTAATGTACTATCTCAGATGAAGGACATAACCCCCCAGTTTTCAAAGAAAATTGATGAAATGACAGACTCAATGTCGAAAGGTGTCTTAAAAATCCAGACTGAGATTAGCGATATAGTTAAAAATTTTGGCATTCAGTTCCAATCCTCTTCATCAGAATTAAAGCAACTTCTCACGGAGACACTTCGTAAATCGCAGTCGGAAGTCAATGATGGATTAACTACTTCGATGGACGCCGTTAGACAAAGTGTCGTTGCACTAGATAAGGGCCTACAAGAAGAACTAACTAAAAGCCTTGAATCTCTTGGCCGTCAACTTGCTTCACTCTCAGAAAAATTTGTTTCTGATTACACCCCATTGACAGATCGCCTGCGCGAAGTTGTTCGTATTGCTTCAGTGAAATGAGAGAAAGATGAATATAGAACAAAGTAATCAATCTCATTGGATACCATTAGCAGATTTAATGACTGGACTGATGATGGTATTCATGCTATTAACGGCAGCCTTCATGCTTCGCGTTGAGCAGACAACAACTCTCGTCGTGAAAGAGTATGAATTGACAAAACGTGACATGCTATTGGCTTTACAAAAGGAGTTTTCTAAAGATTTAAAGCAATGGAATGCTGAAATATTAGGAGACATGACAATACGTTTTAATGACCCTTCTGTTCTTTTTGCAACGGGGTCTTCTGAACTGCGCCCCCGTTTTAAACAGGTATTGGGTGAATTTTTCCCACGTTATATTACCTTGCTCAACTCTGCTCAATTTAAAAATACGGTCAAAGAAATTCGCATCGAAGGGCATACAAGTGCATTTTGGAACGGGGCCAAGAATGAAAAAGAGGCTTATTTCAAAAATATGGAATTGTCTCAGGCACGGACCCGAAGCGCACTTGAATATTTGATGTCATTATCTAAAGTGCAAAATAATCAAGACTGGCTTATACAACACATGACAGCTAATGGACTTTCATCATCCCATCCTCTTTCAGCGGATGCTTCGAAAAATGCGAATCAACGTGTAGAGTTTCGTATTGTCACGAATGCAAGTGAAAAAATGGATTTAATTGCGCATAAGCTATCTAAGAAATGAACTTTAAACTGCCAAACTTTCTAAACTGGGAATTATTGAACACGTTACGTCATGAGATGTCTGCCCCACTCACTGAAAGCTTTGTTCTTGACGTACATTTCAAACAAATCGATATCCCTATCGTCGAACGCCTAAGAAATGCAGGCATCGATGTTAATATTGATGATATTAAAATTCATGATGATGGCACACTGATTTACAATGGCTTCCGAGTATTGCTCTATATCAGAGATATTTCATCGATCGCAGGGCAAACACGGATGCCTAAATATCATTTTTCTTACTGCAAGGCCCTTGAGACAATGCAAAAAAACTCAAGATTTGGGCGTTATGTAGTGGCGAATAGAGATTCAGGTGAATTTCAGGTCAATGTCATGGATAGTAATATTAAAACACAGACCGTGAGATTGAATGTTTGCCAGAACTGTCTTGATACAATCCGATGGAAAGGATTTGATATGCAAAAAATGGCTCGCCCAATGCGACTTAACATAGTATCTCATTTTTCGCTGCTTGATTTTTTTAGAGAATACCCTCGGGATCTTGTCAATGTAAAGCCTATACATACATCCGATACAGCTCCTGTGAATACTTACACGGATGACTGGGCGAAACTATCAAGAACAATAAAACTAGCTCGGGGCCAACAATGTAAAACTTGTCGCATAGTGCTCCAAGATAGCGAATCAAAGTATCTTCATCTACATCATCGAAATGGACTGAAATATGACAACAGCGAAGCAAATCTTGATGTTCTGTGCATTGCATGTCATGCAGAGCAACCTATGCATGGGCATATCAAGGTTCTACCTGATTACAAAGAATTTTTAGCCCGCCACCAATGCTAATCTCAGATGAGAGCTTACAACTAAATCATGTTAAATGTTGTTCCACTCATAAGCTTATTTATGGCAATCTGCTTCTACGCCAATACCGATGGTATCTTTTTTTGCCATATCACAGCCTGTATAATTGGTACGAAAAGCGCCTGAAATAAGGTATAAATGCCGCATGAAAATCCCAAACAGAATCCAACCGCTGGTCGATGATGGTCTGATCGATGATGTCCTCCAGCGACTGAAAAGCGGCAAAGAAGCCGACGTTTACACCGTGCTATGCGGTGACAAGATCCAGTGCGCGAAAGTGTACAAAGAAGCCTCGCAGCGCAGCTTTAAGCAGGCGGTGCAGTATCAGGAAGGCCGCAAGGTCCGCAGCAGCCGCAATACGCGCGCCATGCAGAAAGGCTCGAAGTTCGGCCGCAAGCAGCAGGAAGACTCCTGGCATACGGCAGAAGTCGATGCCCTGTTCCGTCTCGCCAATGCCGGGGTGCGCGTGCCGCAGCCTTATCTGTGCATTGACGGGGTGCTGCTGATGGAGTTGGTCACGGACGCTGATGGTTCGGTAGCGCCACGTCTTAGCGATGTGACGTTATCAGAAGATCAAGCGCTGGCAGATTTCGAGACGATGATCCGCAACATCGTGCGCATGCTGTGCGCAGGCCTCGTGCATGGCGATCTCTCGGAGTTTAACGTACTGCTGGATGCCGACGGGCCGGTCATTATCGATCTGCCGCAGGCGGTGGACGCAGCGGCGAACAATCACGCTGAATCCATGTTTGAACGTGATGTGAACAACATCACCGCTTACTACGGTCAGTTTGCCCCGCAGTTGTTGCAGACGCGCTATGCGAAAGAGATCTGGGCGATATATGAAGATGGGAAGCTTACCCCAGAAATCACCCTCACCGGGCTGTTTGTCGAAGAAGCTCACGAAGTGGATATGGATTCACTGATGGATGAAATCATCACCGCAGAAGACGAATACTATGAACGCCAGCGCGCTATCCGCGAGCGTGACGACGAGTAGCCGCGCACCACGCGATAAATCAGGATCGCTGTCATAACAGCGATCCGCCCCATCAAATTTAACAGCTATCCTCCCCGCCCATTCCATCTTAGGATCGTTTGCACTCTCAGGTCATCAATCACAGGCTTTACATGAATACCTTCAGCATCGTTGCCATTCCCTTCTTTGTCATCGGCGTCGTCATGCTCGCGCTTGCGGCCACCCGAAAAGAGCTGACGTTTTTAATTACGGGTGGGGTGTTTATGACGTCATCTGTGGTTAATGCCATCCTCGGGTTGACGTTGTAGCCAGACGCTCAACCATCGCGACCCGCCATGCCGGAGATATTCATCACGAACCGGTAGTGGATCTCGCCTTTCAAAATGTGCAAAAAACGTCCTTGATCCACTTACAGTTTTTTCCTAAAGCCTTGCCGCTTCGCTCATGCCATCCTTAATCACGCTCATAACATGAATAACGTTAGTTGAGGATATTATGAAAACGACAATTATCGCACTCTCTGCACTTCTGCTGGCTACCCCTGTTCTGGCCGCAACCACACATGCAACCGACGACACCGTTGCCGCCGCGAATGAAAACGCGAACAACGCTAAACAAAAACTGCATGAAGAGCAGCATAAAGGCGAACAGCTGAAGCTGAAATCTGAACACGCCGCTGAAGGCAAAAGCGAAAGCTTTGGCAGTAAAGTAAGCGAAGATTCTCAGAAGGCCTGGCACAAAACCAAAGAAGGTACCGAGAAAGGGTGGGATGCCACCAAAGAAGGTACTGAGAAAGGCTGGAATAAGACCAAAGAAGGCGCTGAGTCGCTGGAAAAGAAAGTCACTGAATAACCCCTGTACTCTCGTTCAAAAGGCCGCCTTCGCGGCCTTTTTTATTGCCCTTACGGCAAAAATTATCCGAATAAATCTTCGTCTCCATGCGTTTACACCTTGACCGCATAATGGAGATCCCCAATGACACGCCTGATTTTACTGTTCGTAACCACCCTGTTTTGTCCGATGCTCTACGCTTCGTCCACCCGCTACGCCATCGATACGGATAACACCGGGATCAAACTGTCGTGGCACGCCTTTGGCGGCATCCTTTCCTGGGCCAATCTGAATGGGGTAACAGGGGACGTTACGCTAAATCCGGACAATGAATTTAACGATCGCATCAAGGTCACCATCCCCGTCGCGACGCTGGTTGCATCCAACAAACTGCTCACCTGGCAGCTTAAAAGTGACATGTTTTTTGAGGCCGCACGCTACCCCAATATTGTCTTTACCAGCACTCGCGTCGTCACGCTGGGGAATGGCCATTTTCGGGTATTTGGCTCGCTCACGGTCAAAGATATCCAGCGCCCGGTCATCCTTGAAGCCACGCTCGAAGAACACAAAGCAGCCAATACGCTGTCGCTGCACGCCAACACCGCCATTTCGCGTTCCGCCTACCATATGGACAAATTCGCGTTAGTCGTGGATGACCGCATCGCTATTCATATTGATATTCAGGCCAAAGCCCAGCCGACATCATGAAAGCGCGGCCTGCAAACGTTGTGCGCTCTGCTGGAGTTGGTCCGCAGGGTTGCGTCCGATCAGGACAAACTGATAATCCCGATAATTCCACCACGCCAGGTTCATGCCGTGCCGTTGTTCACTGTTGATACCGGTATGACTCGCCTGTTCGAACGGGGAAATACACAGTGCCATCGGGCCAAAATCCGCATGAATCCAGGCTATCTGGGCGATGGAGGTGCTGTCGTAACGCAACATGCGAACCATCTTCAGTTCCGCGCCGTGCAGGGCAAGCTGCTGTGCAGTGAGCGCGAGTCCGATATCTTGTTCGGTTCGGGCCAGGCCGCGCTGGATAACGGGCAATGAGCTGTCCACGTCCAGCAGCGTCTCGGCACTGTAAAGCGACATATATTGCGCCTCCAGATCGCGAATATGCGCGGTCTCGTTAAGCGCGCCTGCCGATGGCCGCACCAGATAACCCAGCCCAGAACCGAGGACTAGAAAGCTGAGCGAGGCCGCAATCAGCGAACGCCGGCTTACGCCAGGACGCTCGACCGGGTTAGCCGCCAGATGTGCCTCCAGTTTCTCCTGCATTCGCGCGGACGGTGCCTCAGCAAGCAAAGGCGCAAAGGCACGTTGATAATCCTGATTGCTTTTCATCAGCTCGGCGGTGCGCCCCGACAACTGTTCGTCGCTTCTGAGCCGCTCCTCAAACTTAAGCGCGTCGATGTGACTCATCGCCCCGTCCAGCCAGGCGACTATCGCTTCGTCATCATAAGGGGGGGTAAAACGGTGCGATTTCATAAGCGTTTCTCCTTTGCCGCGGGCCGGGCATCGGCTGATTTTGCCAGCGTCGCCCTTGCTGTCGCCAGTCGACTCATGATCGTGCCGATCGGAACCGATAGCGTTTCAGCCGCCTCCTGATAGGTAAATCCTTCAACATAAACCAAAAATACGGTATTGCGCTGAGCTTCCGGAAGCGCACTCACCCGCTGCATGATCTTCTGATAATGGAGACGATCGTCGTCCTGAGGGCGGGTATCCGGGGCGATAAGCTCATCACTGGTCACAAATCCCTGCCCCATTCTCACATGGCGAGCGCGCAGATCGGATATCCAGATGGAATGCAGAATCGAAAACAGCCACCGATCGATACGCGTGCCGGGCGTGTACTGCGCGCTCCTTTCGAGCGCGCGTACGCAGGTCGACTGCACCAACTCTTCGGCGATATCCCGATTGCGGGACAATACCAGCCCGTAACGCCATAAACGCGTCAAATGTGCAGCCAACTGTTGGCGAACGTCACTGGTCGTAATTTGTCATTCCTCGTTCTGTTCGTCAGGATTCCGGGTGCCCGTCAATGGCCGCCTGTAAATCACGATATTCCTCGCAGCTTTGACCGCAGATACTGGCAATCACCTTGAGCTGATCCTTTGCCAGGTCTGGACGGCCTTTCACCATCCAGGCCTCTCCCAGATATTCACGTGCTTTCGCGTAGCGAGGATCAAGCGCCAGCGAGCGCTGGTAATAGCCAATGCCTTCATCTGTGCGGCCAAGCTTACGCGTGGCATACCCGCGATAGTTCCAGGCCTCGGCGGTATTACCATTTTTCAGGGTATCCAGCATATTTAACGCTGCCTGATACTCCCCTTTCTTAGCGAGGTGATAGGCATAATGGGTTTTATCTTGATCGCTCAGGCTGCCCGTTTTCTCCGGGACACACTGCTTGCTGGTGCTGTCATACACCTGCCCGGCAGGGCAATCTGGCGTTTTACTTTCAGTATCATTATTGCCCATCGCCAGAGCCTGAGGTACCTGCAACATAAATAACAGCACCGGAAGGGTAAGATAGCGAGCAGTAGGGATTCGGGTAAGGGACTGAGCGGTCATTTTCTACTCCTGGGTGGATGTGAGTCAGGCGAACGTGGTGTAAACGTCCGAGCAGCCCTTTCTATTCATCGTAAAATGTCCCCAGCCCAAAAAATCATCCTTATGTCGTATCCAGACGCGTAAAAAGATGCGGTAAGTTTAATTCACATTTAAATGAAGATTAACTTCACAACCTAATAGCAGAATATAATTAAGTCGCCAGTATTAATTTCTATAACGGTAACAAACATAATATATCATATGCAAAGTAAGTTAACCTCGCCTTAATGACCGCATAAGCCCACCTGAATTAAATACCCACACCAATAATAGAAGTATAAATATATCTTCGGTCAAATAGCCCAGCAAAGAGAAAAGCCACAATAAAATAAAATAACGCCAGGCCAGCAACGGCGCGGCCACCGTCGATTCAGCAAATAACGAAAAGTGTGAGTAACTAGATGAATGAAGAGAAGCTTACTTTTAATTTACCAAGGCTTAATTTGCTTAATTGTCTATTTCTGGCTATATCATTTTTAGACCGTTAAATTAATATCTTTATAAATCACAGGGCCTTATATAACACAAAAAACGCCAAACACAACGTTATCCACAGCAAATAATTTGATTAACCTGATGTAGCCACTCGATATGCTGGCGGGCATCGGCCGCTCTGAAGATATTGACGGTGAGTCCTGTTTTAATAAACAGCAACTCCGCCGGGGGCGCTCTTTACCCGCAGAAAAGTGATGGCTTCGTCGTGCACGCCATTTCATGACAAATCTGTTGGGAGTAATAAGAATATGAGCCAAATCTCTGTTATCTCGAAACTTACTGGCGTGGAAACCACCACCGAAGGTACTCAGGTTACTCTGGGCCACTCTTCTATTGTGAAGCTTCACGTTGGCCGGGCCGATATTTCACATTACACCCGTAACGGTAACGATTTGCTGGTGACACTGCACAGCGGCGAAGTGATCACGCTCAAGGGTTTTTACGTCGGTGACGCTCAGGGCGCAAGCCAGCTTGTTCTGGAAGAGGACAACGGCGCGCTATGGTGGATTGAAGACCCCACAGCAGCAGAACATTATGAGGCCATTTCATCAATAGATGTCCTGATGGCGTCGTCAGGTAATGATGCCGGTGGCGCAATTTGGCCCTGGGCGCTGGGTGGTCTGGCCGTTGCGGGCGGCATTGCCCTTGCTGCCGGTGGCGGCGGAGGTGGTGGTGGCGGAGACGATGACAATGGCAATCCCGGTAACCCAGGGAACCCCGGCAATCCAAACAATCCCGATACCACCGCGCCAAACGCGCCGACCAATCTTCAGTTCTCCCCCGACGGCACCACCGTCACCGGGACAGCAGAGCCGGGCAGCACCATCACGCTAAAAGATGCCAACGGTAATCTGGTCGGGACGGGTAAAACCGGCAGCGACGGCAAGTTCACCATTGAACTGGGTACACCGTTGACCAACGGCGAACAGATCACCGCCACGGCAACTGACCCCTCGGGCAATATCAGTAAAGACGGTCATGTCACTGCGCCCGATTTAAGCGTGCCGGATGCGCCAGACATTCTGATCGTCAATGATGACGTGGGTGGCGAGCAAGGGCCGCTGGAAAATGGTCAGCGCACTGACGATGCACGCCCTACCCTGAGCGGCATCGGCGAGGCCGGAACGACCATTACGATTTACGATAACGGCACGCAAATTGGCACCACTAAAGTTGATGCCAACGGCAACTGGAGCTTTACGCCACCCAACGCACTGGCTAACGGCAGCCATACGCTGACCAGCACCGCCACTGATGCGGCAGGCCATACCAGCCCGCCATCCGCAGGTATCACCATCGTGGTGGACACGGTCGCCCCCGCAGCACCGGTTATCGCCAGCGTCACTGACGATGTCGATCCCGTAAGCGGACCACTCACCAACGGCAGCACCACCAACGATCAACGCCCGCAGCTCACCGGCACGGCAGAAGCCGGTGCCAGCGTCACTATCTACGACAACGGCATAGCTATTGGGACGGTCACCGCTGCGGCTAACGGCAGCTGGAGCTTCACCCCGTCGGTCAATTTAAGCGAAGGCAGCCATCAGCTAACCGTTCGCGCCACAGATGTGGCGGGCAACGTTGGTCCTGCGTCTCCGGCCTTTACCGTGGTGGTCGATATCACCGCGCCCACCGTACCGAGCGCCTTTTTGGTCAATGACGAAGTGGGTTCGATTCGCGGCGCAGTCTCCGCCGGGCAAACTACCGATGCCAGCCAGCCGCGACTGACGGGCCGCGGTGAGCCGGGCAGCACCATTATCGTTTACGATAATGGCGTTGAGGTCGGCAGAATCAACGTCAACGCCAACGGCACCTGGGCCGTGACACCGACTAGCCCGCTGTCTGAAGGCGCGCACTCGGTCACCGTGCGCGAAATTGACGCAGCGGGTAACCAGAGCGGGCTGTCCCTGCCGATCAACTTTATCGTCGATACGGTTGCACCTTTGCAGCCAGTTATCACGCTCAACCCAGCGGGAACGCAGGTGACGGGCACAGCAGAGCCGAATAGCACCATTACGATCACCAACGGCAGCGGCGGGCCGATCGGCACCGGCACGACGGATGGTAACGGTAATTTCATCATCAACCTGACCCCAGCCCAGACCAATGGGCAGACGATTTCAGTTGTCGCCTCTGATGCGGCGGGAAATACCAGTATTCCGGCGACAACCGTGGCGACAGACACCACCGCCCCTAATCCACCGGGCAATCTGGTGGTCTCCGGCGACGGGACCAGCGTCAGCGGTACGGCAGAACCGAACAGCACCATCACGGTAAAAGCGCCAAACGGCGATGTCATCGGTCAGGCAACCACGAACGGCAACGGTAATTTCACGGTGCCTATCGATCCGGCGCAAACCAACGGTGAAGTGTTGCAGGTGGTGGCGACCGACGGCGCGAGCAATACCAGCCAGCCGGGTATTGCCGATGCGCCTGACACCACCGATCCGCTTGCGCCTGGTAATCTTGACGTTTCAGATGATGGCACAACGGTAACCGGTACCGCCGAACCCGGCAGCACCGTCAGCATCAAAGGCCCGGATGGGATCGAGATCGGCTCTGGGCTGGTGGATGATGCGGGCAACTTTAGCGTCACCATCACCCCGGCGCAGCTGAACGGCGAAACGCTGACGGCCGATGCCACCGATAAAGCCCTCAATACCGGGCCGACGGCATCGGTCGATGCCCCGGACATCACCCCGGCACAAACTCCGGTCATCACGGCCATCGTTGACGACGTGCTGAACACGACTGGGCCCATCCCTAACGGCGGCCTGACCAACGATGGCACCCCGACTATTCAGGGCACCGGCGAAGCAGGCACTCGCATTTATATCTTTAGCGGCAACGATCAGATCGGTACGCTGATCGTTCCTGACAGCGGGATCTGGAGCTTTACCCCACCGGCAAATGTCCGTGAAGGCGGCCACGTCTTTACCGCCACGGCCATCGACGATAGCGGCAATGCCAGCGGCACGTCTAACAGCTGGAGTATCACCGTCGATCTCGCACCACCCGCGGTGCCGGTGATCACTCAGGTTGTCGATGACGTGCCCGGCAGAACCGGCTCGCTCGATACCGGCGAAACCACCAACGATAATCGCCCAACGCTTAACGGCACCGGTGAACCGGGTGCGACCATCAGCATTCGCCTGGACGGGACGCAGATAGGCACCGCGCTGGTCAATGCCGGCGGCGCATGGACTTACACACCAACCGTCGTCATTCCAGAAGGCTCACACAGTTTGACGGTCGCGGCGATCGACACAGCCGGTAACGTCAGTGCTCCTTCAGGCGGCTTTACGATCATCGTCGACACGTCCATTCCGCCCGCACCGTCCATTGGTTCCGTCACCGATAACGCAGGTGACCTGCAAGGCTTGATCGCCAGCAACACGCCAACGGACGATACCACTCCGACGCTGCAAGGCACGGCCCCACCCAATACCATCATTACCGTTTATGACGGTAGCATTCTGCTGGGGACCGCCACGCTTGATGGTAACGGCGGCTGGAGCTTCACCCCCACCACGCCGTTGACCGATGGCAACCATGCGCTGACCGTGGTCGCGACGAACGCGGCCGGGAACGCCTCGACCTCCGGTTCGTTTAATCTGGTTATCGATACTGTTGCCCCCACCACGCCCGGCATTCCTGACGTCACCGTCAATCCGAACAACGATCCGGCGGGCACACCGCTCAATCCAGGCGAAACCACGCGTGATACCACGCCGGTTATCAGCGGCACAGGTACCCCAGGCGATACGGTTTCCATCTACATTGATGGCGTAAAACAGCCGGGCGATGTCCTTATTGACACCAATGGCCAGTGGAGCTGGACACCGGTTCCGGCACTGACCAACGGCAGTTACGATATTTCCCTCACCGTGACCAACAAAGACGGCGCGGGCAACGAAAGCGCCCCGTCTCAACCGGTCACCATTAACATTGATACCGTTGCGCCAGACGTGCCAGATACGCCGATCGTCACCGACAGCGTGAACCAAATCACCGGCCCGGTTGCCGACGGCGACAGCACCAACGACGCGCGTCCGGTTCTCAGCGGCACCGGCACGGCAAATGACGTGATCGTGATTTACGACAATCCAAACGGGGCAGGCATTCGCGAAGTCGGTCGCGTCACGGTCGGTGGCGATGGCAACTGGAGCTGGCGTCCCGGTACCGCGATTGCCGAAGGCTCGCATCAGTTCACCGCGACTGCCACGGACGAGGCCGGAAACGTCTCCGCGCCGTCAGCACCGATCGCGGTAACGGTTGATACCGAAGCCCCGACTACCCCGGTTATCAGCGCCATTGGTGCCGCACAGAATGGTGGCGCCACCGCCGACAATACGCCGACGATAGGCGGGACGGGCGTCACAGGCGATACGGTGGTGATTTATAATAACGGCGTTGAAATTGCCCGCGTTGTGGTCATCAATAACGAATGGTCCTGGACGCCGGGAACCGCGCTGGCAGATGGCCCGCTCAAGGTCACCGTTTCCGCGGTCGACGAGGCCGGAAACGTCAGTACGCTCAGTCCGGTATTCACCGTCACGGTGGATACGCTGGCCCCGACCGTTCCGCAAATCGATGCCATTTCTGACAGCACGCTGGCAAACGGCGTGCTCTACACCAAAGACGGCACGCCAACCCTGACCGGGACCGGCGAGCCTGGTGCCACCATTATCGTGACCGTGGACGGCACCGCGTCACCGATCACAGCGATCGTGCAGCCGAACGGCACCTGGACCTGGACACCGACCGCCGCGTTATCCGACGATCCGCACACTATCGCGGTCTCCTCACGCGATCCGGCGGGCAACCTGTCTGGCAGTTCAAACGTCACCGTCACGGTCGATACCGGTATTCCGGCTGAACCAACCAACATGACCCTGACGCTTCAGGGTACGCCGCTGACCGGTAACGCCGAAGCGGGTTCAACCGTTATTGTGCGTGACAGCAATGGCAATATTATCGGCACCGGCGTGGCGACGGGGGGGACGTTCTCGATCGCACTGAGTCCTGCGCAGACGGTGGCCTCGACGCTGGACGTCACCGCCACGGATGCGGCAGGCAACGTCAGCCCGATTGCCGAGTTCACCGTGGTTAACTCCCCGGTGGATCTGCCTGACGTGCCGATCATTCTCGCGATCACCGATGATGTCGGTCCGGTGACGGGCAACGTCAAGGGTCAGACGTCTGACGACACCACGCCTACCCTGTCCGGTACGGCAGAGGCCGGCAGCCTGATCACCATCTACCTTGATGGCATCCTGCTTCCGCTGACAACCGTCTTTGCCGATCCCATTACGGGTGCCTGGAGCTACACCCTCCCGGCACTGACGCCGGGGGCGCACAGCTTTGAAGTCACGGCGACGCTCGGTGGCGAAACCAGCGGTCGATCGCCTGCGGCGACCGTCACCATCGATCTTACGCCACCGGCAACGCCAGTCATTGGTGCCGTCACCGATGACGTCGGCCCTGGCACCGGGCCGCTCATTAACGGTCAGGCCACTAACGACGATCGTCCTACGCTCAGCGGAACAGGAACGGCTGGCGACACCATCAAAATTTATGACAATGAAACGTTTATTGGCAGCACGGTGGTCGGCGCAACAGGCACATGGAGCTTTACGCCATCGAGCGCACTCAGCAACGCCAGCCACGCGCTGACCATTACGGCGACCGATCCGGCTGGCAACGTCAGCGACCCGTCACTGCCGTTCACAGTCGTGGTCGATACCGTTTCCACCCCGCCAGTGATTGTGGGCGCGGATGATAACGTCGGCACCGTCACGGGGAATGTGCCGACCAACGGCACGACCAACGACACCACACCAACGCTTTCGGGAACGGCAGAGGCCAACAGCACCGTCGCCATCTTTGAGGGCGGTATCCAGGTAGGCACCGTGGTGGCTAACGGCACCGGAGCCTGGAGTTACACCCCGGTCACCGGGCTGGCCGAAGGCTCGCACACCTTCACCGTGGTGGCGACCGACCCGCTGGGGAACGTCAGCACCGCGTCTAACGCCTATACCGTGATCGTCGATTTGACGCCGCCAGCCGTTCCAACCCTGACCGCCGTTAACGATAACGTTCAGGGCGGCGCGGTGGGAGATCTGACCAACGGACAGGTCACTAACGATGCCACGCCGACGCTGACCGGCGGCGGCGTGGTGGGCAGTACCGTCCACATTCTCAACAACGGCGTGGAAATCGGCACCGCGCTGGTCAACGGCAGCGGCATCTGGACATTTACCCCGGGCGGGCTAACCGACGGTCCTTATAACATCAGGGTGAATGCCACCGACGCGGCGGGGAATGTCTCAACCAACTCTCCGGTATTCTCCTTCACGGTGGATACCACGGCCCCAGATGCGCCAGTCATCACCACCGTACTGGACGACGTGGGTCCGGTGACCGGCACGCTGGCGACCGGAGCCAACACCAACGACAACCGTCCAACCTTTAACGGCACTGGCGAGATTGGCGCGACCATCACCGTACTGAACGATGGTCAACCGATTGGCACCGCGGTCGTGAACGCCCAGGGCAACTGGACCTTTACGCCGACCGATCCGCTGGCAGACGGGGCGCATACCATTACCTTCACCGCCACCGATGCGGCGGGCAATACCAACACCACCCCAACCTCGTTCGCCCTGACGGTCGATACGATAGCCCCACTGGCCCCGGCCATCGTTAACGCGACGGATAACGTCGGCACCGTTCTGGCCCCGGTCACATCCGGTCAGACGACTGACGACACCACGCCTACGCTTAACGGCACGGCAGCCGCTAACGCCTCAATCATCATCTATGAAAACGGCGTTCAGGTGGGTACCGCGCTGGCCGACGGCAACGGCGCATGGAGTTTCACCCCGACGACGCTGGCAAACGGTAGCCACACCTGGACTGCCACCGCAACCGATGCGGCAGGCAACGTCAGCCCGCCGTCAGCCGTCTTTACGGTGATTGTCGATACGGTTGCACCGCTGGCACCGGTCATTGCTCTGGCCATCGATGATCAGGGCTCCGTCACCGGCTCGCTCAGCAGTGGGCAGTCCACCGACGACACCCTGCCGCGTTTGACCGGCACCAGTGAACCCAACGCCATTGTGCGTATCTATGAAGGCGTCACGCTGTTGGGAACCACCACCGCCAACGCCAGCGGCGCATGGGAAGTCACGCTGACCACCCCGCTTGGGGCAGGCCCGCATACCTTATTCGCACAGGCGACAGATGCTGCGGGCAATAACAGCGTTCCGTCAGCGTCCTTCAGCCTGACAATTGACCTCACGCCGCCACCGGTTCCGACGCTCTTAACTGTGACCGATGACGTGGGCGGCAACGTGGTACTGAACAGCGGCCAGCTCACTAACGATGCCCTGCCAACGCTTACCGGTACCGCAGAAGCCGGCTCGACGGTGAAAATCTTCGATAACGGCGTCCAAATCGGCAGCGTTATCGCCACCAATGGTACCTGGACCTTTACGCCAACCACCGCCCTGACAGACGGCCTGCACCCGCTGACCATCACCGCCACCGATCCGGTGGGCAACGCCAGCGGTGCGACGACCGCCTTTGTCGTGAACGTTGATGCCACCGCGCCAAACGCCCCGGTCATCACCTCCGTGGTGGATGATATTGGCACCGTCACCGGCCCGGTTATCGGTGCCAATCCCACCAACGATACGCTGCCAACGCTGAACGGCACCGCCGAGCCTAACGCCATTATCACTATCTACGACGGGGCAACGCTGGTCGGCACGGTGACTGCGAATGGCAGCGGCAGTTGGACGCTCCCACAGACCAACGTCGCGCTGACCGAAGGGACGCACAACTTCACCGCTACGGCGACGGATGCGGCGGGTAACGTCAGTGCGCCATCATCCATCACCTCGATTACGGTCGATCTCACTGCACCGACCGTGCCGACCAATCTGGCGGTAGTCACCAACGGTACGCACGTCACCGGTACCGCCGAAGCGGGCAGTACCGTGACCATTACCACCAGCGGCGGCACGGTGCTGGGAACGGCAACGGCAGACGGTACCGGCAGCTTTAACGTCACCATTTCGCCAGCGCAGACCAACAATGAAACGCTGTTGGCCTTTGCAACCGACAAGGCCGGTAACGCAGGTCTGACATCGTCCATCGTCGCGCCGATTACCGCCCTGCCGAACGCGCCGGTCATCACCACCGTGAATGACAATGCCGGTACCATCACCGGGAACGTCCTCAACGGTAAGAGCACCGATGACACCACGCCAACGCTGAGCGGTACCGCGCAGCCAAACTCCACCGTCACGCTGTATAACAACGGCGTGTCGATGGGCACCGTGACCGCAAGCGGTACCGGTAGCTGGACCTTTACCACCCCGGTATTAACCGAAGGCTCGCATGCGTTTACCGCCACGGCCACCAACGGCACCGGGACCGGACCGGTTTCCGTGCCGACATCCGTTATCGTCGATACCATTGCGCCGAATGCGCCAAACGGGACCTTCAACGCCGACGGCAGCGTCTTAACCGGCAGCGCCGAAGCGGGCAGTACCGTGACGATTCGTCTGGCGGATGGTTCGCTGGTGACGACCACGGCCAACAGCGGCGGGACTTACAGCTACACCTTCCTGAATAAACAAACGGAAGGACAATCGCTCACCATTACCGCCACCGATGCCGCCGGGAATACCTCACCGAACGGCTCGGCACTGGCACCGGTTGTTCCGCTGTCGGCCAGCAGCAACGTTGAAGAGCTGGACATCAGCACCACCGCCACGGTCACTAACGCGCAGTACAGTGATTACGGCTTCCTGCTGGTGGGCGCGCTCAACAACGTGCTGACGCTGCTCGGTAACGACACGGCGCAGGTCGGGTTCACCGTCAGCAACGGCGGTAGCGCGGATATTTCCATTAATGCGAACGCTACGGGCGTGGTGCTTTCGCTGCTTAACACCCTGGAGCTGGTGGTTCAGCGCTGGGATGCCACCAACAACACCTGGACTACGGTGGTGGATACCGGTCTGCCACAGTTTGCCAACCTGCTGACGCTCGGAGCAGGCGGCGTGACGCTCAATATGAACGGGCTGGAAAACGGCCAATACCGCGTACTGAGCTACAACACGAATCTGCTGGCGACCGGCTCTTACACCAGTCTCGATGTGGACGTGACGGAAACCAGCGTCGGTACCGTTACTGGCGTCACCAGCCAGACCGGGAACGTTATTCTGGATACCGACCCGACCACCGGTAGCGATAACGCCCCGGCGGGCACCACCGTCACCGCCGTGACCAACGCACAGGGGCAGACGGTCAACGTGACGGCAGACGGTACGGTTATTCAGGGACAATACGGTACGCTGACCATCAACCTGAACGGCAGCTACACCTACAACCTGACCAACACCAGCGCCGCCGTGCTGGGCCGCACCGAGAGCTTCACTTACACCATCGGGCATAACGGGGCCAGCGCCTCGGCAAACCTGGTGATTTCGCTCGGGGCCAACACCGTAACCAACAGCGTGACGGCAGTAGATGACACCGGTTCGCTGACCTACGACACCAGCGTCCACGCCATCAACAACGGCACCTCTTCCCAGAGCGGTTTCACCGTAGTGGGCGTTAATCTCGGCAACACGCTGGGCCTGAACCTGCTGGACGATCTGAGCAATCCGATTGTTTACAGCGTTGAGGAAGGCACCACCCGCACCATGACGATTCAGGCGTCCGTGGGCGGCGTGGCGCTGGCATCGGTATTCGATCTTTATGTCTATAAGTTCAACGATGCGACCCAGACCTTCGAGCAGATGCGCGTTCAGCCAGGCTGGCTGCGCGCTCCGCTGCTGGGCGGGACCTCATCACAGCTGACGCTGAACCTGCCGGCCGGTGAATACCTGTTCCTGCTCAATACCGCCGCTGGGATCACCGCGCTGACGGGCTATACCCTCAACGTGCTCCAGGACCATGTTTATAGCGTGTCGAGCGTGGGGGCGAGTACCACCGGGGATGTGCTGGCGGACGACATCGCGCCGCAGGGCACCGTCGTTACCGAGGTGAACGGCGTCGCGGTGAACGCTAACGGCATCACCACCATTCAGGGGGAATACGGCACGCTGACCATCAATGCCCAGGGCGACTACACCTATACCCTGCGCAGTGGCGTCGGAGCGGACCACATCAGAACGCCGGATACCTTCGTTTACACCATCACGGCACCGAACGGCGATAAAGATACGGCATCGCTGAACATCACGCCAACCGCGCGGGCCATGGATGCGGTTAACGACGTCAGTAGCGTGATGGACGTAACCTCCGTTCACCACACGGCGGCCTACACGGATACCACCGTCGGGCAGGCGCAGTGGAACGCCGCGCTACTGGCCGCCACGCAGGGTAGCGGCAGCGGCACGTTCGTGGTCGATCCTAATACGGCGCTGCATAACGTGGTGCTGAATTTCAACGTGGTGTCTGTGCTTGCCCTTGGCGGATTAACGGTGGACTGGGCGATCACTAACGGCTCGACCACCGTCAGAACCGGCTCTTTCAACGGGGCCGCGCTGCTGGGTACCAGCGCCACCTTTAACCTCACGGGCCTGGATTTGGACGCGGGCACCTATACCCTGAGCTACACCGGTAAAATGGGTGCCCTGGCGCTGGGGCAAATTACCATAACCCCAAGCGTCACCGGCACCAGCTATTCGCTGAACCAGTTCGACGCCACCAGCGGACATACCGTTAACGGCAATATCTATGACGGTACCGATTCGCAGGGCGCGATGGACCAACTGCATTCGGTCGATACTCGCCTGAGCATCACCGGCTATAACGGCGTGACCACCACGCTGGATCCGTACGTCACCGCCACCGCCTCAGCGACCATTGTCGGTCATTACGGCACGCTCAACATCGGCGTCGATGGTCATTACACCTACACCATGAATACCGGGGTGTCGCTCGCCAGCATCACCTCGAAGGAGGTCTTCAACTACACCCTGACGGATGCGACCGGTAAAACGGACAGCGCCACGTTGACTATCAACATGGCTCCGCAGTTCATCAGCTCCGAGCATAACGATGCCATCACCGGCACCGCGTATGCTGATACGCTGATTTACCAGGTGCTGAACAACACCGTGGGTAACGCCACGGCGGGCAACAGTACCGGCGATCACTGGACCAATTTCTCGCTGTCTCAGGGAGATAAAATTGATATCGGCGATCTGCTGGTGGGGTGGAACGGGCAGTCATCAACGCTGGGTAATTATCTGCACGTCACCACGAATGGTAACAATACTGTGATCTCTATCGACCGTGATGGCGCAGGAGCCACCTACACTAATACTGCACTGGTCACGCTCGACAACGTGCAAACCACCTACGACGAGTTAGTGAATCAGCATCACATCATTACCGGATAGCAAAGCAGCAATGACCCGGGCGCACAGCGCCCGGGCATAACCATAAAGCGGTAAATTTTTTTATTAGGGATAAGACATGGGAAATAAGATGCCTTGCTGGTGGCTCTCGTGCTGCCTGATATCTGTGCCCGCCGTCGCGGCAAATTCTGCTGCGATCATTAATACCGGACAACTCAGCGACACTCAGGAACTCCCTTCTTTGAATGGCCGTGTCGCGCCGGTCACCAACAAAGCGGCACCCGGCACGCTGCTAATGGGCGATGCCGTAAACCGCGCGGTAAGCTGGCATCCCGCTATCAGCGAAGCCGTCGGCAAACTCTATCAACAGACTGAACAGGTGGATGTCGCCAAATCCAAATATTATCCGCAGATCAACGCGGGCATGGATAACGGCTACACCCACAACGGCGACAACAACGGCTTTACCCCGTCGCTGGTGCTTTCCCTTTCACAGATGTTGTATGACTTTGGCAAGGTTGCAAGCCAGGTACGCGCCGAGAATGCCGGGGTTGCCCAGCAGCAGGCCAACGTGCTGGTGAGCATTGATACCATTGCCCACGCCACCGCTACCGCGATGGTGCAGGTCCAGACCTGGCAGCAGATGGTCGACACCGCCAAAGAACAGCTCGACGCGCTCTCGTCTATCGGCAGGCTGACCCGCCTGCGTAACGACGAAGGCGCGACGTCAATGTCCGACGTAGTGCAAACCGATGCCCGTGTTGAAGGCGCGCGCGCCCAGCTCATGCAATATCAGGCCAACCTCGACAGTTCCCGCGCCACGCTGATGAGCTATCTCGGCTGGGATAATCTGAACAAAATCAGCAACGATTTTCCCGATAACATCACGCGCAGCTGCGACATTGCCGAACCGGACGATCGTCTGGTGCCTGCGGTGCTCTCCGCCTGGGCACAGGCCAACGTCGCGCAAGCTAATCTGGATTACGCCAACGCCCAGATGACGCCAACCGTCTCGCTGGAGCCGGAAGTGCGCCACTACCTGAACGACAAATATTCGGGCAACGATTCGCTGGATCGCACCCAATATTCTGCGTGGGTAAAAGTGCAGATGCCGCTCTACCAGGGCGGAGGACTCACTGCCCGGCGCAACGCGGCGGGTCATGCCGTTGAGGCGGCACAATCCACCATCCAGCGCACGCGCCTCGACGTGCGGCAAAAACTGATGGAGTCGCGCAGCCAGATAATGAGCCTGCTCAGCACGCTGCAAATTCAGGCGCGTCAGGAAGCGCTCAGCGCCCGCACCCGCGAGCTTTATCAACAGCAATATCTCGACCTCGGCACTCGTCCGCTGCTCGACGTGCTCAACGCCGAACAGGAAGTTTATCAGGCGCGCTTCACCCAGCAGCAGACCGCCGGACAACTGCATCAGCTCCAGTTGAACTGCCTGTACAACACCGGTCGCCTGCGTCACTCATTCAGTCTTGAAAACCGCACCATTCAGACCGTGGAGATCCAGCCATGAAGCCAACCGACATTCCGCAGGGCGAAAACATGACGGATGAAGCGCTGGAACACTGGGCGCAGGCATTTGGCTACGTGGCGACTCGCTACCGGGTCTCCTGCTCCCCCGGCGCGCTGATAGCAGGCGCCCCGTGGCTGAAAGGCAAACCGATGGTGCCCGCGCTGACCCAGTTGGCGCGCGAGGCCGGGCTGTCGTTCCAGCTTCTGACGACCAGCCAGCAGTCGATCGGCAGCTGGCGCTTGCCGGTTGTCATTGCGCTACGCGACGGCAAAATCGGCGTTATCGAACATTTCGATGGCGAAGATACCCTCGACGTTAGCTTTATCGACTCCACCACCCATACCAACCGCGTCTCAATGAGCGCATTGCTGCCCAACATTCTCCACGTGGTCGCCCTGCGTCCGCTGGCGGCGCTAAAAGACAGCCGCGTCGATGCGTATATCTCGAAGTACCGTCCCGACTGGCTCTATCGCCTGGTAATGCGCGATCTACGCCCCTACACCTGGGTGATGCTGGCGGCGCTGTTTATCAACGTACTGTCGCTGTCGGGGATTATTTTCTCGATGCAGGTCTATGACCGGGTGATCCCCGCCCAGTCTTACCCGACGCTATACGTTCTGACGATTGGGGTGCTGATCGCCACCCTGTTCGGATTTGTGCTGCGCGTGGCGCGGGGACACATCATGGATCTGCTCGGCAAGCGCGCCGATCTGCGCGTCTCGGATCGGGTCTTCGGCCACGCGCTGCGCCTGCGTAACAGCGCGATCCCCCGCTCCACCGGCAGCTTTATTTCCCAGTTGCGCGAGCTGGAGCAGATCCGCGAGATGGTGACCTCCTCGACCATCTCCACCATCGTCGATCTGCCGTTCTTCTTCCTGTTTGTGGTCGTGCTGGCGATCATCGCCCCGCAGCTGGCGTGGATCGCCCCGGTCGCCGCCGTTTTGATGGTTCTCCCCGGCCTGCTGCTGCAAAAGAAGCTCGCCGCGCTGGCGAAGCAGTCTGCCCACGAATCCACCCTACGCAACGCCGTGCTGGTTGAAAGCGTGCAGGGGCTGGAGGACATCAAGCTGATGCAGGCCGAAAACCGCTTTTTGCAGCAGTGGAACAGCTATATCCAGATAACCGCTGAGTCCGGCCTCAAGACCCGCGAACTGACGCAGAACCTGATCAGCTGGGGCATGACGATTCAGAGCCTGGTGTACGCCGGGGTGATCGTCGTCGGCGCGCCGATGGTGATCGAAGGCACGTTAACCACCGGTTCGGTGGTGGCGGCGTCCATGCTGGCCTCGCGCATGATTGCCCCAATGGCCACGCTGTGCGGCGTGCTGGCCCGCTGGCAGCAGGTCAAAGCGGCGAAAGAAGGACTGGACAGCATCATGCAGCTCCCGACCGAGAATCAACGCGAAGAAACCCCGATCCGCCAGGACGTGCTGCGCGGTCACTACCTGTTCGAACAGGCACAGTTTCGCTATCACCCGGAAGATCCGCGTATGGCGCTACGTATTAACCGTCTGGAGATCAAGCCTGGCGAGAAAGTAGCGATCCTCGGGCGTAACGGCGCGGGTAAATCGACCCTCTTGCAGGCCATGGCGGGCGGCATGGATCTGGCGGGCGGCGAGCTGCGTCTGGACGATCTCAGTCTGCCGCATCTGGACGTGGCGGATCTGCGCCGCAACGTCGGCTTTATGACTCAAAACGCGCGGCTGTTTTACGGCACGCTGCGCGAGAACATCACGCTCGGCATGCCGCGCGCCACCGACGAAGAGATCTTCGCGGTACTGGAGATGTGTGGTGCGGCGAGCTTTGTGCATAAGCTGCCGAAGGGGCTGGATTACCCGATTATGGAAAACGGCGTGGGGCTTTCCGGCGGCCAGCGGCAGTCTATTTTGCTGGCACGCATGTTCCTGCGCGATCCTAATATCGTGCTGCTCGATGAACCCACCGCCTCGCTGGATGAACACACCGAACGCGAGTTTATCCAGCGTCTGGGCGAGTGGCTGGGTAACCGCACCCTGATTGTCGCTACCCATCGCGTGCCGATGCTGGAGCTGGTCGAGCGCGTGGTGGTACTCAAAGAAGGCATGCTGGTCATGGACGCGCCAAAAGCACAGGCGCTGAGCAACAGCCGAATGCAGCAACAGCAGCAGGCAACCGGACGGGAGTGGAAAAATGAAAATCAGTCAGCGTGAAGTTGCCGCCATGGATGACCTGGACAATGCGCTTGAATCCGAGAGCGGCTACAGCGGTGCGCGCAGCATTGTGATCTTCTCCCTGCTGCTGTTTATCGTGGTGGGCGTTTGGGCGTGGTTCGGCATTCTGGATGAAGTCTCGACCGGTACGGGTAAAGTGATCCCCAGCTCGCGCGAGCAGGTTTTGCAGTCGCTCGACGGCGGTATCCTTACCGAACTCAACGTGCGTGAAGGCAATCAGGTGCAGGCGGGGCAAGTGCTGGCGCGACTCGATCCTACGCGTTCTGAATCGAACGTCGGCGAGAGCGCAGCGCGATATCGTGCGTCGCTGGCTTCGAGCATTCGTCTGACCGCAGAAGTGAACGACCAGCCGCTGAAATTCCCCCCTTCCCTGCAAAAATGGCCGGATCTGATTGCCGCAGAAACGCGGCTCTATACCTCGCGCCGGGCGCAGCTTGACGATACACAGCGCGAACTGAGATCGGCGCTAAGTCTTGCCAATAAAGAGCTTTCGATTACTCAACGGCTGGTCAAAACTGGTGCCGCCAGCCGCGTGGAAGAGTTGCGTTTGCAGCGGCAAAAAAGCGATCTGGAGCTCAAGCTCACCGACGTTCGCTCGCAATATTACGTGCAGGCGCGCGAGGCCTTATCGAAAGCCAATGCGGAAGTGGATATGGTGTCTGCCATCCTGAAAGGACGTGAAGATTCCGTTACCCGCCTGACGGTGAAATCCCCGGTGCGCGGGATCGTAAAAAACATCAAAGTGACCACCATCGGCGGCGTCATCCCGCCTAACGGCGAACTGATGGAGATCGTGCCGGTGGACGATCACCTGCTGATTGAAACCCGCCTGTCGCCACGTGATATTGCGTTTATCCATCCTAACCAGAAGGCGCTGGTGAAAATCACCGCCTACGATTACGCGATTTACGGTGGTTTGCATGGGGTCGTTGAAACGATCTCGCCCGACACCATTCAGGATGAAGCCAAGCCGGAAGTGTTCTATTACCGGGTGTTTATTCGCACCACGCAGGATTTTTTAACCAACAAGGCCGGACGGCAGTTTTCGATTGTGCCGGGAATGATCGCCACGGTGGATATCAAAACCGGCGAGAAATCGGTGATGGATTATATGATTAAGCCGTTTAACCGAGCGAAGGAGGCGCTGAGAGAGCGGTGAGTTTTGGTGGCTCCCATGTAGCTCAGGAGGTAATTCCGTTCACTTCCAAACCGGTGCTTCTCTATCCGTTCCGGAACCGGTGAACGTGCCATGGCGGCTCAATCGCCGCCGCCCTGGCAACCCGGGCTCCCGGCAAGAAAATCGTCGCTACGCGATACCTTCGTCTTATTCCCTCCGGCTTCGGGTC
>JALCNW010000050.1 GCA_022649305.1 Enterobacter sp.
TAGAGCGCCAGATAAACAGGTTACGCGGGTGGTTTATCCCGTTTTCAGGCTGTTCCGCCGCAAAGCGAATCGAGCCGTCCTTCAGGGATTTGACGGTGTAATCGACCGGTGACATCCCGGCTTTCTTCGCCTCTTCCGCAATGCGCAGCGGGTTAGTACCCAGCTGCGGTGCAGACGGCAGCCAGCCCATACGCTCAGCGCGCACGTTGAAGTCAATCAGATGGCCGGTATAGCGAGATTTATCTGCCATTGGCGACAGCAGTTCTTGTGCCGTCACCGTCTCGTAGCGCCACTGGCTGGAATGGTTATAGAAGTAGGAGGTGCTGTTCATGTGACGCGCAGGACGCTGCCAGTCAAGACCAAACGCCAGCGGCTGCCAACCGGTCTGCGGACGTAACTTTTCCTGGCCCACGTAGTGTGCCCAACCGCCGCCGCTCTGACCGACGCAGCCGCAGAAGACCAGCATGTTGATCAGGCCACGATAGTTCATATCGAGGTGGAACCAGTGGTTAAGCCCTGCGCCCACGATGATCATCGAGCGGCCATGCGTTTTGTCGGCGTTCTCAGCAAACTCACGCGCGATGCGGGTGATTTGCGCGCGTGGAACGCCAGTGATTTGCTCGGCCCAGGCCGGGGTGTACGCTTTGATATCGTCGTAGCTGGTTGCGCAGTTTTCGTCGTTCAGACCGCGCTCCAGGCCGTAGTTGGCCATGGTCAGATCGTAAACGGTGGTCACCAGCGCCGTCGTGCCATCGGCGAGTTGCAGACGTTTTACCGGCAGCTTGTGCAGCAGAATATTTTCCAGCTTCACGTTGTTGAAATGCTCGGTGCCATCACCACCAAAGTACGGGAAACCCACTTCAGCAATGTCATCCTGGCTACCCAGCATGCTCAGACGCAGGTCGGTCTCTTCGCCAGAGGTCGCATCGCGCTGCTCCAGGTTCCACTTCCCTTTCTCGCCCCAGCGGAAGCCGATAGAACCGTTCGGTGCCACCATATCGCCGCTGTTACTGTAAGCGACCGTCTTCCATTCTGGATTGTTTTCCTGACCCAACGCATCCACCAGATCGGCCGCGCGCAGCATACGACCCGCCGCATAGTAGCCGTCGCGCTCTTCCAGCATGACCAGCATTGGCATGTCGGTGTAGCGGCGCACGTAGTCGGTAAAGTACTGGCTGGGTTTATCCAGGTGGAATTCGCGCAGCATGACGTGGCCCATCGCCAGCGCCATCGCCGCATCGGTACCTTGCTTCGGAGCCAGCCACAGGTCGCACAGTTTGGCGATTTCGGCATAGTCCGGCGTAATGGCAACGGTTTTGGTACCTTTGTAACGTACTTCAGTAAAGAAATGTGCATCCGGTGTACGGGTCTGCGGAACGTTTGAACCCCAGGCGAGGATGTAGCTGGAGTTGTACCAGTCGGCGGATTCAGGCACGTCGGTCTGCTCACCCCAGGTCTGTGGTGACGCAGGGGGTAAGTCGCAATACCAGTCGTAGAAGCTCAGGCAGGTACCGCCGATGAGAGAAAGGTAACGCGCACCAGAGGCGTAAGAGACCATCGACATTGCCGGGATCGGCGAGAAGCCTGCCACGCGGTCCGGACCGTAGGTTTTGACGGTGTAGACGTTAGACGCCGCGATCAGCTCATTCACTTCCTGCCAGGTCGAACGAACAAAACCGCCGCGACCGCGAGCCTGCTTGAAGCTTTTTGCTTTATCAGCGTCTTCAATGATAGAGGCCCAGGCATCAACAGGATCGCTGTGCTGCACTTTTGCTTCACGCCACATTTTCATCAGACGCTTACGCATCAGCGGGTATTTCAGGCGGTTTGCGCTGTACAGATACCAGGAGTAGCTCGCGCCACGCGGACAGCCGCGCGGTTCATGGTTAGGCATATCCGGACGCGTACGAGGATAGTCGGTCTGCTGCACTTCCCAGGTCACCAGACCGTTTTTAACGAAAATCTTCCAGCTGCAGGAACCGGTGCAGTTTACACCGTGGGTAGAACGCACGACTTTGTCATGCTGCCAACGTTGACGGTATCCATCTTCCCAGTCCCGGTTGGTCTCCAGAACCTGGCCGTGCCCATCGGCAAAAGTGTCGCCCTTCTGCTTGAAGTAGCGAAACCGGTCCAAAAATTTGCTCATCGGGTATCTCCTGTGTGGAGCCTGTGGCTCTCTAAATCGACATTGCTGATTTGCAGCGAAGGTAACGCTATGAAAGATGGCGGGAATTGATAACGATCAATGCGAATGGGGTTACTCACCCGCAGTGTTTTCCGCTATACCACCAAAGCGGTATAAAAATTGATTTTTTATTTATATGATTTGTAAGGATTTTTATTATTTTCCGCACAAATTATCCGGTTGTATTTAACATTTGGGGTATTAAGGAGTAGGTATTTCTGCAAAGCGATGGCGATCACAGTGTTAACGTGCAAAACACGTGTGAGATCTATAAGTATGTTGTAACTACTAGCACATCAAAAAAAGCGCGACCCTAAGGTCGCGCAAACGGATAATCACATCTTACTTATTTTTCTTAGTATTACGGCCATATACCAGCCACGTGATAACCACGCAGGCGATATAGAAGACGAGGAAGACTTTCATTGCCCCTGCCGGAGAGCCCGTCAGGTCAAGAGAGATACCAAACGCTTTCGGGATAAAGAACCCGCCGATAGCGCCAATGGCTGAAATAAAGCCCAGTGCAGCCGCCGTATCCGTCGCGGCTTCACGCATTGCCTGCTCTTCGTTGCCACCCTGCGCTTTTACGCGGTCGGTCGTCAGCTTACGGAAGATAACCGAGATCATCTGGAAGGTAGACGCACTCCCCAGCCCGGCCGTCAGGAATAGCACCATAAACACACCGAAGAAGGCGATGAAGTTGCCACCCTGGCCATTTGTTGGCAGCGTCAGGAACAACAGTGCGCAGAAGATAGCCATAACGACAAAGTTCACCAGCGTAACGCGGGTCCCGCCCAGACGGTCAGAAATCATCCCGCCGGTAGAACGCGCCAGCGCACCGATAAACGGACCGAAGAACGCGTAGTGCAGAATCTGGACATCAGGAAACTGAGTCTTCGACAGCATCGCAAAGCCCGCGGAGAAACCGATAAAGGAGCCGAAGGTCGCCAGATACAGCAGCGCCATCACCCACAGATGCCCACGCTTCAGTACCGGCAGTTGCTCGCTCAGAGAAGCCTTAGACGCCGACAGATCGTTCATAAAGAACCATGCCATCAGGGTCAGCACGACCAGGAACGGCACCCAAATCCAGGCAGCGTTTTCGAGGTACAGCATCGAGCCATCCGGCTGTGCGGTACCCGTTCCGCCAAACGCAGCAAAGATTGAGAGCGACACCACCAGCGGTGCAATCAGCTGCATCACGCTGACGCCCATATTACCCAGACCGCCGTTAATACCCAGCGCGCCGCCCTGTTTTGCTTTCGGGAAGAAGAAACTGATGTTCGCCATACTGGAAGCAAAGTTTGCGCCAGCAAAACCGCACAGCAGAGAGATGATCACGAAAATGCTGAAAGGTGTAGAGGTGTCCTGCACCGCAAAACCCAGCCATACGCACGGAACGATCATGATCCCGGTACTGAATGCCGTCCAGCGACGGCCACCAAACAGCGGCACCATAAACGCATAAGGTACACGCAACAGCGCACCCGATAACGCGGGCAGCGCCGTTAGCATGAACAGCTGATCGGTCGTGAAGGTAAAGCCGACCTTCGGCAGGTTCACCGCCACTGCGCTAAACAACATCCATACACAAAACGCTAATAACAAACACGGAACGGAAATCCACAGATTACGACTGGCTACACGCTGGCCACGCTGTTGCCAGAACGCCGGATCTTCTGGACGCCATTCTGTAATAACAGCACCGGAGGCTTTCTCCGGGGCAGATGAGTGACTCATAGACACCTCTGATTATCGAAAGATACTGCAAACATTAGGGTTTTAAGCTGGCGGTAAGTTGATATAAATCAAAGGAAAAGTTGACGGTTTGGCGGGCTAAAAAACGCCATTACCCTAAGTGAGTAGGTTATTTCGATAAAAAAGGTGTGGTTTTTCACGCGGCTGACGGTTCGCGGCCTTACCCTCCTCCCGGCAATAACTCCTCCGGCAATTAAGGGGTAATCCTTTGTTGGTATGGGTATACTCCAGGGTATGCACGAGAATAGCGCCATTCCTGGAGGCAGGCATAATCAGGAGCCAGGCAAGCCTATGTTAAAAAGATGCTTATCCCCGCTGACGCTAGTCAACCAGTTAGCACTGATCGTTTTGCTGTCTACCGCAATTGGTGTGACCGGCATGGCGATTTCTGGCTGGCTGGTGCAAGGCGTACAGGGTAGCGCCCATGCCATTAACGAGGCAGGTTCGTTACGCATGCAGAGTTATCGTCTGCTGGCCGCCGTTCCGCTGACGCAAGAAGACAGCCCCCTGCTTGAAGAAATCGAGCGTACCGCATTCAGCCCGGAACTGGAAGTCGCCGCCCAGCGCGACGGACAACAAGCGCAGCTCAAAGCGCTACAGGGATACTGGCATAGCCAACTGGAACCGGGTTTAAAACAAGCGAAAAGTGCCGACAGCGTGGCGGGCGATGTCGCCAATTTTGTCGCTCGCATTGACACGCTGGTCTCTTCTTTCGACCACTCCACGGAATTACGGGTTGAGCAGGTCATCACGCTCCAACGGGCAATGGCCTTTTTTATGGCAGTACTGCTGATTTTCACCATCATTTGGCTGCGCGCACGACTGCTGCACCCCTGGAAACAATTGCTTGCCGTGGCCCGCGCCGTGACGGAACGTGATTTTACCCGGCGAGCCCAGATTAGCGGTCGCAACGAAATGGCGATGCTCGGCCAGGCGCTGAACACCATGTCCGGTGAGCTGGCAGAAAGCTATGCGGTGCTGGAACAGCGCGTACAGGAAAAAACAGCCGGCCTTGAGCAAAAGAACGAAATTCTCTCTTTTCTCTGGCAAGCCAACCGCCGTCTGCATATGCAGGTCCCGCTGTGCGAGCGCCTTTCTCCCGTCCTGAACGGTCTGCAAAACCTGACGATGCTGCACGATCTTGAGCTTCGGGTATATGACGTCGAAGATGAAGAAAATCATCAGGAATTCACCTGTCAGTCCGATATGTCTTGTGATGATAAAGGCTGCCACCTTTGTCCACGCGGTCTGCCGCCATTAACCAGCAGTGGAACCACCCTAAAGTGGCGGCTGACAGACAGTCACACCCAGTACGGTATTTTGCTGGCCACCCTGCCTTCTGGCCGTCACCTGAGCCACGATCAGCAGCAGTTGGTCGATACGTTGGTCGAACAGCTGACGGCAACGTTGGCGCTCGATCGCCACCAGGAAAAACAACAGCAGCTGATTGTGATGGAAGAGCGCGCCACCATTGCGCGCGAATTACATGATTCGATTGCCCAGTCGCTCTCGTGTATGAAAATGCAGGTCAGTTGCCTGCAAATGCAGGATGACGCCCTGCCGGATAACAGCAAACAGTTGTTAGGCCAGATTCGCAATGAGCTCAATACGTCGTGGGTGCAGCTTCGCGAGCTGTTGACCACTTTCCGTTTACAGTTGACGGAACCGGGCCTGCGCCCTGCGCTCGAATCAAGCTGTCAGGAATTTAGCGCCCGTCTGGGATTCCCGGTGAAACTCGATTACCAGTTACCACCGCGTTTCGTCCCCTCCCACCAGGCCATTCATTTACTGCAAATCGCCCGAGAAGCGTTAAGCAATGCGCTTAAACATTCCGCCGCGACGGCAGTGACTGTCACCGTCAGTCACCACAATAATCAGGTGAGACTAACGGTTCATGACAACGGCTGCGGCGTGCCGGAAAACGCTGAGAGAAGTAACCACTATGGTTTAATTATTATGCGAGACCGCGCGCAAAGTCTGCGCGGAGATTGCCAGGTTCGCCGGGGTGACTCAGGCGGCACTGAAGTAGTGGTGACCTTTATTCCCGAAAAGCCTCTTATAACTGCTCAAGGAGAAAACCATGACTAATCAGGAACCGGCAACTATTCTGTTGATCGACGATCATCCGATGCTGCGCACCGGCGTAAAACAACTTGTCAGCATGGCGGAAGACATAACCGTTGTGGGTGAAGCCAGCAACGGTGAACAGGGTATTGAACTTGCCGAGTCCCTCGATCCTGATTTGATCCTGCTTGATCTGAATATGCCGGGCATGAACGGTCTGGAAACGCTGGATAAACTGCGTGAAAAATCGCTGTCTGGCCGTATTGTGGTCTTTAGCGTCTCAAACCATGAAGAAGATGTTGTCACCGCCCTCAAGCGCGGCGCAGACGGCTATCTGCTAAAAGATATGGAGCCGGAAGACTTGCTCAAAGCGCTCCAGCAGGCAGCGGCGGGTGAAATGGTGCTGAGTGAAGCCTTAACGCCGGTACTGGCAGCAAGCCTGCGTGCCAACCGCGCGACGTCCGATCGTGATGTCAGCCAGTTGACCCCGCGCGAGCGCGATATTCTCAAGCTCATCGCTCAGGGACTGCCGAATAAAATGATCGCCCGTCGTCTGGATATCACCGAAAGCACGGTGAAAGTCCACGTGAAGCATATGCTGAAGAAGATGAAGCTGAAATCGCGCGTAGAAGCCGCGGTATGGGTTCATCAGGATCGTATTTTCTAGTCTCACTCGTCCGGCAGCAGTTGATAGCCGCGACCGTCATCAGGCAACGCCAGTAGCGGTTGCGACAACGAGAGCGTGATCTCATTGGAAGAGACGCGCTGCCCGTCATCATCTTCAACGACCACGGACAGCCGCCAGCGGTTTGTCGCCCCTTCGCTCGAATCCCATGCCGGCATAATAATGCTCCAGCCTTCTTCACTGGTTGCCTGCGGTGGAGACGTCAGGCTGAGCGCCTGTGGATCCCCCTGCCAGTGTAACTGGCGTATTCCATGCTTACTGCGGATTTGCAGTTTCAACACCACCGTTTCACCCGGCATCAGATCCCACGGCGGCGTCGCCAGATACACCGACAGCGTTTTGCGCTGACGGAACTCCATCACCGGCAGATTCGCCCGATCCGGTGAATCATACCGACTCCCGCGCAGTGAACGCGTGGCGGCGACTTCATCAGATGACAGCTGTTTTTTGAGCGGAACGCCAAAACGGTAATTCAGCTTCATGCCGAGGTTATTTTGGCTAACGCCGCTTTCACCCTGCTTATGCCCGGCCGAAAAGGTGAGTAACGGCACAGGGGTGTAATCCAGACCTAAATTAACGGCCACAGGATTGTGATAACCCGTTCCGCTTCGAAACAAGTCAACGTTGTCGCCAAAGTACTGTTCAAAGCTGACGCTGGTATTTAGGTGATGAAAATACGGTAGCCAGGCCCTGGCGGTCACGTCGTAACCGCGCGCCATGCGCTGTTCCTGAACGTCAGAGCTGTCACGCCAGCTGGCAAACGGTTGATAGTAATTGGCTGACAGGCGCAGGTTTTCACCCCAGGCTTCGGCGCCCAATCCGGCACGCTGGAGATTTTCATCGAGCAGATTATCGTAGAAGGTGTTGTATCCCAGCAGCCATTTACCGGCCACCCAGCGTTGTCCGATTCCGGCATTGCTCACCAGACCATCGCTTTGTTGAGTCAGGCCAAGCTGACTCCAGCTCAGATAACGATTATTGTCCTGCCAGGGCACAAACCAGCTCCCGCTACTCCCGGTGAACTTGCCCTCTTTATCCACCAGCAGATCGACGCTCGCGTTGCCCCAGGGCGAGAGCAATGACTCAATCTGCTCATTCACTTCGCCGCTCAAGACGTCACGAACCTGCCCGAAGGCGAACTGGCGCGCCTGTTCGCCGGTCGTCAGGCCGTTGTCAGTCATGCTGGCTTCACCGAATGCTTTTGCCATCTCTGCCAGATGCTTTTCGCTTTCGCCATTGGGTTTTGCTAACCCCAGATCCGGCAGACCATCCCCGTTGTTATCAAAGGGATTTTGCGCCTGCTCCATAAACGATTTCGGCGCAGCATAAAGGGCTCCAGCCGGATAAAGGAGGAGTAAGAGCAAAACCAGTGGGCGAGGCGTAAAAACTATCAACGTTGTAAATGTGATCCATATCTCACGTAAACACAGTAAATACCTTAACGTGAATTGGCGAGATTTGCAGTCTTAAGCGCACATTCCGGAATAACCTGAATCATTGCCTTTAGCTCTGGAACACAGGATCCGCAGTTCGTCCCACAGCGTAACTTCAGGCCTAATGCCTTCGCGGAATCACATCCCTGCGCGATTGCCTCGCGGATCGTATTTTCGCCTACGCTGAAGCAACTGCAAATGATGCGCCCCCGATCAACGCTTTCCCCCGCGCTCCGCCCGTTAAGCAAAGCATGACGCTCGACAAGCTGGGTCGGTGCATGAGTAAAAGCTTCAGCGACAAACTCGTGCGCCAGTTCTGGAGCCATTTTCCCTTCCCAGAACCCCAGCATCAGCTCACCCTTATGCCAGGCCAGTAGACTGCTGCGCGCCCCCGTTTGCCCAACCTGTAGCTGCCAGCCGCGCGCGTTACAGTGCGCCATCAGCGCTTCCAGCAACGGCATTTCTCCCGCCAGCGTCAGACGTTTTACGCCCTGAGCCATTTTCCTCCACCAGTGAACGGACAGCGGCAGTTCAGGCAGCTCGCGCGCGTAAAGTTCGCTTTGCCAGACCGGCTGCCACGGTACGATCCTGACCGCCGTTTGCTTACTTTCTGGCTGCCCGGAATACGGGTCGCAGCGCCCTTCGACCAACGCATTCACCTTACCCTGACGGGCAAAACGGCTGTTCCAGTGCATCGGGGCAAACAGCTGGCCCTCTCGCTGCCCGGCGTTAACGCGCACTCGGGCAATCATCACCCCGCGCGGAGAGCTCAGCCTCGCCAGTTGTCCGTCGCGTAGCGCAAAACGCACCCCATCCGCAGGCGAAATATCCACATAAGGTTCGTCGATATGCTGCATCAGCCTGGCGACATAGCCGGTTCGGGTCATGGTATGCCACTGATCCCGGATGCGTCCGCTGTTCAGAATTAACGGATACAGCGCGTCGGGCACAGCCCCATGACTATTTGGTTCTACCTTGACTATTTTCTGGACAGGGAAAGACCCTGCATCCCATTGATAAGGTTCCAGCTCATCCCACTGCTGGCGCGTTAACGTGACAATGTCACGCAAATTAAACGCCCGACTGCCGTCGTTCTCAAACGCCGACAGCGCGGCATGCTCGCAAAAAATTTCCTGTGGATGTTGCCAGGCAAACGCATCCGCGTAACCGAGTTTTTTGGCGATCTGAGCGACTATCCACCAGTCGGGCTTTGCCTCTCCCGGTGCGGGCAGGAACGCGCGCTGGCGTGAAATACGGCGCTCGGAGTTAGTCACCGTCCCGTTTTTTTCGCCCCAACCCAGCGCCGGAAAACGGATATGGGCGTAGCGACTGGTGTCAGTATCGCGCATCACCTCAGAGACAATCACCAGCGGACAGGCTGATAACGCCTGGCACACCGCGTGGCTATCGGGAAGCGACACCGCCGGATTGGTACCCATTATCCACACCGCCTTCACTTCGCCGCGCCCTATCGCCTCGAACAGTTCCACCGCCATCAGCCCCGGTGTTTGCGCCAGCCGTTCGGTTCCCCAGAAACGCGCCACGCGCGAAAGATCATCAGGCTCAAAGTTCATGTGCGCAGCCAGCTGATTTGCCAGACCGCCGACTTCGCGCCCGCCCATTGCATTAGGCTGCCCGGTCAGCGAAAACGGCCCGCAGCCCTCACGAGCGAATTTCTGGCTGGCGAGATGCACGTTAATAATGGCGTTGCATTTGTCGCTGCCACTGGAAGACTGGTTGATCCCCATGGTGTACAGGGTGACGGCTCTGGGTGCGCTGATAAACCAGTCGTAAAATGTATTCACCTCTGAAACCGTCAGCCCGCAAAACGTCGCTACGCGCCCGGCAGGCCAGTCCGTCTCGCCCTGAATGCGGTTGAGCAAGCCCACAAACAGCCCGGCATCGCTGCCCGGCGACAACGCAAGATGCAAATCGGCGGCGTCGCAGGTCGCCGTCCTGCGCGGATCGATAACCACCACCTTCAGGTCAGGATTATCGATTCGCGCCTGGATCAGCCGCTGATACAACACCGGATGCGTCCACGCCGCATTCGATCCCACCAGCACCACCAGGTCGGTATTTTCAATATCGGTATAGCTGCACGGGACGATATCTTCACCGAAAGCGCGCTTATACCCGGTCACCGCCGACGACATGCACAGGCGCGAATTGGTGTCGATGTTAGCGGCACCGATGAATCCCTTCATCAGCTTGTTGGCGGCGTAATAGTCCTCAGTCAGCAGCTGACCGGAGGCGTAAAACGCCACCGCTTGCGGCCCATGAGTGTCGATAATGTCACGCAGGCGATCGCCCGCCGCCGCCAGCGCCTGCGCCCAGTCGACCTCGTTGTCGTTAATCATCGGATGCAGCAGACGCCCCTCCAGCCCGGTAGTCTCCCCGAGCGCCGAGCCTTTCACGCAAAGTCTGCCGTAATTGGCGGGATGGGCGTCATCGCCGCGCACGCGCACCTCGCCATCACTAACGCTGGCAATGACACCGCAGCCAACGCCGCAGTACGGGCAGGTGGTTCGGGTTTGCGTCATGAGGCCTCCGCGCGCATCACCAGTTCTTCATGGCTTACCCATACTTTGCCGCCTTCAATTTTCACCGGCCAGGCACGTACGGCGGGTTCACCGCTATCGACCTGACGCCCGTCGCGCAGACGAATACGCTGTTTATACAGCGGCGAAATCACCACTGGCTCTCCGCCCGCATCGCCAAGAATGCCGCGCGACAGGACGTTAACGTCTCCGCCCGGCTCAACGTCTTCGAGTGCATAAACCTCCTTTCCGAAACGGAACAACGCAATGTGCTGCTGACCCAGATACGCGCCGATACCGGCCTGCTCAGGGATATCGTCAATACCGCAGATTTCCTGCCAGCGTTTTGCGGGCGTCGCCGTCTGGTTATTGACGCTGCTTCTGAACAGCGCCAGGCGATTCGGATCGCTCAGAGTGGTTTGCCATTCGCACTGGTAGGTATCCACTATCCGCGCCATCTCCTGCTCCAGTTCGCAGGCAATGCCGAGAGAATCGTTGACGATAACGTCGCGAAGATACGCAATGCCGCCTTCCAGATTGTCCATCCAGGTGCTGGTACGTTGCAGACGATCGGCGGTGCGGATGTAAAACATCAGGAAGCGATCGACGGTACGCAATAGCGTTTCATCATCCAGATCGCTGGCAAACAGATCGGCATGGCGCGGCTTCATCCCCCCGTTGCCGCAGAGATACAGATTCCAGCCCTTATCGGTGGCGATTACCCCTACGTCTTTACTTTGCGCTTCGGCGCATTCCCGGGTGCAACCCGAAACCGCCATCTTGATCTTGTGCGGCGCGCGAAGGCCCTTGTAGCGATGCTCCAGCGTCACCGCCAGGCCGGTAGAATCCTGCACACCGTAACGACACCAGGTTGAACCGACGCAGGATTTGACGGTACGCAAAGATTTTCCGTAGGCATGCCCGGTTTCAAAACCCGCTTCAATCAGCGCTTGCCAAATTTCCGGCAGTTGTTCGAGCGTCGCGCCAAACAGGTCGATACGCTGACCGCCGGTGATTTTGCTGTAAAGCTGATAGCGTTTGGCAATCTGCCCGATAGCAATCAACCCATCGGCGCTGACTTCCCCGGCGGGCATGCGCGGCACAATCGAGTAGGTGCCGTCTTTTTGAATATTGGCGAAATAACGGTCGTTGGTATCCTGCAGCGGCAGATGCGCGGGCTTCAGCAGATATTCGTTCCAGCACGAGGCCAGCACCGATCCCACCAGCGGTTTACAGATTTCACAGCCGTGACCCTGCCCGTAGCGGCTGATGAGTTGCTCAAAAGTATGAATGCGGTTCACGCGCACCAGATGGTAGATTTCCTGACGCGAGTAGGCGAAGTGTTCGCAGATATCCTTTTTCACCTCCACACCCTGCGCGGCCAGCTGAAATTCCATCACCTGTTTCACCAGGGCGCTACAGCCTCCGCAGCCGGTTGCCGCTTTGGTGCACTGTTTTATCGCGCCGATATCCGTGGCACCAGCACTCACCGCCTGACAAATATCGCCTTTGCTGACGTTATGACACGAGCAAATCTGCGCGCCGTCCGGCAGTGCCGCCACGCCGAGCGCTTTTGGCGCACTGCCCGCAACCGCAGGCAGGATCAACGTTTCCGGGTCTTTTGGCAGACTGATGTCGTTTAGCATCATCTGTACCAGCGTCGCGTATTCGGCGGCGTCCCCCACCAGCACCCCACCGAGCAGGGATTTACCGTCCGCGCTGACCACGATTTTTTTATAGATTTGCTGAGGGCCATGGGTCCACTGGTAGCTTTGCGCCCCCGGCGTGCGGGCATGCGCGTCACCAAACGAGGCCACATCCACGCCGAGTAGCTTGAGCTTGGTGCTCATGTCCGCACCGGTAAATGCGCGCGCTTCCCCACAAAGCTGGGCTGCCACCACGCGTGCCATCTGATAGCCCGGCGCAACCAGGCCGAAGATTTTGCCTTCCCACAGGGCGCATTCGCCAATGGCAAACACGCGTTCATCCGAGGTGCGACAATGCTTATCAATACTGATCCCACCGCGTTCACCCATCGCTAATCCGCTGCTGCGCGCCAGAGCATCCTGCGGACGAATTCCGGCGGAGAAGACCACCAGATCGGTTTCAAGCTCGCTGCCATCGGCAAAGCGCAGTGCCAGTCCTTTCGCGGTCTGTGCGATTTCTGTCGTTGATTTGCTGGTATGCACTCCGACGCCGAGGGCTTCAATTTTACGGCGCAGCATCGCGGCTCCGTCGTTATCCAGCTGGACCGCCATTAGATTCGGGGCGAATTCCACTACGTCCGTTTCCAGCCCCAGTTGCTTAAGCGCGTTGGCAGCCTCCAGCCCCAGAAGCCCACCGCCAATCACTACGCCACGGCGCGCGTTGGCCGCGTGGGCGGCAATGTTATCCAGATCGTCGAGCGTGCGATAAACAAAACACCCTGCCAGTTCGCGCCCTGGCACAGGTGGTACAAACGGATATGACCCCGTCGCCAGCACCAGCGTATCCCAGTGAGTTTCGTGCCCACTGGCGGTCCGCACCACGCGCGCTTCACGGTCAATGTCCACAACCTGTTGCATCAGACGCAGCTCGATACCGTTTTTGGCAAAGAAATCCTCTTCGACCAGCGACAGCGAATCGGCGTTGCGATCGTCAAAATAGGCTGAAAGATGCACGCGATCATAGGCCGCGTAGCGCTCCTCGCCAAACACCACGATCTGGTATTGCAAATGCAAATTGCGGCTCACGCAATCTTCGAGAAAATGATGGCCGACCATGCCGTGCCCAACCACTACCAGAGTAGGTTTTGTCATCGCGTTCTGTCCTGCAACCTGTGGTTGCGTCGTGAATTGATCGAACAGCCAGTCCGCCTGCGCGGGAACGGGCTTTGCCAGTAAATCGGTAAACGTCGCCGCGCTGCGGCAATCGCCCATCAGCAACACGCCAGCAAGCTGACCGTGCCGAATCAGCAGGCGGCGGTAATGACGGGTAAGCGGATCCCAGGAGGTCCAGACCGCATCGTCCGGTTGTGGCATCACGCTCCCGGCACTAAACAGCTCAATGCCGGTCACCTTCAGGCGCATGCCACTTTCCTGCGGTGCAAACTCGTTGACGCTGTGCCCCGCCAACCGCGCAGCCAATATTTCTGCGTGCGCCAGGCACGGCGCGACCAGCCCCCAGGTTTGGCCGTTGATTTCACAGCACTCGCCCATCGCGCTAACGGCGGGGTGCGAGGTCTGCATCAGGTTGTCCACAACAATACCTTTGCCACAAAACAACCCGCTGGCCTTCGCAAGCGCCGCGTTGGGGATCACACCCGTGGCTAACACCACGCGGGTAGCGGCGAGTTGACGCCCGCTGCTGAGCGTGACGAACGCCTTTGTAATCACGGTGATACCGGACGCCAGTTCGCAGCGAATACCGCGATCATCCAGCGCCTTTTCCAGCAGTAAACCCGCGCGCGAATCAAGCTGTTGCTCCATCAGCCAGTCGCCACGATGCACTAACGTGACCTTGTCACATGACTGCTTTAACGCGGCGGCGGCCTCCACACCAAGGACTCCGCCCCCCAGCACCACCGCTGGACCGGGGGTAGACAGAATGGCGTTGACGTCGTTGAGCGTGCGAAAACTAAACACATGTTCAAGCTCGCTGCCCGGAATCGGCGGCACAAAGGGCTGCGATCCGGTAGCGAATACCAGCTCATCCCACGCCAGCTCGCGCCTTTCAGTGCGAAGATGGCGCGAGGCGAGATCCACGGCGATGACCTTTTCGCCCGTCAATACCGTGACGCCGCGCGCCTGATACCAGCCGTCATCATGAAAGCGCGTGGCTGACGCCTGTTTTTCACCGCCCAACACCGGTGAGAGCTGGATTCGGTTGTAGGCGTTTTCCGGCTCCTCTCCAATGACGGTGATAGCGAAACGACCGGGCGCACGTTCGGTCAGGGATTCAATCAGTCGCGTTGCCGCCATGCCGTTACCCACGATCACCAGTCGCATTGATGCCTCCTTGTCACGCCGCTTTCGGCTGTTTTTCATAGAGGAACTGCAAAACCTGCTGGCGCATGTGGTGATAACGGCTATCGTCCGCCAGTTGCACCCGATTGCGAGGACGCGGCAGATCCACCCGCATAATCTCGCCCACCGTTGCCGCAGGACCATTGGTCATCATCAGCACGCGATCTGACAGCAGTACCGCCTCGTCAACATCGTGGGTAATCAGCACGATAGTGGTATTCAGCTCCTGCTGGATTTTCATCACCGAATCCTGCAAGTGGGCTCGCGTCAGGGCATCGAGCGCGCCGAACGGCTCATCCATCAGCAATACTTTCGGCTTCATCGCCAGCGCGCGGGCAATGCCGACACGCTGCTTCATGCCCCCGGAGATTTCGTCAGGACGCTTATGCAGCGCGTGCCCCATCTGCACGCGGTCGAGGTTGTGTTCAATCCACTCTTTACGCTCGGTCTTGCTCATCGTGCGTCGGAATACCTGATCGACAGCCAGCGCCACGTTGTCGAAGCAGGTTAACCACGGCAGCAGAGAGTGGTTCTGAAACACCACCGCGCGCTCCGGGCCTGGACCGGCGATTTCACGGTTATCGCAAATTAGCCCGCCTTCCGTCGGCAGCGTGATCCCGGCGATAAGGTTGAGCAGCGTTGATTTGCCGCAGCCCGAATGGCCAATCAGGCTCACGGTTTCACCTTCGTGAATGTCGAAAGAGACGTTTTGCAGCGCCAGAAAGTCACCGCTGGCAGTGGAAAAACGCTGGCTCACGGCCTGTACCTGAATTAACGGTTTCATGTTCGCTCCTTATTTTTCCTGCCAGCTAAAGCGGCGGGCGATCAGCATCAGCCCCTGCTCCAGCAGCAGTCCGACCACGCCGATGATGACGATGGCAATGAGAATGTTTTCGACGTTAAGGTTGTTCCACTCGTTCCAGATCCAGAACCCAATGCCTAATCCCCCGGTGAGCATTTCGGCTGCGACAATAACCAACCACGCAATGCCGATAGAGAGCCGCACCCCGGTCAGCACCGCGGGCAGTACGGCGGGAAACAGAATGCGACGCATGATGGTCCACTCAGAAAGTTGCAGCACGCGGGCCACGTTGAGGTAATCCTGCGGAATGCGACGCACGCCTTCGGCGGTGTTGATCACCATCGGCCAGATGGAGCAGATGAAAATGGTCCAACTGGACGCTGGCTCAGCCTTTTGAAACAACAGCAGACCAATGGGTAACCATGCCAGCGGGCTGACCGGGCGCAGGAGCGCAATCAGCGGCGTAAACATGCGGGAGATAAAGGTAAAACGACCAATCAAAAAACCGAGCGGGATACCCACGATGGCCGCCAGACCAAAGCCAATCGCCACGCGCTGTAATGAGGCAAGCACGTTCCAGCCGATACCCATATCATTCGGTCCGTCGCGATAAAACGGGTCGGCGAACAGCGTCATAGCAGAATCCAGAGTGCTAAGCGGCGTCGGAAAACCCTTGCTGTTAATGGCCGCCAGCTGCCATAGCACCACCAGCAGACCCAGCCCCAAAAAGGCCGGGATCACCCGCTGGAAGAGATCGTTCACGCGGCGAGCGAATGCCGGGGCGCGACGCCGGATCTGCACTGGCGGCAGCGTAATCACTTCGCCACTGACGGGATGTTCAGCCGTGGTCTTTGTGTTTTGCATCTGTTTCATATCAGGCCCCTGTACGGTGAATGGCGAAACGACTGGCGTATCCCTGCGGATCGGTGCCGTTCCAGACGGTACCGTCCATTAATGTGCTGCTGCGCATCGATGATGACGGTGCAGTAATGCCGCCGACGGCGGTGGCGGCGTCTTTCCAGACCGCCGTCTGGTTAATGCGTTGTGCAATCCCCGCGTAGTCCGGATCGGTTTTTAGCAGGCCCCAGCGGCGGAACTGGGTCAGGAACCACATCCCGTCGGAGTGCCACGGGTAGCTCACGGCACCTTCATCGAAGAAACGGATGGGATGGGCATCCTGCCAGCGCTGGCCGATACCGTTGTCGTACTCCCCGAGCATCCGCCCGGTGAGATACTGCTCTTTGGTGTTAAGCCAGGCGCGACGCGACAGGATCTGCGCGGTTTCACGTTTGTTTTCAGGAGATGCATCAATCCAGCGGGCGGCCTCCATCACGGCGCACACCAGCGCTCTGGCGGTATGCGGGTTTTGCTCGACCCAGTCGCGGCGCGTTCCGAGGATTTTTTCCGGGTGCTCCGGCCAGATAGACTGCGATGTCGCGGCGGTGAATCCGATTCGATCGTTGATGGCGCGCGCGTTCCACGGCTCACCCACGCAAAAACCGACCATATTGCCGATGCGCATATTCATCACCATCTGCGGCGGCGGCACGACCACGGTGCGAACGTCGTCGAACGGGTTAATCCCCGCGCTCGCCAGCCAGTAGTACAGCCACATGGCATGCGTTCCGGTCGGGAAGGTATGAGCAAAGCTGTAGGTTCCAGGTGCCTGCTGCCCAATCAGCTTTTTCAGGCCGTCGACGTCGCGCACGCCCTTATCCAGCAGATCGTTTGAAAGCGTGATCGCCTGGCCGTTATGGTTCAGGGTCATCAGGTTTGCCATCGGCTGCGGCTTACCCGCAATCCCGAGTTCCAGGCCATACAGCAGGCCGTAAAGAATATGCGCGGCATCCAGTTCACCAGCCACCAGCTTGTCGCGCACCGCCGCCCAGCTCGCCTCTTTGGTGGGGACAATGGTAATCCCGTATTTTTTATCAAAGCCTTTCAGCGCGGCGATGACCACTGGCGCGCAGTCGGTCAGCGGAATAAACCCGATGCGTACCGTCTCCTGTTCCGGTTTATCGGAACCTGCCGCCCACGCCGCGTGCATCATGCCCGGCAGCATCATCGCGGTTCCTGCCAGCGCACTCGCGTGTAAAAATCGCCGTCTCGTCCAGTCCACCATGCTCGCTCCCCAAAAAAATCAAAAAAAAAGCGCCCGGCAATGCCGTAGCATTGCAGGACGCCTTTATCCCGAAAACGCACGCACCGCCATTGGCGCGTCGTTAAAGTTGTTCATTGAGTAATGCAAAGCAGATGCCAGGTTTTACTGACCTGTTTCCCGCCTCTTTTGCCTGGTTTTTACCCTATAACGCACCTCAATCATGCATAAAATGCCCACCGACCGTGCAGCTACTCCTTTGGTATTACCTGCCAGAGCGACTTTACCGTCAGCAGCGCATGGGCGATATCGACCATGCGTTGATTCTTGTCCATCGCCATTTTGCGCAGCGTTATCCACGCCTGTTCTTCGGTCATATTGTGTTGCGACATTAATACACTTTTGGCCTTGTCGATGGTTTTGCGCTCCTCAAGCGTGTCGCGCAACGAGGCCAACTGGCGGGATAACAACTCAATCTCGCGCGCCTGCTGGCGTACTAACGATAAGAGGGGTTTATCCGGGTAGGCAGCGAGGAAATCGTCACCTTCATCTGCTCCCGGTATGAAGGTCTCCTGCGACTGCATCAGCTCATCAACGGCGTGCATAAGATCGTCCGTTACCGTCTCTTCCAGCGTTCGCAAATGTTCAAGGCGCGTCGTTTGTCGCGCAAACCATTCCAGAGCGGTTTTGCCCTGATCCGCCGCGGGTTGACGCGTGCAGGCCAGCCGACGCAGCTGCTCCGTCTCTGCGCTGGCCTGACACGTGGTATTGAAAAAGGCCTGCACCTGCGGATGCGTGCGGGATAAAAATACGTCAAAGCAGGCCTGCTGAGCATCAATGCGGTCTACCAGAGTCTGGCGCATCTCTTCGCTAAAATAGCCCTCGGTGAAACCAATCGCCCCCAGCGCGCGCTCCTGCCCGACCAGCTCTTTCCCCTGCATCAGGCTATAAAGCGCCACAAATCGCCCCGCAATTTGCGGATCGTCAATGCTGTCATTGAGTTGCGGGATGATACTGAGCAGATGACGCAGCGTGCGGCTGTACTGCTCCATCGCAAGGCTTGCGGTAATGTTTCGTGAGACGATCGTTTTACGCAGTGCGGAAAGCTGTTCAAGATGCGAGAGGGCGCTGGCGATACGCTCGCAGACCGCGCTCCCGGACATCAGCGACTGCTGCGCCAGTGAGCGATGAAACGCCGTGAGAATTTCATCCACTAGCGCCCGGCTGGCTTTACACTCTGCCTCATAAAGCTGGCCTTGCGAGCAGAGCCAGACGTTTGACGCCCCACGCTCACACTGTAGCATGTGTGCCAGACCGCCAATGCAGCTGACCAGCGTACCGAGTTGCGCCAGGTTGCTGAGCTGCTGTTTACGCATTCGTTTTGCGCGCTGAAACCATTCGGTGGCGCCGGGCGGATTGCCAGTCATTATCGTCATGCTTATTCTCCCGGGACAATGTTATCCCATCAGATAAGCAATTTTCGTGCCCTTTCAGTCACCAGGAGCCAACATGCAAAACATTGTTATCGTCGCCAACGGCGCAGCCTACGGAAGCGAATCCCTTTTCAACAGCCTGCGTCTTGCCATCGCACTGCGCGATCGGGAAAGTGAACTGGATTTGCGATTATTTTTAATGTCTGACGCCGTAACGGCGGGGCTTAAAGGCCAGAAACCTGCCGAGGGATACAACATCCAGCAGATGCTGGAGATCCTCACCGCGCAGAACGTTCCGGTCAAGCTGTGTAAGACCTGCACCGACGGGCGCGGCATCTCCACCCTGCCGCTGATTGACGGCGTTGAGATCGGTACGCTGGTTGAACTGGCGCAGTGGACACTGACTGCCGATAAAGTATTAACTTTCTAATAATAAACCCAAGAAAATATTATTTTCTTATGGAAGCGGTTGCAGCATCAAGTTCCCTGCTGGGTTGCCGATAGGCATCTTAAGTCAACTCAGCAGGTATTTACTCATGTTCAGGTCTATTCGTGCCCGTATTATCGCCGCGACGACGGGTTGTTTGATCGTCGCTTTACTTCTCAACACCGTCATTAACTTCCAGGTCACACGCCAGGATAACCAGCAGTCTCAGCGCGATATCCTCGCCAGCACCAGCGCCAGCCATAACATGGCGATTGCCGACTGGGTCAGCAGCAAAATGGCCGTCATCGCTTCGGCGCAAAACGTGGCCTTAAGCGACGATCCTGTGCCGGTATTTAAACAGCTGGCTCAGGCTGGCGGTTTCACTAACGTCTACGTGGGCTATGCCAGCAAAACGGCGAAGTTTTCCGACCCGGCAGGCGTTCCCTCTGATTACGATCCCACTCTGCGTCCGTGGTATCAGCAGGTGGTCAGCGCCGATGCACCCGTGGTTACGGCTCCTTACGTTGATGCTGGTTCCGGGAAGCTGGTCGTGACTTTCGCCGTGCCGGTAAAACAAAACGGCGCGCTGGCAGCGGTGATGGCGGGGGATGTCGCGATGGATAGTGTGGTCGCCAACATTCGTGGCATCCACCCGACACCCGCGAGCAGCGGGTTGTTGATTGACAGTGATGGTACCGTCATCGCTGCCAATAACCCTGCCCTGACGCTCAAGCCATTCGCTGAGACGCTAAAAGGCGTCGATCTCGGTGAACTTAAAAAAGGGGCGTCGATTGACGGCCAGTTTGACGGAGCTGAGAAAACCTTCATTGCCACGCCTGTTGCAGGAACCCACTGGCTGTTGATCATTGCGCTCGACAAAAACGATGCCACCTCCGGAATGCGCGCGCTGCTTAAAGCGTCGGCGTTATCACTGATTATTCTGGTCCTTCTCAGCGGTGCTATTGTGCATTTCTTCATTGCGCGTCTGCTGAAACGCCTGTCGAATATTCGCGACGCCATGCACGCGATTGCTAACGGCACGAATGACCTGTCACAACGCTTGCCGGAAGATGGTCAGGATGAAGTGGCGGAAATTGCCCACGCATTTAACGCCTTTAGCGACAAGCTATCGTTGGTGATGGTGCAGTTGCGCGATGCCAGTACGTCGGTGAAACATGCCGCACAGGAAATTGCGGCCGGTAATCAGGACCTTTCGGGCCGTACGGAACAAGCGGCCTCCAGTCTGCGTGAAACCGCAAGCGCGGTAGAACAAATTACGGCTTCGGTGGCGCAGTCCAACGAGTCCGCCGCCGAGGCTAACGATCAGGCGAGTAAGGCATCATCCGCTGCCTCACGTGGGGGCGAAGTGGTGTCTCAGGCCATCAGCACCATGCAATCCATCGAGGTGGCTTCCACCAAAATCGGTGATATCACCAGTGTTATCGATGGCATCGCCTTCCAGACCAATATCCTGGCGCTCAACGCCGCGGTTGAAGCCGCCCGTGCGGGTGAACAAGGCCGTGGGTTTGCCGTCGTTGCCGGTGAGGTCCGCAGCCTGGCCAGTCGTAGCGCGCAGGCTGCAAAAGAGATCAAAACGCTTATCGACTCCACCACCCACAGCGTGGCAACGGGTTCACGCTATGTGCATCTGGCGGGAGAAAGCATGGATGAGATCCGCGCCAGCATCGGTAGCGTGTCAGGTATCATGCGGGAGATTTCCATCGCCACCAGCGAGCAGATGAAAGGGATTCAGGAGATCAACCACGCGGTGACGCATCTCGACCGGATGGTTCAGCAAAACGCCGAGCTGGTGGTGGAATCCGCCGCCGCTGCCGGAGCGTTGCAGAGCCAGGCGGGCGACCTTGCTGAGACGGCTGGTCATTTCCGCATTTAATGTTCTTAAGGCGCGTATTGGCCTGTTCAAATACGCGCCAGCTGAATGCTTTCAGGCATATTGTCATTTTTGTTTAATCGTTATGCTTTTTTTTGATCAAAATCATCATCCCGTCGCTCCCCCTTTGGTGTTATGCCATGAGTGAATTGTGAACAACATCACGCTCAGGATTGATCGCAAGGAGAGCGTTGTTTCCGAACTACGGGGTATGAAAATGGCACTGGTTAAAACGAGTTTGAAATTGTTTGGCGGGGATACGGTCGTTGTGCGCTGTTCAGAGCGCTGTCACATCCATTTGATGAGCAGCAAAACGCCGAAGACATCGCAGGCTGATATTTTAAGCGTGCAGAATAAAGACAATGCGTGGTTGACGGTGCCATATACCGGCACCTGGGATGTACTGATCGACAGCCACAGCCAGTCGCTAGAACACTCTGTCAGCTACGTTGCAGCTTGACAGATAACGTTAACGCCCGGCGAGCATTGCGCTTCCGGGCGATTTTATCAGGCGAATCCCTGACGCAACTGTCCTTGAGGAGAGTCACCTTCAATCAACGCCTTCACTTTGCCCACCAGCTCGTTCAGACACTCATCTTTCATCCCTAAACGCGTTAGCTCTTGATCCAGCGAGAAGAGATACTGAGCATTGGTTCCAAGCGGTCCACTTGCGGCAGCAATCAGCGGCGCAATAACCTGCGTGCGGGTGTCAGCCTCATACAGCGGGTGACGCGGGTCCATAATAAAGACCAGCGCGTTGACGGTACGTCCGTCGTCGAGTTCCAGCTTGCACCAGCTCGGCATATAGCAGCCGGTGATCATCTCGCGCTTCCACAGTAGCGCCAGTTCGTCTTCCAGCGTTTCATCCGGCAAGCGATAAGCGACGCCCGTGGTGCGCCCGCCCTCTTTCAGTGCAAGCATCCGTCCCGGCTGACAGGCGCTGCCGCGTCCCGCCGTCAGGCGCAGGCAAAAAGCACGATGCCATCCCGGGAGCGTCCCGGTTGCAGATTCCCTGTATTCCAGAGCAGGGTTCCACATCAGCGAACCATAACCAAATATCCATACCGGGCCTTCATCCGGACGACAGGCAATCGTTGCCGCGAGCGACGCTGCACGTTGTTCGGCCGACCAGAGAAGCGATTCCTCAATAGCACCAAATGCTGTCTTACAATCTGCCTTCATTAAGAAATCACGCGTTAACACTATACACCTCCGCCACTGCTTGCTTCCGTGCGACATCTGTTAGGGCCTTCCCGGCATTTTATTGACTGCTCATTTTGACAGCAGTCAATAAACGATAAGCAATTCGCGGGCCAGTTGCAATACAACGAAAGTTCAACCGCCTGAAAAGTCAAAATTCAGGCTGCTAACAATTTGGCTGCTATTGCTTTATCTTTATACCCATCACATGCGCGACTGATGGCGGCTTTATTGAGATACTGAGCATCGGCGGGCAAATCGCTTTTCGCGTTATATGGCATCACTAACCCGTATTTTTGCTTAAAGACAAATGTGGTATACCGCTTTGATCGCTGAAACACGACTCTCGTTAGTGATAAACAGGAATATTCAATTCTATGTTATTTAAACGATATTTAGATTAAAGACACGATTACAGGAACTTTAGTGAGAATTATCCCAGTGACGTAAAATTAAGTAAAAAATTGCTAGTCATTAACCGTTTTCTGTTAGTTTAATGGCCTTTCATTTCTATCTATAATTACAATCATCTGCATTGACGGAGAATCGCATGACAACAACGCAAGAGGCGGTAAAAACCCGCCACAAGGAGACGTCGCTCATCTTCCCGGTAGTGGCACTGGCTGTGCTGTCCTTTTGGGGAAGCAGTCAGTCATTGCCAGTGATCGTTGGGATTAACATTCTTGCCTTAATTGGTATTTTATATAGCGCATTTAGCGTCGTACGCCATGCTGACGTACTGGCTCACCGCCTCGGTGAACCCTATGGCTCACTCATTTTAAGTCTTTCCGTCGTTATCCTTGAAGTCAGCTTAATTTCCGCATTGATGGCTACCGGCGACGCTGCGCCTACGCTGATGCGTGATACCCTCTATTCGATCATTATGATCGTTACCGGCGGTTTAGTTGGTTTCTCACTCTTGCTGGGCGGGCAAAAATTCGCGACCCAGTATATGAATCTGTTTGGTATCAAACAGTATTTGATTGCCCTCTTCCCGCTGGCCATCATCGTGCTGGTCTTCCCAATGGCGCTGCCGGGTGCGAATTTCACCACCGGACAAGCGCTTTTAGTGGCGTTAATTTCCGCGGCGATGTACGGCGTGTTTCTCCTCATTCAAACCAAAACGCACCAGAGCCTGTTCGTCTACGAGCATGAGGACGATGGCGATGACCCGCATCACGGCAAGCCGTCAGCCCATAGCAGCCTGTGGCATACCATTTGGCTGATCGTGCATCTGGTTGCGGTCATTGCTGTTACGAAGATGAACGCGAATCCACTCGAAACCTTACTGACTGAGCTGAACGCGCCGGTCGCCTTTACCGGTTTCCTGGTCGCGTTATTAATTCTGTCACCAGAAGGCTTAGGCGCACTGCGGGCGGTCCTGAATAATCAGGTGCAACGCGCAATGAATTTGTTCTTCGGCTCAGTACTGGCCACTATCTCACTGACGGTGCCAGTGGTAACGCTGATTGCCTTTATCACCGGCAATGAACTGCACTTTGCGCTGGGCGCGCCAGAGATGATTGTGATGGTCGCTTCTTTGCTGCTGTGTCAGATTTCGTTCTCGACGGGGCGTACCAACGTGCTTAACGGCGCGGCGCATATGGCATTGTTTTTGGCGTATTTGATGACTATATTTGCCTGAGGCGATGGCCCGGCATTGTGACAATAAAAAAACCGCTAATGCGCTGAAGGGCCCCTCAGCGCATTAGCAGGCATAATTATTTTTCATATTTAAGATAAAAATATAAATCATCTGGATAGTGGTTAATCTTGTTTCATAATTAATTACAAAAGCCACCACATTATTGGCGTAATGTTTCTTATTAATTGCATTGCACAACGAATAAGGAAGCACTATGTCATGGAATAAATCTGAAGCCATTTCTTATGCAAGAATTCATGCACATCATAAAAGTGGCGGTTACTGCGCACGCGCCGTTGCGGCAGCCATCCGTGCGGGTGGTGTAAAAATTGAAGGGGCTAACGGCAGGGACTTCTGGCAATCACTTGAGCGTGCGGGATTTAGTAAAGTTTACGGCACGCCAATTGAGGGTGACATCGCTGTTATAGATGCGCTACCCATGCCGAATCAATACGGACATGCATGCATCTATGATGGGGCTGGTGTCTGGTACTCCGACTTCAAACAAAACAGTCTCTACCCTGGACCAATTTATCGAAAAATGCAGCCAAAAATCACAATTTACAGGCACTATTAATATGAGAAACGCCTTTTGGATTTTATTCTTGTGTTCCTGCTCAGCCCTTGCCGCGCAGAGAGACCCTGTTGAACGGGCCGTGGAGTTCAATAAATGGTACGTGAATCAGATTAACAATAATGTCTTTCCAATTACCGATAGCAAGGACATTGATAAATACGTCACTGCCTCAACAATGAAGAAACTGAGGCATACTCAGGATGACAATTATGGAGACAAAGGTGAACCGTTTTACGCTGCCGATTTATTTTTAAAAGCGCAAGATATCGGTGACGACTGGCCAAATAACGTCATAGCCATTGCGGGTGATACCGATCCGGTATGCGTCAACATTTATATCGCGTTCGGCAAGAATCGGGATCACACTGTAATTGACTGTATGGTTAAGGAGGATGGCGTATGGAAAGTCCAATCCGTGGCCGGAATGAATATTTCATTTAAGCTGGCGAAAGATCATTAGTGCCAATAAAAAAACCCGCCGAAGCGGGTTTTTTTATTAGTTGCTGGTATCCAGCTCTTCAAAACTCTTAACCAAATCGTCAATCGCTTTGATTTGCTTCAGGAACGGTTCCAGCTTATCCAGCGGCAGTGCCGACGGACCGTCACATTTGGCGTGAGCAGGATCCGGGTGTGCTTCGATAAACAGACCCGCGATACCGGTCGCCATGCCAGCGCGTGCCAGCTCAGTGACCTGCGCACGACGACCGCTTGATGCTGAGCCAAACGGGTCGCGGCACTGCAGGGCGTGAGTCACGTCGAAGATGACAGGTGAATTGTTGGAGACTTTCTTCATCACGCCGAAGCCCAGCATGTCGACCACCAGGTTGTCGTAGCCGAAGTTAGCCCCACGGTCACACAGAATAATCTTGTCGTTGCCACCTTCAATAAACTTATCGACGATGTTACCCATCTGACCAGGGCTGACGAACTGTGGTTTTTTCACGTTGATAACCGCACCGGTTTTCGCCATTGCTTCGACCAGATCGGTCTGACGCGCCAGGAAGGCCGGAAGCTGGATAACGTCTACCACGTCGGCCACAGGCTGAGCCTGAGAGGCTTCGTGGACGTCGGTGATGATTTTCACGCCAAACGTCTGCTTCAGCTCCTGGAAAATCTTCATCCCTTCTTCCAGGCCTGGGCCACGGTAAGAGTTGATAGACGAACGGTTGGCTTTATCAAAAGAGGCTTTAAACACGTACGGGATACCCAGCTTCTGGGTTACGGTCACGTAGTGCTCACAAATGCGCATTGCGAGGTCACGGGATTCCAGAACGTTCATGCCGCCAAACAGCACGAACGGCAGGTCGTTTGCTACCTTGATATCACCAATGCTAACCACTTTTTGTTTCATAGAATCGCCTTATTCAGGTATGAATCGGAATTAAGATTAATGCAGTGTAATCTGTTTATGCGCGATCGAATTGATCTGCGCGCGAATCATTTCGCTAATCGGATCTTCCGGGCACTGCTCCACGAAATAGTTCAAATCGTGCAGCGCAACGTGATCGCAATCGAGCTGAGCATAGATAAGGCCACGGTCGCGAATTTCATACGGATCTTCAGGATTGAACTGCAACAGTACTTCGCTGGCGCGTAACGCCAGTTCCATCTGACGCTCCTCCATTAGCGCAGACTTCAGCGTATCCAGCAGTTTGCGGATAACTTCTGCATTATCGGCTTCATCAAGATCTTCGTTGAATAGCTCGGCTACCGGGCCGATATTTCCCTTAAGCCAGACATCAAGCGTATGTTCGTCGAGCGTGTCGCCGTTAAATGGGTTAATCAACCACATCTCACCGTCGAGCCACTCCGCGCGCAAAATCATCTGCGTCGGGAAAATGACCGGAACCAGTGGAATATCCAGACGGTTCGCGACCCACAACAGCACGGCCCCCAAAGCAACAGCGCTGCCCTGACGGTTTTTTAACACCTGATCAAGCCAGAGTGCATCGGAAAGACGGTAGACACCTCGCTTGTCGCAAAAGCCCCATTCGCCGTAAAACAGCTCGATCAGTTTCTCTAACTGCCAGTCCTGCGGACGCGCCTGATTTATCTCTTCGCGCGCCAGACTCACCAGTTTTTCCAGTTCATCGTGGACCCACTGTGACGTAAAATCGTCACGGATCATCTCCGATATCAGGACCATCCCATCACACAGTGGGACTTTATTAAATTCGAAATCGGCTAAGGACCTCATGACTTACCCCAGTAACGGTATTCTAGTGGTGGCGAGTTTAATGATGATGTACAGCACCACCAGACCCAGCAGAAAGGCAATAAACCCCACCTGCTGGCTGCGCGGACGACGTCGTCCAAGCGCGATAAAACCCAAAACGATGTAGATGATAACGCCAAACAGCTTCTCAGTCAGCCATGTGCCTTTATCAGTAAATGGCAGATAGCCGGTTACCCACATCAGACCTGCGCCAGAAAGGAACAACACGGTATCAATACAGTGCGGAACGACGCGCACCCAGCGGGCGTCTATTAGCGGATTGTGGCTGTAACGCCACCAGTAACGTGCGACGAAGAAGCTGATGGTGAGCGCCACGGCGGCAATGTGTAGCGTGATTAAAACGCTAAACAAATTCATGCCAGCCTTCCCAGCGTCAGGCGATCGTTACCGCCATAGTCCCGACAGGTTTCGACGCCGAGGTAACCCGCGTCGGTAAACCGTGCGCGCACCGCCTCCCCTTGCGTCCAGCCATGTTCAAGCAGTAACCAGCCACCGGAAACCAGATGCTGGCGCGCGGCGGTAATAATATGCTCAATGTCTGCCAGCCCTGCGTTCGCCGCGACCAGCGCCGTGAGCGGCTCAAAACGCACATCGCCCTGTGAAAGATGCGGATCGTGTTCATCGATATACGGCGGATTGCTGACAATCATGTCAAACGGTTGATGGTTCACCGCGCTGAACCAGCTGCTTTGTCGCACCTGGACATTGTTCAGATTAAGGCGTTCCACGTTACGCTTCGCCAGCGCAACCGCATCGGGCATGACGTCTACCGCTATAATCTGGCAATCAGGCCGCTCGCTGGCGAGCGCGAGCGCGATAGCACCCGTACCGGTCCCTAAATCAAGGATTCGGCATGGACCGGCGGGTAAACGCTCGAGCGCCTGTTCAACCAGGCATTCGGTGTCCGGGCGCGGAATTAACGTTGCTGCCGATACGTACAATGGCAGTGACCAGAATTCACGCTCACCGGTAAGGTGCGCCACTGGCTCCCCCATTTTCCGACGTGCGAGCAGCGTAGCAAGTTGTGCTTCCTGCGCCGCGCTCAGCGTCGTTTCACCAAACGCCAAAATGTAGGTGCGCGCTTTTCCCGTGACCAGTTCAAGCAAGATCTCGGCGTCGCGACGCGGGCTTTCACTTTCGGCCAGCTCGCCAATCGCAAAACGCAGCCAGTGCTGAAAATCCATTAGTCCTGATCTGCCAGCGCCGCCAGCTGATCGGCCTGGAACTCCTGGACAATCGGCTCAATCAGGGAATCGAGCTTGCCTTCCATCGTCTCATCCAGACGGTAAACCGTCAGGTTGATGCGGTGATCGGTCACGCGGCCCTGCGGGAAGTTATAGGTACGGTTACGATCGCTGCGATCGCCGCTGCCCAGCAGGTTACGACGTGTTGACGCTTCGGCCTGTTGACGCTTGGCAATTTCAGCCGCGCGGATACGTGAACCCAGCACAGACAAGGCTTTCGCTTTGTTTTTATGCTGAGAACGTTCGTCCTGACATTCCACTACAATACCGGTTGGCAAGTGAGTAATACGGATCGCAGAGTCGGTGGTGTTAACGTGCTGACCACCCGCTCCTGACGAACGGAAGGTATCAATGCGCAGTTCAGAAGGGTTGATGTCCGGCAGTTCCGCTTCTGGCAGTTCTGGCATGACCGCAACGGTACAGGCAGAAGTGTGGATACGCCCCTGTGATTCGGTCGCCGGAACGCGCTGTACGCGATGACCACCGGATTCAAACTTCAGTCGTCCATATACACCATCACCGCTTATTTTGGCGATGACCTCTTTATAGCCGCCGTGCTCACCTTCGTTAGCACTGAGGATCTCAACGCGCCAGCGGCGGGATTCAGCATAACGGCTGTACATACGGAACAGATCGCCGGCAAACAGTGCCGCTTCGTCGCCACCCGTACCGGCACGAACTTCGACAAAGGCGTTTCGCTCGTCATCCGGATCTTTTGGCAGCAGCAGAACCTGGAGCTCTTGCTCCATTTCCTCAGCGCGAGCTTTCGCATCCTGCAACTCTTCCTGCGCCATCTCGCGCATTTCAGGGTCATCAAGCATCATCTGGGCAGTTTCAATATCTTCCTGAACCTGCTGCCAGTTGGTGAAGCAACGTGAAACATCGCTCAGCTGCGCATACTCGCGCGATAGCGCGCGAAAACGATCCTGGTCTGCAATAGTCGCGGCATCGCCGAGCAGGGCCTGAACTTCTTCATGGCGCTCGTGCAGAGCTTCCAGTTTGGCGACGATAGAAGGCTTCATAGGCGTAAAGTGCACCTTGTCATAGAAAATGGGTATGGGGCGCTATTCCAGCCCGAGGCTGTTGCGCAGAATAGTCAGGCGTTCATCATCCCCGTTACGGGCGGCCTGCTGAAGAGATTTGGTTGGTGCATGGATCAGGCGGTTGGTCAGTTTCCATGCCAGATCCTGCATAATGACCTGCGGATCGCCACCCTGAGCCAGGGCCGCCATCGCTTTAGCAGTCAGGTCATCACGCACCTGTTCTGCCTGGCCACGGTATTCACGAATCGTCTCGCTGGCGCTTTGCGCACGCAGCCAGGCCATAAATTCGCTGGATTCCTGCTCAACAATCGTTTCTGCCTGAACCGCCGCCGCTTTGCGCTGCGCGAGGTTGTGCGAAATGATACTTTGCAGATCGTCCACGCTGTAAAGATAGGCGTTTGCCAGTTTGCCGACTTCCGGCTCGACATCGCGCGGTACGGCGATATCCACCAGCAGCATCGGCTGATTGCGACGCGATTTAAGCGCACGCTCCACCATCCCTTTACCAATAATCGGTAGCGGGCTGGCGGTAGAACTAATAATGATGTCCGCGTCTTTTAAACGCGCATCGATGTCGCTCAGGGCAATGACTTCTGCACCCACTTCATCGGCCAGTACCTGCGCGCGTTCGAGGGTACGGTTAGCAATAATCATCTGCTTGACGTTGTGTTCACGCAGATGACGGGCCACTAACTCTATGGTTTCGCCCGCGCCGACCAGCAACACGGTCACCGTAGACAGCGATTCAAAGATTTGACGCGCAAGGGTACAGGCTGCGAAGGCAACAGAAACCGCACTGGCACCAATGTCGGTTTCGGTTCGCACACGCTTAGCGACGGAGAAGGATTTCTGGAACATACGCTCCAGTTCGCTGACTTTAAGATGCCCTTTCTGGGAGTCAGCAAAGGCTTTTTTGACTTGACCAAGAATTTGCGGCTCGCCGAGCACCAGTGAATCCAGGCCGCTGGCTACGCGCATCAAATGGCTGACCGCATCGTTATCATGATGCCAGTACAGGCTACTGCGCAGCTCGTCTTCGTTCAGACCATGGTATTCGCATAACCAGTGAATAAGCGTTTCGTGCAGGTTATCTTTTTCTTCAACACTCAGATACAGCTCGGTACGGTTGCAGGTTGAGAGCACCACTCCACCTTGCACCATCGGTTGCGCAAGTAAGCTGTCCAACGCCTGGTCGAGCGTATCCGGCGAAAACGTAACGCGTTCTCGCAGCGAAACCGGGGCTGTTTTGTGGTTAATACCGAGTGCTAAAAGGGTCATGTGAGCGGGAGTAGTACCAGCGTTAATAAGGTTAGCAGGTCGCATCATACAGGATGCGTGAGATCAATAAAAGAGACTGCCCCCTTTCGGAGTAATAGGCCTTCCACGCTAATTTCATGATTTAAGACAATATGAACGTAGACGCTCCTCCGCGCTGGCGCTAGCATTAAGGGTTATAACTGCAACGTATCTCAAGGATTTGTCATCATTATGACCCGAATGATTCGCCTGCTGCCGCTGGCTGCTCTGGTGCTTACCGCTTGTTCTATCACACCACCAAAAGGTCCAGGTAAAAGCCCTGACTCCCCGCAGTGGCGTCAACATCAACAGGACGTGCGCAGTTTAAGCCAGTATCAAACGCGTGGTGCCTTTGCTTATTTATCCGATCAGCAAAAAGTTTACGCTCGCTTTTTCTGGCAGCAAACCGGCCAGGATCGCTACCGTCTGTTGCTGCTGAACCCGCTGGGCAGCACCGAGCTTGAACTGAAAGCGCAACCGGGTGAAGCGCAGATTACCGATAATAAAGGCCAAACTTATACGGGGACCGACGCGGAAGAGATGATTGGCAAATTGACCGGAATGCCGATTCCGATTAACAGCCTGCGTCAATGGATACTGGGGCTACCAGGTGAGGCAACCGACTATACGCTCGACGATAAGTATCGCCTGAGCGAAATACACTACACTCAAAACGGTAAAACGTGGAAAGTGGTGTACGGAGGTTATGACAGCAACAGTCAACCCGCCTTGCCATCCAATATGGAACTCACCGAAGGCAGCCAACGTATTAAGCTGAAAATGGATAACTGGATCGTCAAATGATGAGCCAATGGCCCTCTCCGGCGAAGTTAAACCTGTTTTTATATATTACCGGGCAACGCGCTGATGGTTATCACACGCTGCAAACCTTATTTCAGTTTGTGGATTATGGTGACACGATTTCTATCGAGCCACGCGGTGACGGGCAAATTCATCTGCTGACGCCCGTTGAAGGTGTGGCAAGTGAAGACAACCTGATCGTGCGTGCCGCGCGATTGCTCATGAAGGCTGCGGCTGAATCTGGCCGTTTACCTGAAGGCAGCGGTGCTGATATTCGCATTGAGAAACGTTTGCCAATGGGCGGCGGTCTGGGGGGCGGGTCATCAAACGCAGCCACGATGCTTGTCGCGCTTAACCATCTTTGGGGCTGTGGGTTATCAACGGATGAACTGGCCCATCTCGGCCTTGCGCTGGGAGCGGATGTTCCCGTGTTCGTCCAGGGTCATGCCGCCTTTGCCGAAGGCGTCGGTGAAATTCTCACGCCAGCAGAACCGGAAGAAAAATGGTATTTGGTGGCTCATCCCGGCGTAAGTATCCCTACCCCATTGATTTTTAAGGATCCGGAGCTGCCGCGCAATACACCAGCACGGTCAATAGAAACGTTATTAAAGTGTGAATTCAGCAACGATTGCGAGGTTATCGCAAGAAAACGTTTTCGTAAGGTTGATGCGGCGCTTTCCTGGCTGTTAGAATACGCGCCGTCGCGCCTGACTGGCACAGGTGCTTGTGTCTTTGCTGAATTTGACACTGAGCCCGCCGCACGTCAGGTGCTAGAGCAAGCCCCGGAATGGCTGCATGGTTTTGTAGCACGTGGGATGAACACTTCCCCACTACAGCAAGCCATTCTGGCGCAGACTGAGTTTCGGTGACAACGTCACCCTGTTCCAGACGTTGCATCGCGCTCTTTAATACACCGCCTGGATAGCATTTCGCTTAGGCCCCGCAGTTTGCGGCGAATGCTATCCACCATTGGACGCATGCCTGAGGTTCTTCTCGTGCCTGATATGAAGCTTTTTGCTGGTAACGCCACCCCGGAACTAGCACAACGTATTGCCAACCGCCTGTACACTTCCCTCGGCGACGCCGCTGTAGGTCGCTTTAGCGACGGCGAAGTCAGCGTACAAATTAACGAAAATGTACGCGGTGGTGATATTTTCATCATCCAGTCCACCTGTGCTCCAACTAACGACAACCTCATGGAATTGGTTGTTATGGTCGACGCCCTGCGCCGTGCTTCCGCAGGCCGTATCACGGCAGTTATTCCTTACTTTGGTTATGCCCGTCAGGACCGTCGCGTCCGTTCCGCGCGTGTGCCTATCACCGCTAAAGTGGTTGCTGATTTCCTGTCAAGCGTAGGCGTAGACCGCGTTCTGACCGTTGACCTGCACGCTGAACAGATCCAGGGCTTCTTCGACGTTCCCGTTGATAACGTATTCGGCA
>JALCNW010000051.1 GCA_022649305.1 Enterobacter sp.
GTTCTCGATCGTTTCCAGACGATCGCCGTCAAAGGTCAGACGCGCACGCATCTGCCCTTCTTTACTGTCCGGGAAGTCGAACGGACGACGGATCATCTCGATGCTTTTCGCCTGCACGGTAAACTCGCCAGGACGTGTCATCTTCGTCACCTGACGGTACTGCGTGGCTTCAAGCAGTTTGACCATCTCGTTTTTGCTGACGGGCATGTCTGGCTCAAGGTTTACCATGCGACCATACACCGCCGCAGGCAGTTGCCAGACCTTACCGTCGATACGGCTGCGAATCTTCTGATCCAGATACACGCCGTAAATCGCCATCAGCACAACAAAAACAATAAACAGTTTCAGCAATAGCCAGAACCAGCCACGCTTACCGCGAGGCTTAGGCCCTTTGCCTTTTCCTTTACGGGGCATCGGTTCTTCATCCTCATAATCGTCTTCATAGTCATCGTCATAGTCTTCATCTCTGACTGGACGACGGCTCACTTTTTCTTTCGCCGGACGCGCAGGTTTTCCTTTACGTCCTATTGGCTCGCGGTCATTCCCCGCCATGCTTTCTCTCCGCAACGTTCAGGCGCAAGGGCCCGATTCTCTTTTCTTCCGCCCATCGACGAAAGAAGAAATCTCTCAAAATAAACGAATTCTCCCTCTCCCCGTGGGAGAGGGCCGGGGTGAGGGCATCAGGCCGCCCCACACCGCACCGCACAAACTACGAATACTTCTTCGTACGCCTTGTCGGCGCGGTATTTGCCGGATCGTCCGGCCAGACGTGTTTCGGATAACGCCCCTTCATCTCTTTTTGCACTTCACGATAGCTGCCCGCCCAAAACGCCCCTAAATCACGGGTAATTTGTAGCGGGCGATGCGCAGGTGATAACAGCTCCATCACCAGTGCAATACGCCCTTCAGCAATGGAGGGTGTAGTCGCTTCACCAAACATTTCCTGCATCCGCACCGCCAGCGCCGGCGGATTATCTTCATGATAACGAATCGCAATCCGGCTTCCGGTCGGCACAGTGTAATGCGTGGGCAGTTCACTATCCAGACGTTGACGTAATGACCAGTCCAGTAAATTCTGTAACGCGGCCTTAACATCCAGCGCTTTCAGGGCGCGCAGCGAGTGCACCCCCTGCATTTGCGGCAGTAACCATTCTTCGAGCGAGGCCAACAACGTCTCGTCATCCACCTCCGGCCAGGCATAGTGTGGCAGCCAGCGTGAGGCGCAGTGTAGACGCAGACGATACTGCTCGGCCTCTGGCGTCCAGTTCAGCACGCTGAGTCCTTTTTCGCGGATGCCGTTAAGCATCGCCCGATGCAGCTCTTCTTCAGACGGTTTCGCCAGCGGCTTCACACTGACGGTGAGTCTGCCAATCTGGCTGCGGCGAAACGCCTTAAGCGTTCCCTGTGCATCATCCCATTCGACGGTATCAGAAAGTTGCACCAGCTGCGGACAGGCTCGCGTTAATGCATCAATATCAACGGCAATCGCCTGCAGAATCCGCGCATCCGGGGAGTGACTGCCCTGTAAGAGCAACGGCGCAATAAGCCACTCGTGACGAGTCAGCGCATCATCGCTGTCCAGCATTGCCCCCATTCCATTCGCCAGTTGATAACGACCGTCCAGGCCGCGCCGACGCGCAATCCTGTCGGGGAAGGCCATCGCCAGCAGGCTAACAATGTCTCCCCCGTTCGGCTCACCGCCACGACTGTTGAGTCGCTGACCTAACTGCCGGGCCCGCTGCTGCCAGTTTGGTTGATTACGCGAAAATGCCGTCGCAAGATCGCTGCTTGCGCCGCGCGGGGGTTCTTCAAGGATCGCCGCCAGTTTTGCCGCCGTGGCAATTTCGTCGTCACCTTTTGCTGCCGTTAGCATAGCCGCCAGACGCGGATCGTTGCCAAGACCAGCCATTTTTTGACCGCGCGAGGACAAACGTCCCTCTTCCAGTGCCCCAAGCTGAGTCAGCAAGCGACGTGCTGCCGCCAGGTGAGTGGCAGGAGGCGTATCCAGCCAGGTCAGCTGTGCGGGATCCTGACAGCCCCACTGGAGTAACTCCATCAGTAGCCCAGAGAGATCGCTTTGCAAAATCTCCGGAGTGCTCTGCCCAGCGGCACGTTCGGCTTGTTCAGCACCGAGTAAATGTAGACAGATTCCCGGCTCCAGTCGCCCGGCGCGACCTGCGCGCTGCGTCATCGAGGCCTGGCTAATCCGCTGCGTCAGCAGTTTCGTTAGTCCGGTACGCGGATCGAAGCTCGCCACCCTCTCCTGCGCGGTATCGACCACCAGACGAATACCTTCAATCGTTAAACTGGTCTCCGCAATGTTAGTCGCCAGCACCACTTTGCGCTGACCATCAGGGGCAGGAAGTATCGCTTTACGCTGTTCATTGAGCGACAACGCACCATAGAGCGGGCAAAGCAGCACGTCACTGCCCACGCGCGCGGCCAGTCTTTCTTGTACACGCTGGATTTCACCTACGCCGGGTAAAAAGAGTAGCAACGAACCAGGGGCCTGGCGCAGCAGGTCGGCAGTGACGATTGCCACCGCGTCGTCAAAGCGTTGATGTGAAGAAAGCGGCTGATAGCGGCGTTCAACCGGGAAGGCACGCCCTTCGGAACGAATGATCGGTGCATCGGGCAGGATCTGCTGTAAACGATCGTTGTCGAGGGTGGCCGACATGATCAACAGCTTAAGATCGTCACGCAACCCTTGCTGAACGTCCAGCAGCAATGCCAGAGCCATATCCGCCTGTAGGCTGCGCTCGTGAAATTCATCAAGAATCACCAGATCCACGCCGGTCAGTTCCGGATCGCTTTGCAGCATTCGGGTGAGGATCCCCTCCGTCACAACCTCCAGGCGCGTATTCGGCCCAACGCAGGTTTCAGCACGCATGCGATACCCCACCGTCTCGCCGGGTTTCTCGTCGAGCAGTTCCGCCAACCGCTGTGCTACATTTCGCGCGGCGATCCTGCGGGGTTCCAGCAGAATTATTTTTCCGCGAATCCCACCCGATTTTAAGATCTGCAACGGCAGCCACGTCGATTTACCCGCACCGGTCGGCGCATTAAGCAAAATCTGGGGGGCATTTTGTAAAGCAACGAGCAGCTCAGGCAGGACGGCGGCAACCGGCAATGAGGACACTAACAGCTCCAGAGGGTTAACATTAGACGGCGTACATTGTAGCATCGGCGCATATCATTACCGAGTCCCCCGTATGTCTGAGTCGAAACGACTGTTTTTCGCCATTGAGCCCCCCGCCGCAATCCAGCGCCAGATCGTACGCTGGCGTGCCGGGCATTTCCCAGCAGAAGCAGGCCGTCCGGTCGCGGCGGCCAATTTGCACCTGACGCTGGCCTTTTTGGGTGAGGTTAGCGCTGAAAAGCAACGTGCGCTGGTGGCCATGGCCGGGCGCATTCATCAACCCGGCTTTAGCCTGAATCTGGATGATGCAGGCCAATGGCTGCGCTCGCGCGTGGTCTGGCTGGGCACCCGACAGCCTCCGCGCGGCTTATTGCAACTGGCGAATATGCTGCGCGCGCAGGCTGCACGTAGCGGCTGCTACCAAAGCCCGCAGCCGTTTCATCCCCATATCAGCCTGCTACGCAATACCAGCCACGCCGTAGCAATCCCTGCGCCCGGCTTTAGCTGGACGTTTACGGTAGATGAATTTGTGCTGTATGAATCTGTCTTCCACCAGGGACGGACCCGATATACTCCGCTTCAGCGCTTTACGCTTAGCGAAAACCCAAGGAATCACGATGAAGTTTAGCCCTGAGCTCCAGTCAGCTACGCTTATCCAGCGCTATAAACGGTTTCTGGCAGATGTCGTCACCCCTGCGGGTGAACATCTGACGCTGCACTGCCCAAATACCGGTGCGATGACCGGCTGTGCGACGCCGGGCGACACGGTCTGGTATTCAGCATCAGAAAATACTAAACGCAAATATGCGCATACCTGGGAAATGACTCAAACCCAGCAAGGCGCATTTATTTGTGTGAATACATTGCGAGCAAACCAGCTGGTTAAAGAAGCTATCGTCGAAAATCGTATTGCGGAATTGCTCGATTACAGCGTCATAAAAAGCGAAGTAAAATATGGCGAGGAAGGCAGCAGAATTGACTTTATGTTACAGGCGGAAGGCCGTCCTGAGTGCTATATTGAAGTCAAATCAGTGACGTTAGCAGACAAGGATAATGGCTACTTTCCGGATGCAGTGACGCTACGCGGCCAAAAGCATCTGCGAGAGTTGATGAGTGTAGCGGCGGCGGGCAAGCGCGCCGTATTGTTGTTTGCGGTTTTGCACTCAGCAATTGAACGATTTTCCCCCGCCCGCCATATTGATCCGAAATACGCACAACTGTTGAATGAGGCACAAAAGCAGGGGGTGGAGATTTTAGCTTATAAAGCGGAACTTTCTGCCGATAATATGACTCTGATATCGACTCTACCCGTTGTGTTATAAGGGTTTAGAAGATGACGATTTGGTGTACTGGCCGCGTGCGCAAATACGCTTTTCCTCACAGGCTTGTCAAGTGTTACGTTTAGATAATTGCCTTACGGAAAAGCATCTGCTATTTATAGCGACCTGATTTTTCCCCCAACACGGGGATCGATAGTGCGTGTTAAGGAGAAACAACATGCAAGAAGGGCAAAACCGTAAAACATCGTCCCTGAGTATTCTCGCCATCGCTGGGGTGGAGCCATACCAAGAGAAACCGGGCGAAGAGTATATGAACGAAGCCCAGCTGTCTCACTTCAGGCGTATTCTTGAAGCATGGCGTAATCAACTTAGGGATGAAGTCGATCGCACCGTTACCCATATGCAGGACGAAGCTGCAAACTTCCCGGATCCGGTAGACCGTGCCGCTCAGGAAGAAGAGTTCAGCCTCGAACTGCGTAACCGTGACCGCGAGCGCAAGCTGATCAAAAAGATCGAGAAAACGCTGAAGAAGGTTGAAGACGAAGATTTCGGCTTCTGTGAATCCTGCGGTGTGGAAATTGGTATTCGTCGCCTTGAAGCGCGTCCGACTGCCGATCTGTGCATCGACTGTAAAACGCTGGCTGAAATCCGCGAAAAACAGATGGCGGGTTAATCCCAGTCCTGTCAAAACGATCATAAAGGCGGGGGAAATCTCCCGCCTTATTACCTTTTGTCTGCCGTGAATATGCCTCAATCAGACTATATCGGGCGCTTTGCGCCATCTCCCTCCGGTGAATTGCACTTCGGATCCTTGATAGCAGCTCTTGGCAGTTATCTGCAAGCGCGAGCGAATAAGGGTATCTGGCGCGTTCGCATTGAGGATATTGACCCCCCGCGTGAAGTTCCCGGTGCAGCAGAAACGATTCTGCGTCAACTGGAACATTACGGCCTTCACTGGGACGGCGAGGTACTTTGGCAATCACAGCGCCACGATGCCTATCGCGAACGCCTGACGTGGTTGTATGAGCAAAAACGTTCTTACTATTGCACCTGCACGCGCGCACGTATTCAGAGTACGGGCGGGGTCTACGATGGGCATTGCCGCACACAACATCGTGGCCCAGAAAATGCCGCCATTCGTTTGTGGCAGCACTATCCCGTCACCCACTTTCACGATCGACTTCTCGGCGAAATCCAGGCTGACACTCGGCTGGCGCATGAAGATTTTATCATTCATCGCCGCGACGGTTTATTTGCCTATAACCTTGCAGTTGTCGTTGACGACCATTTCCAGGGCGTCACTGAAATAGTGCGCGGGGCCGATTTGATTGAACCCACCGTACGGCAAATCTCGCTCTATCACCATTTTGGCTGGACTCCCCCGCATTATATTCATCTGCCATTGGCGCTTAACGATCAGGGGAATAAACTTTCGAAACAGAACCATGCGCCAGCGCTGCCTAACAGCGATCCGCGCCCGGTTTTAATCGACGCTTTGCGATTTCTAAACCAGAATGTAACAACCGAATGGCAAGATTTAGACGTTGACGAATTATTGAATAAAGCCGTGGAGAATTGGGCGCTTTTAGCGGTACCAAAAATCCAGCATTCTCAAATGCGTCTCGCTGAGCTATGATTAGCCGCTATTTTTTTGTCCTGTCAATAAAACACACTACCGAGGTGTACTATTTTTACTCGAGTCGCTAATTTTTGCCGTAAGGTGCTAAGCCGCGATGAAAGCATGGCGAACGACGCTATTGCTCAATCTCATATGTCGGTTATTCCGCGTGAGCAGCACACTATTTCCCGCAAAGATATCAGTGAAAATGCCCTCAAGGTGCTCTATCGTCTGAATAAAGCAGGCTATGAGGCCTATCTTGTGGGCGGCGGGGTTCGCGATTTACTGCTCGGCAAAAAGCCAAAAGATTTTGACGTGACCACCAGCGCCACGCCTGAACAGGTGCGTAAATTATTCCGCAACTGTCGTCTGGTTGGCCGCCGCTTCCGTCTTGCCCACGTGATGTTTGGGCCGGAGATCATTGAAGTCGCGACGTTCCGTGGTCACCACGAAGTCGGCGAAGCATCGGATCGCACCACGTCTCAGCGCGGCCAAAACGGCATGCTGCTGCGCGACAACATTTTTGGCTCCATCGAAGAAGATGCCCAGCGTCGCGATTTCACCATCAACAGCCTTTATTACAGCGTCGCCGATTTTACGGTGCGTGATTTCGTGGGTGGTATGCAGGATCTGAAAGACGGCATGATTCGTCTGATCGGCAATCCTGAAACGCGCTATCGCGAAGATCCGGTCCGCATGCTGCGCGCCGTGCGTTTTGCTGCCAAGCTGAACATGCAAATCAGTGCAGAAACCGCCGAACCGATCCCGCGCCTGGCTACGCTGATTAACGACGTTCCTCCAGCGCGCCTGTTTGAAGAAGCGCTGAAGATGCTGCAAGCAGGTTATGGTTTTGAAACCTATAAGCTGCTGCGTGAAAACAGCCTGTTCCAGCCCCTGTTCCCGTCCATCGTTCGCTACTTCACCGAAAGCGGTGATAGCCCGATGGAGCGCATCATCGCTCAGGTACTGAAAAACACCGATACCCGCATTCACAACGATATGCGTGTTAATCCGGCGTTCCTGTTCGCCGCAATGTTCTGGTATCCGTTACTGGAAACCGCACAGAAAATTGCTCAGGAAAGCGGTCTGGCTTATTACGACGCCTTTGCGCTTGCCGCGAATGATGTTCTGGACGAAGCCTGCCGTAATCTGGCGATTCCTAAGCGCATTACCACGCTGGTTCGCGATATCTGGCAGCTCCAGCTGCGTATGTCTCGCCGTCAGGGTAAACGCGCCTGGAAGTTGATGGAGCATCCTAAATTCCGCGCAGCTTACGATCTGCTGGCGCTACGTGCCGAGATTGAGAACAACAAAGAGCTGCAAAGTCTGGTGCAGTGGTGGGGTGAGTTCCAGGTTTCCGCGCCGCCGGAGCAAAAAGGCATGCTCACTAATCTGGACGATGAGCCAGAACAGCGTCGTCGTCACCGTCGTCCGCGCAAGCGCGCACCTCGCCGCGAAGGCAGTGCATGACAACGGCGTACATCGCCATCGGCAGCAATCTGGCCTCTCCGCTGGAGCAGGTCAACGCTGCCGTTCAGGCGTTGGGTGATATCCCGCAAAGCCGCCTTGTTGCGGTTTCGGCGTTTTATCGCACGCCGCCGCTGGGGCCTCAGGATCAACCTGATTACCTGAACGCTACCGCCGTTCTGGAAACCGCCCTTGACGCACACGCGCTGCTGGATAACACCCAGCGCATTGAGCTACAGCAAGGGCGAGTGCGTAAAGACGAACGCTGGGGGCCGCGCACCCTCGACCTCGATATCATGCTGTTTGGCGATGAAGTGATTCACTCGGAACGCCTGACGGTACCGCATTACGATATGAAGAATCGCGGCTTTATGCTGTGGCCGCTGTTTGACGTCGCTCCACAACTCACCTTCCCCAACGGCGAAACATTAATGGCCGTTTTGCAGCACCTCAAGGCCGATAAACCCGCTCTCTGGTCACCGCTTCCACGCTGAAACCTCATTAATACTTTGTGATTGATCGGTTGCCTAAAATCATTGTTCCCCCGAATGTTACTGTTAGAATGCGCAAAGATTCGCTTTGGGCTATCAGGAAACATTATGAAACCAACCACCATCTCCTTACTGCAGAAATGCAAACAGGACAAAAAACGCTTCGCCACAATCACCGCCTATGACTATAGCTTCGCCAAATTATTTGCCGAAGAAGGTATTAACGTCATGCTGGTCGGCGATTCGTTAGGGATGACGGTACAAGGACATGATTCCACCCTGCCAGTGACGGTAGAAGATATCGCTTACCACACGCGCGCCGTACGTCGCGGTGCCCCGCATTGCCTGCTGCTGGCCGACCTTCCATTCATGGCGTATGCCACACCCGAACAAGCCTTTGAACATTCCGCCACGGTCATGAGAGCGGGCGCTAATATGGTCAAAATCGAAGGTGGCGCATGGCTTGTTGATACGGTGAAAATGCTCGCGGAGCGCGCTGTACCCGTATGCGGCCATCTTGGTTTGACTCCGCAGTCGGTCAATATCTTTGGCGGTTATAAAGTTCAGGGCCGTGGCGACGCGGCGCAAACGCTGCTCGACGATGCGCTGGCGCTGGAAGCCGCCGGAGCGCAGCTGCTGGTGCTTGAGTGTGTTCCCGTTGAACTGGCGAAGCGCGTGACCGACGCGCTCTCTATTCCCGTGATTGGTATTGGTGCCGGAAACGTCACCGATGGACAGATTCTGGTTATGCACGATGCCTTTGGTATTACCGGCGGCCACATTCCAAAATTTGCGAAGAATTTCCTCAATGAGGCGGGCGACATGCGCGCCGCAGTCAGGCAGTATATCGCCGAGGTTGAATCCGGGGTTTACCCGGGTGAAGAACACAGTTTCCATTAAGGAGTCTTGTTGTGCTAATCATTGAAACCCTGCCGCTGCTGCGCCAGCACATTCGTCGCCTGCGTCAGGAAGGTAAACGCATCGCGCTGGTCCCGACCATGGGCAATCTTCATGACGGCCATATGAAGCTGGTGGACGAGGCGAAAGCACGTGCGGACGTCGTGGTGGTCAGTATCTTTGTCAATCCGATGCAGTTTGACCGAGCGGACGATCTGGCGCGTTACCCTCGCACTCTGCAAGAAGACTGTGAGAAGCTCAATAAACGCCAGGTCGACTTCGTTTTTTCTCCCGCTCCGGAAGATATCTATCCGCAGGGAACAGAAGGCGCAACCTACGTCGAGGTACCGGGTATTTCGACCATGCTCGAAGGCGCCAGCCGCCCGGGACATTTCCGTGGCGTATCGACCATCGTCAGCAAACTGTTCAACCTGGTACAACCAGACATTGCCTGCTTCGGCGAAAAAGATTTCCAACAGCTGGCGTTGATTCGCAAGATGGTGGCTGACATGGGTTATGACATTGACGTGGTTGGCGTGCCTATTGTGCGTGCTAAAGATGGCCTGGCGCTGAGCTCCCGAAATGGTTACCTGACCGCCGATCAGCGCAAAATCGCGCCTGGATTGAGCAAAGTCATGAACGCCATGGCCGAACAGCTTAAGGCGCGCGAACTGACGCCAGAAGAAATTATCGCGCTCGCCGAGCAGGAGTTAAACGACAAAGGCCTGCGAGCTGACGACGTACAAATCCGTGATGGTGATACGCTGCTGGAGCTGTCCGACAGCAGCAAACGTGCGGTGATCCTGGTTGCCGCATGGCTTGGTCAGGCACGTCTCATCGACAATAAAGTGGTTGAACTGGCGTAGTTGTCTCATCCTCCCCTCGTCGAGAGGGGGTAACGCATGATGATTAAAGGTAAAACGTAATGATTCGCAAAATGCTGCAAGGTAAGCTTCACCGTGTGAAAGTCACTCAAGCGGACCTGCACTATGAAGGCTCCTGTGCCATTGACCAGGATTTCCTCGATGCGGCCGGAATTCTCGAAAACGAAGCGATTGATATCTGGAACGTGACGAACGGTAAACGCTTTGCAACGTACGCTATTGCGGCTGAGCGTGGCTCTAAAATCATCTCCGTCAACGGTGCCGCCGCGCACTGTGCTGACGTCGGTGACATCGTGATTATCGCCAGCTTCGTGATGATGTCCGATGAAGAAGCGCATCGCTGGCAGCCGAAAGTGGCCTATTTCGATGGCGACAACGACATGAAGCGTACTGCAAAGGCGATTCCTGTTCAGGTTGCCTGAGTGCTACCCCTGCGGCTGATTACTGATCAGCCGCGACATTGTCTCCAGCGAATCCGTTCTTAAAATATACAAACGTTTCAGTAAGAAGGGATTATCCCCCGGCTTTACCTTCCCTTTCACCGTGGTGACTGCCATATGAAACCCGGCATCGTTCGCCGCTTTCACGGCTTTATCGTCATAGCCACCAAACGGATATGAGAGATAAAGCACCCGCGGATTAAACTGCGCCAGCGCACGACGCGAGCGTTCAAAATCAAACAAAATCACATGATAGCTACGACTTAATAAAATCGGTTGCTTGTTTGCGTCCACTCGATGCAGAAAGTGGGTGTGCGACTGAATATCAAATACATCCTGTATCCCCTTCATCTCCGCCACGCTCATAAACTGCAACGATTTTGGGTCCCACTTTTGCGGATGCCCCTTGATACGCGAAGAAATAATAAAAGCCGTCGCATTAAAGCCGTACTCTTTGAGGATCGGATACGCATAGCGACTGACGGATTTAAGGCCATCATCAAAAGTGATCGCCACGGCGCGCGCGGGCAGGTTTATTTTATTGCGCACGTATCCTTCCAGCTGATACATCGTCAGGGTGCTGTAACCTTGATCGCGTAGCCAGGCCATCTGGTTGTTGAATGCACGTACGCTGGTGGTCGTCGAGGTATGGCGAAAACGCGTATTCTCTTCGTCACGCAAAATATGGTGATAGGTCAGTACCGGGATGCCTTTATCTTCCTGCGCGTCCAGACTGCTTATCCATGCCAGCCTGTTACCGATGCGAATTTGATACCAGGTTTGATTCAAACGATCTTTGAGTTTGTTCAGGATCGGATAACGCAGGTTCGCACTGAGCGTTCCAAACGGCGCACTCCCACCGTTCGGGGCGTTAAACACCGGCGTATCTTTCCAGGTCAGTAAATTCTGGTTACTCAGCGGTTTGTTCAGATCGCCAAGGCTATCTTCAACACGCTGTTTCCCCTGCACCTTTTCCAGGTGGCCTTTATCGATAAAACCCGTACCAAAGCCGAAGCGGAATTCATAGTAGTCTGCCGACGTTGGCACCACGGCAATAATTTGCCCGGCGCGTACGTTCCCTACATTGATGACGTTATTGCCCACCTGCGCCCAGATCGCCGCATCTTCGGTGGTTTGCATATATTGAGAAGGAAGACCTTGCTGACTTAACAAGCTGGCAGACGCGCCACCGGAAAGCAAAAGGAACAGCAGAAAGAAAACACGCATGAACATGGGATAGTTGTCGGTACGAGAAAACAGCCGCTATTGTAACAAAAGCGCCATCAATACCAACGTTTAATTCTTATACAGATCGTGAAGCAAGACAAAAGGCGGGTTTTTCTGCTGCTGGTGCCACAGACTGCTGACGCCAGGGATATTCTGGCCCACGATTTTATCGCGGAATTCAGCGCTGCTGACTAATTCACGCTGCAAATACATCATCTCCAGTAACCCGTAGTGAATACCCGAGATGACTTCACAGTTATCGTGCTTATGGCTCAATAATGCCGCCGCGCGATAAGGTGCAGCGCCAGATTTATCGGTAAGAAAGATAACCCCTTTCCCGGCATCGGTTTGGTGGAGGGCATCGCACATCATGCGACTTAACATATTGGTACTCAGACCACGCCAGTAATTGACGGCCTGGCATTGCGCCAACGGGCCAAATTTCTTTTCCAGGCGATCAAGCATCACCTGGGCTTCGTCATCGTGACAGGTAATAACCCAACCTAGCATAGTGTCTCTCCTTAGCAGGCGAGTAGTTTAGCGGGGTGAAGGTTCATTGTCGGTGATAACAATCAAAAAAAATCATGCCCGGCGCTCATCATGCCGCCGGGCTGTGGTTTTAGGTACGCAGCCCACGTCCACGCTGAATCAGATACCAGCACAATGCATAGAACGCGATGATAAACACCACCAGCACCCCAACCGTCGTGAACAGCGGCACATCCGAAATACCGAGGAATCCAAAGCGGAATCCGCTGATCATGTAGACAATCGGGTTCAGATGCGACAGCGCCTGCCAGAACGGTGGCAGCAGCGTCAGCGAGTAGAAGACCCCGCCCAGATAGGTCAGTGGCGTCAGAACGAATGTTGGGATCAGGCTGATATCATCAAACGTTGTCGCAAACACGGCGTTCAGCAAACCCGCCAGTGAGAACAAAATGGCCGTCAGCAACAGGGTTAATCCGACAAACAGCCATGAATGTACCTGGAAGGGTACAAAGAATAGCGAAATCGCCGTGACCAAAATACCCACACACAGGCCACGCGCCACACCACCGCCAACGTAGCCCGCAATCACCACGTGCGTGGGTACCGGAGCAACCAATAGCTCTTCGATGTTGCGTTGAAACTTGGCGCTAAAGAACGACGATGCAACGTTCGCGTAAGCGTTAGTAATGACCGCCATCATAATCAGCCCCGGCACGATAAACTGCATGTAGGTAAAACCATGCATTTCGCCGATTCGGGAACCGATCAAGTTGCCAAAAATGATGAAGTAGAGCGTCATGGTGATCACCGGCGGTACCAGGGTTTGGATCCAGATGCGCATAAAGCGGTTGATCTCTTTGGCCCAAATACTTTTCAGCGCCACCCAATAAAGCTGCATCATGCCTGCTCTCCTCTTTTATCATGTACCAGCGAGACAAACAGCTCTTCGAGTCGGTTCGCTTTATTACGCATACTTAATACCTGAATACCCTGCGCGCTCAATTGTGAAAACACGCTGTTAATGCCCTGCTCACGCAGGACTTCCACTTCCAGCGTCGAGGTATCCACCAGACGATACTGATAGCCTTCGAGCTTAGGCAGCGGACTCTTAGCCGCCAGATCGAGAATAAAGGTTTCCGATTTCAGCTTGGACAGCAGGTTTTTCATCGAGGTGTTTTCCACCAGTTCACCATGCTGGATAATACCAATGTTACGGCACAGCATTTCTGCCTCTTCCAGATAGTGGGTGGTCAGGATGATGGTGGTGCCTTTGTCATTCAGATCTTTTAAAAAGCCCCACATTGAGCGGCGTAGTTCAATATCGACGCCCGCGGTAGGCTCATCAAGAATCAGCAGTTTGGGTTCATGCATCAGCGCACGGGCGATCATCAAACGGCGCTTCATGCCGCCAGACAGCATCCGCGCACGTTCATCACGTTTTTCCCACAGATCGAGCTGTTTCAGGTATTTTTCGCTACGCTCCATGGCATCTTTACGCTCGACGCCATAATAGCCCGCCTGGTTCACCACGATTTGCTGAACGGTCTCAAACGGGTTGAAGTTAAACTCCTGCGGCACCAGCCCGAGCTGGCGCTTGGCATTCACGACGTCTTTTTCGAGATCGTAGCCAAACACCGCCACCTTGCCGGACGTTTTATTAACCAGTGAACTGATAATGCCAATGGTGGTAGATTTACCTGCGCCGTTTGGCCCCAGCAGGGCGTAAAAATCCCCCGCTTCTACTTTCAGGTCGATCCCGCGCAACGCCTGAACGCCGCCGGAATAGACTTTTTTAAGCTGCTCAAGCTCCAGTGCAATTGTCATGAATTAAACTTACCTATAGTTCTGACACACGTTGTGTGGTTTCAATAAAAGTCGAGTTACCCTATATTAGCGCAACGCAATTACTCGGTTACAGGTCGTTAACCTCTATGAATGACATAGATACACTCATCAGCAACAATGCACTATGGTCAAAAATGCTGGTAGAAGAGGATCCGGGGTTTTTCGAAAAACTGGCGCAAGCGCAGAACCCACGCTTTCTATGGATTGGATGTTCCGACAGCCGCGTCCCGGCTGAACGCCTGACCGGTCTTGAACCTGGCGAATTGTTCGTTCACCGTAACGTTGCCAACCTGGTGATTCACACCGATCTCAACTGTCTGTCCGTCGTCCAGTACGCGGTCGATGTACTCGAAGTTGAACATATCATTATTTGCGGCCACTACGGCTGCGGTGGCGTACAGGCTGCGGTCGAAAATCCAGAACTGGGTTTGATCGATAACTGGCTGCTGCACATTCGCGATATCTGGTTCAAACATAGCTCACTGCTGGGCGAAATGCCGCAGGAGCGTCGACTTGATACCCTGTGTGAGCTCAACGTGATGGAACAGGTGTACAACCTGGGACACTCCACTATTATGCGTTCAGCCTGGAAGCGCGGGCAGAAAGTCTCGATTCACGGTTGGGCCTACGGTATTTCCGACGGATTACTGCGAAATCTGGAAGTGACGGCAACAAATCGCGAGACGCTGGAACAGCGCTATCGTCAGGGCGTTTCTAACCTGACCAAAAACCACGCCAATCACAAATAACCGTTAAAAGCCGGGTTAACCCCGGCGATTTACCTACTCGTCGAGCAATACCACTTTGCCAACGTACGGCAGATGGCGATAACGCTGGGCATAGTCAATGCCGTAACCCACCACGAACTCATCCGGGATCGAGAAACCGATAAATTCAACCGGCACGTCGACTTCACGGCGGGATGGTTTATCCAGCAGCGTACAAATCGCCAGCGATTTTGGTCCGCGCAGGCTCAGGATTTCGCGCACTTTAGACAGCGTGTTACCGGAGTCGATAATGTCCTCGACGATCAACACATCTTTGCCGCGAATATCTTCATCCAGGTCTTTGAGGATTTTCACGTCACGCGTCGTCGACATGCCGCTGCCGTAGCTTGAAGCGGTCATAAAATCGACCTCGTGGGAAACCTGCACCTGACGGCACAGATCCGCCATGAACATGAACGAGCCGCGTAACAGACCCACCAGCACCATTTCGCTGCCGCTGTCTTTATAACGTTCGGTGATTTGACGACCCAATTCGGCGATACGCGCTTTGATCTCGTCTTCCGGGATCATCACTTCAACAGTATGTTTCATATTACTAACCGTATGATTTTAAAACCAATCTATCAACCCGATACAACCTGCGTCCGGCATTGATTCGCAAGTGAGGAAGTATACCAGCAAATGCATGCCGAAAACGCATGAGTTGTTAAAAGCAAATTTTGTGATTCCGATCACACTTGTTAATACCTATAATATATTGCTGACAAATAATTAACAAAACTGAAGAGTACATTTTCTATGGCTGAAACAAAAACTCAACGGTCACGTCTACTGGTGACATTAACAGCGGCGTTCGCAGCTTTCTGCGCACTCTATCTGTTAGCCGGTGGCATTTGGCTGGTCGCATTAGGCGGCTCCTGGTACTACCCAATAGCGGGCCTGGTTATGATTGGTGTAACCGTTCTGCTGTTGCGTGGTAAACGCTCTGCACTGTGGCTTTACGCCGCATTGCTCCTCGCAACGATGATCTGGGGAGTCTGGGAAGTCGGCTTTGACTTCTGGGCGCTGACGCCGCGCAGTGACATTCTGGTCTTCTTTGGTGTCTGGCTGATTCTGCCATTCGTCTGGCGTCGCCTGTTCATTCCTTCCCGTGGTGCCGTTTCCGCGCTGGTCGTTGCTCTGCTCATCACGGGTGGCATCCTGACCTGGGCTGGATTTAACGATCCGCAGGAAGTAAAAGGCACACTGAGCGCCGAATCTACCCCTGCGGCGGCGATCTCTCAGGTTGCCGACGGCGACTGGCCTGCCTATGGACGTAACCAGGAAGGCCAACGTTATTCTCCGCTGAAGCAAATCAACGCGGATAACGTCAAAAATCTGAAAGAAGCCTGGGTGTTCCGCACTGGCGATCTGAAGCAACCCAACGATCCGGGCGAACTTACCAACGAAGTGACCCCCATCAAAGTGGGCGACATGCTTTACCTGTGTACGGCGCACCAGCGTCTGTTCGCACTCGATGCTGCCACCGGTAAAGAAAAATGGCACTTCGATCCACAGCTGAATTCCAATCCTTCTTTCCAGCACATTACTTGTCGCGGCGTGTCTTATCACGAAGCCCGCGCGGATAATGCCAGCCCGGAAGTGATTGCGGATTGCCCGCGTCGCATCATGCTGCCGGTGAACGATGGCCGTCTGTTTGCGATCAACGCCGAAACCGGCAAGCTCTGCGAAACCTTTGCCAACAAAGGCATACTGAATCTACAGACCAACATGCCGAACACCACTCCGGGTCTGTATGAGCCAACCTCACCGCCGATTATCACCGATACCACTATCGTGATTGCCGGTTCGGTCACGGATAACTTCTCCACTCGCGAAACCTCAGGCGTTATTCGTGGTTTTGACGTGAATACGGGCAAACTGCTGTGGGCCTTCGATCCGGGCGCGAAAGATCCAAACGCGATCCCATCGGATGAACACACCTTCACCTTTAACTCGCCAAACTCCTGGGCACCGGCGGCGTATGACGCGAAGCTGGACCTGGTGTATCTGCCGATGGGCGTGACCACACCGGACATCTGGGGCGGTAACCGCACGCCGGAACAGGAACGTTATGCCAGCGCTATCGTGGCGCTGAACGCGACGACCGGCAAACTGGCGTGGAGCTATCAGACGGTTCACCACGACCTGTGGGATATGGACATGCCGTCTCAGCCGACGCTGGCGGACATCACCGTTAACGGCAAAACCGTGCCGGTGATTTATGCGCCGGCGAAAACCGGTAACATCTTCGTGCTGGACCGCCGTAACGGCGAGCTGGTGGTGCCTGCACCGGAAAAACCGGTTCCGCAAGGCGCGGCCAAAGGCGACTACGTTTCCAAAACGCAGCCGTTCTCTGACCTCAGCTTCCGTCCGAAGAAAGATCTGACCGGTGCGGACATGTGGGGCGCCACCATGTTCGATCAGCTGGTGTGCCGCGTGATGTTCCATCAGTTGCGCTATGAAGGTATCTTCACGCCGCCGTCCGAGCAAGGCACGCTGGTGTTCCCGGGTAACCTGGGGATGTTCGAATGGGGCGGGATTTCCGTTGACCCGAACCGTCAGGTCGCGATTGCTAACCCGATGGCGCTGCCGTTTGTCTCTAAGCTTATCCCTCGTGGTCCTGGTAACCCAATGGAGCAGCCGAAAGATGCGAAAGGCAGCGGTACCGAAGCCGGTATCCAGCCGCAATACGGCGTTCCGTTTGGCGTGACGCTGAACCCGTTCCTCTCTCCGTTTGGCCTGCCGTGTAAACAGCCTGCCTGGGGTTATATCTCCGCGCTGGATCTGAAAACCAATCAGGTTGTCTGGAAGAAACGTATTGGTACGCCACAGGACAGCATGCCGTTCCCGATGCCTGTACCGGTGCCGTTCAATATGGGTATGCCGATGCTCGGTGGCCCAATTTCTACCGCTGGTAATGTGCTGTTCATCGCGGCAACCGCAGACAACTACCTGCGCGCGTACAACATGACCAACGGTGAGAAGCTGTGGCAAGGCCGTCTGCCTGCGGGTGGACAAGCCACGCCGATGACCTATGAAGTGAATGGCAAGCAGTATGTTGTCATCTCAGCAGGTGGTCACGGTTCGTTTGGGACGAAGATGGGCGACTATATTGTCGCGTATGCTTTGCCGGACGACGCAAAATAATAGCAAAACGGCAACGAAAGTTGCCGTTTAGTGTTTATTCCCTCTCCCCGTGGAGAGGGCATCTGCCCGAAGAAATCTACACTGTAAACCCCAGCATCATCCCCGTATCTTCATGCTCCAGCAGATGGCAGTGCGCCATATAGGCAAACTCCTTCGGCGCGTCGTGATCGAACTTCACTAATACCTCGCTGACGCCCCCTTCAACACGAACCGTGTCCTTCCAGCCTGTACGATGTACCGCTGGCGCTTTGCCGTTTTCCGACAAAATGCGGAATTGCGTGCCGTGAATATGGAACGGATGCAGCATCATGTCGCCTTCTCCGGAAATCACCCAGCGCTCATACTGCCCTTTAGCAGCGGCAAACATCGGTGTGTTCATATCAAAGGCTTTGCCGTTGATGCGGTTAGCATTGTGGAAATCAAACCCGTGGCCGCCGTGGTTCATGCCCCCCATCTTGCCGTGGTCCATGTTCATATGCCCCGACATCTGCCCGTGATGCATCCCGGCCATCGCCTGGTCGCCGTATTTATTCATCAGCGCCTGCATGCCCATCATGTCGAGCATGGGGTCCATCGAAAGCTGGAGTTTACGCTGCGTGAGTCCTTCGAGCGATGGCAGTGCCGGCACCGCAGCCAGCGTATCAGGCAACACGCCTGATGCCGTCACCAGCAGCGGTTGAATGCGCAAAACAGGGTGCGGCTTATCGAACGGGGCGACGGCCATGCCCATCTGGCTCACCGGCAGCGTCACCACATCAAAAGCTTTGCCGTCGCTGATATCCACCAGCACTTCAAAACGCTCGCCCATCAGCATCGGTAACTCATCGACCTTCACCGGCTCCGCGAGCAGGCCGCCGTCGCTTGCCACCACGTACATTGGGCGCTTGTCGCTGGTGGCAAAGTTCAGCGAGCGGGCGTTACAACCGTTAAGCAAACGTAAACGCAGCCAGCCTTTAGGCGCGGCGTGCTGCGGATAAATCGCCCCGTTGGTCAGCAGCGTGTCGCCAAACCAGCCCACCGCGGCGCTCATCACGTCCAGTTGATAATCGATCTGCCCGTCGGCCGTAAATTTCTTGTCCTGCACAATAACCGGAACGTCGTCGATGCCCCACTGTTTTGGCAGACGCAGCAGGCGGCTTTCGTCATCTTCAATCAATACCAGCCCCGCCAGCCCCATCGCCACCTGATGCCCCGTTTTACCGTGCTGATGCGGGTGGAACCAGCAGGTCGCTGCGCGCTGCTCGGGCGTGAACGTTACCGTACGCTCGCCACCTGGCTTAATGATGCCATGCGGTCCACCATCCACTTCTCCAGGCACTTCCAGCCCGTGCCAGTGCAACGTGGTTTCTTCCGTCAGGGTATTGTGGATATTCACCGTGACGGCTTTGCCCTTACGCAACTGAAGCGCCGGGCCGAGTAAATTGCCGTTATAACCCCAGGTGGTCGCGGTATGGGAGCCAAAACTCGTTTTACCGGCCTGCACGACGAGCTGAATGCGGCTGCGGGCATCTGCGGTAAGCAGTTCGGGGATCGGAAGCGCTGGTCTGTCGGCGGCAAAAGCGGCGCGACTCCACAGCGGTAATGCGCTGGCAGCCCCCAGTACGGCTGAATATTTCAAAAAATCACGACGTTGCATGTTCATTCCTTTTTTCGTGCAGGCGATATTTTGAGCTTAAACCCTCCCCTAACCGGAAGGTCAAGTAAAGCGGTAATAATAAAGGTCGTCGCCCTGGCACCAAGTATGCTAACGTTTATTTTCCGTGATGCCGTGGTAGAAGCAATGAAGACGTTTTTCAGGACAATGTTACTCACAAGCCTGATGGCTATGAGTGCGAACAGTTATGCGCTAAGTGAAAACGAAGCGGAAGATATGGCCGATTTAACGGCGGTTTTTGTATTCCTGAAAAATGATTGTGGTTACCAGAATTTACCCAACGGGCAGATTCGTCGCGCACTGGTCTTTTTTGCTCAGCAAAACCAATGGGATCTCAGCAACTACGACAGCTTTGACATGAAGGCGCTCGGTGAAGACAGCTACCGCGATTTAAGCGGCATTGGCATCCCTGTCGCGAAAAAATGCAAAGCGCTGGCCCGCGATTCTCTGAGCCTGCTCGCCTACGTAAAGTAACCTTCCCGACGCCTCCTTGTTGAAACGATGGCCGTGCACGCATGGCCGTTGTTGGCTATGATGTTGCGCCTGTTTTGCATGGGTGTAACAGATGTTAACGAAGGAGAGTTCAGCCGATGACAGATAACACAGTGTGGCATGAAACGCTGCATGACCAGTTTGGTCAGTACTTTGCCGTAGATAACGTGCTTTATCACCAGAAAACCGATCATCAGGATTTGATCATTTTCGAGAACGCCGCTTTTGGCCGCGTGATGGCGCTGGATGGCGTGGTACAAACCACTGAACGCGATGAGTTTATCTATCACGAAATGATGACTCACGTGCCGTTAATGGCGCATGGACACGCAAAACATGTGCTGATTATCGGCGGTGGGGACGGCGCAATGCTGCGCGAGGTCTCCCGCCATAAATCCATCGAAACCATCACTATGGTGGAGATCGATGCAGGCGTAGTCTCTTTCTGCCGTCAATATCTGCCTAACCATAATGCCGGGAGCTACGACGATCCGCGCTTCACGTTGGTCATCGACGACGGCGTCAATTTTGTCAATCAAACCCACCAAACCTTCGATGTGATCATCTCTGACTGCACGGACCCTATCGGCCCGGGCGCAACGCTGTTTACGTCATCCTTCTACGAAGGCTGTAAACGTTGCCTGAACCCTGGCGGGATATTCGTTGCCCAGAACGGTGTCTGTTTTTTACAGCAAGACGAAGCTATCGATAGCCATCGCAAACTGAGCCACTACTTTGGCGATGTCAGTTTCTATCAGGCCGCCATTCCGACCTACTACGGCGGGATCATGACCTTTGCCTGGGCGACGGATAACGAGGCGTTACGCAGTCTCTCCACCGAGATTATTGCCGCACGTTTTCATCATCTCGGCCTGAAATGTCGCTACTACAATCCAGCCGTCCACACGGCAGCCTTTGCCTTGCCACAATATTTGCAAGACGCACTGTCCTTAAGGGGGTGAGCTAAATTGAAAAAGCTGAAACTACATGGCTTTAACAACCTGACCAAAAGCCTGAGTTTTTGTATTTACGATATCTGCTACGTGAAAACAACGGAAGAACGCGATGGTTATATCGCCTATATCGATGAACTCTATAACGCCAACCGGTTGACCGAAATCCTCTCAGAAACCTGTTCCATTATCGGTGCCAATATCCTGAACGTGGCGCGTCAGGATTACGAACCGCAAGGCGCAAGCGTGACCATCCTCGTGAGCGAGGAACCGGTTGATCCGCACCTCATCGACCCGACTGAACACCCAGGCCCCCTGCCCGAAGCGGTAGTCGCCCATCTCGACAAAAGCCACATCTGCGTGCATACCTACCCGGAGAGCCATCCGGAAGCCGGGCTGTGTACCTTCCGCGCCGATATCGAAGTGTCGACCTGTGGCGTGATTTCCCCGCTTAATGCGCTGAATTATTTAATCCACCAGCTTGAATCCGATATCGTGACGATTGATTATCGCGTGCGCGGCTTTACCCGCGATATCAACGGCATGAAGCATTTTATCGATCATGAGATCAACTCGATTCAGAACTTTATGTCCGACGATATGAAGGGGCTGTACGACATGATGGATGTGAACGTGTACCAGGAAAATATCTTCCATACCAAGATGCTGCTTAAGGAGTTCGACCTTAAACACTACATGTTCCATACCCAACCGGAAGATTTAAGCGAAGAAGAGCGCAAGGTCATTACCGACCTGCTCTGGAAAGAGATGCGCGAAATCTACTACGGCCGCAATATTCCGGCCGTGTAAACCACGCCTGGAGCAAGGACGCTCCGGTGAATCACTTCTGATGCATAAACTTGCGGTAGGCCGCTACCACCTGCAAAAAGTCCTCAACGCCGCATAGCGAGAAGCTCTCTTCGTCGTAATAGCTCATGCCCTCTTCCATTTCATCACCCGAGATTTCAAGCTGGTTAGCGCGAACCATCACCTCTTCGCCATCCATCCACAGCGTATATTCGTGACCAACGCGTTGCCACGAGCGCTCACTGCCTTTCACCGAACGCGCCGCCTGTTCCACTTCGTCCAACAGGGCGAGATTCTCTTTCACCTCTTCGTTAAACCAGTGTCCTACCACTTCGTGGCCCATTGACATACGCACTTTCACCACACCAGTGATGTCGCGCAGAAATTCGTAATCCATTGTGTTTTCCTCTGCAAAGCCATTAGGGTAATTATCGCAGCAGAGAGGGAGAAAAAAAGCGGAACGCGTGGGAGGAATGAAAATAAAAAGGGGAGAGCAAGACTCTGCGGTCTGATGCCCTCACCCCAGCCCTCTCCCACGGGAGAGGGTGAAAACACTCAAAACCGTCTCTGTGGAGACGGTTTTGCTGTTTATACTGCCGTCTGGAAAATTACCCCGTCGGCTTTCTCGGTGTACTGAGACAGCTTATCGAAGTTCAGATAACGGTAAGTATCAACCGCCGTCTTTTCCACCTGCGCGACAAAGGTCTGATATTCGCCTGGCGTTGGCAGCTTACCAATCAACGCTGCAACCGCCGCCAGCTCCGCAGAGGCCAGGAAGACGTTAGCACCGGTCCCTAAACGGTTCGGGAAGTTACGGGTCGAAGTGGAGACCACCGTCGCACCGTCAGCCACACGCGCCTGGTTGCCCATACACAGGGAACAGCCAGGGATTTCAATACGCGCACCGCTCTTACCAAACACGCTGTAGTAACCTTCTTCGGTCAGCTGCGCCGCGTCCATACGGGTTGGCGGAGCCACCCACAGACGGGTTGGGAGTTGGCCTTTGTGCGTATCCAGCAGTTTACCTGCCGCACGGAAGTGACCGATGTTGGTCATGCAGGAACCGATGAACACTTCGTCGATCTTCTCACCCTGCACCTCAGAGAGCGGACGCGCATCGTCAGGATCGTTTGGAGCACACAGGATTGGCTCTTTGATATCCGCCAGATCGATGTCGATGACTGCCGCATATTCAGCGTCAGCATCGGCTTCGAGCAGTTGCGGATCCGCCAGCCATTTTTCCATGCCCTGAACGCGACGTTCCAGCGTACGACGGTCGCCGTAACCTTCAGCAATCATCCACTTCAGCAGTACGATGTTGGAGCTCAGATACTCAACGATCGGTTCCTGGTTCAGCTTAATGGTACAGCCCGCAGCAGAACGCTCAGCGGAGGCATCGGTCAGTTCAAACGCTTGCTCAACCTTCAGATCCGGCAGGCCTTCGATTTCCAGGATGCGACCAGAGAAGATGTTGATCTTGCCTTTTTTCTCAACGGTCAGCAGGCCCTGCTTGATCGCGTACAGTGGGATCGCATGCACTAAATCGCGCAGCGTAATGCCCGGCTGCATTTTACCTTTGAAGCGCACCAGAACGGATTCCGGCATATCCAGCGGCATCACGCCCGTAGCTGCGGCAAACGCCACCAGACCAGAGCCCGCAGGGAAGGAGATCCCAATCGGGAAACGGGTGTGGGAGTCACCGCCGGTGCCAACGGTATCTGGCAGCAGCATGCGGTTCAGCCAGGAGTGGATGACGCCATCACCTGGACGCAAAGACACACCACCACGGTTCATGATGAAGTCTGGCAGCGTATGGTGCGTGGTAACGTCAACCGGCTTTGGATAGGCTGCGGTGTGGCAGAAGGACTGCATCACCAGATCAGAAGAGAAGCCCAGGCATGCCAGGTCTTTCAGTTCATCACGAGTCATTGGACCGGTGGTGTCCTGAGAACCGACGGAGGTCATCTTCGGCTCGCAGTACGCGCCTGGACGAACGCCGGTCACGCCGCATGCACGACCGACCATTTTTTGTGCCAGAGAGTAGCCACGGTCGCTTTCCGCCACGTCTTTCGCCTGACGGAAAACATCGCTATGTGGCAGACCCAGCGCTTCGCGCGCTTTGGTGGTCAAGCCACGACCGATGATCAACGGAATACGGCCACCGGCGCGCACTTCGTCCACCAGGACGTCGGTTTTCAGCTCAAAGTTGGCCAGCAGTTCGCCCGTTTCGTGGTTGCGCACTTCGCCTTTGAACGGGTAAACGTCAATCACATCGCCCATGTTCAGCTTGTTGACGTCAACTTCGATTGGCAGCGCGCCCGCATCTTCCATGGTGTTGAAGAAGATAGGTGCGATTTTGCCGCCGAGGCAGAGACCGCCACCGCGCTTGTTCGGTACATGAGGGATATCATCACCCATGAACCACAGCACGGAGTTGGTGGCAGATTTACGCGAGGAACCGGTACCGACAACGTCACCGACGTAAGCCAGCGGGAAGCCTTTTTTGGCCAGTTCTTCAATTTGCTTGATCGGACCGACTGCGCCAGGCTCATCAGGAATGATGCCTTCGCGGGCGTTTTTGAGCATCGCCAGCGCGTGCAGTGGGATATCCGGGCGAGACCAGGCATCCGGGGCCGGAGACAGATCATCAGTGTTCGTTTCACCCGTCACTTTAAACACGGTGACGGTCATTTTCTCTGCCAGAGCCGGACGATTCAGGAACCATTCGGCATCAGCCCAGGATTGCATCACCTGTTTTGCATAGGTGTTGCCCGCTTTTGCTTTTTCTTCCACATCGTAGAAGTTATCAAACATCAGCAGAGTTTGAGACAGCGCTTTGGCAGCAATCGGTGCCAACACGTCGCTCTCCAGCGCATCAATCAGCGGATGAATGTTATAGCCGCCCTGCATGGTGCCGAGCAGTTCAATTGCTTTTTCAGGAGTAACCAGTGGGGAGGTTGCTTCGCCTTTAGTAATGGCAGCAAGGAATCCGGCCTTAACATACGCGGCTTCATCTACGCCCGGCGGAACACGATTGATCAAAAGATCTAAAAGGAATGCTTCTTCGCCAGCAGGCGGATTCTTCAGCAGCTCGACGAGCGCGGCCATTTGGGTTGCATCTAAAGGTTTCGGTACAATTCCCTCGGCGGCACGTTCTGCTACGTGCTTACGGTATTCTTCTAGCACGACGGTTCTCCTCGCTCTCATTATCATAATGCGGCCGGCGTTCTCTTCACGCTCCTGTGAGACAGCAGTTTGTAGGGTAAATGCCCGGTACCGCGTCGGGCAGCATAGCAGGATTTCTGCACAGTGTTAATCCGTTTACAAAAAAGCAACATTGAATAATTTGCTGAATCGTTAAGAATGGTGTAGCGAGAAATGAGCGACGAGCACAACAAAACCACCTTCTGAATATCCCAGCGACTTTTCCGCCATCGGATATAATTTGTGTCATAAATGCTCACACTCTTTATCCGGACACCTCCGGCTTTTCCCAACATTAGTCAAAACGTGAAAACACGGGTGAATATACTCGCGGCATCAGGAACATCCTTCGACACTGCTTACGCTGGAGTCACACTATGAAGTTGCCTTTTAAGCCACATCTGCTGGTCCTTTTATGCAGTGCCGGGATGTTCGCCGCCTCCGGAGCGATGTTTGTGATGAGCCGCGCCACGGACACGCCTGCGGCTCCGGTGGTACCCGTGCCTGCGACACAGCAACCTGCCGCGCCCACTCTCCCGCCTGCACCCGTCGTTGCGCCAACCTACAGCGCCGCACAACTCGATCAGTGGACGGCTCCTGTCGCCCTCTACCCTGATGCGCTGCTGTCACAAATATTGATGGCATCCACCTATCCCTCGAACGTGATTCAGGCGGCGCAATGGTCGAAGGATAACCCCAAAATGCAGGGCGACGCTGCTATCCAGGCCGTTGCCAGCCAGCCATGGGACCCCAGCGTAAAATCACTGGTCGCGTTTCCACAACTGACGTCGTTGATGGGTGAAAATCCGCAGTGGATACAGAACCTTGGCGATGCGTTTCTCGCACAACCGAAGGATGTGATGGATTCCGTGCAGCGCCTGCGCTTGCTTGCACAGCAAACGGGAGCGTTACAATCTACGCCCCAACAAACGGTGACAACCGAGAAGAAAGCCGAGCCGGCCCCTACGCCCGCAAAAAGTAGCGCCTCAAGCTCAACCACCACCACGACAACCACAAGCCCTACGGTAATTAAGATCGAATCTGCCGATCCGCAGGTGGTGTATGTTCCCACCTATAATCCAAATACCGTGTACGGCACCTGGCCAAATACCGCCTATCCGCCCACCTACTTACCACCATCGCCAGGCGAGCAATTTACCGATAGCCTGGTGAAAGGCCTGGGGTTTAGTCTCGGTGTGGCGACAACTTACGCCATATTCAGCAATATTGACTGGGATGACGATGATGACTGGGATCATCATCATAACGACGACTATCACGGCGGCTATAATCGCAACGGCGATAACAACATCAATATTAACGTTGATAACTTTAATAAAATCAGTGGTGAGCACCTGACCGATGCAAATCGTAATTGGCAGCATAACCCAGCCTATCGCGAAGGCGTGCCCTACCCGACTACCCAGCTCAACAACCGCTTCCACTCAACCAACTCGGCGACGGGTCTGAGCGCGACGCAAAATAAACCTGTCAATCGCGATAGCCAGCGCCAGGCCGCGCTCGCGCAGGTTCAACAGTCCACCGGCAAATCGCTGTCTCAAACGCAGCGGCCTGCAACGAAAGATGCGCAGCGTCAGGCGGCGAACCAACAGCTTAAGCAGATTTCCCAGCGCAATAACTACCGTGGCTACGACAACAGCAAACCGCAAGCCACACAGCGCGCCAGTAACAAACAACAGCATCAAAATCGCCAAACGACGGCGCAACGCCAGGAGAGACGCTCGTCGCAACCCGCTCAGCAGCGGAATTCGCAACCTCGCGCTAATGCCTTAAGCGGTAACGACAGCCGTTCCGCCAACTGGCAGGCACAACAGCAGCGCGGCGCGCAGAGTCGGCAGCAAACCTCTCGCACGCAACACCAGCCGCCGCGACAAACGTCTGCGGGCCGTAATGAACACCGCGAATTCCGTCACCGCTAAGGAAGAACGATATGAAAATGAAATTACTGGGTGGCATTGCGTTGTTCATGGTTTCGGCCTTTGCCCTCGCACAGCAGAATTTTAGTGCCCCCGACCAGGCAACTGATGCGTTAGCCAAAGCGATCGCCGAGCAAAATGAAAGCGCAATGAACGAACTACTGGGTGAGGACTGGCGTAATTTCCTGCCGCCTGAAGGGGTCGATCCCGATGCGGTTGACCGCTTCGTGCGCGACTGGAAAGTCAGTCATAGCACCGTTATCAACGGCGATATCGCCCACCTGATAGTCGGCGATAGCCACTGGCAGTTGCCGATCCCGGTCGTGAAGAACGCCTCCGGCTGGCAATTTGATATGCAAAAAGCCGCCGATGAAATCCTGACCCGCGAAATTGGCCGTAATGAACTGGCGGCCATCGAAGCGCTACATGCTTATGTCGATGCGCAGCAGAGCTATTTTGCGATGAACCAGAAATACGCCCAGAAGGTGATCAGCACAGAAGGGAAAAAAGATGGCCTGTATTGGCCCACAACGCCTGGTGACGCCCCGAGTCCGCTTGGCCCAGCCTTCAGTCCACAGGTGCCAGGCACAGGCTATCACGGCTATCGTTTCCGTATTTTGCCTGATAAGGATACAGGGTTTGCGATGATCGCCTGGCCGGTGAGTTATGGTCAGACGGGGGTGATGAGCTTTGTCGTTAATGAGGACGACGAAGTGTATCAGGCAAATCTTGGCAGTGATTCTCAGAAAAAAGCGCAGGCATTAACAGCCTATGCGCCTGATAAAAACTGGCAGCAAGTCGCGCCGTAAACGCCCGTCGACGCGTCGAGGATGTTGTAGGCCAGGTGGCGATCGCCACCCGGCTTTTGCTTTACAGGATGTTAGCCACTGACTTCGCCAGCTGTGCTTCCAGAACCGGTTTTGCGTCTTCGAACTTCAGGTTCACTTTGTTAGCGTTGGAAACGACGCGCGTCTGATACTTCGCACGGTCACCTTGCTCTGAGCTGGTTTGCAGCTTCACGCCCGAGGTACCCTGGCGCAGGGCAGCGATATTATCGGTGGTGACCTTCGCTTTGCTGCGTTCAGAAATCTGCAGGTCGGTGACCATGGTGTAGTTCACATCTTCCACCATCGCATCCGCCGCCAGGCCGATCAGACCAGCCGCCAGCCCCACGCCCAGCGCGGCACCGGAAGAGCTGCTGTTATAGGCGGTGATACCTGCGCCCAGCGCGGCACCGACAGCAGCGCCTTCATAACCGGTTTTCAGGTAGCCCTGCGTTTCGCGCAGATCCATTTTATCGGCCTTCAACACGTTCGCCTGCACCCAGTAGTAAGCACTATCCGGAGAGCTGGTCACTTTATAACCTTTTGCGGTCAGATCGTTTGCCAGCAGGGTCTGCAGGTTGCTCATATCTTTATCAGAGGTGTTTTTAACCTGAATGTAGACCGTTTTCTCGCTGGATGGCTCAAGCCAGATAGTCTCGCTCATCTGGGTTTTCACTTCCAGATTGCGCTTCTTCACTGCCGTGGTCATGGCTCCGCACCCTGTCAACGTTAGCGCTGCCGCCACTAAGCCAATCACCGCAACTTTTTTCAAAGACATTTTTTTTCCTTTTTTGTGTAATAAATAGTCCAGAACTTAATAACCGCGCAGCCATTAGCCACACAATGGTGAAAAAGTTATCGGCAGAGTACGGGAATTTTTTAGTAAAAACATCAATGAAATAGCTACCAAATTGGGTAGTTTTCAGGCAAAAAAAAACGCCTCCTAAGAGGCGTTTATTCGCTGAAAGAAGATTACTTCTTCTTGGCTTTCGCGTTTGGCAGGTCGGTGATGCTACCTTCAAACACTTCTGCCGCCAGGCCCACAGACTCATGCAGAGTCGGGTGAGCGTGGATGGTCAGCGCGATGTCTTCTGCGTCACAGCCCATTTCGATGGCCAGACCGATCTCACCCAGCAGCTCGCCGCCGTTGGTACCAACAATCGCACCACCGATAACACGGTGAGTTTCTTTGTCGAAGATAAGCTTGGTCACGCCGTCGGCGCAATCAGAAGCGATAGCACGGCCAGAAGCAGCCCACGGGAAGGTGGCGGTTTCGTAGCTGATGCCTTTTTCTTTCGCTTCTTTCTCGGTCAGCCCCACCCAGGCAACTTCTGGCTCGGTGTAGGCAATAGAAGGAATCACTTTCGGGTCGAAATAGTGCTTCATGCCCGCGATAACTTCAGCGGCAACGTGGCCTTCGTGAACACCTTTGTGCGCCAGCATTGGCTGACCGACGATATCGCCGATAGCAAAGATGTGCGGCACGTTAGTGCGCAGCTGTTTGTCCACGCGGATAAAGCCACGGTCGTCAACTTCAACGCCCGCTGCGCCTGCATCCAGGTTTTTACCGTTTGGTACGCGACCGATAGCAACCAGCACAGCGTCGTAACGCTGCGCTTCGCCAGGGGCTTTTTTGCCTTCCATGGAAACGTAAATACCGTCTTCTTTTGCTTCAACGGCCGTTACTTTGGTTTCCAGCATCAGGTTGAATTTCTTGCTGATGCGTTTGGTGAAGACTTTAACGATGTCTTTATCAGCAGCCGGGATCACCTGGTCGAACATTTCAACCACGTCAATCTCTGAACCCAGCGCATGGTAAACGGTCGCCATTTCCAGACCGATAATACCGCCACCCATCACCAGCAGACGCTTCGGTACGGATTTCAGCTCCAGCGCATCGGTGGAATCCCACACGCGTGGATCTTCATGTGGAATGAACGGCAGTTCGATCGGACGGGAACCCGCCGCGATGATCGCGTTGTCGAAGTTGATCACGGTTTTACCGTTTTCGCCTTCAACTTCCAGAGTGTTTGCTCCGGTAAATTTACCCAGACCGTTAACCACCTTCACTTTACGGCCTTTAGCCATACCGGCCAGACCGCCAGTCAGTTGGGTGATCACTTTCTCTTTCCAGGTACGAATCTTGTCGATATCGGTTTTCGGCTCGCCGAAGACGATACCGTGGTCAGCCAGCGCTTTGGCTTCTTCGATAACTTTTGCTACGTGCAGCAGCGCTTTTGAAGGGATACAGCCGACGTTCAGACAAACACCACCGAGGGTGCTGTAACGTTCTACGATGACGGTTTCCAGACCTAAATCCGCGGCGCGGAATGCTGCAGAGTAACCTGCCGGGCCTGCCCCAAGTACTACGACCTGAGTTTTGATTTCTGTGCTCATCATGACCTCTTAATTTATACCCGTCGTCCACCGGGTCGTTCTATCCGCCCGCAGTTTACAAAATTGTTAACAATTTTGAAACAACAAACGGCTCACGAATTTTTGCTTTCGCCGATAACCTCACAATCTCCATGAGATTACCAGAAAAAAGCCGGCCGTTTGGCCGGCTTTTCGATTACATCACCAGGCGGCGAATATCGCTCAGCGTGTTGTTGATGATGGTAATGAAACGCGCACCATCAGCCCCGTCGATAACGCGGTGGTCGAAGGAAAGAGAGATTGGCATCATCAGACGCGGCACAAACTCTTTACCATTCCACACCGGCTCCATCGCGGATTTGGACACACCGAGGATAGCCACTTCCGGCGCGTTAACAATCGGCGCGAAGTGGGTGGTACCCAGGCCGCCGATGCTGGAGATAGTGAAGCAACCGCCCTGCATTTCGCCAGCAGTCAACTTACCATCACGCGCTTTCTTGGAGATCACGGTCAGTTCACGGGACAGCTCAGTGATGCTCTTCTTGTTCACGTCTTTAAAGACCGGAACAACCAGACCATTTGGCGTATCAACCGCAACACCGATGTTGATGTATTTTTTCAGCGTCAGACGCTGCGCATCTTCAGACAGGGAGCTGTTGAAACGAGGCATCTGCTCAAGCGCCGCAGCAACCGCTTTCATGATGAAGACCACTGGGGTGAATTTCACATCCAGGCGACGCTTCTCAGCTTCGGCGTTCTGCTGTTTACGGAACGCTTCCAGATCGGTGATATCGGTTTTGTCGAAATGCGTAACGTGCGGGATCATCACCCAGTTACGGCTCAGGTTCGCGCCAGAGATTTTCTGGATACGGCCCAGTTCGACTTCTTCGATGTCGCCAAACTTGCTGAAGTCCACTTTCGGCCATGGCAGCATGCCCGGGATACCGCCACCGGTGGCAGCAGCAGGTGCCGCTTCAGCGCGTTTAACGGCGTCTTTCACGTAAGTCTGAACGTCTTCGCGCAGGATACGACCTTTACGGCCAGTCCCTTTCACTTTCGCCAGGTTCACGCCAAATTCGCGCGCCAGGCGACGAATCAGCGGAGTCGCGTGGACGTAAGCATCGTTTTCAGCAAACTCAGTTTTGCCTTCAGCTTTAGCAGCCGGTGCAGCAGCTTTCGCAGCTGGAGCCGGAGCGGCAGCAGCAGATGCTGGCGCAGCAGCCGGGGCCGCAGCAGGCGCAGCACCTTCTACTTCGAAGACCATAATCAGAGAACCCGTAGACACTTTGTCGCCGGTGCTGATTTTGATTTCTTTAACGGTACCTGCGAACGGTGCCGGAACTTCCATTGAAGCTTTGTCACCTTCAACGGTGATCAGTGACTGCTCAGCGGCAACTTTGTCGCCCACTTTCACCATCACTTCGGTCACTTCAACTTCGTCGCCGCCGATGTCCGGTACGTTGACTTCTTTAGCACCAGAAGCCGCCGGAGCAGGAGCCGCTTCTGCTTTTGCCGGAGCCGCAGCAGGTGCTGCACCCGCGACTTCGAAGACCATAATCAGGGAGCCGGTTGACACTTTGTCACCGGTATTGATTTTGATCTCTTTCACCACGCCCGCGAACGGAGCCGGAACTTCCATAGAGGCTTTGTCGCCTTCTACGGTGATCAGGGACTGTTCAGCCGCAACGGTATCGCCAACTTTGACCATGATCTCGGTGACTTCAACTTCGTCGCCGCCGATGTCCGGTACGTTAACCTCTTTCGCAGCCGCAGCTGCTGGAGCCGCAGCCGGAGCTGCCGCTTCTTTCTTCTCTTCCTGCGCAGGTGCAGCAGCTGCTGCACCGTCGGCGGAATCGAAAATCATGATCAGTTTGCCGGTCTCGGTTTTATCGCCAACGGAGATTTTGATCTCTTTAACGATGCCAGCCTGAGGAGACGGGACTTCCATAGAGGCTTTATCGCCTTCTACGGTGATCAGCGACTGTTCAACTTCAACTTTGTCGCCTACTTTGACCAGGATCTCGGTGATTTCAACTTCATCAGCCCCGATGTCCGGTACATTGATTTCGATAGCCATTATTCTTTTACCTCTTACGCCAGACGCGGGTTAACTTTATCTGCATCGATGTTGAATTTGGTAATTGCTTCCGCAACCACTTTCTTATCGATTTCGCCACGTTTAGCCAGTTCGCCCAGCGCTGCTACTACCACGTAAGAAGCATCAACTTCGAAGTGGTGACGCAGGTTTTCACGGCTGTCGGAGCGACCGAAGCCATCGGTACCCAGTACGCGGTAATCATCAGCCGGTACATAAGTACGAACCTGCTCGGCGAACAGTTTCATATAGTCAGTAGATGCCACTGCCGGCGCGTCGTTCATCACCTGAGCGATGTACGGAACGCGCGGAGTTTCCAGCGGGTGCAGCATGTTCCAGCGCTCACAGTCCTGACCGTCACGGGCCAGTTCGGTGAAGGAGGTGACGGAGTAAACGTCAGAGCCCACGCCGTAGTCTTTCGCCAGGATCTGCGCTGCTTCACGAACGTGACGCAGGATAGAACCGGAGCCCAGCAGCTGAACTTTACCTTTGCTACCTTCAACGGTTTCGAGTTTATAGATACCTTTACGGATACCTTCCTCGGCACCTGCTGGCATGGCCGGCATGTGGTAGTTTTCGTTCAGCGTGGTGATGTAGTAGTAAACGTTCTCTTGTTTCTCACCGTACATACGCTCCAGACCATCGTGCATGATGACCGCAACTTCGTACGCGTAAGACGGATCGTAAGAGATACAGTTCGGGATAGTCAGAGACTGAA
>JALCNW010000052.1 GCA_022649305.1 Enterobacter sp.
ACAGAGACATCGGCACGCCCCAAGTACGCTGACGGGAGATACACCAGTCAGGACGGTTAGCCACCATCGATTCAATACGCGCCTGACCCCAGTCTGGGATCCATTGCACGCCTTTGATCTCTTTCAGAGACTGCGCACGCAGGCCTTTCTGATCCATGCTGATGAACCACTGCGGGGTCGCACGGAAGATGATTGGCGATTTGTGACGCCAGCAGCACGGATAGCTGTGCTGCATCTTTTCAACATGCAACATTGCACCGCTGGTACGCAGCATATCGACAATGATGTCGTTAGCTTTGAAGACGTTAATACCGTCCAGCGCCGGATAGGTGCCTGGCAGGTAAGAACCATCCGGGCCTACCGGGTTCGCGATTTCCAGACCGTATTTCAGGCTGATATTGTAATCGTCCGGGCCATGGCCACCGGCGGTATGAACCGCACCGGTACCGGCTTCCAGCGTCACGTGATCGCCCAAAATGGCCGGCACGTCGAAATCCAGGAACGGGTGCTTAAAGCGCATCAGTTCCAGCTCGGCACCGTTCACGGTACCCAGCACGGTGTAATTATCAATGTGCGCGCGTTTCAGCACGCTCTCTACCAGATCTTTCGCCAGAATCACGGCCTGACCATCTACCTGTACCAGCGCGTAATCGAAATCAGCGGAAAGCGAGATCGCACGGTTCGCAGGCAGCGTCCACGGCGTGGTGGTCCAGATAACCAACGAGACAGGGCCTGTGGCAGAGGACACGCCAAATTTAGCGAGCACGGCCTGCGGATCGACGGCGTGGAAGGCCACGTCGATAGATGGAGAGGTTTTGTCGTAATACTCGACTTCCGCTTCTGCCAGTGCAGAACGGCAGTCGACGCACCAGTGCACAGGCTTAGCGCCTTTGTGCAGGTGTCCGTTACCGATGATCTTGCCCAGTGCGCGGATGATGTTGGCTTCGGTTTTGAAGTCCATGGTCAGATATGGACGTGACCAGTCGCCCAGCACGCCCAGACGGATAAAGTCTTTACGCTGGCCATCAACCTGCTCTACGGCATATTCACGACATTTAGCGCGGAACTCGGCCGCCGTGAATTTCTCACCTGGCTTACCGTATTCCTGCTCGACTTTCAGTTCGATCGGCAGACCGTGGCAGTCCCAGCCTGGAATATAAGGCGAGTCAAAACCGGTGAGTCCTTTGGACTTCACGATAATGTCTTTCAGAATCTTGTTTACTGAGTGACCAATATGAATGCTGCCATTCGCATAAGGAGGGCCATCATGCAGAATGAAGGTTTTTTTACCTTTCTTAGCGGCACGAATGATGCCGTACAGGTCATCATCGGTCCAACGCGCCAGCATTCCCGGTTCACGCTTGGCGAGATCGCCGCGCATCGGGAACCCTGTTTCCGGCAAATTCAGGGTCGATTTAAAGTCACTCATCAGATTCTCGGTTCCGTATTTAAAACTCATTCAGGCGTTAAGCCGGGTTCGATAGCCCCAAAAATTCGCGGGCCGTTAACTCATCGCGCGCAATTTGTGCTTTCAGCTCATCAAGCGAAGCAAATCGCTGCTCGTTACGTATCTTTTTACGCAGGATAACATCTATATGGCGACCATAGAGGTCCATTACAACATCCAGCAGATGGACTTCTAGCTGCTGACGCACGCCGGCCACCGTTGGGCGCGTGCCAATGTTGGCAACGCCGGGCAACAGTTTGTCGCCAAGCCCACTGACTTCTACCGCATACACCCCTTTAACCGGGGATACCTGACGGCGCAGCGGAACGTTCGCCGTCGGGAAACCAATCGTGCGACCGAGTTCGTCGCCATGCACAACGCGGCCTGAAATAGAGAAAGGATGCCCTAACAGGTTTTCCGCCACATCCAGCCGATCGTCGGCCAATGCCAGACGAACGGCGGTGCTGCTGACGCGCACGCCGCCTTCGCAGAAGGTCATGGTGCTGGTCACGTCAAAACCGTATTCCAGACCTGCCTTCTGTAATAACAAGAAATCACCCTGACGACCAGCGCCAAAGCGGAAATCATCACCCACGGCGAGGAACTGCACGCCCAGGCGTTTGACCAGTAGGTCACCAACGAAAGCTTGCGCCGTTAACGCAGCGAAACGTTGGTCAAAACGTATGCAGAGCACATAGTCAACGCCACACTCCGCCAGATAGCGAAGTTTATCGCGCAGACGAGTTAAGCGAGCTGGCGCTTTGTCACCGGCAAACAGTTCCAGCGGTTGCGGCTCGAAAATCATGACCACAACCGGCAGTCCACGGGCCTGGCCTTCTTTACGCAATCCCTGTAACAGCGCCTGATGACCACGATGTACGCCGTCGAAATTACCAATAGTCAGCACGCACCCATGCGGGGCGTGGCTGAGATTATGTATGCCGCGTATCAGCTTCATGACAGGCTCAAGACAGTGAAAATCGCCAAAGTATACCTTGTACAGCGGTTAACGTTAACTGGCGATTGTTCCCTCAATTCAGAAAGCCGTAATGATTTCATGAAGCTTATCTTTAAGAGCAAAAAAAACTGCCAGAGAACTGCGTTTTTTCTACTGAAAGGCTGTATTCACGAGAGACAAGCTGGTAGAATCCTGCGCCATCACTACGTAACGTAGCGTCGCCTTATTAACGGCGCTTATTTGCACAAATCCATTGACAAAAGAAGGTATAGAGGGCATATTCCTCGGCCTTTGAATTGTCCACATAGATCATATTTGGGAGTTGGACTTGGCTAATATCAAATCAGCTAAGAAGCGTGCCGTTCAGTCTGAAAAGGCTCGTAAGCACAACGCAAGCCGTCGCTCTATGATGCGTACTTTCATCAAGAAAGTATACGCAGCAATCGAAGCTGGCGACAAAGCTGCAGCGCAGAACGCATTTAACGAAATGCAACCACTTGTGGATCGTCAGGCTGCTAAAGGTCTGATCCACAAAAACAAAGCGGCGCGTCATAAAGCAAACTTGACCGCGCAGATCAGCAAAATGGCTTAATCGCCACTTGTTGTTGCTTGTTTAAAGAACCCGCTTAATGCGGGTTTTTTTATTGGCTTAACGCGACGCTGGTGGGGTAAACAACACCGAATAGTCACGGTTACAGATACGCTGCACCGCCGGATGTTGAATCATTCTTTCGGCAAATATCGCATGGTACTCTTCCATCACGTTATCCACCCGCCCAATCTCCGTGACCTTATCGTCGATGTAAAGATCGTGTGCGTACAGCGTCGGTGCAACAAAGATAGCGTTATGCGCCTCACCAAAGGCTTTCATCAACGCGGCATCATCAAACTCTCCCAGGATTTCCACCTTCAACCCCTGCGTGTTAAACCAGTTCAGCAGCTTGCGACCCAGCATTGAACGACGCCCAGGGATTAACAACCGTCGCTCCTCAAGACAGGCCGGAAACGGTTTTTCTGGCGGAGGATTGATACACCAGAAGCTGACGCCACACTCGCCGATCTTCACCGAGAACAGACCTTCCTGCTGCGTAGAGTCAATGGGGCAGTCGGAGATAATCATATCCAGCTTGTGCTGGCTAAGCTGCTCCAGCAGCATCTCGTGAGTCGATTCAAAACAGCGCAGGTGGATTTGTTCATCCTCCACCACGGCGGCATCTAGCACACCGCTCACCAGTCGTTTCGAGAGCGCATCCGCAATGCCTACATCGAAAAGCAAATTCGACTCTTTGCGGTAATTCACAATATCGAGCATTTCCTGGCTGAGTGTGAACATCTTATCGGCATAACGAAAGACCAGCTCACCAAGCTCGGTAGGCTCAATGCCTCGACCTTTGCGTTTGAATAATTTCCCCTGCAGACGCTCTTCCAGCGCCTTTATTTGACCGGTAATGGTTTGGGGTGTCAGATACAGCGCTTCCGCTGCCCCCACCACGGAACCTTCTTTATAGACATGCCAGAAGTAGTACAGATGATTGTAATTAATATGTGACATCGTGTTTTCACTCCCTGATAGCGTGTTCGGGAGAGAGCCTCTGCTCTCCCCCTGTAACCGTTATGCCGATTGCACCTGCCCCGACAGTTTCACTTTTAATAATGAGTAGCCGACAAATGCCGCCAGTAGCGAGCCCATCAGGATGCCGAGCTTAGCCCACACGATAAGCTGCGGATCGAGCCCCGCGAACGCCAGCGTCGAGATGAAAATCGACATCGTAAAGCCAATCCCACACAGCACGCCCACCGCCATGATTTGCCGGAAGGTTGTTCCGTGCGGCAATGAGGCGAGCTTGAGCTTGAGCGCCAGCCAGCAGAACAGGCTGATACCTAACGGCTTACCGATAAACAGGCCAGCAATAATGCCCAGCGGCAGCATCGAGGTCAGCCCGGCAAAGGTGACGCCTTGCAACGATACGCCCGCATTGGCAAAAGCAAACAGTGGCAGGATCATAAAGGCGACCCAGGGATGCAGCACATGTTCTAACTGCTTGGCCGGTGATTTACCGTCCTGTTCCTTAAGCGGCACGAAGAAGCCAATAATGACCCCCGCAAGCGTCGCATGGACCCCAGATTTCAGCACCGCAGTCCACAGCACCATACCCACCAAAACGTAAATTCCGATTCTGCGCACGTTAAAGACGTTTAGCAGCGCCAGTGCAACAATCGCCCCAGCGGCCACGCTCAGAGACAGAATGGACAGATCGCTGGTATAGAACAGCGCGATAATAACGATGGCGCCAAGGTCATCAATAATCGCCAGCGCCATCAGGAAGATCTTGAGCGCAATCGGCACGCGGTTGCCCAACAGAGCCAGTACGCCCAGCGCAAAAGCGATATCCGTCGCTGCCGGTATAGCCCAGCCCTGGCGCGCAATAGGATCCTGATAGTTAAACGCCAGGTAGATCAGCGCAGGCACCACCATTCCGCCAATGGCGGCGATAACCGGAAAAGCGGCCCGTTGACGGCTGGCAAGTGAACCGAGAACCAGTTCACGCTTCACTTCCAGCCCTACCAGCAGGAAAAAGACCGCCATCAGGGCGTCGTTGATCCACAGCAGCATGTTCTTGTTAATTTCCAGCACGCCAACGCGTAGCTCGACGGGCGTTTCCAGAAAAGCGTGATACAGGCCCTGAGTGGCCCCCAGGTTCGCCAGCACCATCGCAAACGCGGCGGCCAGTATTAAAATGATGCCGCCAGATGCTTCATTGCTGAAGAAGCGGTGTAGAAGTTTCACTTTAGTCGTTCCTCTTTACGACATTAGCTCGGTAAAACCATAATACCAAGGCTAACAGCTCGAAAAAAACAGTTTAATGTTGATGATAAACTCGTTATTCCCGAGCTATATCGACAAAAAACAAAAAGCCCGGAATCGCTTCCGGGCTTTGAAAAAATGACAGCAGCTAAAGATTAGCGGGTCAAATCATCGAAGAATTTTTTCACGCCATCGAAGAAGCTTTTGGAGCGCGGGCTGTTTTTCTCACCCGTTGGACCGCCAAAACTTTCCTGCAACTCTTTCAACAGCTGTTTCTGTTTGTCGTTCAGGCTAACCGGCGTTTCGACCACTACGCGGCAAAGCAGGTCACCCTGCGCACCACCACGTACTGATTTAACACCCCTGCCACGCATGCGGAACAGCTTACCGGTCTGCGTTTCGCCTGGGACTTTCAGATTCACACGACCGTCTAAGGTCGGGACTTCGATTTCGCCACCCAGTGCTGCCATCGCAAAGTTGATCGGTACTTCACAGTACAGGTTATTACCTTCACGCTCGAAAATAGCGTGCTGTTTAACCTGAACCTGTACGTACAGATCGCCTGACTGCGCGCCCTGCTCGCCTGCTTCGCCTTCACCGGCCAGACGAATGCGGTCACCGGTATCCACGCCTGCCGGGATCTTAACGGACAGGGTTTTGGTCTTCTCAAGGCGACCATGACCGTGACATTTGTTGCACGGATCTTTAATCAGCGTACCGCGACCATGACAGTGCGGACAGGCCTGCTGTACTGCGAAGAAGCCCTGGCGAATCTGAACCTGGCCGGAACCGTGACAGGTTGGACAAGTCTGCGGCTTGGTACCCACTTTCGCGCCGCTGCCGTGGCAAATATCACACTCTTCCAGCGTTGGAATGCGGATCTCTTTGGTCACGCCACGAACGGCTTCTTCCAGCGTCAGTTCCATGTTGTAACGCAAATCTGCGCCACGGGATGCACGCTGACGTCCACGGCCACCGCCGAAGATATCGCCGAAAACATCGCCAAAGATATCGCCAAAATCAGCACCGCCGCCGCCAAAGCCGCCGCCACCGTATCCACCGCCGCCCATGCCGCCTTGTTCAAACGCAGCATGACCGTACTGATCGTATGCCGCGCGCTTCTGGTCGTCGGTCAGGATCTCGTAGGCTTCTTTGATCTCTTTAAATTTGGCTTCGGCCTCTTTATCACCCTGGTTACGGTCCGGGTGAAATTTCATGGCCAGGCGCTTGTACGCCTTTTTGATTTCACGCTCTTCCGCGGTTTTCGGAACGCCTAAAATCTCGTAATAGTCTTGCTTTGCCATTGTTTTTTTCAGCCCCTTAACATGCGAGCACGGGCGGAGAGGAAACCTCTTCGCCCGTGCCGATTAATTACCCTGCATCAGGGCGATTACTTTTTGTCTTTAACTTCTTCGAACTCAGCATCGACAACGTCGTCGTCTTTCGCGTTGTTCTGAGAAGCGTCAGCGCCTGCTGCACCAGCTTGCTGCTGTGCGTGCTGCTGCTGAGCGATTTCCATCAGCTTCTGGGACGCCTGTGCCAGCTCCTGCATCTTCGCTTCGATATCCGCTTTGTCTTCCCCTTTCAGAGAAGTTTCCAGCGCGCTCAGAGCAGCTTCGATAGCGGTTTTGTCATCAGCTGGCAGCTGTTCGCCTGCTTCTTCAACCTGCTTACGCGTGCTGTGCAGCAGATGATCACCCTGGTTACGGGTCTGAACCAGTTCTTCGAACTTACGGTCAGACTCTGCGTTAGCTTCCGCTTCACGCACCATTTTCTGGATCTCTTCTTCGTTCAGACCAGAAGAAGCCTTGATGGTGATCTTCTGCTCTTTACCGCTGTTTTTGTCTTTTGCAGAAACGTGCAGGATACCATCAGCATCGATGTCAAAGGTGACTTCGATCTGCGGCATGCCGCGCGGTGCTGGGCTGATACCGTCGAGGTTAAACTGGCCCAAATCTTTGTTATCCGCAGCACGTTTACGCTCACCCTGCAGCACATGGATGGTTACCGCAGACTGGTTGTCTTCAGCGGTAGAGAACACCTGGCTGTGCTTGGTCGGGATCGTGGTGTTTTTGCTGATAAGCGCAGTCATCACGCCGCCCATGGTTTCGATACCCAGCGACAGCGGGGTAACGTCCAGCAGCAGTACGTCTTTCACTTCACCCGTCAATACACCACCCTGAACAGCAGCGCCGATAGCAACCGCTTCGTCCGGGTTAACGTCTTTACGTGGCTCTTTACCAAAGAACTCAGCCACTTTCTTCTGAACCATTGGCATACGAGTCTGACCACCAACCAGGATAACGTCCTGGATGTCAGACACGGACAGACCCGCGTCCTGCAGTGCAACTTTCAGTGGCTCGATAGAACGGTTCACCAGGTCTTCGACCAGGCTTTCCAGTTTCGCACGCGTCACTTTAATGTTCATGTGTTTAGGACCAGACGCATCTGCAGTGATGTACGGCAGGTTGACGTCGGTCTGCTGAGCAGAAGACAGTTCAATCTTCGCTTTCTCAGCGGCTTCTTTCAGGCGCTGCATAGCCAGCGGATCGTTACGCAGGTCAATGCCCTGATCTTTCTTAAACTCGTCTACGAGGTAGTTGATCATACGGCTATCGAAGTCTTCACCACCCAGGTGGGTATCACCGTTGGTAGCCAGAACTTCAAAGGTTTTTTCGCCGTCAACTTCATCGATTTCGATAATAGAGATATCGAAAGTACCACCACCGAGGTCGTAAACCGCGATAGTACGGTTACCGACTTCTTTATCCAGACCGTAAGCCAGTGCAGCAGCGGTTGGTTCGTTGATAATACGTTTGACTTCCAGACCAGCAATACGACCCGCGTCTTTGGTTGCCTGACGCTGAGCATCGTTGAAGTAAGCCGGTACAGTGATAACCGCTTCAGTTACCGGTTCGCCCAGGTAATCTTCAGCCGTTTTTTTCATTTTCTTCAGCACTTCAGCAGAAATCTGCGGCGGTGCCATTTTCTGACCTTTCACATCAATCCATGCATCACCGTTATCAGCACCGATGATTTTGTACGGCATGATGGCTTCATCACGCTGTACTTCTTCGTCCTGGAAGCGGCGACCAATCAGGCGTTTAATCGCAAACAGGGTGTTTTGCGGGTTAGTCACTGCCTGACGTTTAGCCGGCTGGCCAACCAGAGTTTCACCGTCCTGGGTATATGCAATAACAGAAGGCGTGGTGCGATCGCCCTCGGCGTTCTCCAGCACACGTGCAGTTGTGCCATCCATAATCGCTACACAAGAGTTGGTAGTACCCAGGTCGATACCAATAATTTTACCCATCTAAACGTCTCCACTAAAAATTTGTTCATCATGTGGTTGTGAAACTGTAATAAGGGCAGAACGTGCTTTTTCAACTGCCCCGATTTGATTTTTTTCAGCTTCACTCACTGCGGTTGACTACAAGATGGGGTCGTAACGCCATCCATCAAGGGGCAAGGATAAAAAAATTTTTAATTTCACCCTGTTCAGATCATAGACGCCGCGTGTTGCGCCCATTATGATGCCGCGCCCCGCCTGGGAGAGTTGGCGCGGGTTTAACTATTTCACCATTTAATGATGATTTCTTTGAGGACTTATGGGCAACACTAAGTTGGCTAATCCGGCTCCGCTGGGACTGATGGGTTTTGGCATGACGACCATTCTGCTGAACCTGCACAACATCGGGCTTTTCCCGATGGATAGCATTATCCTGGCGATGGGCATTTTTTACGGCGGTATCGCGCAAATCTTCGCGGGCCTGCTGGAATATAAAAAAGGCAATACCTTCGGCTTAACGGCATTTACTTCTTACGGTTCATTCTGGCTGACGCTGGTCGCCATTCTGATTATGCCGAAGATGGGCCTGGCAGACGCAGCAAACGCCCACTTCCTGGGCGTTTACCTGGGTCTGTGGGGCGTCTTCACGCTGTTCATGTTCTTTGGCACCCTGGCGGGTAACCGCGCGTTGCAGTTCGTGTTCCTGAGTCTGACCGTGCTGTTTGCGCTGCTGGCAATCGGTCACCTGGCAGATAACGAAAGCATTGTTCACGTGGCGGGCTGGATTGGCCTGGTCTGTGGTGCAAGCGCTATCTACCTGGCAATGGGCGAAGTACTGAACGAGCAGTTTGGTCGTACCGTATTGCCGATTGGCGAAAAACCCTCATCAATCGCCTGATTTACCCTTCATTTATCGGCGACTGCGCCATCAGTTGATGGCGCTCACCGCGCAGCCAAATCCCCAGACCCAGCCCCATCAACGACAACGCCAGCACATACCACGCGGGTGCCATAGGCGACACGCCCATCAGCAGCGTCACCGCTATTGGGGTTAATCCGCCAAAGATGGCATAGGACACGTTGTAAGAGAACGAGATCCCGGTGAAACGCACTTCCGGCGGAAACGCGCGCACCATGACGTAGGGCACCGCACCGACCACTCCCACGCACAGGCCTACCACGCCGTAGAGCAGGAACAACTGTTCAGGATGCTCGCCTGCCAGGTGATAAAATGCCCAGCTTGAACCTGCCAGCAGCAGGCTGCCGACGATAAAGGTCAGGCTTGAACCAAAGCGATCGGCCGCCAGACCGGCAATCAAGCAGCCAAAACACAGCATGATGGTGGCGATGCTGTTTGCCTGGAGCGTCACCGCAGGAGCAAATCCATACTGTTTTTGCAGCCAAACGGGCGACATCAGAATCACCACCACAATCCCGGCGGACAGCAGCCAGGTGAGCAGCATAGAAACGACGACGGCTTTCTGGTGACGTACCACTACTGATTTAACCGGAAGCTCTTGCGCCAGTGCCTTGCGCTGCTGCATCTCCAGGAAAATCGGCGTTTCCTGCAACCAGCGGCGCAAATACATAGCCACCAGACCAAACGCCCCGCCCAGCAGGAATGGAATACGCCAGCCCCACTCGTGTACCGCCTGAGTGGTCATGCTGGTATTGATAAGCGTTGCGACCACCGACCCCAGCAGAATGCCTACGGTCAATCCAGCGGTTAATGTTCCGCACGCAATCCCAATGCGACGAGCTGGCACATGTTCAGCCACGAATACCCATGCGCCAGGCACTTCGCCACCAATCGCAGCCCCCTGCAAAATGCGCATTAGCAGCAGCAATACAGGTGCCAGAATACCCATTGAGGCGTAAGTCGGCAGCAGGCCAATCGCCAGCGTTGGCACCGCCATCAACAGGATACTTAGGGTGAACATCTTCTTGCGCCCAACCAGATCGCCGAAGTGCGCCATAATAATCCCGCCCAACGGACGTGCCAGATAACCCGCAGCAAAAATGCCGAAGGTTTGAACCTGACGTAGCCATTCCGGGATATCCGCCGGGAAGAAGAGTTCCCCCACAACGGCAGCAAAGAAGACAAATATAATGAAGTCGTAAAACTCCAGCGCGCCGCCGAGGGCCGCGAGCGTCAGCGTTTTGTAATCCTGACGATTCAGAGGTCGGGTGTGATGTGACATAGCAGACCTTTTAATAGCGTAGTTATAATTTTACAGTGATCGTAAAGAAAAAATTACTATACCGTAAATTATTGACCACGCTATTGGCGCTATATCTTATGTCACAAAAGCATCAACTTCAGGATATTGTCTCGCGCCGTGCGCTTTTAGGGCGAAATGCTGCTACCACTTGTGGATCGGTGTCTACGTAAGGGCCATCCAGCAACTGTATACAATACGGTACACTTGCAAAAATCCCCGCCACCAGCACCTTTCCGTCGTCGGCTTTCACGCCTTCCAGCGTCTCTTTGATCGACTTTGGCTGACCCGGCAAATTCAGGATCAATGCCTGTTTACGGATAACGCCCACCTGCCGGGAGAGGATCGCCGTAGGCACAAAGTGCAAACTGATCTGACGCATTTGCTCGCCAAAGCCAGGCATCTCGCGATCCGCTATCGCCAGGGTTGCATCCGGGGTGACGTCGCGACGCGCCGGGCCGGTGCCGCCTGTCGTTAGCACCAGATGGCAACTCATCTCATCAACCAGATCGCACAGCGTTTGTTCAATAATCGGCTGTTCATCCGGGATTAAACGCGTCTGGATTTCAAAAGGCGTCGTCAACGCCGTCGCCAGCCACGCTTCCAGAGCCGGGATGCCTTTATCTTCGTAAACACCGCTTGAGGCGCGGTCAGAAATCGACACTAAGCCGATGCGTAACGTGTTCATATTCATTTCCATTCAAACAATACTGATTAATGGGAATGATACACGCAGAGGAGGAATTCAGACAGGGTGCGAAAGAAGTAGCGTGACCGGAGGCCCGGTCACGCAGAATGATTACAGCAGATCGCCGATCATTTTTTCCAGTTTTTCCTGGTCAACAGCAAACTTACGGATACCATCCGCCAGTTTGTCTACTGCCATTGGATCCTGGTTGTGCTGCCACAGGAACTGAGATTCGGTGATGCGTTCTGGACGCGCTTTCACTTCACCGGTGTAGCTCAGTTTACGCTCCAGCGCGCCTTCGCTCTCTGCCAGCTCTTTCAGCAGTGCAGGTGCGATGGTCAGACGGTCACAGCCAGCCAGCTCGATGATCTCGCCAACGTTACGGAAGCTTGCGCCCATCACCACGGTTTCATAGCCGTGCTGTTTGTAGTATTCGTAGATTTCAGTCACGGACACTACGCCTGGATCTTCTGCTGGTGCGTACTCTTTCTTGTCAGTGTTGGCTTTGTACCAGTCGAGAATACGGCCCACAAACGGAGAAATCAGGAACACGCCAGCTTCTGCACATGCACGCGCCTGCGCGAAGGAGAACAGCAGAGTCAGGTTACAGTTGATACCTTCTTTTTCCAGCTGTTCAGCGGCACGAATGCCCTGCCAGGTGGACGCCAGCTTGATCAGAATACGATCGTTGCTGATACCCGCATCGTTGTACAGTTTGATCAGGTGTTTGGCTTTCGCGATTGACGCTTCGGTGTCGTAGGACAGGCGCGCGTCAACTTCGGTAGAAATACGACCCGGAACCAGCTTCAGGATTTCCAGACCGATATTCACGGCCAGCTTGTCAGCGGCGTCCACAATCTGCTGTGCACGATCGTTGCTCTGCGCTTTCGCCCAGGTGACAGCTTCGTCGATCAGTTTGCGGTACTCAGGGATTTGTGCAGCGTTCAGGATCAAAGAAGGGTTAGTGGTGGCATCCTGCGGCTGGTACAACTTCATTGCCGCAATATCTCCGGTGTCAGCTACGACAGTGGTGAACTGACGAAGGGAGGTTAATTTATCCGTCATGATAGTCTTTCTCTTTTTACGTGCCCTGGATAATTCACGCCACCGACAGCATGCCAGCAACGGAAAAATGACAGGTTTACTTGTTAGGGGGATGTAACCGGTCTGCCTTGATGATAACACGACGGAATAGCAGCGCAACCGCAGACAGTGCGCTTAGCGATAGTATGATAAACTGCGAATATTAACAGCCTGCTAAGTACCATTCTGTCCATTCAATGGTAGCGCTTACAAATTCACTTCGGCATCAACAAGAGGGACGTTAATGCCTGATTTCTTGTCATTTATCAATGAAGTCCTCTGGGGCTCGGTGATGATTTACCTGCTGCTTGGCGCAGGTATTTGGTTCACGGTGCGCAGTGGCTGTATTCAGTTTCGCTATATTCGCCAGTTTGGCAAAAGTCTGAAAAACAGCGTCACCCCTCAACCCGGCGGATTAACCTCTTTTCAGGCGTTATGCACTAGCCTTGCCGCGCGTGTCGGCAGCGGAAATCTGGCGGGCGTCGCCTTAGCGATTAGTGCAGGCGGCCCAGGCGCAGTGTTCTGGATGTGGATGATCGCCATTATCGGCATGGCAACGTCGTTTGCCGAATGCTCTCTGGCGCAGCTGTACAAAGAGCGTGATAAAAATGGGCAATTCCGCGGAGGCCCGGCCTGGTACATGTCGCGCGGCCTCGGTATGCGCTGGATGGGCGTCCTGTTCTCTCTGTTTTTGCTTGTGGCTTACGGCCTTATTTTCAATACCGTGCAGGCGAACTCGGTTTCCCATGCGCTACGTTATGCCTTCAACTTCCCTGAATGGCTAACGGGCACCATTCTGTCAGTCCTGATGCTTTTGGTCATCGTGACAGGTATCAAAGGCGTGGCAAAACTGATGCAGTGGCTGGTTCCTGTGATGGCGCTGCTATGGGTCGCCGCGAGCCTGGTCGTCACCCTCATGCATATTGGTCAAGTACCGGACGTTATTGCTGCTATTTTCAAGGCCGCCTTTGGTTGGCGAGAAGCGGCGGCAGGTGCGTTAGGCTACACCGTCAGCCAGGCACTGACGGCTGGGTTTCAACGCGGAATGTTTTCTAACGAAGCGGGGATGGGCTCGACCCCTAACGCGGCGGCAGCGGCGGCCTCCTGGCCTCCCCACCCTGCGGCTCAAGGTATCGTGCAGATGATTGGCGTTTTCACCGACACCATCATCATCTGTTCCGCCAGCGCAATGATCGTGCTGCTGGCAGGCCCTATTCCTCATGCAGGCACCACCGCGGGAATACAGCTCGTACAGCAGGCGTTGGTGAATCTGGGCGGCAGTTGGGGCGCGGGATTTGTCTCGCTGGTTGTGCTGCTCTTCTCCTTTAGCTCTATCGTGGCAAACTATATCTATGCCGAAAACAACCTGATATTTCTGCGCCTGGACTCTCGCAAAACGCTGTGGATGCTGCGCGTGGGGATCGCCATCACCGTATTGACGGGCTCAATGATGAGCCTGCCGCTGGTCTGGCAGTTGGCGGATATCATGATGGCGTTGATGGCGATCACGAACCTGACGGCCATCCTGCTGCTGTCGCCAGTCGTGACGCTTATCGCCCGCGATTATTTGCGCCAGCGAAAACTCGGCGTGCGGCCGGTATTTGACGCCACTCGCTACCCGGAAATAGCGTCTCAACTCGCGCCCGGTACCTGGGATGATTTGCCTCGTCAATAACAGCCATCGATCAACTCAGACCGATTTTTTGCTAAAGTCGCACTAAATTTCCTGCAAGGACTGGATATGCTGATTCTGATTTCACCTGCAAAAACGCTCGATTACCAGAGCCCGCTCGCCACAGAGCGCTATACCCAGCCCGAACTGCTGGATCATTCGCAACAGCTGATTCGCGAGGCGCGCAAGCTTTCCGCGCCGCAGATTGGCAAGCTGATGAGCATTAGCGACAAGCTCGCGGACCTCAACGCCACCCGCTTCCACGACTGGCATCCGGATTTCACGCCGAACAATGCTCGCCAGGCGATCCTCGCCTTTAAAGGTGATGTTTATACTGGCCTGCAAGCCGAAGAATTTAGCGAAGCCGATTTCGATTTTGCCCAGCAGCATTTGCGCATGCTTTCCGGTTTATACGGTGTACTGCGCCCGCTGGATCTGATGCAGCCGTATCGCCTTGAGATGGGCATTCGTCTTGAGAACGCTAAAGGTAAAGACCTTTATCATTTCTGGGGCGATACCATCACCAACAAGCTGAACGACGCGCTGAAAGCCCAGGGAGATAATATCGTCATCAACCTGGCTTCCGATGAATACTACAAATCCGTGAAGCCGAAAAAGCTCAATGCGGAGATAATCAAACCTGTCTTTTTAGATGAGAAGAACGGCAAGTTCAAAGTGATCAGCTTCTACGCTAAAAAGGCGCGCGGACTGATGAGCCGCTACATCATCGAAAACCGCCTGACCAGGCCCGAACAGCTAACCGCCTTTAACAGCGATGGCTATTTCTTTGACGGTGAAGCGTCTGAGAAAGGCGAATTAGTGTTTAAGCGTCACGAGCAATAATGTGGCTTCCCCGCCGTCCGGCGGGGAAGGATTAATGATGTTTTTTCCAGTCCGGTCCTGGACCCCGATCGTCGTGACGATCTTTGTGGTGATCATCGGGGCGTCCGCGATGCTCATCATGCTGATGCCAGCGGTTGTCGCGCCATTCGTAATGCGATTTCCACCAGTCATTGTCGCGCCAGCGGCCACCGTCCCAATGCTGACCCCGATCGTCCCTGTCGCCAATCTGCAATTTTACCGCCGGAATCAAGGTGATGTCTGCCGCCTGAACCACAGCGGGAGCCACCAGCATCAGTGAAAGTGCAAACAGAGCAGGTTTCAATTTAGACATCGGTTACTCCTTCTTATTCTTGCCCAACATGGGCCGATAGAAAGAGAGTACGGGAGAGAGGTTCGGGTTGTTATTCTCTGCAATCCTAATCTGTAAGTGACCGCATTTATTGGGAATTCTTCCTTTTTTCCTACTCTTTTTCTCCTTAATTTCTCCATAAAAAAGCCGGGTGGCGGCTTCGCCTTACCCGGCTTATGTTCAGAGCCCTTGTAGGCCCGGTAAGCGTAGCGCCACCGGGCAAAAGGTCACTAACGCGTCATCATCAGCTTACGCAGCGCGGCAAAGTCTGCTGGCAAGGTGTGCGAAAGCAACGGCAGATCGGCGCGGTCCGCCAGCTCTTTTGGCAGCGGCAGCGATACACCCAGAATCTCATCCACGCTTTCTTTAAACTTAGCCGGGTGCGCAGTGCCGAGGAACAGGCCGTACTCACCTGGATTCAGTTGGTCACGCAGCGCACGATAGGCAATCGCTGCGTGCGGCTCAGAGGTATACCCCACCGCTTTCAGCTCACGCATTGTCTCTTTGGTGGTTTCATCCGTGACGGCGGCATAGCCAAGATCGCCCAAACGCCAAATCTTACGACGGAACAGTTCTTCCACGCGCGGCCAGTTGTTCGGCTGTGACACATCCATCGCATTAGACAGCGTCGCCTTGGTCTGATTAGGTGCCCAGGTGCCCTCTTTCAGGAAACGTGGAACCGTATCGTTAGCGTTGGTCGCGGCGATAAAGCGCTTCACCGGCAGTCCGAGGGATTTCGCCAGCAGGCCTGCGGTCAGATCGCCGAAGTTACCGCTTGGCACCGAGATCACCAGTTGATTACGGGCTTCCTGCGGCAGTTGAGCAACCGCTTCGAAGTAGTAACAAATCTGCGCCAGCAGGCGACTGATGTTGATCGAGTTCGCGGAGTTTAAGCCCAGCGCCACTTTCAACTCTTCGTCGTCGAAGGCCTGTTTGACCAGCGCCTGGCAGGCATCGAAATCACCATCAATGGCGACCGTTTCAATGTTACCCCCGAGGGTACAGAACAGTTTTTCCTGCAACGGGCTGATTTTACCCTGCGGATAGAGGATAACCACGCGCACGTTTTTCAGCCCGTAGAACGCATGCGCTACTGCTGCGCCGGTATCTCCGGACGTCGCGGTCAGAATGGTCACTGGCTTGTCGCCGCTGATGTGGGTCAGCATCTGCGCCATAAAGCGGCCGCCAAAGTCCTTGAACGCCAGCGTCGGGCCATGGAACAACTCCAGGCAGCCAATGTCTGGCTCAACCGCTTTTACCGGCGCCGGGAAGGCAAACGCCGCGCGGACGCGCGCTTCCAGCAGCTCTTGCGAGATTTCATCGCCAATAAAGGCAGAGACGATTTTAGCGCTGCGGGTGACAAAATCCTGTTTCAGCATTTCATCAATTTCAGTCAGGCTGAATTCTGGCAGGTCATGCGGGAAGAACAGCCCCTGATTTTTGCCCAGCCCTTGCGTCACGGCCTGCGCGAAGCTGACCTGCTCATTATGATCTTTAAGATTGTAGAGTTTCATCAATTATCCCAGTACTCGTGCGCCGGCCGTGTCCAGACGGCAAATATGAACAAAGCCTTCCTGATTTTGCAGGTAGTGTTTAGTTAACCAGTCGGCCACGCGCTGCGCGGTTTCAGGCTTGTCGCATAATGCGAACAGCGTTGGGCCGGAGCCAGAAATACCACAAGCCTGTGCGCCGATATCCATTGATGCCTGACGCGCTTCGTTAAAGCCCGGTAGCAGCTTGGTGCGATAAGGTTCGGCAATCACGTCTTTCATCAGCTTGGCCGCGAGCGCAGGCTGGCGGGTATAGCAGGCGTGAATAAAGCCCGCCAGATGACGACCGTGTGCAATACAATCCTGACGACGATACTGCGCCGGCAGGATCGCGCGCGCTTCGGCGGTTGACACTTTAATACCCGGATACGCCAGCACCCACAGCCACTCATCAAAGCCCGGCACCTGCTGGCTGATGATGCCGTTCTCTTCGATCATCAGCTGCATTCCACCGAGGAAGCACGGTGCGACGTTATCATAATGAACGCTGCCAGAAATGCGTCCTTCCAGCTCACCCATCAGAGACAGCAGGCGGGTATTATTCAGCGGCTTGCCACAATGTTCGTTCATCGCGACCAGCCCGGCGACGACAGAACACGCACTTGAGCCAAGGCCTGAGCCAATCGGCATGCTTTTTTCAAGCGTCATCGCAACCGGGACGGTTCGGCCAATCTCCTGACAAAAGCGTTCCCAGCATTGATAAACAATATTTTCACGCGGTTCCGTCGGCAGCTTGCTGGCAAAACGCCCCACATTGACGAGACTAAAACTGTCAGCGGCTTCAACCGTGACTGTATCGCCCAACGGCGAACCATCTACCGGCGCAACCGCCGCACCCAGCACATCAAATCCGACGCTCATATTGGCGCTGGAAGCCGGGGCATAAACTTTCACCATGTTAAACTCCTAACTTCCATGACAGGGTACGCAGCAAATCGGCAAAGACGCCCGCTGCCGTAACATCGTTCCCTGCGCCGTAACCGCGAAGCACCAACGGCAACGGCTGATAATAATGACTGTAAAAAGCCAGCGCATTTTCGCCGTTTTTCACTTTGAAAAGTGGATCGTTGCCGTCAACTTCAGCAATTTTTACGCGACAAACACCGTCATCTTCAATATTGCCAACATAACGCAATACTTTGCCTTCATCACGGGCTTTCGCCACGCGGGCCGCAAAGTCATCGTCCAGCTGTGGTAAGCGCGCCATAAACGTCAACACGTCACCGCTATCGTCAAACCCAACGGGCAACACAGGCTCAATCACAATATCCGAGAGCTCAAGCTCGCGACCGGTTTCACGGGCAAGGATCAGCAGCTTGCGCGCCACGTCCATGCCAGAAAGATCGTCGCGTGGATCCGGTTCGGTGTAGCCTAACTCACGCGCAGCGTGAGTTGCCTCTGACAAGCTCATGCCTTCATCCAGCTTGCCGAAAATAAATGACAGCGAGCCAGACAGAATTCCGGAAAAACGCTGCAGTTCATCACCAGCATTCAGCAGGTTTTGCAGGTTTTCGATAACCGGCAGACCCGCACCAACGTTAGTGTCGTACAGGAATTTGCGGCGTGATTTACTGGCCGCAGTGCGCATCTGGTGGTAGTAATCCATTGATGAGGTATTAGCCTTTTTGTTTGGCGTCACCACATGGAACCCTTCGCGCAGGAAATCAGCGTATTGATCCGCCACGGCCTGATGAGAAGTACAGTCGACAATGACGGGATTCAGCAGGTGATACTCTTTTACCAGACGAATCAGGCGACCCAGATTAAATGGCTCTTTGGCCTGCGCCAGCTCTGTTTGCCAGTTTTCAAGATCCAGACCATGCACGTTAGTCAGCAGCGCTTTCGAATTTGCTACGCCGCAGACGCGCAGATCGATATGCTTTTTCTTCAGCCACGCCTGCTGGCGTTTCAGCTGTTCCAGCAGGGCACCGCCGACGCCACCGACGCCGATCAGGAAGACTTCGATAACCTGGTCGGTATTAAAGAGCATCTGATGCGTGACGCGTACGCCAGTGGTCGCATCGTCGTTGTTGACCACCACGGAGATTGAGCGTTCTGAGGAGCCTTGAGCGATAGCAACAATGTTGATGTTGGCGCGCGCCAGAGCCGCGAAGAATTTGGCCGAGATTCCGCGCAGGGTGCGCATACCGTCACCCACCACCGAAATGACGGCAAGACGTTCCTGAATCGACAACGGTTCCAGCAGTTCTTCTTTCAGCTCAAGGTAGAACTCTTCTTCCAGCGCACGACGTGAACGCAAGCAATCAGCCTGCGCCACGCAGAAACTGATGCTGTATTCAGAGGAGGACTGGGTGATCAGCGCCACGGAAATACCGTTGCGCGACATCGCCGCAAAAACACGCGCTGCCATGCCGACCATGCCTTTCATGCCCGGGCCCGACACGCTAAACATCGCCATATTATTCAGATTGGAAATGCCCTTAACCGGCAGTTCATCTTCATCATGGCTGGCACCAATCAGCGTACCTGGCGCCTGCGGGTTCCCGGTATTTTTAATCAGGCACGGGATTTGGAACTGAGCAATCGGGGAGATAGTACGCGGGTGTAGCACTTTGGCGCCGAAATAAGAAAGCTCCATCGCTTCCTGATAAGACATCGACTTCAGCAGCCTGGCATCCGGCACCTGGCGCGGGTCGCAGGTATACACACCATCGACATCGGTCCAGATTTCACAACAGTCAGCACGCAGACAGGCAGCCAGCACGGCGGCAGAATAATCAGAGCCATTACGCCCCAATACCACCAATTCACCCTTTTCGTTACCTGCCGTGAAGCCTGCCATCAAAATCATATGATCGGATGGGATCTTGCTTGCCACGATGCGGCGAGTCGATTCCGCAATATCAACGGTTGATTCAAGATAATGCCCCACCGCCAGCAGTTTTTCGACCGGATCGATAACCGTCACGCTGTGACCACGCGATTCCAGCAGACCGGCCATAATGGCAATCGAGAGCTTTTCACCACGGCAGATCAACGCAGCATTGATGCTATCCGGGCACTGGCCGAGCAGGCTAATCCCGTGCAGGACGTGTTTGATTTGAGCAAACTCTTGCTCGACGAAGGCCTTTAGCTGCGCGAGCGGGAAACCTGGCTGGATATCCGCCAGGCCCTGAAGCAGCTCGGCAAAAATACGTTCGGCATCGCTGAGGTTCGGGAGCGCATCCTGACCACCGATGGTTTTCTCAATCATTGCCACCAGATGGTTAGTGATCTTTGCAGGGGCAGAGAGCACGGTTGCTACCTGCCCCTGCCTGGCATTGCTTTCCAGGATATCGGCAACACGCAGAAAACGTTCTGCATTTGCCACTGATGTACCGCCGAACTTCAAGACTCGCATGGTATTACCTCATGATCTTTAGCCGAAAAAAAAGCCCGCACTGTTTAGGTGCGGGCTTTTTTCTGTTTTTCCTGTTACGCGTCAGCCCGCATCGTTACCTGTGGTAATGATGATGGTTGTTGTAATGGTGGTGGTGCTAACGCGATTCATGGATGTTGTGTACTCTGTCGTTATTATCTGTCTGTCCTGTGTCTACAGGGTTAAGGTATCCGGTACCTTAAGTCAATAAATTTCTAATTTGATCACAATTTGCGCCACTTCCCTGACCCGCTGCTTGCAGTTTATTTTTATCCAGATACCACCAGCTGCAACCCTTATGAACAGACCGTTTAACCATATTAAAATCAAATGTCAGTTTTTTACTCTGCCAGTTTTTTTTCAATATCATGCAGCAATCGGTGCAACATGGCCGTATCACGTTGCTCAAGCCGACCCAAACGCTGATGCAACCAGTCGGCCATTTTCAGATCGTCGGCAACCTCAAGACGTAACATCAGGGCGTCGATACGCGCGCGCAGCGCACGAAGTTGGCCTTCATTCGATGCGACAGCTTCCGGCGCGGTAATTTGCATTAGGGATGCTAATTGATAGCAATACACCATCACCGCCTGCCCTAAATTGAGTGAAGGGTAATCGGCGACCATGGGTACGCCCGTCAACACATCGGCCAGTTCTAATTCTTCGTTGGTCAGGCCCGAATCTTCACGCCCAAATACCAGTGCTGCTTTCGAAACCCATTGGCTTTTCTCCGTTAACATCGGGACCAGTTCAGCAGGCGTGGCATAATAATGGAACTTCGCCCGGCTGCGTGCGGTGGTCGCCACCGTGAACGAAATATCGTGAAGCGCGTCGGCAAGCGTCTCGTAAGTGCTTATGTTATCGATAATTTCACCCGAGCCATGCGCTACCCGACGTGTCGCGGGTTCAAGGTGCGCATCGCTGGCGACGATACGTAAATCAGTAAAACCCATGGTCTTCATTGCTCGGGCGGCAGCGCCAATGTTTTCTGCTCTTGCTGGCGAAACCAGCACTATCGACAAGTGCATGTATGCTCTCTTATTAATCAGTTAGCGGGTAAAAATGTGATCCACTTCAACATATTACGCAGCGCGAATTTACAAAATTGCAACACAAATCACCGAAATAGCGTTTCTTCATCAATCAAAAGCGCTAAACTGTTTTGTGTCTGAACTATTGGCAATAATGTTAACAGATAATGCTTATCCCCATGTTTAATAATGATATTACCCTTACATATAGCTTTTTCGAATTGGATTCGCTTTGTTTATTAATCAATACCCGCAACTAGTTGGTTTATTGAAAATTTGTGACAAAGGCTCGCATTCCGATACGAGGATTTCATCAAACTGTTAACGTGCTACAATTGAACTTGATATATGTCAACGAAGCGTAGTTTTATTGGGTGTCCGGTGTCACTTAGCCTGTTATGTTGCTGTTAAAATGGTTAGGATGACAGCCGTTTTTGACACTGTCGGGTCCAGAGGGAAACTACCCACGACCAAGCTAATGATGTTGTTGACGTTGATGGAAAGTGCATCAAGAACGCAATTACGTACTTTAGTCACGTTACGCCGGGCATGTTAATTTGCGACATGCATCAGGCAGGTCAGGGACTTTTGTACTTCCTGTTTCGATTTAGTTGGCAATTTAGGTAGCAAACATGCAGACCCCGCACATTCTTATCGTTGAAGACGAGTTGGTAACACGCAACACGTTAAAGAGCATTTTCGAAGCAGAAGGCTACGATGTCTTTGAAGCGACCGATGGCGCAGAAATGCATCAGATCCTTTCTGAAAATGATATCAATTTAGTCATTATGGATATCAACCTGCCTGGGAAAAACGGCCTTCTTCTGGCGCGCGAACTGCGTGAACAGGCGAACGTGGCGTTGATGTTCCTGACAGGCCGTGACAACGAAGTTGATAAGATTCTTGGCCTGGAAATCGGTGCGGATGACTATATCACCAAACCGTTTAATCCTCGCGAGTTAACCATTCGTGCACGCAACCTGCTGTCTCGTACCATGAATCTGGGTACGGTTAGCGAAGAGCGTCGTAGCGTTGACAGCTACAAATTCAACGGCTGGGAACTTGATATTAACAGTCGTTCGCTGGTCAGCCCGAATGGTGAGCAGTACAAACTGCCGCGCAGTGAATTCCGCGCCATGCTGCACTTCTGCGAAAACCCGGGCAAAATTCAGTCCCGTGCAGAACTGCTGAAAAAAATGACCGGCCGTGAGCTGAAGCCACATGACCGTACCGTGGATGTGACGATTCGTCGTATTCGTAAGCATTTCGAATCCACACCAGATACGCCAGAAATCATCGCCACTATTCATGGCGAAGGCTATCGCTTCTGCGGTGACCTACAGGAATAATCCTGTATTCCACACATTAAAAACGGCGCTTACGCGCCGTTTTTTTTATTTCCAGATTCGTAGCCCATCGTCGTTTGGACTCTCTGGCGGAACGCTACGCTTCGGTTGTGACAGCGAGTACCAGTCAAAGTGGCGCGTCAGGTACATCACCGCAAACAGAGCCAGCACCAGGACTCCCGAGCCCAGCAGTAACGCACTGTCTTCCGATCGCAACAGGAACCACATCACCCCGTCCAGTCCCAACAGCGCCACCACGAATATCCCGCTTCGCTTCCAGCCTTTCAGCACCGCCTGTAGGTAAACGCCGTTCATCAAGGCTCCGACCAGGCTGGCCATAATCCAGGCGGGGGTAAACCCAACGTGTTCTGACAGCGCCAGCAATACTAAATAGAACAACACCAGCGACAGCCCCACCAGAAGATATTGCATCGGGTGCAGGCGAAGATGCGTTAAGGTTTCGTAGACGAAAAAGGCCATAAACGTCAGCGCGATAAGCAAAATAGCGTATTTAATCGCACGGTCGGTCAGCTGATACTGGTCGGCGGGCGTTGCAACCGTCACGCTAAACGCGGGAACATAACGCCATGCAGGTCCATCTTTAGCGCTGAACAGACTTTCGAGGTTGTTCGCAAACCAGGTGCTCTGCCAGTGAGCCTGAAAACCAGACGCGCTGATCTCATGCTTCACCGGCAGGTAATTTCCCATAAAACCAGGATGCGGCCAGTTGCTGGTCAGGTTTAACTCGCTGTTGCGCCCCACCGGCACCACCGAGAAACTGCCCGTACCGTTCAGATTCAAGGACATCTCAAGCGCAAACGTTTTTGCTTCGAGCGTTTTGTCCGTCAGAGGAATATGCAGGCCCGGCAGATCGCCCGAAACGCCTGACCCAGGCTCCACGATCATGTTTTCACCGTTAATCTTCGAGACATTTACCGCCCCGATCCCCCGCGAATCGCCCACGCCGATCACGATAAACGGTTGTCCGAGCGTCATCGTTTCACCTTTCAGCTGCGCCAGCTTCTCGGTGTTAAATTGCGCTTTGACCTTAAGATCAGTACTCCAGATTTGCCCATCGTAAATGCCGATGCTACGGGATTCCACGTGCTGATTCCCGTCGATTAACAGCGATTCCGGCAGCAGAAAATGCAGATAACTGCGTTTGTACTCCACCTCTTTTTTATCTTCAATCTTGTAGTAAATCTCCGTCACCGGAATGGCGATTAACGGACCGGTGAGCTGCTGCGACCCGCTAGTGCTTTGACGAAGCGTATCTTCAACATCATTGCGATAGCTGACACGCTCTGAAATCAAATTACCAACCATAAACAGTGGGACTAACAGCAACAGGATGCACCCTATCAGGGTGGTGACTTTCCAGAACAGCGGGGATTTTTTCATAACCTTCTCCTTTGTGATGAAAGGAGCTTAACGAGGCTATGTGCGCTCAGTTTGAAGTTGTGTGAAGGGACGGTGAAGTGTCAGCGTAGCTTCTACGCCACCCGCTTCAAGATTACGCAGATGAATATCGCCATGGTGCAAACGAGCCACTTCCTGTACGAACGCCAGCCCGAGCCCGCTGCTCTTCAGGCCATTTTCACGCGGGAGTGAATAAAAGCGTTCAAAAATTCGCGTCAACGCATAGTCGGGGATCCCGCTACCGCTGTCGGTGACGCTCAGCTGGACGCGCTGAGAAACTTCACGGGCTGCCAGCACAATACGCCCACCCTCAGGTGTAAAATCGATGGCGTTATCGAGCAAATTACCGAGCGCCTGTTCCAGCAAATCTTCATCACCGTCCACCCTAAGCGGCAGGCTCTGGTGAACAAGGGTGATATTTTTAGCGCTAAGGGTAGCAGACCGCGCATCACCCAGCCGCGTGAATAGCGCCTCAAGGTTCACAGGCTCTGGCACGATCTCGACGCGGTTTTCCAGCTTCGCCTGCTCCAGCAGTTTTTCGACAAGCGACTGCATTCGCGCATTTTGCACCAGAATATTATCGATAAAGCGTGCGGCAATCTGTGGCGGCGGCTGTTCTGCCAGGATCTCCGCAGCGCCGCGAACTGCTGCAAGCGGGCTTTTGAGTTCGTGGGTGAGCGCATGAACGTAGTGCTCAATGTCATTTTTACCTTCGAGGCGAATACGCATATTCTCCAGCGCCTGCGCCAGCTTGCGCAGTTCACTGCTCCCCGGATCGGGTAAAGGTAAGGGGGTATCGTGGGTAACAGAATCGGCATAGCGAGACAGGGTGCTGATAGAGCGATTAATCCACCAGGCGACCACCAGCCCGATCAGCAGCGCGATACCCAGCAAGGCAGCGCCTGCCCAGAGGATCCGGCGCTCGCTTCGGTGTATCACCGGGGCCATTGCGCTATTGGGCTTACCCACCGATAACGCGCCAATAATCTTGCCTTGTTCGGTAATCGGCGCCGCAACGTACATCACCGTGCTTTGCGGATCGTCAGGGTTAACCTGCGTACTGCGCGCGCCGTACTCGCCGCGCAGCGTCAGCCAGACATCGTTCCAGCGTGAGTAATCTTCGCCGATCCCCTTGCCCGTTGAATCAAAGACCACCCTGCCCTGCGCGTCCGTCATATAGACATGGTACTCGTTACGCACTTTGTGAATGCCGCCGATATTGGCGCGAAACGGGCGCTCATTAAGCCGCGAGAAAGCCTGCGCTAACCTGCCGTTTTGAGCATTACCGGCCAGGAGATCGCCCCGCCCGACTTCAGCCAGCAGCGTCGCGGTATCAATCAACGTGCCTTCCGTCGCCCTGCGTACGCCGGGCTTCACTTCCTGGACAAATATCGACAGCACAAACCACGCGGCTATCGCTACGATCAGGAAGTATCCCAGCAGCAATCGCATGCCAATGCGCATTAATAGAGCCCCAGACTGTAGCCCAACCCGCGATGGGTGCTAACGGGTGAAAGATCGGGATTGATGGCCCGCAGCTTGGCCCGCAAGGTTTTAATATGCGTATCCACCGTGCGATCGAAGCTGTCGCCGTCTTCTCCCCACACTTTGTCCATCAGCTGCTGGCGGGAAAACACCCGCCCAGGTGCGTTTAACAACGTTTTGAGCAGCAAAAACTCATAGCGCGTAAGCGGCAATGATTGACCGCACCAGCTGATATGCGCCGCGGGTTCGTTAAGCTCAAACTGCCCAATACGGACGACCTCAGAAGGTGCAGCAGATTTCTGTATTCGCCGCAAAATGGTCCTGACCCGCGCGCACACTTCTCGCGGTGAAAACGGCTTTGCCACGTAATCGTCGGCCCCCATTTCCAGGCCCAGCAGCTTATCAACCTCATCGCTACGGGCGGTAAGAAACAGCACCGGCAGCGAGGGATGCTGAGCCAAAAGCTGACGACAGAGTTCAAAACCGCTGATATCCGGTAATCCGACATCGAGGATGGCCAAAGCGGGCACCTGCCGACGTGCTTCATCCAGCGCGGGCAATCCGCGTTCAAATGCTTTTACCGCAAATCCTTCCTGTGAAAGCATGTAGATAAGCGTGTCGGCGATGCTGATTTCGTCTTCCACCAGCCAAATCAACGGTTGCTGCATTGTCGTTCCCTGAATTAACGCCACGGCATAATTGGCACAGCGCTCAGCGCATTTTTCGGCGATCCTTCGACGACTTTATCGGAGTAGGCCAGATAGGCGAGCGTGTTGCGTTTGGCATCATAAAAACGAACGACCTGCAGCTTTTTGAATACCAGTGAGGTTCGTTTCTGGAACACCACATCGCCCTGCGCTTTGCCGTTTTTAATTTTGTCACTCAGCTCAACTGGCCCCACCTGCTGACACGAAATCGCCGCATCGGCAGTGTCTTCGGCAAGTCCTAGCCCGCCTTTGATACCGCCGGTTTTTGCGCGGCTGATATAGCAAGTGACGTTTTTCACGTCCGGATCGTCAAAGGCTTCCACCACGATTTTATGATCCGGACCAAACATTTTAAACACGGTATCGACGGAGCCAACCTCTTCCGCAAGCGCGGTACGCCCCACCATCAACATCAGAGCCGTGAAGATCAAAGTCTTGTATTTCATATTGTTACCATATTTTAAAATTACGTTGAGCGATTATTCAACACATCAGGCAAAAATGTAGCAAGATCACAGGATTAGAAAATAGTGGCCTATAATGTGCGGCAAAAAGCATTTATGCGCAAAAAAAACACCGAATGCTAAAACATCAAAAAATGCTATTATCCGCTAACCTGTTATCAGGCACCTGCTGTTTTAAGGATGAGGATAGTATATGGATCAGGCTGGAATTATTCGCGATCTGCTTACCTGGCTGGAAGGTCATCTGGACCAGCCTTTGTCACTGGATAATGTGGCGGCTAAAGCAGGCTATTCCAAGTGGCATCTGCAAAGGATGTTCAAGGATGTCACCGGTCACGCCATCGGTGCTTATATTCGCGCACGTCGTTTATCAAAATCTGCTGTCGCGCTCCGCCTGACGGCGCGTCCGATTCTGGATATTGCCCTGCAATATCGCTTTGATTCACAGCAGACGTTTACCCGCGCCTTCAAAAAACAGTTCTCGTTAACGCCAGCGCTTTATCGCCGCTCGCCTGACTGGAGCTCGTTTGGTATGCGTCCGCCACTGCGTCTTGGCGAATTCGCGATGCCTAAACATGAATACATTACCCTGGCAGAAACGCATCTTATCGGCACCACGCAAAGCTACTCCTGTTCTCTGGAGCAAATTTCTGAATTCCGCCACCAAATGCGCGTGCAGTTCTGGCGCGAGTTCCTGAGCCATGCGCCGGCGATCCCGCCGCTGCTCTACGGTCTGAACCAAACGCATCCTAGCCAGGAAAAAGACGACGAACAAGAAGTGTTCTACACCACCGCGCTTACTCCCGATATGGCCAATGGCTATATCCAGGGCGCAAGACCTGTCGTCGTGGAAGGCGGTGAATATGTGATGTTCACCTATGAGGGGCTCGGGACTGGCGTTCAGGAGTTTATCCTGAACGTATACGGCACCTGCATGCCGATGCTGAACCTGAATCGTCGTAAAGGTCAGGATATTGAGCGTTACTATCCGGCAAGCGATGTTAAACCGGAAGAACGCCCAATCGATCTGCGAATGGAATATCTGGTTCCGATTCGCCGTTAGCGCTGCAACTCATCCAGCGCAGGGGCGTCCAGATGCGAGATGTCCCCTGCCATTTCCACCACCCATCCAGAAGCCAGCCACGGACTTTCCTGATAGTCGATGCGAGAAATTGAACAGTTGCGCAGACGCAGACGACGCTCCGCGTAAGCAGGCAATCCAAGGATCGTACTCACCAGACAGCCCAGCGCAATGCCGTGACTCACCAACAGTGGGCGACTTCCTTCCGGCAGCTTAAGGCAATCGGCTAACGCCGCCTGAACGCGCACACTCAGCTCCTGCATGGATTCACCATCAGGAATACGACCATCCTCAGTGCCATTCACTAGCGTACGACGCCAGCCCTCTTCCTCATCGGTCAGAGAATCGACGTGACGTTTTTCGAGCACGCCCATGTCGAGTTCGCGCATGCGGGGATCGAGAATAATGTCGCAACCGCAGGCGTCAGCAATGATGCGCGCGGTTTGCTGGGTGCGCCCTAAATCACTGGAGATGACGTGCGTGATGCCCAACGTTTTGGCTCGTTCTGCAACCTGCCACGCCTGTTGCTCACCTTTGGCGGTGAGAGGACTATCTGACTGGCCTTGAATACGTCGCTCGGCGTTCCACTGCGTTTCACCGTGGCGAACAAGGTAAACCTGTAACATGCTTTTTTTCCGTTATACTGCGATGAATTTTTAGAACCGAGCTTAATTATGCACCATGTTGTCTCTGCTACCACTAATCCTGCCAAAATTCAGGCAATTCTAAGGGCATTTGAAGAGATCTATGGAGAAGGATCCTGCCATATTGACGCCGTCGGCGTCGAGAGCGGCGTTCCGGAACAGCCTTTTGGAAGTCAGGAAACGCGCGCTGGCGCACGAAACCGCGTGCTAAACGCGAAGGCCGCTCGTCCAGACGCCGATTTTTGGGTGGCCATTGAGGCGGGGATAGACGAAGGTGCCACGTTCAGTTGGGTGGTGATAGAAAGCCGCGACCAGCGCGGTGAAGCGCGTTCTGCGACGCTACCGTTACCCGCTATTATCCTGGAAAAAGTGCGTGCCGGTGAAGCGTTGGGGCCGGTGATGTCGCACTACACCGGCATCGATGAGATTGGTCGTAAGGAAGGGGCAATTGGCGTCTTTACCGCCGGAACGCTGACGCGTTCAAGCGTTTACCATCAGGCGGTAATACTGGCGTTAAGCCCGTTTCATAACGCGATTTATCGCTGAACGCCCAGCAATACCGATTCGAGCCACTGGCGCAGTTCAACCGGCGCAGACTTCAGGCTATTTGAGCCACGGGTAATGGTTGCGATGCCCGCGCCCAGCTCGTTCTTTAGCTCACGCTGGCTCATTTCACCGCGCAGCAGCTCTTCGATTATCCGCACCCGAGTGCCCAGGGCTTCACGCTCATCGGGCGTGAGCATCAGTTGCATCAAGGGGATATGCAGATCGTGTTCATAGGACTGGCGAAGCAGCTCCACAAAACGAAGCCACTCCTGATTGCGCTGTTCGGCCATCGCCGATGAGTAAGGGGAATGCTGGGTCATGTTATGCCGCCATTTGTACTCTTAAACGAGTACAGCATAACACAACCCGCGCACATCAGTAACGTCGCTGCCACTCAGAATCGCTCATTAGGGTATCTTTCTGCCCCATGAAGTAGCGATAGTACGCGTCATAGGCCAGCACGTTCTTCACGTAACCCCGCGTTTCAGAGAACGGAATGCTCTCAACAAATGCGACCGCATCGATACGCCCTGCGCTATTGCCAAGCCAGGTGCGCACACGCCCTGGGCCCGCGTTGTAGGCTGCCGACGAGAAGATACGGTTATTGCCAAACTGCTGATAGACGTATTGCAGGTAGCTGGTACCGATGTTGATGTTAGTCTCCGGATCCAGCAGCTGTGACGGGCTGCTGTAACCTGGAATAGAAAACATCTTCACCGTATGCGTCGCAGTACCCGGCATGATTTGCATCAGGCCACTGGCGCCTACCGGTGAGCGCACTTTCGGGTTCCACGCGCTCTCCTGACGGGCAATCGCCATCGCATAGCTCTTAGGAATGTCTTTGTCGCTGGTGTAACGATCGAACAGATCTTTGTAGGCCAGCGGGAAACGTTCTTCCAGATGATCCCACAGTTTACCGGCGATCGTCGCCTGTACGCTCAGATCCCACCAGCGATTATCAAAGGCGTAACGCGCCAGCTGTGCCTTTTCATCGGTGGTCCGGCTGGTGACCAGATTAGCCCATTCGCTGCGCGCGGTGTTATCCAGGCTCCAGTACATCAGTTCGCGCACACGCGCCATTTCCGGCCCTTGCACCAGCGCCGAATTCACATTGGTCGGCGCTTTGTCGATTTTGAGCGTGTACTCCTCGCCCAGACGCTGTGCGGCGGCCATCGGGTAAAATCCGCGCTGCTGCATCAGAGCGTGAAGAATCTCTTTGGCCTCATCGTCGCGGCCGCGCTCCATCAGTAAATCGGCCTGCCAGTAGCGCCACTCATCTTTTTCTTTGGCATCCATCGGCAGGCGTGAAAGCCAGGTATTCAGTCCACGACGATCGCCCGTTCCCAGCGCCATACGCACGCGGCGTTCCACCAGTGAGGTAGAATTCGATCGCATGATCGCATCGTCACGCCAGCGAGCCTGCTCGTCGGTCACGTCGGTGCCCATCAAGCGCCATGCCACGACATCGCGCAACTCCTGGGTCTGGTCGTCATTCAACTGCTGCACCTGCACCAGTTGCGGGATCATCAGCCGCGCGTTCTCAACGTCATCACGCGCGACGCTGGTAAATGCGACCGCTGCCATCTGACGAGTAAAATCAGTGGCTCCGGTAGTACGCGCGAACGTCATTACCGAATTGGGATTATTGGCAAGCTGGATAACTGCCGTAGAAATGGTTTGATAATCGGACGGCATTTGCCCGGCAAGCGTGGTGACCAGGCGCGTATTTCCGGCTTTCATCGCCAGACGGATACGTTCAAGGTAGGCCAGCGGATCTTGTTGACCGGATGCGCGCCAGGCGCCAAAAAGGGAGTCACAGGCATTCGGCTGGCTTTTGCCGGAAAGCCACAGATCTTTCGCACCGCGCCAGGCTTCTTCCGCCTGTCCGGTGTTCCACTTCGCATAGTAGTAGTTACACTGCGCTTCCGTCGAGCCAGGCTTTTCTGGGCTGAAAGCCAGCAGGCCGCGCCAGTCTTCACGACGCGCCAGCTCGTTCACAAAGCGCGACTGTAAGGTACGTGCAGGGGGCAGCGTTGGATTTGCCTGAATAAACGTCGCGACGGGGACCGTCGGTTGATTCATGAGATCGTCGGTTATCTGGCGATACTCCAGATACGGATACAGCGGATAGTCTTTCAACGTCGGCATTAACGCCTGAACCGTATCCATCTGCTTACTGTCCCACGCCTGCTTAATCTGCGCATAGCGGTTACGCTGTTCATCCAGTGAATCAGCACTCGCTGCGTGGTTTATCGTCAGCACGCACACGCTGGCAGCCAGCAGACGCCAGACCACCTGTTTGGCTTTTTCCACAAGCTCTCCCTCAATTTGTTGAATGCAGTTGCAGCATCTTGCCACGTAAAAATATTATTCACTTATGCTAACCAGGCATCCGCCAACGCGCCACGTTACGGACACTTTTTTACCTTTCTTGCGTGTTTTAACACTCCGAATGTTCCTGGCTGGGATTAGGCACTGAAAAAGGCTACACTTCGCAGCTATTACCTATTCTCATCACGATAAAAGAGGCGATGTCCACGTGGCTCAATTCGTTTATACCATGCATCGTGTCGGCAAAGTGGTTCCGCCGAAACGTCATATTCTTAAAAATATCTCGCTGAGCTTCTTCCCTGGCGCAAAAATCGGTGTTCTGGGTCTGAACGGTGCCGGTAAGTCCACCCTGCTGCGCATTATGGCCGGCATCGATACAGACATCGAAGGTGAAGCCCGTCCTCAGCCTGGTCTTAAAATCGGCTACCTGCCTCAGGAACCCAAGCTGAACCCGGAACACACCGTGCGTGAGTCCGTTGAAGAAGCCGTTGCTGAAGTGGTTAACGCGCTGAAAGGCCTGGACGAAGTCTATGCCAAATATGCAGAACCGGATGCCGACTTTGACAAGCTTGCGGCCCAGCAGGGTAAATTTGAAGAAATTATCCAGGCGCACGACGGCCACAACCTGAACGTGCAGCTGGAGCGTGCGGCGGATGCCCTGCGTCTGCCAGACTGGGATGCAAAAGTTGAGAAGCTCTCCGGTGGTGAACGCCGCCGCGTAGCGCTGTGCCGTCTGTTGCTGGAAAAGCCAGACATGCTGCTGCTCGACGAACCAACGAACCACCTGGATGCCGAATCCGTGGCCTGGCTGGAACGCTTCCTGCACGACTTCGAAGGTACCGTCGTGGCGATTACCCACGACCGTTACTTCCTCGATAACGTTGCAGGCTGGATCCTCGAACTTGACCGCGGTGAAGGTATCCCGTGGGAAGGCAACTACTCCTCCTGGCTTGAGCAAAAAGATCAGCGTCTGGCACAGGAAGCTTCTCAGGAAGCGGCTCGTCG
>JALCNW010000053.1 GCA_022649305.1 Enterobacter sp.
ACGCCTTTGGAGTCGCAGACCACGATGTTGTGCTTCTGCATGCCCAGCGCCACCAGCAGGTTCATACACGCGATCGCCGCCGCGCCCGCACCGGACACCACCATGCGCACATCGGACAGGGTTTTCTCCACCACGCGCAGGCCGTTCAGAATGGCGGCGGTACTGATAATCGCCGTGCCGTGCTGATCGTCGTGGAAGACCGGAATGTTCATGCGCTCACGCAGTTTCTGCTCAATGTAGAAACATTCTGGCGCTTTAATATCTTCAAGGTTGATACCGCCGAAGGTCGGTTCCAGCGCGGCAACCACGTTGATAAATTTGTCAGGATCAAGCTCGTCAACTTCGATATCGAATACGTCGATACCGGCAAATTTCTTGAACAGTACCCCCTTACCTTCCATCACCGGCTTGCCAGCCAACGCGCCGATATTGCCCAGCCCCAGCACCGCCGTGCCGTTAGAGACTACCGCCACCAGGTTGCCACGCGCGGTGTATTTGTAGGCGGCCAGCGGATCTTTTGCAATCTCAAGGCACGGCGCGGCAACGCCCGGCGAATAGGCCAGGGCCAGATCGCGCTGAGTGGCTAACGGCTTAGTCGGGGAGACCTGAATTTTGCCCGGTACAGGGAATTGATGAAAATCGAGGGCACTCTGTTTTAACTGATCATCCATCTTATTGTTCCTTTCACGTATCGATCAAAAAGGGCGGCGCTTTACGTTCCTGATGCTCGCCCTGGAGTGGCGCTTAGTATCGCCCCTGAGGGCGGCGTAAACTTTGAAGGCTGCCAAACTCTCGCGAATGCAGAGCAAAATTTGTTATCAATTTATAACAGTCATGTTACCCACTCCCAGAACCAATGCCGCCCCTATCTGCTATGCTTTTTTGTTAAGTACGTCATGTATTTCGCAGAAGTGTGAGCTAACGCACTCGCCAAACTCTTTTGTTTTCAAGGAGTCATTGTTCATGAACCAACTAGACGGCATCAAACAATTCACCACCGTGGTCGCCGACAGCGGTGATATCGAGTCCATCCGCCACTATCAGCCGGAAGATGCGACCACCAACCCTTCCCTGCTCCTGAAGGCCGCGGGACTGGCACATTTTAGCCACCTTATCGACGACGCTATTGCCTACGGTAAGCAACGCGGCAAAACCCAGGAACAGCAGGTTGCCGAGGCCAGCGACAAACTGGCGGTCAATATCGGTGCGGAAATTCTGAAAAGCATCCCGGGACGCGTTTCAACAGAAGTGGATGCACGACTCTCTTTCGATACCGAAAAAAGCGTCGCCAAAGCGCATCGCCTGGTTGAGCTGTATCAGGATCAGGGCATTGATAAATCGCGGATCCTGATTAAGCTCGCCTCCACGTGGGAAGGCATTCGCGCCGCAGAAGTACTGGAAAAAGAAGGCATCAATTGCAACCTGACGCTGCTGTTCTCCTTTGCGCAGGCACGCGCCTGTGCTGAGGCCGGCGTGTTCCTGGTGTCACCGTTTGTCGGGCGCATTTACGACTGGTATCAGGCCAAACAGCCGCTGGAACCCTATGTGGTTGATGAGGATCCGGGCGTGAAATCAGTGCGTAATATCTTTGATTACTATAAGCAGCACCGCTACGACACCATCGTGATGGGGGCGAGCTTCCGCCGTATCGAGCAGATCCTGGCGCTGGCAGGCTGCGATCGTCTGACCATCTCCCCTAACCTGCTGAAAGAGTTACAGGAAAAAGAAGAGCCGGTGATGCGTAAGCTGGTTCCGACCTCCACCGTGTTGCCAAAACCCAAACCGCTCACTGAAGCCGAATTCCGCTGGGAGCACAATCAGGACCCAATGGCCGTGGATAAACTGGCTGATGGTATTCGCCTCTTCGCCGTCGACCAGCGCAAGCTTGAAGACCTGCTCGCCGCAAAACTGTAAACCTCGCCATGGAGTGAACTATGTCCCGTAAAGAACTCGCCAATGCCATTCGCGCCCTCAGCATGGATGCCGTGCAAAAAGCCAATTCCGGCCATCCTGGCGCACCGATGGGCATGGCTGATATTGCCGAAGTGCTGTGGAATGATTTCCTGAAACACAACCCGACCGATCCAACGTGGTATGACCGCGATCGTTTTATTCTCTCGAATGGCCACGCGTCGATGCTGCTGTACAGCCTGCTGCATTTGTCCGGCTATGACCTGCCGCTTTCTGAGATTAAAAACTTCCGTCAGCTGCATTCCAAAACACCGGGTCACCCGGAACTGGGCTATACCCCTGGCGTCGAAACCACTACCGGGCCGCTTGGCCAGGGGTTGGCGAACGCCGTTGGTCTGGCGATTGCCGAACGCACTTTAGGTGCGCAGTTCAACCAGCCCAATCATGACATCGTCGATCACTTCACCTACGTGTTTATGGGCGACGGCTGTCTGATGGAGGGGATTTCGCACGAGGTATGTTCGCTGGCGGGAACTCTGGGGCTTGGCAAGCTGATTGGTTTTTACGATCACAACGGCATTTCCATCGACGGTGAAACGAAGGGCTGGTTTACCGACGACACGGCGAAGCGCTTTGAGGCCTATCACTGGCACGTCGTGCATGAAATCGACGGCCACGATCCGCAAGCGATAAAACGGGCGATTGAAGAAGCGCAGAGCGTGACGGATAAACCGTCGCTGATTATCTGCCGCACCACTATCGGCTTTGGCTCCCCGAATAAAGCGGGCAAAGAAGAGGCGCACGGCGCGGCGTTAGGTGAAGAAGAAGTGGCGCTCACTCGTCAAAAGCTGGGCTGGAAGTATCCCGCATTTGAGATCCCAAAAGAGATCTACAAGGCCTGGGATGCCCGCGAAGAGGGCGAAAAAGCGCAGCAGAGCTGGAATGAAAAATTCGCCGCCTATAAAAAGGATTACCCGGAACGGGCTGCGGAGTTCTCTCGCCGCATGAGCGGTGACCTGCCGGACGACTGGGAGCAAAAAACCCAGGCGCTGATCGAAAACTTGCAGGCTAATCCGGCAAAAATCGCCACCCGTAAAGCATCGCAAAATACGCTCAACGTGATTGGCCCCCTTCTGCCGGAGTTGCTGGGCGGCTCGGCGGATTTAGCCCCCAGCAACCTGACTATCTGGTCTGGCTCGACGTCGCTGAAAGAAGATATCGCCGGGAATTACATCCACTACGGAGTGCGCGAGTTCGGCATGACGGCCATTGCCAACGGGCTCGCCCATCACGGTGGATTTGTGCCTTACACCGCCACCTTCCTGATGTTTGTGGAATACGCGCGTAACGCCGCACGCATGGCGGCACTGATGAAAGCGCGCCAAATCATGGTTTATACCCATGATTCGATCGGGCTTGGCGAAGATGGGCCAACGCACCAGGCGGTAGAACAGCTCGCCAGCCTGCGTCTGACGCCGAACTTCAGCACCTGGCGGCCGTGCGATCAGGTAGAAGCCGCAGTGGGCTGGAAGCTGGCAGTTGAGCGCCACACCGGCCCGACAGCGCTTATCCTGTCACGCCAGAATCTTTTGCAAATCGAGCGCAGCCCCGAGCAGGTTAAAAACATCGCTCGCGGGGGTTATATCCTGAAAGACAGCGGTGGCAAGCCCGATGTGATTTTGATTGCAACAGGTTCAGAGGTCGAGATAACCGTGCTGGCGGCAGAGAAACTGACCGCTGAAGGACACGCGGTGCGCGTGGTTTCCCTGCCTTCAACGGATATATTTGATGCGCAGGACGAGGCGTATCGTGAATCGGTTCTGCCATCCGACATCGCTGCCCGTGTGGCGGTAGAAGCGGGGATTGCCGACTACTGGTACAAATATGTCGGACTGAAAGGCGCCATCGTCGGGATGACCAGCTATGGCGAATCCGCCCCGGCCGATAAGTTGTTCCCGTACTTTGGTTTCACCGTTGAGAATGTGGTCGAAAAAGCTCAGAGCGTGATTTAGCGAGTGATCCACAGCGTGGGCCAGGCGTCTGGCCCATGCCAGCTATCGCAACTGGGTTCTTCAGCATAGCGCACCAGCCGAAAACGCTGACCGTCAAAACGCCAGCGCGTCTGGATGCCGCAATCTCCCAGCCCACGTCCTAATGCCAGGGTAGTCAGCTCACGCGTTTTCTCATCGAAACGCGCGTTCATCAATTCCATATCCCTGCTTTCACTGCCCGGAACAAACGGCAAGCGTAGCGTTATCAGGCGCGCGGCAAACGGCTTACTGCGTGACACCAGCCAGGCTAAATCCACGGTGTTATAGGCCCCTGCTTCGCAGCTAACAATCAGCAACGCTTTATCATCTGTTAAGGCTGTCACCCGCACTTCGCGGCGATTAGGGTCAAGTGAACACTGGCTGTTGTTCATCCGCCAGGTGCCGTAATCCAGCAGATCGTCGAGTTCGTTATGAGTAAGCGGCGTTGGGGTGGGATTGACGACCGCCACCTTTTTGATAGCGGGCGCAGGAGGGACGCTGAGCGGCGGATCGTCACCTTTTTGAATCCACGCCGTTTCGCTGCCCACGCGTTTTTGCTGAGCGTCGATAAACAACAGCGCGGCCTTAAGGCCCGCCAGGGAAATCGTCTGGTTACCGCCACCCAGCGTGAGCGATTCCCCTTCCTGAATCGTATTCAGGAAGGTCGCGATCACCGCCGCATCGTCAGTCATCAGATGCCACGGCGTGATTTTCCAGCGCGGCGTATCCAGTGCAAGCGGCGCGTTGTCGAGCCTGAGTCGTGGGGCAAGCGGAGCTTCTTTTGCGGAAATTGACGACAGGCCGCCAAGGTCGATGCGCAACGAGGCATCCGTTTTGGCCCCTGCGCTACGGCTGAGGGTCATCACCAGACCGCCATGTTCCCCGGTATTGCGCGCAACGCAGAAGTTCTGGTTGTTACAGGTGACCTGCCAGTCGGTGAACGACTGCTGCGCAGGAGCCGCCCATACCAGAGGCACAGGCAGCACGCTGAGAAAGAGAATAAGTAAAACGCTATGGCGCATGAAAGGCACAATCCCGGAAGCAGAAACTCAAAACTGGCAGTATCTTCGTTTCCTCGCCGGGGTTGCTCAATCGGATTTATCGGATAGCTTTATTTAAAATGCAATTTATTAACGTCATTAAGATCAAGCCATTAGTCCAGACGCTAATAAATACTGTAGCAGTATCACTGATTTACCGTCGCGGATTTCTCCCGACTTGACCATGTCTAGCGCCTGTGTGAAGGGAATTTCCAGGACTTCGATATCCTCGTCTTCAACCCCACCACCCGCATTTGCACGATGCGCATCGGTATATTCCGCGATAAAGAAATGGATAAGTTCCGTTACTCCACCAGGTGACATATACAGCTCAAAGATTTTTTTGACTTCGCCTACGGCAAATCCGGTCTCTTCGACGGCTTCTTTACGGATACAGACTTCAGGCTCGTCGTCATCCAGCAGTCCCGCACAGGTTTCAATGAGACGTCCGTCCGCATTGCCATTCACCCACGTCGCCACACGGAACTGGCGAATGAGCACCACGGTCTGTTTTTCAGGGCTATACAGCAGAATAGTCGCGCCATTGCCGCGATCGTACACTTCTCGCTTGTGACGGATGACTTCACCATTGCTGCGCGTTAAGTCGTAAGTGATGTTGCGAAGAACGAAGTAGTTTTCAGAGAGGATTTTATCTTTGATGACGTCGATTTTCAGGCTCATACGGGCTCCAGAACGTAATGAGTTATTCATAGTACGCCGTGGAACCCGCTTTGTCGCCCCGCTAATTTAATGCTTTTGCGGCTTTTTTATTTCGAGCCAATCCATCATACCTTGCGCTGCGTGACGGCCTTCTGCCATGGCGGTCACCACCAAATCGGCCCCGCGCACGGCATCTCCACCAGCAAAGATTTTCGGGTTGCTGGTCTGATAACGATAACGGGTATCGACGCTGGCAGTAATGCGCCCCCAGTCGTCGACGTTTACGCCCTGAGCCTGTAGCCACGGCATCGCATGCGGATTAAAGCCAAATGCCATAATCACCGCGTCGGCGGGCATTACAAACTCACTCCCCTCAATGGGTACCGGACGCCGCCGCCCCTGCGCGTCGGGTTCTCCCATCTGCGTTCGCAGCAGACGAATGCCGTTTACTTTGCCTTCTTCGTCAAGTGCCAACTCAACAGGCTGCACGTTAAATTCAAACTGCGCGCCCTCCTCTCTGGCATTGCTGACCTCTTTTTTTGACCCCGGCATGTTGGCTTCATCGCGACGATATGCGCAGGTCACCTTTGCAGCGCCGTGACGTAAAGCGGTGCGCACGCAATCCATCGCCGTGTCGCCCCCGCCCAGCACCACCACGTTTAACCCAGCGGTATCGATATACGGCTCGGCGGTCGACGGCGCAATACCCATTACGTGCCGCGTATTCGCCACCAGGAACGGCAGTGCGTCATAAACGCCAGGTGCCTCTTCATGCGGGATTCCTGCCTTCATGGAACGATAAGTCCCCACGCCGATAAATACCGCATCATAGTCGGCGAGCACGGTCGACATTGGAATATCGTGGCCAATTTCGCAGTTAAGCTCAAAGCGAATGCCCATGGCGGTGAAGATTTCTCGGCGGCGCGCCAGCAATGATTTATCCAGCTTAAACGCCGGAATGCCGAAGGTCAGCAGCCCGCCGATTTCGGGATGCCGGTCGTATACCGTGACGCTTACGCCATGGCGAATAAGCACATCGGCACACGCCAGTCCTGCCGGGCCTGCGCCAATAATCGCAATATGCTTATCGACCGGATTAACTCCGCTGATATCAGGTCGCCAGCCTTTTGCCAGCGCCTGGTCAGAAATATAGCGCTCAATATTACCGATCGTCACCGATCCGGATTCGTCGCGCACCGTGCAGGCGCCTTCACACAAACGATCCTGCGGGCAAACGCGCCCGGTTATCTCTGGCAGACAATTGGTCTCATGCGATAACGCCGCAGCGCCTTCGATATCTCCGGCCTTAACGAGCTCAATCCACTGCGGAATGTGGTTGTGCAATGGACAGGTCCATTCGCAAATAGAATGCTCGCCGCACTTCAGACAGCGAGACGCTTCGCGATGCGCTTGTTCCGCCCGGAAGGGTAAATAGATTTCGTCGAAGTTCTTCGAACGATCGGCAGGTTTGAGCTTGTCCGGTTCGCCACGCCCAGCCAGCGCCTGCAATTGTTGCAGCTTGCGAGGTGCGGCGTCTTCCTGCGCGATATCGCTGCTGTGCCACGGTTGGGCCTCCAGTCTGGCGGTACGCTGGCGACGTGATTTTGCCAGTTGCGTCAGGTAGTTTGGCGTCACTAGCGTTAGTGCATCGGCAGGACAGTTTTCGACACAGGCAGGACCTTGTGTCCTGTCGCGGCACAAGTCACATTTATGCGCTGTCGCTTTTGCATGCCCGTCTGCCAGCGGCGTGACGACAATCTCCATGGTGCCAAACGGGCAGGCCACCACGCAGGCTTTACAACCGATGCATTTTTGCTGATTCACCTGTACGCTGTCGTTGCTTTTCGCGATGGCACCATTTGGGCAGCTTTGTGCGCAAGGGGCATTTTCGCAATGGTGACACGTCACCGCGCTGCGTCGCTTTCCTTCTTTGAGCACGGTAATGCGGGGAATAAAACGCTGCTGATTCAGGACATGTTGCTCATTATTGTGCGCCATGACGCAAGCGACTTCGCAGGCATGGCATCCAATACATTGCAGGTTATCGGCCATAATAAAACGATTCATATAGACACCTGTTCTGGTTGCATTAACCTTATTTTTTATAAGAATATTGTATTTACCTACCCTTGTGGCCCCAGGCAATGTGCATTTGCTTAAAGATGGGGACTATTTACGACTTACCTGTGGCAGATCAATTTATTTCAGCACAGGTGAAACTGCGTTTCATTAACGCTCAGGAAGCCGCGCTGTGATCGTTAAACGTCCCGTATCAGGAAGCCTCGCCCGGGCTTTTATCTCGATTATTTTGCTCTCCGTTCTGACGAGTGGCATCGCGTTAATGACGCTTGCCAGCAGCCTGCGCGACGCCGAAGCCATTAATATCGCAGGCTCGCTGCGCATGCAGAGCTACCGTCTTGGTTACGACCTGGAACGCAACAGCGACAACTTTTCCGCACATCGCCTGCACTGGCAAAGCACCCTGAATTCGCCGGTATTGAAAGAGCTGGATCGCTGGTACGTGCCTGAATCGGTTAAAAGCGGCTATCAGCAGCTCCAGCTCGCCTGGCACGAAATGGATAGCCATCTCGAAACGGGAGATAAAGCCTGGTATCAGGATCATATTCAGCAGTATGTGGAACGTATCGACGCCTTCGTGCTGGCGCTTCAGCACTATGCCGAACACAAAATGCAGCTAGTGGTGGCCATTTCGCTGGCGGGGGGCGTGGGCATTTTATTGCTGGTGGTGATGACCTTGCGTCGTATTCGTCGTCAGGTGGTCGCGCCGCTTAACCATCTGGTGAATGCCAGTTTGCAAATGGAGCAAGGCAATTTCGATATTCACGCTGAAGGGGCTCATTTGCCAAATGAGCTGGGATTGTTGTCTCGCACCTTTAACCACATGTCATCCGAGCTGGATAAGCTGTATCGTTCGCTGGAGACAACGGTCGCAGAAAAAACTCATCATCTGAACGAAGCTCACCAGCAGCTCGAAATGCTATTTAAATGTTCCCAGGCCTTGAACACCAGTCAGATAGATGCGCACTGCTTCCGCCATATTCTCCAGATTGTTCAGGAATATTCCGGGATGAGCTATCTGGAACTCCAGGCCAGCGATAACTGGAAACTGTGCGAAGGGACAAAAAAAGAGGGCCGCCAGACAATTACGCTTCCGGTTATTATGCAGGATACCCGCTTTGGCGAATTGCGTTGGCAGAGTGAAAATACCCCCGTTTCTGAACCGCTCATGAAAAGCGTCGCCACGATGCTGGGGCGCGGCCTCTACTTCAATCAGGCGCAAAAACACTACCAACAGTTGTTGTTAATGGAAGAGCGCGCCACTATCGCCCGTGAACTGCACGATTCACTGGCGCAGGTGTTGTCCTATCTGCGCATTCAACTGGCGCTACTCAAGCGCGCCGTGCCGGAGGATAACCTCCCGGCGCAGACCATCATTGCTGATTTTTCTCGGGAGCTAAACAACGCCTGGCGTCAGCTGCGGGAACTGCTCACGACCTTCCGGCTAACGTTGAATCATTCCAATCTTCCTGCCGCGTTACAGGAGGCGCTGCAAGGGCTACAAAGTCAAACCAGCGCAACGCTCAGCCTGGACTGCCGTCTCTCGTCTCTGGCGCTTGATGCGCAAAAACAGGTGCATTTGCTGCAAATCGTTCGTGAAGCGGTGCTGAACGCCATTAAGCATGCGCAGGCGACCGAGATTATCGTCAGCTGTATCACCGCGCCGGACGGTATGCACTCGGTCTATATTCGCGACAACGGCGTTGGCATCGGTGACGCCAGCGAACCACCGGGACACTACGGGCTGAATATTATGCGCGAGCGCGCGGGACGATTGGGCGGGACGTTGAGCTTCTCACAGCCGCAAAATGGCGGAACGCAGGTGTGTATTCACTTTCGCTCAACGGGCGGTGAAGAAAGCGCATGATAATTTACACTATCTTCTTATTTTCTCCACGTTTGACATCCGCCTTGCCGCTAGAGTGATGCGGGCAATGTACAATAATGATGCGCAGCAAAACGAGGTCCTATTTTCATGGCGAATTTTTTCATCGATCGCCCCATATTTGCCTGGGTGCTGGCAATTATTTTATGTCTGACAGGCACTCTCGCTATTCTGTCACTTCCCGTTGAGCAATACCCCGATCTGGCTCCGCCGAACGTTCGTATTACCGCCAACTATCCTGGGGCATCAGCGCAAACGCTGGAAAACACCGTCACCCAGGTTATTGAGCAAAATATGACCGGACTCGATAACCTGATGTATATGTCTTCGCAAAGCAGCGCGACAGGCCAAGCGACCGTCACCTTGAGTTTCACAGCCGGTTCCGATCCCGATGAAGCGGTACAGCAGGTGCAAAACCAGCTGCAATCAGCGATGAGAAAGCTACCACAGGCGGTGCAGAATCAGGGCGTTACGGTGCGTAAGACTGGGGATTCCAATATCCTGACCATCGCCTTTGTCTCAACCGATGGTTCGATGGATAAGCAGGATATCTCGGATTACGTCGCCAGTAACATTCAGGACCCGCTTAGCCGTATCAACGGCGTGGGTGATATTGACGCCTATGGTTCACAGTATTCCATGCGCATCTGGCTGGATCCGGCGAAGCTCAACGCCGTCCAGATGACGGCAACCGACGTTACCGATGCCATTAAATCCCAGAACGCGCAAATCGCCGTGGGCCAGCTTGGCGGCACGCCGTCCGTCGATAAACAGGCGCTGAATGCCACGATCAATTCGCAGTCGCTCCTTCAGACCCCGGAACAATTTCGCGATATTACGTTGCGCGTGAATCAGGACGGTTCCGAAGTCCGTCTGGGCGATGTCGCCAAAGTGGAGATGGGTGCTGAGAAATATGACTATCTAAGCCGCTTTAACGGCGATCAGGCATCTGGCCTCGGGGTGAAACTTGCCTCCGGAGCGAACGAAATGGCGACCGCAAAACTGGTCATCGACCGGCTGGACGAATTATCGCAATATTTCCCGCACGGCCTGGAATATAAAGTCGCCTACGAAACCACTTCGTTCGTGAAGGCATCCATTGAAGACGTCGTGAAAACCCTGCTCGAAGCTATCGCGCTGGTGTTCCTCGTGATGTACCTGTTCCTGCAAAACTTCCGCGCGACGCTCATTCCCACTATCGCCGTTCCGGTGGTATTGCTGGGGACCTTCGCGGTGCTATACGCCTTTGGATACAGCATTAATACGCTCACCATGTTCGCAATGGTGCTGGCGATCGGCCTGCTGGTGGACGATGCCATCGTGGTGGTCGAGAACGTCGAGCGCATCATGAGCGAAGAAGGACTCTCTCCGCGTGACGCTACGCGTAAGTCGATGGGACAAATTCAGGGGGCGCTGGTGGGGATTGCCATGGTGCTCTCGGCAGTGTTCGTGCCGATGGCCTTCTTCGGTGGCACAACCGGTGCGATTTATCGTCAGTTCTCAATCACCATTGTTTCAGCGATGGTGCTGTCAGTGCTGGTGGCGATGATCCTCACTCCCGCGCTGTGTTCAACGCTTCTTAAGCCATTACACAAGGGCGAGCAGCACGGACAGAAAGGGTTCTTCGGCTGGTTTAACCGCATGTTTAACCGCAACGCGGCGCGCTACGAAGCCGGGGTCGCAAAGATATTACACCGCAGCCTGCGCTGGATTTTAGTCTACGTGTTACTGCTCGGTGGCATGGTCTTTCTCTTCCTTCGCTTGCCTACCTCGTTCTTGCCGCTAGAAGACAGGGGCATGTTCATCACCTCGGTACAGCTACCGAGTGGCGCGACACAACAGCAAACGCTCAAAGTCGTCGAGAATGTCGAACAGTACTTTTTCACCCAAGAAAAAGACAATATTGTGTCGGTGTTTTCTACCGTCGGCTCTGGCCCTGGCGGTAATGGCCAGAACGTCGCGCGTATGTTTGTCCGCCTGAAAGGCTGGGACGAGCGCGACAGCAAGACGGGCTCCTCATTTGCCATTATCGAACGCGCCACCAAAGCCTTTAGCCACATCAAAGAGGCGCGCGTGTTCGCCAGCAGCCCGGCGGCCATTAGCGGGCTAGGCAGTTCTGCCGGTTTTGATATGGAGCTTCAGGATCATGCGGGCGTTGGACATGATGCACTCATGGCAGCGCGCGATAAACTGCTGGAACTGGCTGGCAAAGATCCCGTGCTGACCCGTGTGCGACATAACGGCCTGGACGATAGCCCGCAGCTTCAGGTGGATATCGATCAGCGCAAAGCGCAGGCATTGGGCGTCTCCATTGACGATATCAACGATACGCTGCAAACCGCGTGGGGTTCCAGCTACGTCAATGACTTTATGGACCGGGGCCGCGTGAAGAAAGTGTATGTTCAGGCAGCAGCGCCCTATCGCATGCTGCCGGACGATATCAATCTGTGGTACGTGCGTAACAACGCGGGTGGCATGGTGCCGTTCTCGGCGTTCGCCACCTCCCATTGGGAAAGTGGTTCACCTCGTCTGGAACGCTACAATGGCTATTCTGCACTCGAAATCGTGGGTGAAGCCGCACCGGGCGTCAGTACCGGGACCGCGATGGATGTGATGGAAAAGCTGGTACAGCAACTGCCCGCCGGTTTCGGACTAGAGTGGACGGCGATGTCCTATCAGGAACGCCTGTCGGGTGCTCAGGCCCCTGCGCTTTACGCCCTCTCGCTGCTGGTTGTCTTCCTGTGTCTGGCGGCACTGTATGAAAGCTGGTCCGTGCCGTTCTCGGTGATGCTGGTGGTTCCACTCGGCGTCATGGGTGCCCTGCTTGCCACCTGGATGCGCGGGCTTGAGAATGACGTTTACTTCCAGGTTGGCTTGCTAACCGTTATTGGATTGTCGGCAAAAAACGCCATTCTGATCGTCGAGTTTGCCAATGAGATGAATTCGAAGGGCCATGATTTGCTTTCATCAACGCTGCATGCCTGTCGTCAGCGACTGCGCCCCATTCTGATGACCTCACTGGCATTTGTCTTCGGCGTATTGCCAATGGCAACCAGTTCCGGCGCGGGCTCCAGCAGCCAGCATGCGGTGGGTACGGGGGTAATGGGCGGCATGATTTCGGCCACTATTCTGGCTATCTATTTCGTTCCGCTGTTCTTCGTACTGGTGCGTCGTCGATTCCCGTTAAAAGAACGGCCTGAATAAAAACAGCAATAAAAAAGGCGGCTCCGATGGCCGCCTTTTCATTGTGTGATTTATCACACGATTTTTTTACTTATTTATGTGCTCTTGCCATTCTTCCAGAATTTCATTTACGAAGCATGTCTTCGATAAAATCTTTCCAGTTCCCCAGTTCACGTTCAATCATAACAACCTCTCTTATTATTATGCGTATTCTATGAGAATATATCGGTAATGTGAAGATATTTTAATCAATGATGATAACCACCTGCGCCTTGCTGTAACAGGCGTGACTTAAATATGAACCTTGAACGATAAATTTTATGTGACCAATAGCAATATTTCGAAACAACCATACAAGAGGGTGATGATCTTATTATGTACTGACTTTCATAGACATTATCTTTGCTGGACATTTATGCGTAAAAAATGAAAGAATATTCAGCGTACATCTGTAGGTTGAATTAACCTGCTTATCTAATTCAGTTATAAATTGCAGGTGTTAAATTTTGCTAACGCTTATAACATCGAAAAAATTGAACATTTATCGTTAAATAACCGCAAAAGGATTCAACATGATTGTGATGTACGGCATTAAAAACTGCGACACTATCAAGAAAGCACGACGCTTCCTTGAGGCGAATAACGTTGATTATCGCTTTCATGACTACCGCGCAGATGGCCTTGATGCCGAGTTCCTTGATTCCGCCATCGCTGAACTGGGATGGGAAGCGTTGCTCAACACCCGTGGCACGACCTGGCGCAAACTCGATGAGTCACGTCGTGACAGCATCACCGATGCCGACAGCGCGGCAAAATTAATGCTTGAAATGCCCGCTATTATCAAACGCCCATTGCTCTACGCGCCCGGGCAGCCTATGCTGCTGGGCTTTAGTGAATCCAGTTATCAGACTTATATTTGAGGTGTAGTTTATGTCATGCCCGGTCATTGAGCTGACTCAGCAGCTTATTCGCCGTCCTTCCCTTAGCCCGGACGATGCAGGTTGTCAGGCATTAATGATTGAGCGCCTGCGCGCAATTGGCTTTACCGTTGAACGCATGGATATTGGCGATACTCAGAACTTCTGGGCATGGCGCGGTCAGGGTGAAACGTTAGCCTTTGCCGGCCATACCGACGTAGTGCCGGCTGGCGATGCCGACCGCTGGATTAACCCACCGTTTGAACCCACGATTCGTGACGGTATGCTGTTTGGCCGTGGTGCCGCAGATATGAAAGGTTCGCTGGCGGCCATGGTCGTCGCGGCAGAACGTTTCGTTGCACAGCATCCCAACCATCGCAATCGCCTTGCGTTCCTGATTACCTCCGATGAAGAAGCCAGTGCGAAAAATGGCACGGTGAAAGTCGTCGAAACGCTGATGGCGCGTCACGAACGTCTGGACTACTGCCTGGTGGGTGAACCTTCCAGCACGGAAGTGGTTGGCGATGTGGTGAAAAACGGTCGTCGCGGCTCGCTGACCTGTAACCTGACGATTCACGGCGTGCAGGGCCACGTGGCTTATCCGCATCTGGCGGACAACCCGGTACACCGTGCCGCACCGATGCTGAATGAACTGGTCAATATTGAGTGGGACAAAGGCAACGAATTCTTCCCGCCAACCAGTATGCAGATTGCTAACCTTCAGGCGGGTACTGGCAGCAACAACGTTATTCCGGGTGATTTCTCCGTGCAGTTCAACTTCCGCTTTAGTACGGAATTGACTGACGAGATGATTAAAGCGCGCGTCATCGCTCTGCTGGATAAATACGAACTGCGCTACACCCTGGACTGGTGGCTTTCCGGCCAGCCGTTCCTGACCCAGCGCGGAAAACTGGTTGATGCGGTGGTTAACGCTATCGCGCACTATAATGAGATTAAACCGCAGCTGTTGACGACCGGAGGGACATCTGACGGACGCTTTATTGCCCGCATGGGCGCGCAGGTTGTCGAACTGGGACCAGTAAACGCCACCATTCACAAAATCAATGAATGTGTGAACGCAGCTGATTTGCAGCTACTGGCTCGTATGTATCAACGTATCATGGAGCAACTCGTCGCCTGACGACTGCTCTGAGAAGGAAAAGCGAATGGATTGGCTGGCTAAATATTGGTGGATTTTGGTATTGGTGTTTCTGGTAGGCGTGTTGCTTAACGTCATCAAAGATCTTAAGCGCGTTGACCACAAGAAGTTCCTTGCCAATAAGCCCGAACTTCCTCCACATCGTGACTTTAACGATAAGTGGGACGATGACGACAACTGGCCGAATAAAGACCAGAAGAAGTGATCGTCCGGTTCCCTCTCTCGCCACGAGAGAGGGACTAACTCACATAAACTCTACAATATCATCGTCGTTTGGCTTAGCGCCGCTCAGTGCCTCGTCAAAATAATGCTTCGGCACGGTAAAGCGCAGATGATCCAACGCAAGCTGCATACTGCGATCGTCAATCGCATGACCTAACTCGTCGACGATATCCAGCGTCACATCCCCACCTGCCTGAATCAATGCTTCCTGCGCGGCTACAGCATGCGAAAGCTCAATAACTCGATCCTCACCACCGTGAATCAGATGAACCGTCGTCGCGGTGGTTGCAGCCTGCGGCAGCGTCGCAAAACGCCCGTTAAACGCAACAACGCGCGAGACCAGTCCCGGCTGCGCTTTTACGCTTTCAAGCGACATAATTGCCCCTTGAGAAAAACCAATCAACGCGGTGGCACCGGCCCCAACGCCGCTTTGCTTCTGCCAGTAGCGGACCGTTTCAATGAAGTTCGGCATAATGGCATCGATACGCGCCTGGCGATTCTCTTCCGTCACGCCCTGCACCGAGAACCATTGTCTCCCAGCGGGACCGCAAGGTTCGACGCCACCCACGCTTACGATCAGCGCGTCCGGGAAAACAGGCGCAAACCAGCTACCAATTTGTCCCATGTTGGCGGCGTTGTCGCCTACACCATGAAAGAGCAGCAGCAGTTGTTGCGCGGGTTTTTCGGGGCTTTGAACAACAAAACTTTCGTGTTTCATGGCGGTCTCCTTAATTGATGTTCAGGATTTTACGCCTGTGCCAGGTAATGACCATGCCACTTTATTGAAGAAGTCATTGAAAAAATTGCCATTGCAAAATGGCGTCTTTCAACTGCTGGCAGCGCGAATGATCAAGACGTTCAAGCGCTTGTGCCGTTTCACTGCGAAGCTTTGCCAGCAAGGATTTTCGTCCAGTGCTATCCGTTGCACCTGCCATTTTTGCGCGCAGTGCCGGAAGCGGCATGTCCACGGATAATAGCAAACGGGTTAACGCAGCAACGGAGGTCGAAAACGCCCGGTGGGCAAAGGCAAAACCCGCCAGTTCCAGCCAGTCGTCATCATTCAGGGTGGCTTCCCAGCGATCGATAACAGGGATCTTTTCGTCGTTCCATGCCGATAACACGCGCGCATCCCGGCATAAGCGCTGGTGCGCCTGTTCACAAAGCGTATGCCCCGCCTCACTGAGCGGCAACAACGCCATCGCGGTGAAGCAACCGCTGCTCGCTTCGCGGTGGCTGCCCATCCGCACCAACACAAAACCGCACTGCTGCCAGAAGCGCCACAGCTCGTCGGTATAGCCGAAACTCACCGACAGATAATCTTCACCGCGTGCATTGCAGATGAGCGCCTGCCCGATACCTTCCCGCTGGCGATGAGGATGTACTGCAATGCGGGTTACCCGTCGACCTTTCAGCGTCGCCGCCAGAGGCGATCCGCCGTGTGCCGCCAGAGATTGCGCCACCAGATTGCCGCGTGGACGCCTGAAGCCCGCCCAGACAGCCTGGCTGAGCGCCGCGCTTAATCCGCCCTCATCCACCAGCCAGAGCGCCCCCGCAATATCGGAGCCTGCCAGTGCGACAGAAAAGTGCTGACCGGGTGCGTCCATCATGCGGCGTAAATCGAGTGGTGAAGTGCGGTAGTGCGCGGCACACAACAATTCATATACGCCTGCCACCCGTGTCGGGTCGCTTTCCCACGCCTGCGGCTCAAGCGACGTTAAACACACGTCACCTTCGGGTTTGCGATCGATAAGCGCATCGTCAAACAGAAGGGCATTCGCTACCAGCCGCTCAAGCGGACACCCGACGGCCCAACGAACGGGCGTTGATAAGGTATACCGCTGCAACCCGGTAAACCGGGCGCAGAACTTCAGCAGAAAACCACGCCCCGTGCCTTCATAGCCCTGCACGGTAGTGGTCAGCAGCACGCGAGGAAAGCGCTGAACCAGCCTCTCCAGTAGCGGGCCAGGGATGGCTGCCGCTTCATCGACAATCAGCCATTCCGCCCGCTGCGTTGACGCCAGCAGTGCGTCCGGAGCCATAAAATGGAAATGCGCCCCGGCAAAACGGGCAATAACATCCGTTGCCCCTTTCGCAGGCGCAGTCACTAAGGCGTTTTGTGAAAGCGTATTGAGTAACATTCCCGCCAGCGCGGACTTTCCGCGTCCGCGCGGCGCCGTCACGGCGGCCACGCCATGTTTCATGGACAAAAGGGATGCAAGAATATCGGCTTGTTCGCGTTGCGGCTCACCGTTTGCTGGCTGCCAGTCAGGCGCATCCGAAAGACAAGGAACTGAGAGAGGAACAGATTGCTGCCAGACAATCACATCAGGATCGGCGGCAATCGTCCGGCAAAAATGGCGAATAAAGTGCGGAGTGGCAATCGGTTCGGGACTGTCGCTCCAGCGTACGGAATCAAAGTCAGGTTTTTCTGCCCATTCTGAGAGCGGTGGAACCCGCAGCACCAACAGGCTACCGGCACGCAACGTCCCGCTCAGTGCGGCAAAGGCCGAAACGTCAAATCCGTGCTGGGCATCGAAGATGGCATGCAGGAACTCACGACCCAGCAGACCACTGATGGCCTGTGAGTGATTATCCTGTAGCCACAGCCAGTCTCCGGTAAAGGCATCACGCAGGGCTGTCACCTGCGTCAATGTCCATTGTTCATCACCGCTGAGGACAACCAGCCGACGATGGCCTTGACGCTGGAGCTGGCTAATCAGATGTGCAAACGGCAACATCACATGGCTTTGCCGAAGGTATTACACTGCGCCGGATCGCCGCTGGTGAAGCCGCGTTTAAACCAGCTGTAGCGCTCTTCTGACGTGCCGTGCGTAAAGCTATCGGGTACGACGCGCCCCTGGCTTTGCTGCTGAAGGCGATCGTCACCAATAGCCTGCGCCGCGTTTAACGCCTCTTCCAGGTCACCGGCTTCCAGTACGCCCTGCTGCTGCATGCTGTGGCCCCAGACGCCTGCGAAGCAATCCGCCTGAAGCTCCATGCGCACGGACAGACGGTTCACTTCCGTCTGGCTGGCGTTTTGCTGGAGCTGACGCACTTTGGGTTCGATACCGAGCAGTTTTTGCACGTGATGACCCACTTCATGGGCAATGACGTAGCCCTGGGCAAAATCGCCGTCGGCGCCGAGCTTACGCTTCATGTCATCATAGAAAGAGAGATCGATATAAACGGTGCTATCGGCCGGGCAATAAAATGGCCCCATAACCGATTGGCCTGTGCCGCATCCGGTGCGGGTTGCACCACGATACATGACGAGTTTGGGCTGCTGATAGGTGCGTCCCATTTTATCGAAAAGCTGACCCCAGGTATCTTCAGTGGTGGCGAGTATCACGGAGGTGAATTTTGCGGCTTCATCTTCGTTCGGGCTGATGGAGCGCTGGGATTGCTGCTGCTGTTGTTGTACAGGTTCACCGGTCATTAACCCGGTCAGATCGACACCGTAGTAGCCAGCCACCAGAACGATAATCAGCAGAACGATTCCGCCTTTACCACGCGGAAGCCGCATGCCAGGACCGCCCATAGAGGGCCCACCGCCGCCACTGCTGCGTCTGTCATCTACATTGTCACTTTCACGACGCCCTTGCCAGCGCATAACCACCTCGAATCAATACCATCAGTAATAGATAGATCGTAGGCGGTTAGCGTCAGGATTACCATAAGAAACAAGGGTAAGAAGCCAAAGGATGTCCTCATCCTCTGGCAAAGGTGCGAAATTAGTCGAGTTTTACGCCAAGACGATGTGCAACGGCTTCATAGGCTTCGATCAGGCCACCCAGACTCTGGCGGAAACGGTCTTTATCCATTTTATCCAGCGTTTCTTTATCCCACAGGCGGCTACCGTCCGGTGAGAACTCATCGCCCAGCACCACTTCACCCTTGTAAAGACCGAACTCAAGCTTGAAATCGACCAGAATCAGACCCGCGTCATCAAACAGCTTTTTCAGGACGTCGTTCGCTTTGTAGGTCAGTTCCTGCATGCGCGCCAGATTCTCTTTGCTAACCCAGTTGAAGGTTTCACAGTAAGATTCATTGATCATCGGGTCGTGCATTTCGTCGTTTTTCAGGAACAGATCAAACAGCGGCGGGTTGAGTTCAATGCCTTCTTCAATGCCAAGACGCTTCACCAGGGAGCCTGCTGCACGGTTACGGATCACGCATTCAACCGGAACCATATCCAGTTTTTTCACCAGACATTCCGTATCAGACAACAACGCTTCCATCTGAGTTGGGATACCCGCTTCTGCCAGCTTGCTCATAATGAAGTGGTTGAACTTATTGTTCACCATGCCTTTACGATCGAACTGTTCAATGCGTGCGCCATCCCCTGCTGACGTATCATTGCGGAACTCGAGCACCAACAGATCCGGGTTTTCGGTGCTGTATACGGTCTTCGCTTTGCCACGATACAACTCAGCTTGCTTCTGCATCTTCATTACTCCTGGTGTGATGATTTGTGTTCAAAACTAGGGATATTATGCCACGCACACGTTTGCGTAGCACGAAAATAAAAAGGGCTGGATTTACCAGCCCTCTTATTTATTTGCTGAATGCAGCCTGGAAGACCGCGACCAGCGCATCGTTCTGCGACTGGGTCAGCGTGTGACCTTTAGGATCGATAAACTGCAGACTGCTGCGGTTATCGAGGTCACCGACCTGAATTTTATAATCGCCCGAGGTCAGACCCGGGTCAGCAGCACCCAGTTCTTGCCATGCGCTATCAGACAGCGGTTTGTAGGTGGCCGTGATGCTGCCCGTAGAACGGGTGCTGTCGGTCACTTTCATGCCCGCTTTTTCAAGCGTTGCTGGCAAACGCTGCCAGGTCTGGTTGAACGGTGCGCGCACCACCAGCATTGGCAAACCGGTATCGTCAGCGGCGGTTTGTACGTCAAAGGTGACGCCGCTACGATTTTGGGTGGCATTCGCCGCGTCGGTCGCATTTTTATCGAGACCCGCTGCCAGTACGTTCAGCATTTCGGTGCTGTAGCGCTGTAACGAGGAAGCATCCGCGACAGGCTTGCCAGCTTGTTCCAGGTTCAGCAGTTTGACGCTCACCGCCTGCTGATAACCCTGCGGTTTCACAGAGACTTGATAACGACCACGGTACTGCTGATCTTCATCCAGACGGTTCCATTCAATCCAGTCGGTTGTTAACGTCTGGCTAGCGTCGTCGCGCTTATCAATCGTGTAATTCTTAGACTGAATCACGCTCACGACCTGTGGCCACAGGGTATTGTTGCGGCCGTTTTCAACCAGCAGCGTTGCAGTGTCACCCGTGAACTGAGTACGAGCACCGCTAACCAGCGCCAGAGGCTGAGCCGGTGGGCGAATATCAAGTGCCTTACCCACGGAGCCACTGCCATTGGTGACAGGAATGTTGTAATCGCCGTTTTGAATCGGCAGGATCATGCCAGCTGGCGCATGAAGTTCAGCAAGCGGGGTGGCATCCAGATAGGATTCATCACCGCTCACCTGGCGCTTGTAGCGCGAGTCTGAACTACAGGCAGCGAGCATCATAATAAGCGAAACACCCGCAACCTTCGCCAGGTGCGACTTCTGTACTGAGTAAGCCATCAAATCTCCCTAAACTCTACAGCAAACCGGCATGCTTCAGCGCCCCGGCAACCACATCACGACCATGGTCGGTAATCGGGGTCATCGGCAGACGCAGCGTATCGGTTGCTACAAGTCCCAACTCCATACATGCCCATTTCACTGGGATCGGATTGGGTTCGACAAATAATTTATTGTGCAGCGGCATCAGACGCTGGTTAATCACGCGAGCTTCGTCGAAATGACCCGCCGCCGCCAGTTTGCACATTTCAGCCATATCACGCGCCGCAACGTTTGAGGTGACGGAAATCACCCCATGGCCACCAAGCTGCATAAAGTCCAGCGAGGTCGCATCATCGCCGCTCAGCAGGATAAAGTCATCTGAAACCAGCTCTTTGATCTGATGAACACGACTTAAGTTCCCGGTCGCCTCTTTAATCCCGATAATATTTTTAACTTTCGAGAGACGGCCTACGGTTTCCGGAAGCATATCGCAGCCGGTACGCGACGGCACATTATACAGAATTTGAGGCAAGTCAGTATGTTCTGCGATGGCTTTGAAATGCTGGAACAGACCTTCCTGGGTCGGGCGGTTGTAGTAAGGCGTTACCGTCAGGCAACCGACAATCCCGCTATTATTGAAACGCTGCGTCAGGCTGATGGCTTCTGCGGTAGCATTTGCACCCGTACCGGCAATGACAGGAATGCGTCCGTCAGCCAGTTCCACGGTCATCATCACAACGTCGCCGTGTTCGTCGTGGCTCAGTGTGGCAGATTCTCCGGTAGTCCCTACCGAAACGATCGCCGCAGTCCCGTTGGCGACATGGTAATCAATCAGTTTTTTCAGGCTTGACCGGCAGATATTACCTTTCTCATCCATCGGCGTAACAAGCGCAACAATACTTCCCGTGAACATGGGCCATCCTCTGTGCAAACAAGATTCTCAATGGTACGTTTGGAACTGTAATAAAAGCAAGCGACGTAAGGCGTCCAGGCTGTTGTATGCCGGTTTTTTTTATGCTTTCCTTAGAACACTTAACCACGCAAAGGAAGAACAGGTTTGATAACCTCATCACAACATTACCTGGTAATCACTGCGCTGGGTGCCGACAGAGCCGGTATTGTGAACACTATCACCCGCCACGTCAGCAGTTGCGGCTGCAATATCGAAGACAGCCGACTGGCGATGCTGGGCGATGAGTTCACGTTTATCATGCTACTTTCCGGGACATGGAATGCGATCACGCTCATCGAATCGACCTTGCCGCTAAAAGGCGCAGAGCTGGATTTGCTGATCGTGATGAAACGCACGACGGCCCACCCGCGCCCGCCTATGCCGGTCACGGTTTGGGTGCAGGTAGAAGTCACCGACTCCCCGCATTTGATTGAACGTTTTACCGCTCTTTTTGATAGTCACGAAATGAATATTGCGGAGCTGGTCTCCCGCACACAGCCAGGCGATGGTGAAATTACCCCTAAACTTTTTATTCAGATAACCGCCCACAGTCCGGCTTCGCGCGATCCGTCAATTATTGAACAAGCGTTCAAAGCCCTATGTACAGAACTGAATGCACAAGGCAGTATAAACGTCGTAAATTATTCGCAGCATGAACAGGATGGAGTTGAGTAATGAATCCACTGAAAGCCGGTGACATCGCACCGAAATTTAGCCTGCCGGATCAAGACGGCGAGCAAGTAAATTTGGCCGACTTCCAGGGACAGCGTGTACTGGTCTATTTCTACCCGAAAGCCATGACGCCAGGCTGTACCGTACAAGCTTGCGGTTTACGCGATAACATGGACGATTTGAAAAAAGCGGGCGTTGACGTGCTGGGTATCAGCACCGACAAGTCAGAAAAACTGTCTCGTTTCTCTGAGAAAGAGGTGCTGAACTTTACGCTGCTCTCGGATGAGGACCATCAGGTCTGTGAGCAATTTGGCGTCTGGGGCGAAAAGTCCTTTATGGGCAAAACCTACGACGGCATCCACCGTATCAGCTTCCTGATTGATGCGGAGGGTAAAATTGAACACGTCTTTGATGATTTCAAAACCAGCAATCACCACGACGTGGTGCTGAACTGGCTGAAAGAGAACGCCTGATAAAAAGCAAAACGGCAACATCGGTTGCCGTTTTGGTCTTTGCGCCCTCTCCCGTGGGAAAGGGTTAGCGCATCAGTCCACGCAAAATCTACTTCTCTTCGACCGCTGGCACGTCCGGCCAGGCGTGAACCACTGCTTTGATAAGCGTCGCAAGCGGAATCGCAAAGAACACGCCCCAAAAGCCCCACAGCCCACCAAAAATCACCACCGACAGAATAATCACCAGCGGATGTAAATTCACCGCTTCAGAAAACAGTACCGGCACCAGTAGGTTGCCATCCAGCCCCTGAATAATCAGGTACACCGCAAAGCAGCTCCAGAACTCCGTTCCCAGGCCAAACTGGAACAGCGCCACCCCAATCACCGGAATCGTCACCACAAACGCGCCGATATACGGGATCAATACTGAGAAGCCCACCAGTACCGCCAGCAGCAGTGAATAATTCAGCCCGAAAATCAGGAAGCCAATCCAGGTCGCGACACCCACCACGATCATCTCCAGCACCTTGCCGCGGATGTAGTTGGTGATCTGCTGGTTCATCTCTTTCCAGACCTGCCCTGCCAGACCGCGATTGCGCGGCAAAATACGGCGAACCGCATTTAGCATCTGCTCTTTATCCTTCACCAGGAAAAAGACCATCAGCGGAACCAGCACCAGGTAAACTGCCAGCGTCAGCAACCCAACGAGCGAGGCGAGGGAGTATTTCACCACCGAGTCGCCCATCGTCATGATGCGAGCGCGCATGTTCTCCGCCATGGCATCAATGATGCCTGCATCCATCAATGCCGGATAACGACGGGGCAACGTGGCAGCAAAATCGGACAGTTTATTCAACATACCGGGCATATCGCGGATCAGGTAAATCCCCTGCTGCCAGGCAACGGGCATGACGACGAATGACATGAGCAGCAAAATGCCGACAAACAGCACCAGCACAATACTGGTTGCCCAGCGTCGTGAGCAGCCGATATTTTCGAGCCGTACGGTCGGCCATTCAAGAAGGTAAGCCAGAACAATCGCCACCAGCAGCGGGGCTAACAGGCCGCTGAAGAAGAACAGGATACAGAATACCGCGACCAGAATGACCAGCAAAGCAATGGCCTCGGGATCGCTGAAGCGTCGCCGATACCACTGCATTAACATTTCGAGCATGTAACCCTTCCCTGAAGAGGATGACGGGACTAAGAGGGTGAAGTGTATCTAACTGTCACACAAAAGACTTTCGCTTTTTGTCTCTCTGTAACGTTTCGCAAAAGCCAGATGAATGGGATTTTCTTCGCGCCTCAACACAGCTACACTCCGAGAGCAGGAGAAGATGAACGATATGCGGGTACGTTGGTCAAATTAGCACATCCAAAATACAGGGCAGAGGCTATGTTCAGGCAGTTGAAAAAAACTCTGATGGCGACGCTTATCGCCGCGCTGACCGTGGGTCAGGTCTTGCCAGCTTTCGCTGACTCGGCGGATACCTTGCCTGATATGGGCACCTCAGCAGGAAGCACGCTCTCCATCGGACAAGAAATGCAGATGGGTGATTTCTACGTTCGCCAGCTTCGCGGTAGCGCACCGTTGATCAACGATCCCCTTCTGGTGCAATACATTAATGCTCTTGGGATGCGCCTCGTCGCTCACGCCGATTCGGTAAAGACCCCTTTCCATTTCTTTTTAATCAACAACGACGAAATCAACGCCTTCGCCTTCTTTGGCGGTAACGTCGTGCTGCATTCGGCGCTATTCCGCTATTCCGATAACGAAAGCCAGCTGGCCTCGGTGATGGCGCACGAAATATCCCACGTTACCCAGCGCCATCTGGCACGTGCGATGGAAGACCAAAAGCGCAATGCGCCGCTCACCTGGGTGGGCGCTTTGGGCTCCATTTTGCTGGCGATGGCAAGCCCGCAGGCTGGTATGGCGGCCCTCACCGGTACGCTGGCGGGCACGCGTCAGGGCATGATCAGCTTTACCCAGCAGAACGAACAGGAAGCAGACCGTATCGGTATTCAGGTTCTTCAGCGCTCCGGATTTGACCCGCAGGCGATGCCGACCTTCCTGGAGAAACTCCTCGACCAGGCGCGCTACTCAACGCGTCCACCGGAAATCCTGTTAACCCACCCCTTGCCAGAAAGCCGTCTCTCGGATGCGCGTAACCGTGCCAACCAGATGCGTCCGGTGGTAGTGCAATCTTCGCAGGATTTCTACATGGCGAAGGTCAGAACACTCGGCATGTACAACTCCGGTCGTAATCAGCTCACCAACGATCTGCTCGACGGTCTGGCGAAAGGCAACATTCGCGAGCAGAACGCAGCGCAGTATGGCCGCGCGCTACAGGCGATGGAAGCCAGCAAATATGATGAGGCGCGCAAAGCGCTGCAACCGCTGCTGACTGCTGATGCCAATAACCCGTGGTATCTGGATTTATCTACCGATATCGATCTGGGTCAGAAAAAGACAACCGAGGCAATCAATCGTCTGAAAGGGGCAAAAGATCTGCGCACCAACCCGGTGTTGCAGCTCAACCTGGCGAATGCTTACTTACAAGGCGGTCAGCCAAGAGACGCCGCGAACATTCTTAATCGTTATACCTTCGACCATAAAGACGATCCTAACGGGTGGGATTTACTGGCTCAGACCGAAGCTCAACTCGGCAATCGCGATCAGGAACTTGCCGCGCGTGCGGAAGGTTACGCCCTGGTGGGCCGTCTGGATCAGTCCATTTCACTGTTGAGTAGCGCCAGTTCGCAGGTGAAACTGGGCAGCCTGCAACAGGCCCGATACGATGCGCGTATCGATCAGCTGCGTTCCATGCAGCAGCGGTTCAAGCCGTACGAAAAGATGTAACAAGGAGAAAGTCATGTCAGATGCGGTAAAAATTTATCACAACCCTCGCTGCTCCAAGAGCCGCGACACGCTTAGCCTGCTGAAATCAAACGGCATGGAACCGGAAGTGGTGCTGTATCTTGAAACCCCGCCGGATGCGCCGACGCTTCGCCAGCTTCTGAGCATGTTAGGCATGGTCAGCGCACGCGAACTGATGCGCAAGAAAGAAGATCTGTATACCTCACTCAATCTTGACGACAGCCATCTGACGGAAGATGAGTTGATTCAGGCAATGGTTGAAAATCCCAAGCTGATTGAACGCCCGATCGTGGTGGCTCACGGTCAGGCACGCATTGGCCGCCCGCCGGAAGACGTGCTCGACATTCTGAACTAGTCTTTACGCCGCAGCGCCTCCAAAAAGGCCTGCGGCGTGCTGCCTCCCAGTTTTTTTTGCGTTTTCCCCTGGTTGAACATATCGCATATCTCCTCAATGACCTTACCGACAGGCTCAGACTTCATCCGTGGAATGATTTCCGCCAGCGGTACGACGACCTGCATCGCGAGTGGCTTTATCTGATTCCTTTTCAAAACGATGCCGGCCCCAACATATGGCAGCTCAAAGCCGAAAGTCTCAATAGATTGTATATCGACAGGACACGCATTTAGCAGTTCATCCGTCCAGTTCACCACCAGTTGCGGTGATATCCCCGCGTAAAGCCGGGCAAAGCACCAGCCGCTGACAGGCTCACGCGCCCACAGAAAATGTTGCTGACCGCCGTCGTCCATATGCAGCGAAAGCGGAAGGTGGTGCAACTCAAGATGAGTCGGTTGCAGGCCCGCCTTTAACGCTTTAACCCCGGTTATCGGCGCGCCCTGCCGCTGCGTCACGGCCGTTTTCAGATAACGGTTTAACGTGGCGCGAGAGACGTTAATGCCTAAGCCTTCATTGACCAGCAGCAAGAGTTCATCCAGCGGTGCGCCAGTGGTGTCACGCAGCGCATTGATTAGCGCCACCTGTTCTTGTCTCATCGCTTTGTGTATCACCTTTGGCGTGGTGTGGTTATCCGAAACCTGCTCGCGATTACGCCAGCGCCTGACGGTGGTCACCGATATCCCTAGCTCCAGCGCAAGCTCTCTGTCGCTTTTATCAGACTGCTGAAGGTAGCGACGCACGCGCGGTGTGGTGGTGGCGTTAGCATGCAGTTTAATTTCCATCGCAAGGTTTCCCGATCGTTTTCTTATAACCAATCTTATGAGATTTATATTCACACCGTGATTGCATTGTGACCTGTTTCACCTTTCAGTCGCCACGCTTCACTGATAATCCACACTCATAACATAAACAACGTCACTCAATCTTGTACGGAGTTCACAATGAACAATGTTCTGGGATTTCTTGAAGCAAAACTGATGCCTCTTGCAGCCAAAACGGCTCAACAGCGTCATCTGGGCGCCATCCGTGGGGCGTACGTCTCATTCATGCCGTTTATTATCGTCGGCTCGATCCTGCTGGTTATCTCTTCGTTCCCTAATCAGACCTACCAGCAGTTTATGTCTCAGGTCTTTGGTGAGAGCTGGAGTGCGATTATCGAGATCCCGTTCAATGCGGTGTTCTCAACAATGTCTCTGTTTATTAGTTTCCTGGTGGCATTCAGGTTGGCGGAGCACTACGACGAGGATCGCATCTCGTGCGGGATTCTGTCGCTGGTGAGCTTCCTGATCCTGACCCCCTTTATCAAGGTCGCCGAGAACGGCGGTATCACGGTAATACCGGTGGAATGGATCGGCAGTAAAGGACTGTTTGTGGCGATGATTGGCTCATTGTTGTGGACGGAATTATTCTGCTGGCTGAAGCGCAAAAAACTGGTGATCAAGATGCCTGAAGGCGTGCCTCCGGCGGTACAGGAATCCTTTGCCGCGCTGATCCCCGCTCTGCTAATTATGATTCTGGTGCTGGCAATCCGTATCGCATTTGAAAATACCCAATACCACACCATTCATCAGTTCATTTATGAAGTGGTCGCCACTCCGGTACGTCATTACGGCACCTCCTATTTCGGCGCGCTGATGACGGTCTTCAGCATCACCATTTTGTGGTCAGTGGGTATTAACTCCGGTTCAATGATTAACGGCATTATTCGTCCGCTGTGGATGGAAAACCAGACCGACAACATTGCCGCTATCCAGGCCGGTGTGACACCGCCCCACATTATTACCGAGCAGTTTTTTGACATGATCTGGATGGGCGGCGCGGGGGCGACGTTGTCGCTGGTGATTGCGATGCTGATTTTTGCCCGCAGCAAGAACATGCGTGAAGTAGCACGACTCGGCGCGGGGGCTTCGGTGTTTAACATTAATGAGCCGATTCTGTTTGGTCTGCCGGTTATTATGAATCCGATCATGCTGATCCCGTTCAACCTCGTGCCGCTGGTGCTGGTAACGGTGCAGTACGCGGCGATGAAACTGGGTGCCGTTGCGGTGACAACGGGCGTATTTATTCCCTGGACGTTACCGCCGGTCATCAGCGGCTTTATCGTGACCGGGCACATTAGCGGCAGCGTCATGCAACTTCTTAACCTGCTGATCGGCGCAATGCTCTATCTGCCCTTCATGCGCATTCTCGATAAACAGTATCGCGCCGCGGAGATTGCCACCGCGACACCAACCGAAACCACGCTGGCAAAACAGGAGTAAACCATGTGGGGAATTATCGCAACCTGGCGAATGGCGCTGGAAGGCATGACCGAGTCCGCGTCCGCGTTAGACGCAGGGAAGCCGGTTTCATCGGCGGTGGTCGATGCTGTCGCCACCGTAGAAGACTTCCCGTTTTATAAGTCGGTCGGCTACGGTGGGCTGCCCACCGAAAATGGCGAGGTGGAGCTGGATGCCGCCTATATGGATGGCGACACGCTGGCCTTTGGCGCAGTGGGCAATCTGGTGGACATTGCAAACCCCGTGCGCGTGGCGCATGCGCTCAGCCGCCAGCGTTACAACAGCCTGCTGGTCGGCCAGGGCGCACGAGAATGGGCGCTGAGCCAGGGCTTTGAAGACAAAGCGATGCTCACGGAGCGCGCCCTACAGCATTACCGCAAGCGCTGTCGCGAGACGCTGGATAAAGGCCTAAGCCCTTATGACGGGCACGACACCGTCGGTGTCATTGGGCTTGATAAGCAGGGGTCAATGAGCGTGGCGACCTCCACCAGCGGCCTGTTTATGAAAAAGCGCGGGCGCATTGGCGATTCACCGATTATCGGTTCCGGCTTTTACTGCGACAGCGAAACCGGTGCCGCCACCGCAACCGGCGTAGGTGAAGACCTGATGAAAGGCTGCACCAGCTATGAGATTGTACGCCGCATGGCTCAGGGCATGACGCCACAGCAGGCGGCAGATTCCGTGGTATTTGAGCTGGAAGACAAGCTCATGTCGCGCTTTGGACGCGTGGGCGATCTCTCCGTCGTGTGTATGAATAACAAAGGCGAGTTTGGCGCAGCAACCAATATCAAAACCTTCTCGTTCGTGGTGGCTACCGCACGCCAGCCGCTTACCGTTTATCGTACGGAACGCCTGCGGGAGAAAACCCACTATCACGCCGTCGATGAAGCGTGGATGCAGGCCTACGCCGCACGGATCCGCGCGCCGATAGAGGAACAATAATGATCGCGTATCAGCTTATTACCGCCCTTTCGAAGGCCAATGCAAACAGCCATTTAATTGCTCGGCCCTCCTGCGCCCAGTTGCCGGATACCGCATTAATCAGCGAAATGCGCCAGCTGAACGGCGTGGCGGACACCCGCTTCGGCTGCGCGCCATTTGCTCGCATCACCTTGCTGCCAGACGCGCTCTGGCAGGACAGTCTGACCGATGATGTCGTCAATGCCATCCGCCCGCTTCTTGCCTCACCGGCCAGCGAGGAGGTGGTGATTGATATCACTCACATCCCGGACACCGTCCTTTTTCAGGTACTGCGTTTTCTGTTTAATCAGGCCTGGCAACTCAGTGACTTACAGTTGAAAAAAACCGACGAGAATGCCATTCGTCTTTGCCGCATCACCGCGCTGTGCATACCTGAGGAGATCGATCGTTTAGAGACAATCTTCCGCCAACAGCAGGCGATCGCTAATGGGATGACTGCCGCGCGGCGTCTGGCCGATCTCCCTTCCGATCGTTGTACGCCGCAGTTTGTGGTCGAAGCGGCGCAGACAATGTGTGCCGCCTTCCCCACCCTGCGCTGCGAAATCCTTGATGAGCAGCAGATCGTTGAGCAAGGATTAGGGCTACTCCATGCCGTTGGCAAAGGTGCCAGTTGTCCGCCGCGCCTGCTGGCGATTCATTACGATGGAATTCTCGACGGTCCGGTGCGTTGCTACGTCGGTAAAGGCATAACGTTTGATACCGGCGGCCTGTGGCTAAAAGAAGGCGCGGGTATGTACACCATGAAATACGATATGTGTGGTGCCGCTAACGTGCTGGGAATGTTGTTGACCGTGGCAGAGCTGGGTCTGCCGGTGCGGATAATGGGTGTGCTGGCGCTGGCTGAAAACGCCATCGGCCCCGATGCCATGCAGCCGGGAACGGTCGCGCGCGCCTGCAATGGCCTGACGGTAGAAATCAATAATACCGATGCAGAAGGACGACTGGTGCTGGCCGACGCGATTGCCTGGACCAGCCAGTGTCATCCGCAGGCGCGTTACATTATCGATATGGCGACGCTTACTGGGGCGGTAGTAAAAGCTTTAGGCTATGAGCTGAGCGGATTAATGACGCAAAATGAACCGCTGCGTCAGGCCTTAACCGAAGCCGGTAAACAGAGCGGTGATGAAGTGTGGTCGCTGCCGCTTGACGTAAGGCTAAAAAAACAGACCCATAGCGCAATTGCCGATCTGTGTAATACACCGACGAATAACGCCGCAATCAGCGCCTCTGCGGCCTGGCTGCTACACCATTTCTGCCCGCCTTCCATTCCCTGGGCGCACCTGGATATTAGCGGGACGGCGTTATGGCGCGAAAATGGCAGAAGCGTGGCGTCGGGCAGGCCGATTCCGCTTTTGGTTGAACATTTGCTGGGTGAACTGGCGCGATGACGGACATTTCCTCTCCTGACCGGAGAGGAAAGATTATAGCTTCAGCGTATCTTTAACGAACGGGATCGTCAGCTTGCGCTGGGCGGTAATAGACGCGTGATCGAGATGATCGAGCGTATCGAAGAGTGTGCGCATTTCGCGATCTAAACGCTTTAACAGAAAACGGCCCACGTCTTCCGGCAGTTCAAATCCTCGCAACCGCGAGCGCAGCTGCAATGCCTGGAGTTTATCTTCGTCAGACAACGGCTGTAACTTGTAGATTTGTCCCCAGTCGAGGCGAGAAGCCAGATCGGGTAAACCGAGATTAAGCTGGCGCGGAGGACGATCGCCGGTGATCAGCAGACGGGTTTTGCCCGATTCCAGAATCCGGTTATACAGGTTAAACATCGCCATTTCCCACAGCTCATCTCCAGCGATGCATTCGATGTTATCGATGCAGACCAGCGAGAGATGCTCCATACCGTCGAGCACTTCTGGTACGAACCAGGTGCGCTTATCGAGCGGCACGTAACCTACCGCGTCACCACGTTGCGAAAGTTCCGCACAGGCGGCATGCAGCAGATGACTGCGCCCCGCGCCTTCGCGTGACCAGATATAAATGTATCCGCTATGCTCCTGACGCAGCACGTTTTGTAGTGCGGCCAGTAAAGAGGGGTTATCGCCCGGCCAGAAACTCGCGAAAGTTTCGTCGTCAGGAAGATAGAGTGGCAGAGAGAGCTGTGCCGGTCCGTTCAGAAATACCTCGATCAAGGTCTCACATAAAATCGGCAATGAGTTTATCACGGAACCTGCAAGGAGAGAACCGGGCGATCCCTCGCCCGACTTTTCGATCAATGTGGTGCTTTTTCGCTATCGTCTGCATCCAGAATTTCTTCTTCCGGGCGAAGCACAGAGATCAGCTTGAAGATCAGGCTCAGACCCACGCCGACGATGGTCGCCAGCGCCATGCCTTTCAGCTCTGCGGCACCGATATGCACCTTCGCGCCGCTCACGCCGATGATCAGGATAACGGAGGTCAGGATCAGGTTCTGCGTTTTGTTGTAATCCACTTTGGATTCAATCAGCACGCGAATACCGGACGCACCGATTACGCCGTACAGCAGCAGCGAAACGCCGCCAATCACCGGAACCGGGATAATCTGGATTGCCGCCGCCAGCTTGCCGACGCAGGAGAGCAGAATCGCAAAGATAGCCGCCCCGCCGATTACCCAGGTACTGTAGACGCGGGTAATCGCCATCACGCCGATGTTCTCACCGTAGGTGGTGTTTGGCGTGGAGCCAAAGAAACCGGAGATCATGGTCGACAGCCCGTTGGCAAACATCGAGCGATGCAGGCCAGGGTCACGGATCGGATG
>JALCNW010000054.1 GCA_022649305.1 Enterobacter sp.
CTGCGCCATCGTCGTTTTTCACCAGATCCAGCGCATACCACTCAGAGAAAATCGTGGTGTGGTTTTTCAGGTTCTGCTGGTAAAGGGTGTGCAACAGGGCGTGACCGGTACGGTCCGCTGCCGCCGCAGTACGTGCCGCCTGCTCGCCGCCGAAGTTTTTCGACTGGCCGCCAAACGGACGTTGATAAATAGTGCCATCCTCCAGACGGGAGAACGGCAGACCCATGTGGTCAAGCTCCAGAATCGCTTCCGGGCCGGTTTTACACATATATTCAATGGCGTCCTGGTCACCGATATAGTCGGAACCTTTCACCGTGTCGTACATGTGCCATTCCCAGTTATCTTCATGGGTATTGCCGAGGGCAACGGTGATACCGCCCTGCGCAGAAACCGTGTGAGATCGGGTCGGGAAGACTTTAGAGAGCAGCGCACAGGTCTGGCCGCTCTGGGAAATTTGCAGTGCAGCGCGCATACCTGCGCCACCAGCACCAATCACAACAGCATCAAATTCTCTGACTGGTAGTTTCATCACACACCCCACACCACAACAAATCCATAAATAACGTAAACCACCAATGCAACGACGATAGCCAGTTGCAGCGGCAAACGAATCGCCAATGGTTTAACGTAATCGGTCAACACCTGCCACATGCCAATCCAGGCATGAATAAGGATGGAGAAGAGAGCCAGCAGGGTGAACACTTTGGTGAAGGCGGATCCGAAGAAACCGCTCCAGATTTCCCACGTCAGCTCGCCGCTGGTCGCAAAGAAACCGATCATGTAGATGATGTAAAGCGTGAGGACGATGGCGGTAGCACGGACCAGAATAAAGTCATGTACGCCGTTGCGTCCTAATGCGGAGGCGTTGCTTACCATACGAGCACTCCTGCGAGAATTGAAAACACGACTGTAATAGCAAACGAAATCCAGGCAGAGCGTTTCCCTGCTTCGAACGTTTCTTCCAGGTAGCCAAAGTCCATCAGCATATGGCGAACACCCACAACAACGTGGAACGCCAGCGCAGTCAGAATGCCCCACATGATAAATTTCACGAAGAAGCTGCTCATGATGGCAGAGGCCTGGAGGAATCCTTCAGGAGAAGAGAGGCTGGTCCCCAGCAACCACAGCAGAATGCCAACCGCCACAAACGTAATCACACCGGATGCGCGGTGGAGAATGGACGCTATTGCCGTTACAGGGAATCGGATCGTTTTCAGATCCAGATTGACAGGTCTTTGTTTTTTCACATTTCTTATCATGAATAACGCCCACATGCTGTTCTTATTTTTTCCTTCCTCCGGTCTGCGATGCGGGTCAGACAGCGTTTCCTATCTATAACTGCGCGTCATGTAAAACATTGCTTCCAAATGCTAAAACGACACGTTACAACGCTGGGTGGCTCGGGATTGCAGGGTGTTCCGGAGACCTGGCGGCAGTATAGGATGTTCACAAAATCATTACAATTAACCTACATACAGTTTGTCGGGTTTTATGCGGAACAGTGATCAGAGTCACGATAACAACATTATTTTAATTTTTACCCATCGAATTTGACAAACATTAAACAATATTGTTACAAACGTCATCAGAAAAGGCATATAATGCGCAAAAGTTATGAGGTCTCTCTTTCACCTGACAATTAGTTATGTAACAGTGTGATGGTATTGACCGAAGTTATCAGGACAGTTATTAGTGATATACAGGTTTGAATAATTCGGACTGCGAAGACACTGATTTGCTGTTGTTTCTCTATTTTTTCAATCGTTTACCTGCAAGGCGCCATAGCTCTGTACCCTGGTTTCTCCTCGCGAGCTGAGCGGCAAGCCAAATAACAACCTGGTAACGATGAATAACAGCTGAATGCAAATCCGGTGTGAAGAGTAGTCTTAAGCAATAAGGCGCTAAGGAGACCGTAAATGGCTGATACAAAGGCAAAGCTCACCCTAAATGGTGACACTGCTATTGAACTGGATGTGCTAAAAGGCACGCTCGGTCAGGATGTTATTGATATCCGTACGTTGGGCTCAAAAGGGGTGTTTACCTTTGATCCTGGTTTCACCTCTACCGCATCTTGTGAATCTAAAATCACCTTTATCGACGGTGACGAAGGTATCCTGCTCCACCGCGGTTTCCCCATCGATCAGCTCGCTACCCAATCCAACTATCTGGAAGTGTGCTACATCCTGCTGAACGGCGAAAAACCGACGCAGGCACAGTTCGATGAATTTCAGACGACGGTGACCCGTCACACCATGATCCACGAGCAGATTACCCGTCTGTTCCACGCCTTCCGTCGTGATTCTCATCCGATGGCCGTCATGTGTGGGATCACCGGTGCGCTGGCGGCGTTCTATCATGATTCGCTGGATGTGAATAATCAGCGCCATCGCGATATTGCCGCGTTCCGCCTGCTGTCCAAGATGCCGACCATGGCTGCGATGTGTTACAAATATTCGATTGGCCAGCCGTTTGTTTATCCGCGTAACGACCTCTCCTACTCCGGTAATTTCCTGAACATGATGTTCTCCACACCGTGCGAGCCTTACGAGGTTAACCCGGTACTGGAACGCGCCATGGACCGTATTTTGATCCTGCACGCAGACCATGAGCAGAACGCATCGACTTCAACCGTGCGTACCGCAGGCTCCTCCGGCGCGAATCCATTCGCCTGTATCGCAGCGGGCATTGCCTCCCTGTGGGGACCGGCACACGGCGGCGCGAACGAAGCAGCGCTGAAGATGCTGGAAGAGATCAGCTCCGTTGAGCACATTCCGGAATTCGTGCGTCGTGCAAAAGATAAGAACGATTCCTTCCGCCTGATGGGCTTTGGTCACCGTGTTTATAAAAACTATGACCCACGCGCCACCGTCATGCGTGAAACCTGCCATGAAGTGCTGAAAGAACTGGGCACCAAAGATGATCTGCTGGAAGTGGCGATGGAACTTGAACACATCGCGCTGAACGACCCGTACTTCATTGAGAAGAAACTGTACCCTAACGTCGATTTCTACTCTGGCATTATTCTGAAAGCGATGGGTATTCCGTCCTCCATGTTCACCGTTATCTTCGCCATGGCACGTACCGTGGGCTGGATTGCGCACTGGAACGAAATGCACACCGACGGCATGAAAATCGCCCGTCCTCGTCAGCTGTACACCGGCTACGAACAGCGTGATTTTAAGTCTGATATCAATCACTAATTCGTTTCGGATGTTAAAAACGCGCCAACTGGCGCGTTTTTTTATTTGTGCGGTTTGAAGCCCTCTCCCACGAGGCGTGGGAGGGGGAACATGCGGCTCTGGAGGTTATTCCGTTCACTTCCAGATCCGTGCTTCTCTATAATGACGGAACCGGTGAACGTGCCATGGCGGCTCAATCGCCGCCGCCCTGGCGACCCGGGCTCCCGGCAAGAAAATCGTCGCTTCGCGATTCCCTCGTCTTATTCCCTCCGCACCCACGGCGAGAGGGAGAATTCCGCGCCCTATTTCTGACACCCCGGACACCAGTAAAACGGTCGTGAAGAGAGCGTTGTCTTTTCAATTATCCCCCCGCAGCGCTCGCATACTTCACCCGCGCGATGAAACACCTTAAACCTGAACAGCGCCCCGTGATGCTTATTGTCATTCACCACCCCACGCGTGGTGTACGACAGGCGCGGGATATCAAGCAGCGCATGGGATAGCGCATCAAGCTGCGCGTCGTTTAGCTGCGAGGCTTTATGCTGCGCCGCCAGCCCGACGTCCCAGAGTATTTCTACCCGCAGATAATTACCCAACCCGGCCAGAAACGCCTGATCCAGCAGCAGCCCGGAAAACTGTCGGTTGCGGAATGTGGGTGATAATAATCGGGCTTTCACATCGCTCGCCGTCAGGCGCATGTCCAGCACGTCCGGTCCCACGCGTTGCAGGAAGGGATGCGTCAACAGTTGCTCAGGCGTTAACATGTCAATATCAGAGGCGCTATAGAGCAAAATCGCTTTATCTGCGGTTTGCAGCCTCACGCGCAATATCCGCGTGGTTTGCGGTTGATCGCTCGCGTCAACGACTCGCCATACGCCATAAAGCTGATTGTGGCTATATAACGTCAGGTTATGGGAGAAATGAGTGAGCAGCGCCTTGCCACGCGTTTCAATGTGCGTGACCGTCTGCCCAACCAGCTGTGATTCGAATGGTTTTAGCTGAGGGAAGGCAAACCACGCGTCGGTCAGTGGTTTGCCTTTTATCGCCGCCTCCAGGCTATCCGCCGCACGGCGGATCTCCGGACCTTCTGGCATTTTAGCTTCCTTAGTTAGTGCGTTGCACCGCCTGCCACTTTGATATCAGACGCCTGACGCAGCGCTACCGTGATGGCAATTTCCAGCGCGTCTTTTACCGTTTGCGCCGCCATGCTGGGCGCACCCGCATGGGCAGCGGCCTGTTCTGGCAGATACGGAATATGAATAAATCCCCCCTTCACGCCCGGCTTTGCGCTGATTTTATTCAGCAGGCCGTACATCACATGATTACAAACGAAGGTGCCCGCCGTTTGCGACACCGACGCAGGAATACCTTTTTCTCGCATCGCCGCCACCATCGCCTTGATCGGCAGCGCGCTAAACCACGCCGCCGGGCCGTCTGGCACAATCGCGACATCGACCGGCTGCTGCCCGCGATTATCGGGGATACGTGCATCGTCAACGTTGATGGCCACGCGCTCGACGGTGACGTCAACGCGCCCTCCCGCCTGCCCGACGGCGATGACCACGCACGGCTCAAGCTCATCGATGGCGGCATTCAGCACCGTTAACGACTCGCCAAAGACGCAGGGAAGCTGACGCGTTACCACGCGGCAATTATCGATATTCAGCCCTTCCAGCTGTTTTACCACTTCCCAGGAAGGGTTAACGGTTTCGCCGCCAAACGGCTCAAAGCCGGTAATTAATACGGTACCCATCGTCTCTCCTTACAAGAACATCAGGAAGTAAAGCAGGAAAACGTTAACGATCAGCAGCAGCACGCCGGTTGGCACCTGCGCCTTGATCACCGCATTTTTATCCGGTAGCTCAAGCAGGGCTGCCGGAACGATATTGAAGTTTGCCGCCATCGGCGTCATCAACGTGCCACAGTAGCCTGAGAACATGCCAATCGCCGCCATCACCGCCGGGTTGCCGCCGTGTTGCAGCACCAAAATCGGTATCCCGATCCCTGCCGTCACAATCGGGAACGCGGCAAATGCGTTACCCATCACCATGGTCAGCAGCGCCATCCCAATGGTGTAAACCGCGACCGCGATAAAGCGGCTGTCGACGGCAAAGTAGGTTTGCGTCAGCCAGGAAATCCCTTCGCCCACGCCCGCTGCGGTGAACAACAGCCCCAGCGTCGCCAGAATTTGCGGCAGAATAAACGCCCAGCCGATGGAATCGAGCAAACGACGCGCTTCCTGTAGCGGCTGATGCACTTTTTCGTGCGTCATTTTGACCGCCATTGCCAGGCCAATCAGCGTGCCAACCGTCATGGAAAACAGCGTCACCAGCGTGGAGTGGTTGCCTGGCCCAAACAGCGTCTCTTGTAGTCCCGGAATGTGGTTAAACATCAGCACACCGACCACCGTCACGACGGGGATAGCCAGTGCCGGATAGAACAGTCGGTTACCCAGACGTTGGGCGCTGGCTTCACGCTCTTCTGGCTTGCGCTGATGGTAGCTGCCCAGACGAACGCCGCCAAAACCGGCTATCAGCGCTAATCCAACAACCGCCAAACCCACGGCGATATGCACGGTGCGCTTATCGCCGACCAGCTGATAAGTCCAGTCGCCAAGCAGGAAAATCAGGCCGTATATCCCCCAAAACAGACCGGTGGTGAGTCGACGCGGGTTGGCTTTATCACGAAATGACATGATCGCCACGATCAGCAGGACCAGACCCGCGAGCCAGTACAGATAGCTTTGCTGGAAAATCATGATGCATCTCCCTGTGCGCGTGCCGATTTGGTGAGCTCTCGCTCAAGATGCTTGTCGAGGCGCCACAGCCGTGTGGCGTGAATAATAAAGGCGCAGATAGCCGTCGGGATCCCCCACAGGGCAATGTGCAGCGGCTCAGTCTGGATGCCGCCTGACTCCAGCATAAAGTTATGCATAAAGATGATCGCACCAAAGGCAACGAAGATATCTTCACCGAAGAACAGCCCGACGTTGTCGGTCGCGGCTGACATCGCGCGCAGGCGATAGCGCACCGTACCTGGCAGCTCGCCATATTTTTTCTCCGCCGCGCCTTCGGCCATCGGTGCCAGAAGTGGACGCACCATCTGTGGATGTCCGCCCAGGCTGGTTAACCCCATCGCCGCCGTTGCTTCGCGCACAAACAGATAGACGATTAACAAGCGGCCCGCGGTAGCGCTGTGGATTTTTGCAATCCACGCCTGCGCTCGCTCTTTAAGGCCGTGACGCTCCAGCAGGCCGATAACCGCCAGCGGGATCAGAAGGATATACGGCAGGTTACGGGTGTTCAGGAACCCTTCGCCGAGTTTTTCGAGGATGGTGGCGATGGGCATATGCGCCGCCAGACCGGTGACAATCCCGGCGACAATGACCACCAGCACCGGATTAAAACGTAAAAGAAATCCAACCACAATCACCGCAATACCGATGAGTGGCCAGAGGGATAGCGTCTCTGCCATGATGACTTTCCTGTTGTTGTGTTGTGTTTACCGTTGTGCGTTACGCACTAATTTTAATATTGTTAACTGCAAATGCTTCGCGCAGACGACGGGCAAACGCCAGCGCATGTTCCCCATCACCGTGCAGGCAGACCGTCTGCGCCCGCACCTGCGCCCATTCCCCGGTCACGCTTTTCACCCGACCGTGTTGGACCATCTCAAGCGTTTGCGCCAACGCCTGTTCTTCATTTGCGATCAGCGCGCCCGGCTCCGTTCGCGGTACCAGACTGCCATCGGCCTGATAGCCCCTGTCGGCAAAGACCTCTTCCCGCGCTACCAGCCCGTGACGTTCAGCGGAACGAATCAGTTCGCTTCCCGCCAGCCCGACGAGGATCAAGCCCGGATCGACGGAATAGACCGCTCGTGCAATCGCGTCTGCCAGCGCAACCTCTTTCGCGGCCTGGTTATACAGCATTCCGTGAGGCTTAACGTGACATAACTGCCCCCCTTCGGCGCGCGCAATAGCCTGTAGCGCACCGATTTGATACAGCATGTGGGCATAGACCGTTTCTGGCGGAAGATGCATGGCGGTGCGCCCAAAGTTCTCCCGGTCCGGGAAGCTCGGGTGCGCGCCAATCGCGACGCCGTTCTTTAACGCCTCACGCACGCAGTCGCGCATGGTTTGCGCATCGCCCGCATGGGATCCGCAGGCGATATTGGCTGACGACACCAGCTGTAAAAGTGCGGCATCGCTGCCGCAGCCTTCGCCTAAATCCGCGTTCAAATCAACGACGATCATTCAACCTCCATGCCAACTGTTCGATATGTTGCTTCTGCACGCGTCGCGCTTCAAGCGCCTCTTCCAGCGTACACGGCACAAAGTGAATCGGCTGCCCCAGCGGGATTTGCGCCAGATGGTACATATCCGCCTCAATGATGCAGGCAATACGCGGATACCCACCCGTCGTCTGCGCATCGTTCATCAGCACAATCGGCTGACCGTTGTGCGGCACCTGAACAACGCCCGGCAGCAGACCGTGCGACATCATTTCGCGATCGGTGGTGCGCGCCAGCTGCTGTCCCTGCAAACGGTAACCCATGCGGTTACTCTGCGGGCTGAGCTTCCACGGCAGACGCCAGAAGGCATCCTGCGAAGCCTGATCAAACTCGTGATATTCCGGCCCCGGCAACGCGCGAATACGGTTACTCCACAGCAGCTGTTTAACGCCCTGTGTTTCAGTAAATTCATGTGGATGAGGACGAAGCGCCAGTCTGTCACCGTCTTTCAGCAAGCGGCCTTCAAAACCGCCTATCCCGGTTTTCAGATCGGTACTGTAAGAGTTCATCACTTCCGGCACATCAATGCCGCCTGCAATCGCCAGATAGCTGCGCATGCCGTGTACAGGACGGTTGAGCGTCAGGCGCTGTCCGGCTTTTGCTTTGAGACGCCATCCGGTCCAGACCGCTGCACCGTCAAGCAGTGCATCGCAGCCAGCCCCCGTCATGGCAAACCAGCTATCACGCTCAAATTCAAACGAGCATTGTCCGAGGGTAATTTCCAGCGCGGCATCGTTGGGATCGTTGCCCACCAGCAGGTTTGCTATCTGTAGCGCGGGTTTATCCAGCGCGCCACAATAGCTGATCCCCGACTGGCGCAGCCCGATGCGCCCGCCATCCTGAACCGAGGTATACAGCCCCGCGCGAATCACCTTCAACATACCCCCTCCTTCTGCGGGACAAACCGCACGGTATCGCCGGGGCGCAGCAGCACCGGATCCTCTTGTTTCGCATCGAATAGCGGCAGGCTGGTATGGCCGATCAACTGCCAGCCACCCGGCGTAGCCAGCGGGTAAATCCCGGTTTGCGCACCGCCTATCCCCACCGATCCTGCCGGGACCTGTAGACGCGGTTCCGCACGACGCGGCATCGCCAGTTGCTCGGGCAACCCGCCCAGATAAGGGAATCCCGGCTGAAAACCTAAAAACCACACCACGTACTCAATTGAGGCGTGTAATTCCACGACCTGCTTTTCACTTAACCCGGCATGGCGGGCAACTTCCGCAAGATCCGGTCCGGCTGTTTTGCCGTAAACCACCGGGATCTCAATAAAGCGTGATTCAGGCTCCAGCGCCTCGCTCTCTTCCCACCAGCGCTGTAATCGCTCGATGGCATCCAGCGCCACCGACTGAGGGTTGCGCAATACCACGGTAATATTATTCATCCCCGGAATGGCTTCTACCACTTCAGGGATCTCCGCCAGTCGCTGGGTTAAGCGCCAGATCCTTTTTTGCGTCGCCATCGTGACCGGAGGCTCAAGCTCCAGTACCACCGCGGTTTCGCCCAATAAATAACAACGCGCTCGCTGCACTTACGCACCTCTCATCAGGCAGGATTAGGAATATCGATAAACGTCACGTCCAGGTCGGTATTTTCGGTCAGCCATTCGCTCAGCGCACGGATACCGCCGCGTTCAGTGGCGTGGTGTCCTGCCGCATAGAAATGCAGCCCCTGTTCGCGCGCCGAGTGAATCGTCTGCTCAGACACTTCGCCGGTGATAAAAGCATCCACGCCAAAGCGCGCCGCGTTGTCGATAAAGCCCTGACCGCCGCCGGTACACCAGGCGATACGTTTCACAAGATCCGGACCGGTATCACCACTCCAGAGTGGACGACGACCCAGACGCGCTTCAATCCAGGAAGCCAGCTCCAGGCCCGGCACCGGCATCGACAGTTCGCCCCACGGCAGTAGCTCTTCAATTTCGCCCATCACCGTAATACCCAGCAACTGGGCCAGTTGGACGTTATTGCCCAGCTCCGGATGCGCATCCAGCGGCAAGTGCCAGCCGTACAGGTTGATGTCGTTGGCCAGCAGGGTTTTCAGGCGATTGCGCTTCATGCCACGAATAATGGGCGCTTCGTTTTTCCAGAAATAGCCGTGATGCACAATCACCGCATCGGCCTCCAGACGTACGGCTTCATCGAGTAACGCCTGGCTTGCCGTCACCCCAGTGACAATTTTTTGCACCGTTTCACGCCCTTCTACCTGCAGGCCGTTCGGACCGTAATCGCTAAAGCTGGCGCTGTTCAGCTTTTCGTTAATCAAACTTTCCAGTTCGGTGTTTTTCATCATCATTCTCTTTATGCTTTTCGGGCGGCTTCATAGGCCGCCAGCGTGGCGACACGCGCCTGTTTATGGTCGACAATCGGGCGCGGGTAATGCAGGGTTTTCCCTGCTTTATCCGCCCACACCCAGGGTTCGTGGATGGCCTTACCAGGCACATCCTTAAGTTCCGGCAGCCACTGGCGGATAAACTCGCCCGTGGCGTCAAAACGTTGACCCTGAGTTGTCGGGTTGAAAATTCTGAAATACGGGGCAGCATCGGTCCCCGTTGAGGCGGCCCACTGCCAGCCTCCGTTGTTCGCAGCCAGATCGCCATCAACCAGCTGAGAAATAAAATAACGCTCTCCGACTCGCCAGTCGATAAGCAAATCTTTCACTAAAAAGCTGGCGACAATCATCCGCAGACGGTTATGCATCCAGCCGGTTTCGTTGAGCTGGCGCATCGCGGCATCCACAATCGGATAGCCGGTCTGGCCATTTTGCCAGGCCTGTCGCTGCGCGTCATCCTGCTGCCATTTCACGTTATCCGTCCAGCGGATGAACGGCCGATGTTTACATAAATCAGGATGATACGTCATCAGGTGACGATAAAACTCTCGCCAGATCAGTTCGTTTAGCCAAACCGATCCCGCCCCCCCTTCCATCGCCTGCGGCTGTTCCGCCAGCAGACGATGCAAACACTGACGCGGTGACAACACGCCCAGCGCTAAACAGGCCGACAGGCGGCTGGTTCCCTCGATAGCAGGAAAATCGCGGCGAGCTTCATAGTCGGCGGCATTGTGTTTGCAGAAATGACGCAGCTGCGCGATAGCGGCTTTTTCATCCGCCGGGAACAGCGCGGGGTCAACATCCTGCTGGGGGTAATCAAAATCAATCTGGTCGAAACCGGTCAACGAAGCGCCCCTGGCCGAAGGAGCGGAAACACACTCAGGCAGCCCTTCTTTCAGGCGTTTGATGTAGGCGTTTTTAAACGGGGTAAACACCTTGTACATTTCGTGGTTGCCGGTCATGACGCTGCCGGGAGGCAACATGACGCTATCGTCAAAGCCCTCGCAAACCACCTCATTGAGAGTCTTCTCAAGCTGCCTGTCACGCTGCTGCTCGTTGAACTCATACTGGTAGTTATAAAAAAGATGAGTGACGTTGTGCTGCTCACAGACCTGCTGCACTTTTTCGCCCTGAGCGGCAAAGTCGCTTACCTCTTCATAGATAAGCGGAATGCCTTTTTCAGCCAGCGCCTGTTGTAATTCATTGAGATGAGTCCGCAGATACGCGGCCTGTCGCGGTGCCATAATGTGCTCGCGCCATTGTTCGGGGGTGGCGATAAACAGAGCGATTACGCGCGCGTTTTGACTGCGGCAGGCTGCCGCAAGGGCGATATTGTCGTGAAGGCGCAGATCCGCGCGAAACCAGACCAGATGCGTGGCCATATAACTCCTGAATAATTGTCCATAACATAAGCAAGGCTAATCAATGTAGACGTTGTAAGGCTCCCGTTCATTAAGATCAGCCTCATCACACTTTGCCATGAAGTGTAGACTCAATGAAATAAAAAAGGCCGCCCCGGAGGGCAGCCTTAATCATCAAATACGCTTTATTTATATACGGTTTTTATTTTAATAGAAGTCGCAGGTCGCTTTCTCGGCCTGATCCATCCATACCGGTTTTTCACTGGTCTTCGCCCAGACGCGGTGCAGATAGCTGTAAAAACGTGCCCTGTCTTTCCAGAACAACATCACTGGCAGCGCAGCGATACCCACCACTACGGCGAATGCACGACGTAAAAAAACAACATGCGCTGGAAACGCTTTGTAAAGGTCCATTATTTTCTCCCCTATAGTTGGCCGGAAACGCTATCCGGAAAAATCAAATGTGGTCATCTGGCTAAAATAGTACCGTTTTGTTTGTAATTTTACTACTCATCCGACCACTTATTTTCATTCATTTAGTGAATATTTACGTTTCCTCCGTAATTAAGTTACGAAAAAGTTAACGAAATACTTAACATTAGTAAAATTACGGTTTTGGCATTTTTATACTTTTTTTACACCTGCCCTCCTTTTTTTTGCGAAATCTTTGCACCAGAAATCCTACCGTTAGCACAAAGACAAATGTCACCCGGAGGTGAATTGTGAGTGCAGGTCTTATTGCTGGCATCGTGCTGGTTTTCCTGTTGTTGGGTTATCTGGTCTATGCCCTGATTAATGCGGAGGCATTCTGATGGCTGCTCAGGCGTTTTTACTCATCGCCAGCTTCATGCTGGTGCTGTTTGTGTTGGCGCGACCGCTGGGGACTGTGCTGGCGCGGATGATAACCGGTGCTCCACTGCCCGTTGTGGGCACGATGGAAAATGGATTATGGCGAGTCATGGGGATCGATTCCCGGGAGATGAACTGGCGTCAATACCTGATGGCAATACTGCTGCTCAATATCGTGGGCCTGGTGGTGCTGTTCACCATGTTGATTCTACAGGGCGAATTGCCGCTAAACCCGCAACAACTGCCGGGGCTGTCATGGCATCTGGCGTTAAACACCGCAGTCAGCTTTGTCAGTAACACCAACTGGCAATCCTATGCGGGTGAAACCACGCTGAGCTATTTCAGCCAGATGGCCGGCCTGACCGTGCAAAACTTCCTCTCGGCTGCCAGCGGTATCGCGGTGATCTTCGCCCTGACCCGTGCCTTTGCTCGCCAGAACACCAGTACGCTGGGTAACGCCTGGGTGGACCTCACGCGCATCACGCTATGGGTACTTCTGCCGATTTCCTTGATTATCGCCCTGTTCTTTATTCAGCAAGGCACCTTGCAAAACATCCTGCCGTACACCTCGTTTACCTCGCTGGAAGGGGCAAAACAGATGCTGCCTATGGGGCCGGTGGCCTCGCAGGAAGCGATCAAGATGCTCGGCACCAACGGTGGGGGCTTCTTTAACGCCAACTCATCCCATCCGTTTGAAAACCCAACGGCGCTGACCAACGTTGTGCAAATGCTGGCGATCTTCCTGATCCCCGCCGCGCTCTGTTTTGCCTTTGGTGAAGCTGTGAGCGATCGACGTCAGGGACGCACGCTTCTGTGGGCGATGTCGCTCATTTTCGTGGTGTGCGCAGCACTGGTGATGTGGGCCGAATGGCAGGGCAACGCTCATTTCATGCAGTTGGGCGCGAACAGCAATATCAATATGGAAGGCAAAGAGAGTCGCTTTGGCATTCTTGCCAGCAGCCTGTATGCGGTGGTCACCACGGCGGCATCGTGCGGCGCGGTCAATGCGATGCATGACTCGTTCACCGCGCTGGGCGGCATGATCCCCATGTGGCTGATGCAAATCGGTGAAGTGGTATTTGGCGGCGTGGGCTCAGGCCTGTACGGCATGCTGCTGTTTGTGCTGCTGGCGGTATTTATCGCCGGGCTGATGATTGGCCGCACGCCAGAATATCTCGGTAAAAAAATCGACGTGCGCGAAATGAAGCTGACTGCGCTCGCCATTCTGGTCACGCCTGCCCTGGTGCTAATGGGCACCGCGCTGGCGCTCATGACCGAGGCCGGACGCAGCGGCATTTTCAACCCCGGCATTCACGGCTTTAGCGAAGTGCTGTACGCCGTATCGTCCGCCGCCAATAACAACGGTAGCGCCTTTGCGGGCCTCAGCGCCAATTCGCCTTTCTGGAACTGCCTGCTGGCATTCTGCATGTTTGTCGGTCGTTTTGGCGTCATCGTTCCGGTACTGGCTATTGCCGGGTCGCTGGTGAATAAGAAAATCCAGCCGACTTCAACCGGCACACTGCCCACTCACGGCGCGCTGTTTATCGGATTACTGATTGGCACCGTGCTGCTGGTCGGTGCGTTGACCTTTATCCCCGCCCTCGCATTAGGCCCGGTCGCGGAACATCTTTCTTTACGCTAATAGAGCGGAGATAGCAGTTATGAGTCGTAAACAACTGGCCCTGCTCGAACCCGCGTTGGTTCGCCAGGCGCTGATGGACGCGGTAAAAAAATTAAGCCCGCGCGTGCAGTGGCATAACCCGGTGATGTTTATCGTCTGGATTGGCAGCGTGCTCACGACCGCGCTGGCCATTGCCATGGGGACGGGACATCTGGCGGGCGACGCCCTGTTTACCGGTGCCATTAGCCTGTGGCTGTGGTTTACCGTTTTATTCGCGAACGTTGCCGAAGCGCTGGCGGAAGGTCGCAGCAAGGCTCAGGCCAACAGCCTGAAAGGCGTGCAGAAGACCGCGTTCGCCCGCAAGCTGCGTGAGCCTAAACACGGCGCGCAGATGGATCACGTGCCTGCCGATGAACTGCGTAAAGGCGACGTGGTGCTGGTCGAAGCCGGGGACATCATCCCCTGCGACGGCGAAGTCATTGAAGGCGGCGCGTCGGTGGACGAAAGCGCCATCACCGGCGAGTCTGCACCGGTTATCCGTGAGTCCGGCGGCGATTTTGCCTCGGTCACCGGCGGGACACGCATTCTCTCAGACTGGCTGGTGATTCAGTGCAGCGTTAACCCTGGCGAAACGTTTCTCGATCGCATGATTGCCATGGTCGAAGGCGCGCAGCGACGTAAAACACCGAACGAAATCGCACTGACGATTTTACTGGTGGCGTTAACGCTGGTCTTCCTGCTGGCGACAGCCACCCTCTGGCCGTTCTCGGCCTATGGCGGCACGGCGGTGAGCGTAACCGTCCTGGTCGCGCTGCTGGTTTGTCTGATCCCGACGACCATCGGCGGCCTGCTGTCGGCCATTGGCGTGGCGGGGATGAGCCGCATGTTGGGCGCAAACGTGATCGCCACCAGCGGACGCGCGGTCGAAGCGGCGGGTGACGTCGACGTGCTGCTGCTGGACAAAACCGGCACAATAACGCTCGGGAATCGTCAGGCATCGGATTTCCTGCCTGCGCCGGGCGTGGATGAAAAAACGCTGGCCGATGCCGCGCAGCTCTCTTCGCTGGCGGATGAAACGCCGGAAGGCCGCAGTATCGTCATTCTGGCAAAACAACGCTTCAACCTGCGCCAGCGCGACGTGCAAAGCCTGCAAGCCACCTTTGTGCCCTTTACCGCGCAAACCCGCATGAGCGGGATTAACGTGCAGGGTCGGATGATCCGCAAAGGTTCGGTGGATGCGATTCGCCGCCATATCGAAGCCAACAACGGTCATTTCCCGTCAGAGGTAGATACCCTGGTCGAAAACGTCGCGCGTCAGGGCGCGACGCCGCTGGTCGTCGCCGAAGGCTCGACCGTGCTCGGCGTGATTGCCCTGAAAGATATCGTGAAAGGCGGCATTAAAGAACGCTTTGCCCAACTGCGTAAGATGGGGATCAAAACGGTGATGATCACCGGGGATAATCGCCTGACGGCGGCGGCAATTGCAGCCGAAGCGGGGGTCGATGATTTCCTGTCTGAGGCCACGCCGGAGGCCAAGCTGGCGCTGATTCGCCAGTATCAGGCCGAAGGTCGTCTGGTGGCGATGACGGGCGATGGCACCAACGACGCCCCCGCACTGGCACAGGCAGACGTCGCCGTAGCGATGAACTCCGGCACGCAGGCCGCGAAAGAAGCAGGCAATATGGTCGATCTGGACTCTAACCCGACCAAGCTGATTGAAGTGGTGCATATCGGTAAGCAAATGCTGATGACACGCGGCTCGCTGACCACCTTCAGTATTGCTAACGACGTGGCGAAGTATTTCGCCATTATCCCGGCGGCGTTCGCAGCGACCTATCCGCAGCTTAACGCCCTGAACGTGATGCATCTGCACTCCCCGGCCTCGGCCATTTTGAGCGCGGTCATTTTCAACGCCTTAATTATCGTCTTCCTGATCCCGCTGGCCCTAAAAGGCGTGAGCTATAAGCCATTGACCGCCGCCGCCATGCTGCGCCGCAACCTGTGGATCTACGGATTAGGCGGGCTGGTCGTGCCCTTTATCGGCATTAAAGCTATCGACATGCTGCTCACCGTATTCGGGCTGGTTTAAGAGGAAAATCAAATGACTATGTTACGTCCCGCTATACTTCTGTTTATTCTGCTGGCGCTGATAACCGGCGGACTTTACCCACTACTCACGACCGCACTCGGCCAGTGGTGGTTTTCCGATAGGGCTAACGGATCGTTGATTATTCAACACAATGAGATTCGCGGTTCACGACTGATTGGGCAGAATTTTAGCGATGCGGGCTACTTTCAGGGACGACCTTCCGCCACGGCGGAAAGCCCGTATAATCCGATGGCCTCTGGTGGCAGCAATCTGGCGGGCAGTAATCCTGATCTGGATAAAGCGGTCGCGGAACGTATTGCCACCCTGCGAGCGGCTAACCCGCAGGCCAGCCGCAACGTACCGGTGGAGCTGGTGACCGCCTCTGCAAGCGGGCTGGACTATAGCCTGACGCCGGAATCCGTCGCCTGGCAAATTCCACGTGTGGCCGCGGCTCGCCAGTTAACGACTGACCAGGTGAGTCGCCTGGTCGCCGAGCATACGCAAAAACCGCTGGTCAGTTTTATCGGCATGCCGGTGGTGAATATCGTTGAGCTGAATCTGGCGCTGGATGCGCAAAGGAAAAACTAAATGACCGACGAGCCCTTGCGCCCCGACCCGGACCGGCTACTTGAACAAACGACCGCCCCTCATCGCGGCAAACTGAAAGTATTTTTCGGCGCCTGTGCAGGCGTTGGGAAAACGTACGCCATGCTGGCAGAAGCCCAGCGACTGCGGGCGCAAGGGCTCGATATTCTGATTGGGGTGGTCGAAACCCACGGACGAAAAGAGACCGCGGCATTGCTGGACGGGCTGGCAACCCAGCCTGCGCGTCGTATTCACCACCGTGCTCGTCAGGTTAGCGAATTCGATCTCGACGCCGCCCTCGCCCGCCGTCCGGCCTTAATTCTGATGGACGAACTGGCGCACAGCAACGCGCCAGGTTCACGCCACCCTAAACGCTGGCAGGATATTGAGGAACTGCTGGAAGCCGGAATCGACGTTTTTACCACCGTCAACGTTCAGCATCTGGAGAGCCTGAACGACGTGGTTAGCGGCGTAACGGGTATTCAGGTGCGTGAAACCGTACCCGATCCGTTTTTCGATTCCGCCGACGAAGTGGTGCTGGTGGACCTTCCGCCCGACGATTTACGCCAGCGCCTGCACGAAGGCAAGGTCTACATATCCGGCCAGGCCGAACGGGCCATTGAGCATTTCTTCCGTAAAGGTAATCTGATTGCTCTGCGTGAGTTGGCGCTGCGTCGCACCGCCGATCGCGTAGACGATCAGATGCGCGCCTGGCGCGACAGACAAGGACAGGACCGCGTCTGGCACACGCGCGATGCCATTCTGCTCTGCATCGGTCACGGCAGCGGCAACGAAAAACTGGTGCGTACTGCCGCGCGTCTGGCCGCGAAATTTGGCAGCGCCTGGCACGCCGTTTACGTTGAGACACCGCATCTTCATGCGCTGCCTGAAAACCAACGCCGCGCGATCCTCAGCGCCCTGCGTCTGGCGCAAGAACTGGGCGCAGAAACCGCCACGCTGTCCGATCCGGCAGAAGACAAAGCCATTCTGCGTTACGCTCGCGAGCACAATCTGGGGAAAATTGTCATTGGCCGCCGCCATCATCGGCGCTGGTTCAGTCGCGAATCCTTTGCCGATAAGCTGGCAAAACGCGCTCCGGATCTGGATTTAGTCATTGTCGCGCTTGATGACAAGCCCGCGCCCCTGCCAGGTCGCTCAACCGATGCGCGTCCGTTTAGCGATAAATGGCGCATCCAGATTCGCGGTTGCCTGGTCGCAACGGTGCTCTGCGCGTTAATTACCATTATCGCCAGCCAGTGGCTGGTTGCTTTTGATGCCGCCAACCTGGTCATGATCTATCTGCTTGGGGTGGTGATTGTCGCCCTGCTTTACGGGCGCTGGCCGTCCGTTCTGGCGACCGTGATTAACGTCGCCAGCTTCGACCTGTTTTTTATCGCCCCGCGCGGCACGCTTGCCGTCTCGGATGTGCAGTACATTCTGACCTTTGGCGTGATGCTCACCGTGGGACTGATCGTCGGTAATCTGACGGCGGGCGTGCGCTATCAGGCCCGAATTGCCCGCTACCGCGAACAGCGCACCCGTCATCTGTATGAAATGTCGAAATCGCTGGCCGTCGGGCGCACACCGCTCGATATCGTGCAAACCAGCGAGCAGTTTATCCGCTCCACTTTCCACGCCAGCAGCCTGATTTTACTGCCCGATGAACAGGGGAAACTGCGTCCGCTAACCTCTGCAACCGGCATGACGCCGTGGGATGACGCCATCGCCCGCTGGAGTTTTGATAAAGGGCTTCCCGCAGGAGCGGGAACGGATACCCTGCCCGGCGTGCCGTATCTCATTTTACCGTTGCGCAGTGCCGGGAAGAATCAAGGGCTGGTGATTGTTGAACCCACGCATCTGCGGCAGTTAATGATCCCTGAGCAACAGCGTTTGCTGGAGACCTTCACCCTGCTGGTCGCCAGCGCCCTAGAACGCCTGGCATTGACGGCGAGTGAAGAGCAGGCGCGGCTGGCAAGCGAGCGCGAAAGTATCCGCAATTCCCTGCTGGCTGCGCTCTCCCACGACCTGCGCACACCGCTGACGGTTCTGTTCGGCCAGTCAGAAATCCTGACTCTGGACCTGGCGGCGGAGGGGTCATCCCATGCGCCGCAGGCCAGCGAGATTCGCCAGCACGTACTCAACACCACGCGACTGGTGAACAACCTGCTGGACATGGCGCGCATCCAGTCTGGCGGGTTTAACTTGAAGAGAGAGTGGCTTACGCTTGAGGAAGTGGTGGGAAGCGCGTTGAAAATGCTGGAGCCAGGCCTGGGTGGGCGGCATATCGCGCTGGATCTGCCAGAGCCTTTAACATTAATTCACGTTGACGGCCCGCTGTTCGAGCGCGTGCTGATTAACCTGCTGGAAAACGCCGTTAAATACGCCGGAGCCAGAGCGCACATCGGGCTCAGCGCGGGCGTTACCCAACAGACCTTGCGCCTGGACGTGTGGGATGACGGTCCGGGTATTCCTGCCGGGCAAGAAACGGCTATTTTTGAAAAATTTTCCCGAGGCAATAAAGAGTCGGCCATCCCTGGCGTGGGGCTGGGGCTGGCCATCTGCCAGGCGATTGTCGACGTGCATGGCGGCACGATTAGCGCCCATAACCGTGCGCAGGGAGGGGCCTGTTTCTGTGTTACACTTCCGCTGGATGCCCCGCCAGAACTTGATGAATTGCCAGAGGATTTGTGATTAACGTCCTGATTGTTGAAGACGAACATGCGATTAGCCGTTTTCTGCGCACTGCGCTGGAAGGAGACGGCCTGCGCGTGTATGACGCAGGGACGTTACAGCGCGGTCTGCTTGAAGCCGCCACCCGTAAGCCCGACCTGGTTATCCTTGATTTAGGCTTGCCCGACGGCGACGGGATCGATTTTATTCGTGAAGTCCGCCAGTGGAGCCAGATGCCGATTATCGTGCTCTCTGCCCGAACAGAAGAGACGGACAAAATTGCCGCTCTGGATGCCGGAGCCGACGATTATCTGAGCAAGCCCTTTGGCATTGGCGAGCTACAGGCACGACTGCGCGTTGCATTGCGTCGTCACAGCGCCACCGCACCTGCGGAACCGGTGTTTACGTTTTCCGATATCCAGGTCGATCTCGCCGCCCGGCGGATCCTGCGTGGAACCCACGAGATTCATCTCACGCCCATTGAGTTTCGCCTCCTCGCGGTGCTGCTTAACAACCATGGCAAGGTCCTGACTCAACGTCAGCTACTCAATCAGGTCTGGGGTCCCAACGCGGTCGAGCATAGTCATTATTTACGCATATATATGGGCCATCTTCGGCAGAAACTTGAGGCCGACCCCGCGCGCCCTCTTCATCTATTAACTGAAACCGGTATCGGTTATCGGTTCATGCTTTGAATAACTATTCAAAATAATTTATCACCACAATCACAACCTCTCACAAATATATTAATCAAATAACCTAAGCGTTATTTTGATGTTATTTCATTAGAATTTACGCATCTTAAAAACATAACGTTAACACATTAGCCACAAAACAGCGTTTTGATCTGCCATATGCATCAAAATCGAATATTTATTTCTGATATGATCGATTTTTGGTGATCATCCTCACGGTTTACCTCCCTTTCCTGGATAGAATGACCATGCTTTCAATTTATGAAAGGAAAATAAACATGGAAAACAACAATCGTTCAATGCCCCATATAAGGCGGACAACTCATATTATGATGTTTGCCCACCGCAATAGCTTTGACTTTCATTTCTTTAATGCCCGGTAGTCCTTCGACTCTGGGCGCATCTGCTTACAGGTTATCCTGAAACCTCTATCTTTACAGGCTTTTGCCTGTGAACACCTGCGCTCACTTCTTTAAATCCTGCTGTCTTCGTCACCGGACGAACTGGGTTTAACTCATTTTAAAAGCAAATTACTGATTTTTTATCAGCGGCCACACTTTGCTTTTTTTCCGGAATATTTCGATTTCTTATTTAACAGAAGTCGAAGGACAAATATTACCAAAAATAAAGAGATGAATATGAAAATGCTAAAAATCGCTGCCAGCCGCGCATGCCCGGACTGTTTTACAACAACACGCGAAATGGTCGATATTGGCACCTCAGATTATATTGATGTCGCCGCCGTGGTACTGGCAGTGAGTGATATTTTCAACGGCACGATAGAAGAATTAGAAGCCACCGGATTTGGTATTCCGGTATTTATCGCCACGCATAAAGAAGAGATTGTTCCAGCAGAATACCTTTCACGCATTCAGGGTGTTTTTGAATGCAACGATACCAGCAACGACTTCTATGGACGCCAGTTGGAAGCCGCCGCGCAGAAGTATGAAACCCAGTTGCGGCCACCGTTCTTCCGCGCGCTGGTTGATTACGTTAAGCAAGGTAACAGCGCATTCGACTGCCCAGGACATCAGGGTGGGCAATTCTTCCGCCGCCATCCTGCGGGTAACCAATTTGTTGATTTCTTTGGCGAAACGCTGTTCCGTTCGGATTTGTGTAATGCCGACGTCGCGATGGGCGATCTGCTGATTCACGAAGGCGCGCCCTGCACGGCACAAAAGCATGCCGCAAAGGTGTTTAACGCCGACAAAACCTACTTTGTGCTTAACGGAACCTCGTCATCAAACAAAGTGGTGCTTAACGCCCTGCTCACCCCTGGCGATCTGGTGCTGTTCGATCGTAACAACCATAAATCCAACCACCACGGGGCGTTATTACAGGCTGGCGCCACGCCGGTTTATCTGGAAACCGCACGCAACCCGTACGGTTTTATCGGTGGAATTGACGCGCATTGCTTCGAAGAGCGCTATCTGCGCGAGCTGGTTGCAGAGGTCGCCCCCGGTCGCTCCCGCGATGCGCGTCCATTCCGCCTGGCGGTGATTCAGCTCGGAACTTACGACGGCACCATTTATAACGCCCGTCAGGTGGTCGATAAAATTGGTCATCTTTGTGACTACATCCTGTTCGATTCTGCGTGGGTGGGTTACGAGCAGTTCATTCCCATGATGGCGGACTGTTCGCCGCTGCTGCTTGAACTGAACGAAAACGATCCGGGGATTTTGGTCACCCAGTCGGTACATAAGCAGCAGGCCGGGTTCTCACAAACCTCGCAGATCCACAAGAAAGACAGCCACATCAAAGGCCAGCAGCGTTATGTTCCGCATAAGCGCTTGAACAACGCGTTTATGATGCACGCCTCCACCAGCCCGTTTTATCCATTATTCGCCGCACTGGATATCAACGCCCGTATGCATGAGGGGCAAAGCGGTCGTAACATGTGGATGGACTGCGTGGTGAACGGGATTGAAGCGCGCAAACTGATCCTGCAAAACTGTCAGTTTATTCGCCCATTTGTGCCCGATATGGTGGACGGCAAACCGTGGGAAAGCTGGCCAACCGCCGATATTTCCTCTGACCTGCGCTTCTTCCACTTTGTGCCAGGCGAAAACTGGCACGCGTTCGAAGGCTATGCCGAACATCAGTATTTTATCGATCCGTGCAAACTGCTGCTGACCACCCCAGGTATCAACGCCCGGACCGGTGAATACGACGATTTCGGTGTACCGGCAACCATCCTCGCGAATTTCCTGCGTGAAAATGGCATCGTCCCTGAGAAATGCGATCTTAACTCGATCCTGTTCTTGCTGACGCCAGCGGAAGACATGGGCAAGTTGCAGCAACTTATCGCGCAACTGGTGCGTTTCGAGAAGTTACTCGAAACCGACGCGCCGTTAAAAGAGGTATTGCCTTCACTCTACAAACAGCATCCGGAACGTTACGCCGATTACTCCCTGCGCCAGATTTGCCAGGAGATGCACAATCTCTACGCTCGTCATAACGTGAAACAGCTGCAAAAAGAGATGTTCCGTAAGGCCCATTTCCCGCGCGTGATGATGAACCCGCAGGAGGCGAACTATGCCTATCTGCGCGGTGACGTCGAGCTGGTTTCCCTGCGTGACGCCGAGGGTCGTATTGCCGCCGAAGGTGCTCTCCCTTACCCACCGGGCGTGCTGTGCGTAGTGCCTGGCGAAGTCTGGGGCGATGCGGTGCTGCGCTACTTTACGGCGCTGGAAGAAGGGATCAATCTGCTGCCGGGCTTCGCGCCTGAGTTGCAGGGCGTGTATATCGAAGAGTGTGACGGACGTAAACAGGTGCGGTGCTATGTCATCAAACAGCCAGCCGCTCAGCTTGCGCTGCTGAAAGGGGAAGCACTATGAGCAAATCCAATAAAATGGGCGTTGTTCAGCTCACCATCCTGACGATGGTCAACATGATGGGCTCCGGCATCATTATGCTACCTACCAAGCTCGCCGAGGTGGGCACCATTTCGATCATCTCCTGGCTGGTGACTGCCGTCGGTTCCATGGCACTGGCGTGGGCCTTTGCTAAATGCGGGATGTTTAGCCGTAAGCCCGGCGGGATGGGAGGTTATGCAGAGTACGCGTTTGGGAAGTCGGGCAATTTCATGGCCAACTATACCTACGGCGTGTCGTTGCTGATTGCTAACGTCGCCATTGCGATATCGGCGGTGGGATACAGTACGGAGCTGTTTGGCGTGGCGTTAAGCCCGGTACAAATCGGCCTCGCAACTATTGGCGTCCTGTGGATTTGCACCGTCGCCAACTTTGGTGGGGCACGCATCACCGGGCAGATCAGTAGCGTGACCGTATGGGGCGTGATCATCCCGGTTGTTGGCCTGTGCATCATTGGATGGTTCTGGTTCAGCCCTACGCTGTATGCCAACTCCTGGAACCCGCACCACGTGCCGTTCTTTACCGCCGTTGGATCGTCTATCGCCATGACGCTGTGGGCTTTCCTGGGTCTGGAATCCGCCTGTGCTAACGCCGAAGTGGTGGAAAATCCAGAAAAGAACGTGCCGATTGCGGTCCTGGGAGGAACGCTGGGCGCGGCGGTTATCTACATCATCTCCACCAACGTGATTGCCGGGATTGTACCGAACATGGATCTGGCGAACTCCACCGCGCCATTTGGCCTGGCGTTTGCGCAAATGTTCACGCCGGAAGTCGGTAAAGTGATTATGGGTCTGATGGTGATGTCCTGCTGCGGTTCACTGCTCGGCTGGCAGTTTACGATTGCGCAGGTTTTCAAATCTTCGGCTGACGAAGGCTACTTCCCGAAAATCTTCTCTCGCGTGAGCAAGTCTGGCGCACCGGTACAGGGGATGCTGGCGATTGTTATTTTCCAGAGCGGATTGTCGCTGATGACCATCAGTCCATCACTCAACAGCCAGTTCAACGTGCTGGTGAACCTGGCGGTGGTGACGAATATCATTCCATATATTCTGTCGATGGCGGCGCTGGTGATCATTCAGAAAATGGCGAAGGTCGAACCGGGCAAAGCGAAATCGGCCAATATTGTGGCGCTGATCGGGGCGATTTACAGCTTCTATGCGCTCTACTCTTCAGGGCAGGAAGCGATGCTGTATGGCGCGATGGTGACGTTTATGGGCTGGACGCTGTACGGTCTGGTGTCGCCGCGCTTTGAATTGAAGAATAAACACAGCTAAGGTAAAAGCAGAACGGCAACCGAACGGTTGCCGTTTTTTAAGCGCTTACGCGTTTTTCAGCACTTCGCTCACAATCTCTACCGCTTCTTTCTCAATCAGCTTACGGTGTTCGTCGCCGAGGAAGCTTTCGCAATAGATTTTATATGCATCTTCCGTACCGGACGGACGCGCAGCAAACCAGCCGTTGTCGGTCATCACTTTCAGACCGCCGATGGAGGCGCCGTTACCTGGTGCCGCCGTCAAACGTGCGGTAATCGGGTCACCCGCCAGCGTGTTTGCACTTACCATCTCAGGAGAGAGCTTAGAGAGTGCGGCTTTCTGCGCAGAGGTCGCGCCTGCCTGAATACGGTTGTAGCTTGGCGCACCAAAACGAGCAGCCAGCTCGTTATAATGTTCCTGCGGGTTTTTACCGGTCACGGCGGTGATTTCGGCGGCCAGCAGGCACATGATGATACCGTCTTTATCCGTCGACCACGGCGTACCGTCGAAACGCAGGAACGATGCCCCTGCGCTCTCTTCGCCACCGAAACCGAAGCTGCCATCATGCAGACCATCAACGAACCATTTAAAGCCTACCGGCACTTCTACCAGCTTGCGGCCCAGGTCGTTCACCACGCGATCGATCATCGCTGATGACACCAGCGTTTTACCGACGGCGACCTCTTTGCCCCACTGCGGACGATGCTGGAATAGATAGTTGATCGCCACCGCCAGATAATGGTTCGGGTTCATCAAACCAGCTGGGGTCACGATACCGTGTCGGTCATAGTCAGGGTCGTTAGCAAAGGCTAAATCGAACTTGTCGCGCAGTGCCAGCAAGCCCGCCATCGCGCACTCGGAGGAACAGTCCATGCGGATTGCGCCGTCTTTGTCCAGGTGCATAAAGCGGAAGGTCTGATCGACCTGATCGTTAACGATGGTCAGATCCAGCTTGTAGAACTCAGCAATGCGTTTCCAGTATTCAATACCGGAGCCGCCCAGCGGATCGACGCCCAGCTTCAGGCCCGCTTTCTGAATGGCGGCAATATCAACGATATCTGCCAGACCTTCAATAAATGGCTGAACCAGATCCCGTTCTTGAATGTGTCCGGAGGCCATCGCGGCATCCAGAGAAAGGCGTTTAACCCCTTTCAGACCCTCAGCCAGCAGCGCATTGGCGCGATCTTCGACCACTTTGGTGACGTTAGTATCAGCCGGACCACCGTTAGGTGGGTTGTATTTGATACCGCCGTCATCTGGTGGGTTGTGCGATGGCGTGATGACGATGCCATCAGCCTGCGCGCCGCCTTTTTTGTTGTGCACCAGAATCGCGTTAGACACGGCAGGCGTTGGCGTATAGCCGTTGTCTTCCTGAATGATGACATCCACACCATTCGCCGCCAGCACTTCCAGAACGGAAATAAAGGCAGGTTCAGACAGCGCATGGGTATCTTTACCCACAAAGCACGGACCCGTGATGCCGTTTTTGGCACGCTCTTCAGCGATGGCCTGAGCAATGGCCAGAATATGCGGTTCGTTAAAGCTATGGCGTGCCGCGCCGCCGCGGTGGCCAGATGTACCAAACTTCACTGCGTGTTCTGCGTTGCCCACTTCCGGCTTCAGCACATAGTACTGAGAGGTAAGCTGAGCGACGTTAATCAAATCGCTTTGTTGTGCAGGCTGACCCGCACGATCGTGATTTGCCATTGCCTGGTCCTTCTTATGCAAGGGTTAAATTGTACCGCAAACCTTTTCAATCAATTCCGCCGGGAATTGCATCGACTGCATGATGTGTTCGACCATGCTGCATTTGCGTCCGGTATTGGTATTGGTGATGACCCAGTAAGGGGTCGCCGGAACCTGTTTTGGTTTGGTTTGGTTACCGTTTTGAATCAGCGTCTGCTCATCCACCGCAAAGTACACGCGTGTACGGCCATGGAGCGACTCGGTCGCCTCAGCAAACGCTTTGTTATCCAGTGAATAAAGTGTAGTCAGCACCAGCAGAAAACGGTTAACCGCTTTCTTTTGATCTGCATATTCGTCGGAGAGCAGCAGTTCACGCACGGCACGGACTTTATCCTTTACCGGCGCGACGGTTTTTGCTTCAGCCACAACGTTTGGCTGACGAGCCTCTTTAGAAACCGGAGTTGCAGGCTGTGAGGCGGCGGAAAATTTCAGCATGCGCCGTAAAATGTCGGACGCACTCTCGCCAATATGTCGCGTGTGGCTGGCAATATACGCATAGAGCTCATCATCAACTTCGATTGTTTTCATCTTAATCCAGTGCAATATCTTATCTGAATACAAGTCGTTGGGATTATAGGGTCAAATCCCAACCGCGGATAGGGTCAAGCCAGGGTGGCGGCAAAAGTCAGATTAAACTGGATCCTTGCAGCCGGGCGGCAGAATGGTCAACATAATACCCTAACCTGACAGACGTAAAAAAAGAACTTTGCCATGAAATTGAATACCCGAGCGCAATCTGCACAATCGACGAACAATAATTCTCCCATCGTGCTGGTTCACGGCCTTTTTGGCAGCCTTGATAATCTTGGCGTGCTGGCGCGCGATCTGGTGAGCGATCGCGATATTCTGCAGGTGGACATGCGAAATCATGGCCTTTCTGAACGAAGCCCTGAGATGACCTATGCGGCAATGGCACAGGATCTGCTGGACACGCTTGATGCAAACCAGATAGAGAAGGCCACGTTTATTGGGCACTCAATGGGTGGTAAAGCGGTGATGGCGCTAACCGCGCTTGCGCCAGAACGTATTGACCAGCTGGTGGTGATTGATGTCGCCCCGGTGGATTATGACGTTCGTCGCCACGATGAGATCTTTGCGGCTATTAATGCAGTCACCGAAGCAGGCGCATCCACACGCCAACAGGCTGCTGCTATTATGCGTGAGCAACTCGATGAAGAAGGCGTGGTGCAGTTCTTGTTGAAGTCTTTCATCGATGGGGCATGGCGTTTTAACGTACCGGTGCTGTGGGACCAATATAGCCATATTGTCGGCTGGCAGGCGATTCCTGCCTGGCAGCACCCTACCCTGTTTATCCGCGGTGGCAATTCACCCTACGTCACGGAAGCTTATCGGGATGCACTGGTCGCGCAATTCCCGCAGGCGCGTGCGCATGTGATTGCCGGGGCAGGTCACTGGGTTCACGCCGAAAAGCCGGAGGCTGTCCTGCGCGCCATCCGTCGATATCTATCTGAAACGGTGATTTGATTAAAAAGCCAGCGACCGATCGCCTGCAGGACGCCAGTCGTTGGCGTCCTGATACCAGTAATGTATGATGTCGCGCTCATCGCCCCGGCAATAGCAGGGCCGCTCGTTTTCCCCGAAGTCTCTGAATCATGGCCAAAGAACAAACGGACCGTACGACATTAGATCTGTTCGCGACTGAACGTCGACCGGGACGACCTAAAACCAATCCGCTTTCGCGCGATGAACAATTGCGCATCAATAAGCGCAACCAGCTTAAACGCGACAAAAGTCGTGGGCTTAAACGCGTCGAGCTTAAACTCAATGCGGATGCCGTCGACGCGCTGAGCGAACTGGCCGATGCTCGTGAAATCAGCCGCAGCGAGCTGATCGAAGAGATGCTCATGGCGCAACTCCAGGCATTACGCCATTCCCAGTAAGAGTCTGAAAAATCGACTTCACGTCACTTTCATGTAGCACAGAGTGCAGTCCAGCGTGATAGCTGTTTCCGTGGACTTCTCTGTTCTGCTATGATTGCCCTTATCCGTGGACAAATTGCGCCACCATACCATTAAGTTTCAAGAGGTTATTTTACTCATGGCAATCATCGGCATTTTTTTCGGCAGCGATACGGGTAACACCGAAAACATCGCAAAAAACATTCAGAAACAGCTTGGTAAAGACGTTGCCGACGTGCATGACATTGCTAAGAGCAGCAAAGAAGATCTCGAAGGTTATGATATTTTGCTGCTGGGCATCCCAACCTGGTACTACGGCGAAGCACAGTGTGACTGGGATGACTTTTTCCCTACGCTAGAAGAAGTAGACTTCAACGGTAAGCTCGTGGCGCTGTTTGGCTGTGGCGACCAGGAAGACTACGCAGAATATTTCTGTGACGCTTTGGGCACCATCCGCGACATTATCGAACCAAGCGGTGCAGCCATCGTAGGCCACTGGCCGACAGCGGGTTACCACTTTGAAGCATCAAAAGGTCTTGCAGACGACGATCACTTTGTCGGTCTGGCGATTGATGAAGACCGCCAGCCAGAACTGACCGCTGAACGCGTGACGCAGTGGGTAAAACAGATTCGCGACGAGCTACATCTCGACGATATTCTGAATGCCTGATTGAAGATGCGGCGCTTCTGCTTAGTTGCGCCGCATTGATAGGTAATTCCAATTAAAATAATTGCTACAAATTTTTAACTTTTGCTTTCAGACCTGTACAATAAACCAGGTTAAAGTGGACTCACTCGGCTAACTTTGTTGGCGGTACCACGTTTTTATAAGCATACTTTGCTTGAGACTTGCAGTTTTCATTTAAGCATGGCAGTTCTATAATGAGACGCATTATCCCAAGTGCATTTTCTGTCACTTCTTCTTTAGAAGTGAATCGTTTAGCAACAGGACAGATTCCGCATGACTGACAACAATACCGCATTAAAGAAGGCTGGCCTGAAAGTTACGCTTCCTCGTTTAAAGATTCTGGAAGTTCTGCAAGGGCCGGACAATCATCACGTCAGTGCGGAAGACTTGTACAAGCGCCTGATTGACATGGGTGAAGAGATTGGCCTGGCAACCGTTTACCGCGTTTTGAATCAATTCGACGACGCAGGGATTGTCACCCGTCATAACTTCGAAGGCGGTAAATCCGTTTTTGAACTGACCCAGCAGCATCACCACGATCACCTTATATGCCTCGACTGCGGCAAGGTGATTGAATTTAGCGATGACTCTATCGAAGCGCGTCAGCGTGAGATTGCCACCCGACATGGTATTCGCCTGACCAACCACAGCCTGTACCTGTACGGTCACTGTGCAGAAGGCGATTGTCGCGAAAATGAGCACGCGCATACCCCGAAATAAGGGTGCATTTATACAAAGCAAAGAGCCAACCGTAAGGTTGGCTTTTTTTTGCCTGCTATTAATCAATTCGCGTTGTTATTGCGTATCTCTTGCCAGATTTTGTCGCAGCTTTTTGCCACTTCCTGATCGTTGCCGGTTTTGCGCGCCTGGATGCAAGCCTGATAATCCATCACCCTGACGTTTTCCTGAGTCGCAAACTGCTCATGCGCTTTCTCTTTTCTGAGCACATTCAGCACGCTCTGACAGGCCTCGATTTTCTCCGGCGATCCTTGTGCCGTATTAATACAAGCGCTATAGGCTTCTTTCAAACGGGAGTCTTCTTTTGGTGCCTGAGGCTGTGCGCAGGCAACCAGTCCCGATGCAAGCACCGCGACCATGACGATTTTTTTCAACATAACAGTCTCCATTCCGGCGAGACGGGGGGGAGCCATCCCGCCGGAGAATTCATCAGAAGATAGTGAAAGGTGCGATAACCATGAATTTCACGTCACGTTCATCCTGGAAGATGTTGCCGTAACCGCCCGCGTAGCTCGGAATATCGGAATGGTTGTCGTACTGGGTGAAGTGCAGTTTGAACATCGTGCCTTTCGCGCGGCCATCCTGGAGGGTGTAGATTGCGTCCAGGCTGTATGACGATTCTTTCAGACGGTAGTTCGGATCGTAGTAGGCATCCGGCGTTGCCATATCAGCAGGCTTGGCGTCCCACGCGTAAGCGTAAGATGCACCCACTGCCCAGCCCGGCAGATTCCAGTTTTTCAGGTCATACATCGCACCGAAGAAGAGTGCTTTTTCACCATCGGCGTTGAAGTCAGAACGGTTATCCCACCAGATATCCAGACGACCGTTTGAAGAGGCGTAGGTTGGCGTCATGCGCTGGAGGAAGTAGCCCTGCTGCCCTTCCGCTTTCACCCAGGTTCCTTCGAGACGTAAATCAACTTGTCCCACTTTATACCCGAAGGTCAACGCTTGCAGCCACGCGGTACCATCATAAAGATCGTTCACGCCACCATCGCTGACTTTATCGCGAGTACCGTAGAACTGATAGGTGGACGACAGCGGACCGCCGACGATATCGAATTTGTAGCTGGCTTTGGCAAAGTACTGGTCAACATAGCCTTCTGCCTGACCAAATGCCGCTTCCAGCACGAGATCATTTTTAAAGTCATATTTTGCACCGAGGGAATGCAGATAGTCGACTTTGGTTTTTTTATCGTTCTGGTAGAACTTGTCCATCTCAATGTGCCACGGAGCTTTGTACTCGTTGGTCCACATATAGGAGAAACTCAACGCCCCCGCATCACCGTAGTCAAAATTCGCCCCGGCTTCTGCACCTTGATAAGTACCAGGCATAAAGCTCCAGTGCGGCGCTAATAGCGTTTGACCGGTTGGCTGAATATAACCACCACGCGCCCATACCGGACCGTATTTGAATTTAGCGGCGGCCTTATAAAGGCTTATCCCACTCTTATCGCCGGACCAGTCTTCCTTGTAGGCTTTATTGCTGGACGAAAATGCAATTTCGTTCGGGTGCGCACTGTCGCCATTTTCCGCCATTTCAATGGCCGTAAAGGCGGCAATATCCAGACCGAACATATCCGCGGCATAGCCAGACTGGAAATCCAGGTTGGCGTTCCAGGTAGAATGGGAAAGGTTGGTTTTGTATTTATTTTCGGTTACGTCTTTACGGTCACGTTCACGCTGCCAGTAATAGATACCGCCCGTGAGCGTTGAATCATCAATGAATCCTGCTGCTTTAGCCTCTGGTGCGGCAACAAAAGCCGACATTGCTGTGATACCGGCAATAGCCAGCGCCAGCGCACTACGTTTGCCACTGAACGTACGCATAGATTGTTCCTCTTTGACGAATTAAAAACGCCTGAACGGCGAAAAATATAAATGACCAATAGGTCAGGGGTAGTTAGAAATACCCTCGAATTAACTACCGTCTTTAGACTATTTTTCGCGACGCGAATTATCAATGCTTTTTAACAGGCAAAATGCAGGATTATGACGAAGTGCACATAATTGGTAGTGAATTGAAACATTTCTATGAGAGGGCCGAAACACGCTGAAAACTGGGTTAAATTCAATAACTAATGCTTATTGATAGCGATTACATTGAGTAAAAACCGAGTATTCCCATAAATGAAAATTAAATTAAAAAAATAAGTAGCAGCTCATTGACCAGTTATTATTTAGGCATCCAGATTAGCCTTTATATAGACTGCTGATCGCAAAGAAAAAAAACGCCGCGATAAGCGGCGTTTGTCTGTCATTGACCAAAACTACTCGCCAATTTTCGCCCAGGTGTCGCGCAGACCAACCGTACGGTTAAAGACCAGTTTGGTAGCGGTTGCATAACGGCTGTCGAGGCAGAAGTAACCTTCACGCTCAAACTGATAAGCTTTTCCTGTTTCAGCCGCTTTCAGAGACGGTTCACCAAAGCCTTGCTTGATGACCAGCGATTCCTGGTTAATCGTCGCCAGGAAGTCCTCTGCCGCGCCCGGATTGGGTACGCTGAACAGACGATCGTAAAGACGAATTTCAACGGGTAGCGCATGCGCAGCGCTCACCCAATGAATAACGCCTTTTACTTTACGACCATCGGCAGGATCCTTGCTCAGGGTTTCTGCGTCATAGGTACAGTAGATCGTGGTAATCGTGCCTTCTGCGTCTTTCTCTACGCGCTCTGCTTTGATCACGTAGGCATTACGCAGGCGAACTTCTTTGCCCATCACCAGACGTTTGTACTGCTTGTTCGCTTCTTCACGGAAGTCAGCACGATCGATCCAGATCTCAGCGCTAAACGGTACTTCACGGGTCCCCATCTCCGGCTTGCTCGGATGGTTAGGCATCGTGACCACTTCGCTCTCGCCCTGCGGGTAGTTTTCGATAACCAGCTTAACCGGGTCGATAACTGCCATCGCACGTGGTGCGTTTT
>JALCNW010000055.1 GCA_022649305.1 Enterobacter sp.
CTGATTAAAGGCGACGACGAACCGATCTATCTTCCTGCTGATGCCGACGTACCGTACAACCGAATTGTGTTTGCGCACGGCTTTTACGCCAGCGGTTTGCATGAAATCTCCCACTGGTGCATCGCCGGGAAAGCGCGCCGTGAACAGGTTGATTTTGGTTACTGGTATTGCCCGGACGGACGCGACGCTGCCACGCAAGGGCAGTTTGAAGACGTGGAGATTAAACCGCAGGCCTTCGACTGGCTGTTTTGCGTCGCGGCAGGTTATCCATTCAACGTCAGCTGTGACAACCTGGAAGGGGACTGCGAGCCGGACAGAATTACGTTCCAGCGTCGCGTTCACGCACAGGTAATGGAATATCTTGAGAAAGGGATACCGGAACGTCCAGCGCGCTTTATTAAGGCACTACAGAATTATTACCACACGCCGGAATTAAAGGCGGAACACTTCCCGTGGCCGGAAGATCTTAACTGAGGAAAGAAGATGATCGCAGAATTTGAATCACGCATTCTGGCGTTAATTGATGACATGGTAGAACACGCCAGTGACGATGAACTGTTTGCCAGCGGTTATCTGCGTGGTCACCTGACGCTTGCCGTCGCCGAGCTGGAAGCGGGCGACGACCACTCGCCAGAAGCGGTTCACGCTGAAGTGGGGCGCGGACTTGAAAAAGCCATCCTGGCGGGCGAACTCTCTCCGCGTGACCAGTCTTTAGTTTTAGCGATGTGGGACAATCTGTTCCAGCAGGCAAAATTGAAGTAATCCTGTTCTTTGCCCTCTCCAGGCGGAGAGGGCGTCAGGCGTCAGCCTACTTAATCATTTTTCCTTTCAATAGTTTCCGCACCCACAGTCGATTGGGGCTCAGTCCCGCCAGCGTTACGCCATCCATAGGGATCGGCTCGTCGCTCATTTGCGAGGCCAGTATTTCCGCCGCCAGTGGCGCAGTGCATAACCCACGCGATCCCAGCGCACCGATCATAAACAGGTTGGGATACACGGGGGCGGAGAGAGCAGACTCACGGCGTTCAGAAAGATCTTCATACGCTTCGAGCGTGGCATCGTAGTCCGGCACGTTGCCGACCATTGGCAGATGATCGCGGGTTGCACAGCGCACACCGCAGCGTGCATCGGCTCCGCTAACATCGACCTCTTTTGCCCATTCAGCCTGCGGGAAACAGTCAAGCAAACGCTGACGGTTTTGCTGCTGATCCGCCTCACTGTATGCGATTTCTTTCTGCCCCCGGTGGTAGCTGGCACCGATGCAGTGATGGGCGTTAGTCGGGTTTTGCGGTGTCAGGTAGCCGTCATAACATAAGACCTGGCGAAGATTTCGCAGATGTGGAGTCGTTGGAATATGGCTGACCTGGCCCCCTACCGGGTAAACCGGCAGTTTCTCGGTTTGCGGGAAGTCGCCGATATGATGACCATTTGCCAGCACCAGACTGGCATGCAGAGCTTCTTCGCCGTTGAGAAAACGGACATGCCAGCCCGTTTCGCGGCTGTCCAGTGATGCCACCTGATGGTCATAACAGACGTTTAATCCGCGAGTTTGGGCAAGATTTATCGCTGCTGCCGTGAGATCCGCCGGACACAGCCAGCCGCCTGCCGGATAATGGATCCCACCGCAGTCTGTTTGCAGACCTGTCTTCTCCTTCACTTGCTGTGCATTTAACGCTGTCGCGATTTCAGCTGGTAGTCCGAGGGAGAGCATCTGCGTAATCTTCTGCTGGCTTTTTTCATCCCAACCGAGCTGCGTCACACCACACCAGTCGTGATCGAACGTGACCGGCAGGGTGTCATACAGACGACGTGCGAAGGTATACGCTGCCGGGAAAAACTGTCTGAGCGACGGGTCGTGGGCGGTCAGCAGGGGATATAACGCGCCCTGACGATTTCCGGACGCGCCTCCGGCAGGGGCGGAATCGGCACAATAGAGCGTAACCTTCCAGCCGCGCTGAAGTAAGGCAAGTGAAAGCAGGGCGATGGCGATACCGCCACCGATAATCGCGGTCTCGCGGGATTCGCTGCCGGTGCGGGCAAACCAGGGGGCTGCTTTTAGCAGAGGCCTTTCCTGCTCCATAGAGCCAATCAGCATTTCGCGTTTACGTCCGAACCCTTTCACTTTGTGCATGGTGAAACCGGCTTCCTGCAAACCTCTGCGCACAAATCCGGCGCAGGTGAAGGTCGCCAGCGTCGCGCCAGGGCGGGCAAGACGCGCCATAGCCGCGAACAAATGTTCGCTCCACATATCCGGATTTTTGGCTGGGGCAAAACCATCTAAAAACCAGGCATCGACTTGTTGATTCAGAGAATCGTCGAGTTGGTCGGTCAGGTCGTTAATATCGCCGAGCCATAAATCCAGCGTCACGCGTCCACCGTCCAGCAACAGGCGATGGCATCCACCGATCGGTAACGGCCACTGGGCCTGGAGTTGTTCAGCCCAGGGGGCGAGCTCCGGCCAGTGCTGATGCGCCAGCGCCAAATCATGGGCGGTTAACGGAAACTTCTCAAAACTGATGAAATGTAATCTTTGAAGCGTAGCGTCAGGGTGAGCCGCCCGAAACTGCTCAAACGCCTGCCAGAGGGTAAGAAAGTTTAACCCGGTGCCAAAACCGCTCTCTGCGACCACAAACAGACTGCGTGGATGATGCGGAAAACGGTCGCCCAGGTGGTTACCTTCAAGGAAAACATAACGGGTCTCTTCCAGTCCATTATCATTAGAGAAATAGACATCGTCGAAATCTCGGGAAACAGGTGTACCCTCAGCGTTGAACTCAAGGTTGGCGGGTTGTATGGCGTTTTGTTTCACGTAAGTTACTCGTCTGACAGGCAGTGGTGCGATCTTAACGATGTGAGTCCGTCGGTGCAAATTTCCTCAGAAATTGGCTGATCGGACTTGTTCGGCGTACAAGTGTACGCTATTGTGCCACTCGAAACTTATTATAGTGCGACTTACAGAGGTATTGAATGAAACGTGCAGTGATTACTGGCTTGGGCATCGTTTCCAGCATCGGTAACAACCAGCAGGAAGTCCTGGCATCTCTGCGTGAAGGACGCTCCGGGATCACTTTCTCTGAAGAGTTTAAAGATTCAGGTATGCGTAGCCACGTATGGGGTAACGTCAAACTGGACACCACCGGTTTGATTGACCGCAAAGTGGTTCGTTTCATGAACGATGCCTCTATTTATGCTTATCTCTCCATGCAGGAAGCCATTGCAGATGCTGGCCTGAGCGAAGAAGTTTATCAGAACAACCCGCGTGTTGGTCTGATCGCTGGCTCCGGTGGTTCGTCAAAAGCGCAGGTATTCGGCGCTGACGCTATGCGTAGCCCGCGTGGTCTGAAAGCAGTAGGTCCGTACGTTGTGACCAAAGCGATGGGTTCAGCGGTTTCCGCTTGCCTCGCAACGCCGTTCAAAATCCACGGCGTAAACTACTCCATCAGCTCCGCTTGTGCGACGTCTGCACACTGTATCGGTAACGCGGTTGAGCAGATCCAGTTAGGTAAACAGGACATCGTATTTGCTGGCGGCGGCGAAGAGCTGGGCTGGGAAATGGCCTGTGAGTTTGACGCGATGGGCGCACTGTCCACCAAATACAACGAAACACCAGAAAAAGCATCCCGTACTTATGATGCACACCGTGACGGTTTTGTTATCGCTGGCGGTGGCGGTATGGTGGTGGTTGAAGAGCTGGAACACGCTCTGGCACGTGGCGCGCACATTTATGCTGAGATCGTTGGCTACGGCGCAACGTCCGATGGCGCTGACATGGTCGCTCCATCCGGTGAAGGTGCTGTACGCTGCATGAAGATGGCAATGCACGGCGTTGATACTCCAATTGATTACCTGAACTCCCACGGAACGTCTACTCCGGTAGGTGACGTGAAAGAACTGGGTGCCATCTGTGAAGTCTTCGGCGACAACAGCCCGGCAATCTCTGCGACCAAAGCGATGACCGGTCACTCTCTGGGTGCGGCTGGCGTGCAGGAAGCCATCTACTCTCTGCTGATGCTGGAACACGGCTTTATCGCGCCAAGCATCAACGTTGAAGATCTGGACGAGAAGGCAGCGGGTCTGAACATCGTGACCAAACCGACCGAGCAAACGCTGACGACCGTGATGTCTAACAGCTTCGGTTTTGGCGGTACTAACGCCACGCTGGTGATGCGTAAACTGAAAGCGTAAGTTATACGTTTATATATTCGAGAGGGGAGCCTGATGGCTCCCTTTTTTTATGCCTTTATCAGAAGCCAGGCGGAACGGCTGTGACGCAAATCGCTTTCAGAAAGCGTTAAGCCACAATCCAGAAGATGGCTAGCGCAATTAACAGTGCGACGAACATCAGTCCCGGACGAGCAGAGATCGATTTCAGCGTTTCGACGACCGGGGCGAAAAGTGGGCTATAAATTGGCTGAATATGGCGGGCTTCAGGTACGCCTGGCTCGCGATCGGCGCGGCGCACAAAGATCTGATTCAGCAAATCCTGAACCTGCGCTGTGGTCAGGGCCGTCTGCGGAGTGGCCTGCCAGTTTTGCTGTGCATAATCCCGAATGACATCAAACTCCCGCGGCTCAAGCGGTTGTTTCAATGCGGCTTGCAGGGTATGCAGCGTTGGTGCGCTTTGAGTGCTGAGCGTTTGACGAGCCTGTAGCCAAGTCACCAGATGCGTAAACTGCTTCGCGGGGATCAGTTCACCCGTTTTTACGCCAGAAAGCTCCAGCATGGATTGCCAGATAAGCTTGTTCGATTCGCCGGTCGCTGCCGCAAGCTTTGTGACCATCTGCTTGAGCGTATTGTGTTCGGCAGGCAGCAGCGGTCGCTCGGTTGCTGGCCGCTGCTGCGGCTGAGGAATAGAAAGCTGGTTGTTTTGTAAAAGCGTCAGCACGGTTTTGAGTTGATCAGGCGTGAGCTGGCTAAGCGCGGTTTGACCAAACTGTTGGCGGATAAAATCGCTCACGGCCTGGCGGTTGTTCCCCTGGCCCAGCAGCTCGGTCAGTTGGGAAACGATCTGACGAGTAGCATGATTTTGCTGCGCCGTATTCAGACGCTGGTTTAGGTTTTGCTCGGCTGCGGGGAAATGACGTGATAACAACGCCGTTTCGTTCTTCAGCCCCAAATCATGTTTCATGCCAGCCCACACTTCGGCGTTCTGCTGCGAAGTCAGCGCAACAAGGCGCGTAATCAGACGCTCCAGGACGGTACGCTGCTGTGTTGAAAGAGGCTGTTCACCAATAGCTGAAGGTGCAATGGGGCCTTCGCCTGGAGGGCGCGGCGGCGTACCTGAAATGGGCTGCATCGTTATCGATCCTTTAAGTCATCACTCACCGTAAACCGGGCTCACGCATGCGTATATGCCTGGCGGCGAGATTATGGCACACTTGCCCGGTTAACATCCTCTCAAACAGGTACCCAGACGTGAAAATCCTCGTTGATGAAAATATGCCTTATGCCCGCGAGCTGTTTAGCCGCCTGGGTGACGTCAAGGCTATTCCTGGTCGTCCTATTCCGGTTGAGGAGTTGGCTGATGCCGACGCCCTCATGGTGCGCTCTGTTACCAAAGTCAACGAAGCCCTGCTGTCCGGTAAAGCCGTTAAGTTTGTCGGAACGGCAACGGCAGGAACCGACCATGTTGATGACGCGTGGCTTGAACAGGCGGGCATCGGATTCTCTGCCGCACCCGGCTGCAACGCCATTGCGGTTGTGGAGTATGTTTTCTCCTCTCTGTTGATGCTTGGTGAGCGAGATGGTTTTGCGCTAAAAGACCGTACGGTCGGCATCGTGGGTGTGGGTAACGTTGGTGGACGTCTGCAAAAACGCCTTGAAGCGCTGGGCATTCGCACGTTGCTGTGCGATCCCCCTCGTGCGGACAAAGGTGAGAAGGGCGATTTCCGTTCGCTTGAAGAGCTGGTTGAACAGGCCGATGTGCTGACCTTCCATACGCCGCTTTTCAAGGACGGTCCTTATCAATCTTTCCATCTGGCCGATGAGGCACTGATTCGTCGCCTGAAGCCTGGCACTATTCTGATAAATGCTTGCCGAGGCCCGGTAGTCGATAACGCCGCGCTGCTCACATGTTTGCAAGAGGGGCAAGATCTCAGCGTAGTGCTGGATGTCTGGGAACCCGAACCGGATCTAAACGTCGCTTTATTGAATCGAGTGGACGTTGCCACCGCGCATATCGCGGGCTACACGCTGGAAGGCAAAGCCCGGGGGACGACGCAAGTCTTTGAGGCTTATAGCACCTTTATTGGCCACTCACAGCAGGTGTCGCTTGATACGCTCCTGCCTGCCCCGGAATTTGGGCGCATCACCTTGCACGGCCCACTCGACGAGTCTTCGCTAAAAAGGCTGGTGCATTTAGTGTATGATGTGCGCCGCGACGACGCGCTGCTGCGTAAAGTGGCGGGTATTCCGGGTGAATTTGACAAGCTGCGTAAACATTATCTTGAGCGCCGCGAATGGTCTTCCCTGTATATCATTTGTGACGATGCCAGTGCGGCTACGTTACTCAATAAAATAGGGTTTAACGCCGTACACAACCCGGCGCGTTAATGTCTTCTTAATGCTCCCTGCTGGATAATCTGGCGGGGACGCTTATTTATTTCTGGAGTAAACCACCATGTCTGAAGGCTGGAATATTGCCGTACTGGGTGCCACTGGCGCTGTGGGCCAAGCCCTGCTCGAAACACTTGCTGAGCGTCAGTTCCCGGTGGGTGAAATCTTTGCACTGACCCGTACCGAGAGTGCAGGCGAAGCGCTGCGCTATGAAGGGAAAACGTTTCGTGCTCAGGACGTTGCCGAGTTTGACTGGTCGCAGGCGCAGCTGGCCTTTTTTGCCGCAGGCGTTGAAGCCTCGGCGGCCTACGCTGAAGAAGCGGCCAACGCAGGTTGCCTGGTAATTGATTTAAGCGGCCTGTATGCCCTGGAGCCTGATGTGCCGCTGGTTGTACCGGACGTTAACCCCTCCGTTCTGGCAGACTACCGTAACCGCAATATCATTGCGGTACCGGATAGCCTGACTAGCCAGCTTTTGACAGCACTTAAGCCATTGATCGACGATGGCGGTTTGTCGCGCATTACGGTGACCAGCCTGCTCTCCGTTTCTGCTCGTGGTAAAAAAGCGGTAGACGCGCTGGCAGGACAGAGCGCGAAGTTGCTGAACGGTATCCCGGTAGATGAAGACGATTTCTTCGGGCGCCAGCTGGCGTTCAACATGATGCCGATTTTGCCGGATCGTGAAGGTAGCGTGCGTGAAGAGCGTCGTATCGTCGATGAAACGCGCAAAGTGTTGCAGGACGACGGGCTGATGATTTCGGCAAGCTGCGTTCAGTCACCGGTCTTTTACGGTCATGCGCAGATGGTGAGCTTTGAAGCACTGCGTCCGCTGTCAGCGGAAGAGGCGCGCGAGGCTTTTGAACGCGTTGCGGATATCTCACTGAGCGAGGAAACAGACTTCCCGACTCAGGTAGGCGATGCCACAGGCAGCGCACACTTATCCATCGGCTGCGTGCGTAATGATTACGGCCTGCCTGAGCAGGTCCAGTTCTGGTCTGTTGCGGATAACGTTCGCTTTGGTGGCGCGTTGATGGCAGTGAAGATCGCTGAAAAACTGGTGCAGGAGTATCTGTACTGATGTCCGAAGTGGAACTACAGCCGGTTCATAGAATTGCTCTCGGTATCGAGTACGATGGCAGTAAATACTATGGCTGGCAGCGTCAGAATGACGTGCGCAGCGTCCAGGAAAAGCTGGAAAAAGCGCTCTCTCAGGTGGCGAACGAACCCATTAGCGTGAACTGTGCGGGTCGTACGGATTCGGGCGTTCACGGCACCGGTCAGGTTGTGCATTTTGAAACCACGGCAGTGCGTAAAGATGCGGCGTGGACGCTAGGGGTAAATGCCAATCTACCTGGTGACATCGCGGTGCGTTGGGTAAAAAATGTGCCGGACGATTTTCACGCGCGTTTTAGCGCCACCGCGCGCCGTTACCGTTACATCATTTACAATCACCGCCTGCGTCCGGCCGTGTTGGGCCAGGGCGTCACGCACTGTTATGAGCCGCTGGATACCGAGCGTATGCAGCGCGCGGCGCAGAGCTTGCTCGGCGAAAATGATTTTACCTCGTTTCGTGCGGTGCAGTGTCAGTCGCGCACGCCGTGGCGAAACGTAATGCACATTACCGTCAGTCGTTATGGCGCGTATGTGGTGGTGGATATCAAAGCGAATGCCTTTGTACATCATATGGTCAGGAATATCGTTGGCAGCCTGATGGAAGTAGGTGCCGGACACCAGCCGGAGAGCTGGATTGCAGAACTGCTGGCAGCGAAGGACAGAACGCTTGCGGCAGCAACGGCGAAAGCGGAAGGTTTGTATCTGGTATCGGTTGATTATCCAGAACGTTTTGGCCTTCCAAAACCGCCAATGGGCCCGCTGTTTTTAGCGGACTAACGCAGTTGCAATTAAGGCTTAGCGAATATGGACGTAATACGTTTTATCATCGATTTCATCCTGCATATCGATGTTCATCTGGCAGAGCTGGTCGCGCAGTATGGCGTCTGGGTCTATGCCATTTTGTTCCTGATCTTGTTCTGTGAAACCGGGCTTGTGGTCACGCCATTTTTACCGGGAGATTCGCTGCTGTTTGTTGCGGGTGCGCTTTCTGCACTGCCAACCAACGATCTGAACGTGCACCTGATGGTGGTATTGATGATCGTGGCGGCTATTGTTGGCGATGCGGTGAACTACACTATTGGGCGACTGTTCGGTGAAAAGCTATTTAGTCATCCGAACTCGAAGATTTTCCGCCGTAGCTATTTAGACAAAACCCATGCGTTCTATGAACGTCACGGTGGCAAAACCATTATTCTGGCGCGTTTCGTGCCGATCGTTCGTACCTTCGCACCGTTTGTGGCAGGTATGGGGCACATGTCCTATCGTCATTTTGCTGCGTATAACGTGATCGGTGCTCTGGTGTGGGTCCTGCTGTTTACCTATGCGGGCTACATCTTTGGTGATTTGCCGATAGTTCAGGAAAACCTTAAGTTATTGATTGTCGCTATTATTGTGCTTTCGGTGCTGCCGGGCGTGATCGAAATTATTCGACACCGGCGCGCAGCAGCAAAACAAACGAAGTGATAACGCATTTGCGGTTCGACCACTTTTTTATCCAAAGTTTCGGGCTGTTATGTTTTAATGTGCAACATTCATGGTCTGTTTGTGGCAAAAATGGCATTATGCGCCGCTTACAGCAAAACTGGCATACGACCAGGTTCAGGCAGAAAGGTTATCAATGAGCTGGATTGAACGAATTAAAAGCAACATCGCGCCCACCCGTAAAGCGAGTATCCCTGAAGGGGTGTGGACCAAGTGTGATAGCTGCGGTCAGGTTCTGTACCGCGCCGAGCTAGAGCGCAATCTTGAGGTTTGTCCTAAGTGTGATCATCACATGCGTATGTCGGCGCGTAATCGCCTGCATAGCCTGTTCGATGAAGGAACGCTGGTAGAACTGGGCAGCGAACTTGAGCCAAAAGATCTGCTGAAGTTCCGTGACTCCAAGAAGTATAAAGATCGTCTGGCTTCCGCTCAGAAAGAGACCGGTGAGAAAGACGCCCTGGTGGTAATGAAAGGTACTCTTCATCAGATGCCGATCGTTGCTGCGGCCTTTGAGTTCTCCTTTATGGGGGGCTCAATGGGTTCTGTCGTGGGCGCGCGTTTCATCCGTGCCGTTGAGCAGGCGCTGGAAGACAACTGTCCGCTGATCTGCTTCTCCGCCTCCGGTGGCGCACGTATGCAGGAAGCGCTGATGTCGCTGATGCAGATGGCTAAAACCTCTGCTGCGCTGGGCAAAATGCAGGAACGTGGTCTGCCGTATATCTCCGTACTGACCGACCCGACGATGGGCGGCGTTTCGGCGAGCTTTGCGATGCTGGGCGATCTGAACATTGCTGAACCAAAAGCACTGATCGGCTTTGCTGGCCCGCGCGTTATCGAGCAAACCGTACGTGAGAAACTGCCGCCGGGCTTCCAGCGCAGTGAATTCCTGATTGAAAAAGGCGCTATCGACATGATCGTTCGTCGCCCGGAATTGCGCCTGAAACTGGCAAGCGTTCTGGCGAAGCTGATGAATCTGCCAGCACCAAATCCGGACGAACCGCGCGAAGCCGTGGTGGTGCCGCATCAGGAACCCGAGGCCTGATAACTCAAAAGGGCAGGGCCAAACGGCGCTGCCCTTTTGCTTTCACTCCGTAACTGAAAAGTGCGTATCATGGAAAATACCAATATTCCCCTAGCCACGTCGCCCCTGGTCACGTGGCTTTCTTATCTGGAAAACCTGCACAGTAAAACCATCGATATGGGACTTGAGCGCGTCAGCCAGGTTGCGGCGCGCCTTGGCGTACTCAAACCGGCTCCGTTCGTGTTTACCGTGGCCGGGACCAACGGTAAAGGAACGACCTGCCGGACGCTGGAAGCCGTGCTGATGGCCGCAGGTTATAAGGTGGGCGTGTACAGTTCCCCGCACCTGGTGCGTTACACGGAGCGCGTGCGTGTGCAAAATAGCGAACTGCCGGAATCCGCTCACACTGCTTCTTTTGCCGAAATTGAAGCCGCACGTGGTGAGGTTTCATTAACCTATTTTGAGTACGGAACCCTCTCAGCATTATGGTTGTTTAAGCAGGCGCAACTGGACGTCGTTATCCTGGAAGTCGGCCTGGGTGGCCGTCTTGATGCCACCAATATGGTGGACGCCGATGTGTCTGTTGTGACCAGTATCGCACTCGATCACATCGACTGGCTGGGGCCGGATCGAGAAAGCATTGGTCGCGAGAAAGCCGGTATTTTCCGTGCGAACAAACCGGCTATCGTGGGTGAACCGGATATGCCGCAGACCATCGCTGATGTGGCGTACGAGAAGGGTGCAAAACTCATGCGCCGCGGCGTTGACTGGCAGTACGAGGTTCAGGAGAACGGCTGGCGTTTTAGCGACGCGCAGGGCGAATTAGCCAATCTGCCGTTGCCACAGGTACCGCAGCCAAACGCCGCGACCGCGCTGGCGGCGTTGCGGGCCAGCGGTTTGACGGTGAGCGAACGGGCAATACGTGATGGCATTCAGCATGCGATTCTGCCAGGGCGTTTTCAGACCGTCAGTGAATCACCGCGCGTGATTCTGGATGTAGCGCATAATCCTCACGCCGCAGCTTATCTAGCGGGTCGCCTCAAATCACTACCAAAAACCGGGCGCGTTCTGGCGGTTATCGGTATGCTTCATGATAAAGATATTGGCGGCACGCTGGCCTGCATGGAGAGTGTGGTCGATTACTGGTATTGTGCTCCTCTGGAAGGGCCGCGTGGCGCGACTGCTGAACAGCTGATGGAACATCTCGGCGAAGGCAAAGCCTATGAAAACGTGGCGCAGGCATGGCATGCGGCAGTGGCCGATGCTAAACCTGAAGATACCGTGCTGGTATGTGGATCGTTCCATACCGTAGCACATGTCATGGAAGTGATGGACGCGGGGAGAACCAGTGGCGAGTAAGTTTCAGAATCGTTTAACAGGTACCATTGTGCTGGTTGCGCTGGGGGTGATTATCCTTCCAGGACTGCTCGACGGGCAAAAAAAACATTATCAGGATGAGTTCGCGGCAATCCCGCTGGTGCCAAAGCCCGGCGATCGCGATGAGCCCGACATGTTACCTGTGGCAACACAGGCGCTGCCTGCACAACCGCCAGAAGGCGCTGCGGAAGAAGTTCGCGCAGGTAATGCGGCGGCTCCGTCGCTCGATCCTTCTCGTTTTACCGCTAACAACGATATCGATCCCGTACCGGAACCGGTGGTTCAGCCTAAGCCTGTAGAAAAAGCTAAGCCGGTTGAAAAACCGCAGCCAAAACCGCAACGCGATAAAACCAACGAGCAACTGGCCGCCGCTACCGAAGCTGCGCCAGAAAAACCGGTGCAAGAAGAGAAACCTGCGCCGACCGGCAAGGCGTATGTTGTACAGCTGGGTGCGCTGAAAAACGCGGATAAGGTGAATGAGGTCGTCGGTAAATTACGCGGTGCGGGTTATCGCGTTTACACGTCGCCAACGACGCCTGTGCAGGGTAAAATCACGCGTATTCTCGTCGGACCGGATGCCTCAAAAGATAAGCTGAAAGGTTCACTTGGTGAGCTGAAACAGATCTCCGGTTTGAGCGGTGTGGTGATGAATTACAGTGCGAACTGATTGACTCTCACCCGCCCCGATCCCTTCAAGGGGAGGGGATAAAACCTACGGCGTTGAACATTTTTTCAGCGCCTTTTTTATTTACGCGCGGGAAGGAAATCCCTACGCAAACGTTTTCTTTTTCTGTTAGAATTCGCCCCGAACTGGATGACAGGGCGTTTAATCGTGGGACATATATGGTCTGGATTGATTACGCCATCATTGCGGTGATTGGTTTTTCCTGTCTGGTAAGCCTGATCCGTGGCTTTGTTCGTGAAGCGTTATCGCTGGTGACATGGGGTTGTGCTTTCTTTGTTGCCAGTCATTACTACACTTACCTGTCCGTCTGGTTCACGGGCTTTGAAGATGAGCTGGTCCGAAATGGAATCGCCATCGCGGTGCTGTTTATCGCGACACTGATCGTCGGCGCTATCGTCAATTTTGTGATAGGTCAGCTGGTCGAGAAAACCGGTCTGTCAGGAACGGACAGGGTACTCGGGGTCTGTTTTGGTGCGTTGCGAGGCGCGCTGATTGTGGCCGCGATACTGTTCTTCCTCGATACCTTTACCGGGTTTTCAAAAAGTGAAGACTGGCAGAAATCGCAGCTGATTCCACAGTTCAGTTTCATCATCAGATGGTTCTTTGACTATCTGCAAAGCTCGTCGAGTTTCTTGCCCAGGGTCTAAACCCTGAGATGTAGCTTAACGAGGAAAAGACGTATGTGCGGGATTGTCGGTATCGCCGGTTTCATGCCGGTAAACCAGTCTATTTATGACGCGTTATCGGTGCTCCAGCACCGTGGGCAGGATGCTGCGGGTATCATCACGATTGATGCAAACAACTGCTTCCGTTTACGCAAAGCGAATGGCCTGGTCAACGATGTGTTTGAAGCCCGTCATATGCAGCGTCTTCAGGGCAATATGGGTATCGGCCACGTTCGTTACCCGACCGCTGGCAGTTCCAGCGCCTCTGAGGCTCAGCCATTCTACGTGAACTCTCCGTATGGCATCACGCTTGCCCACAACGGTAACCTGACCAACGCCCACGAACTGCGTAAAAAGCTGTTCGAAGAGAAGCGTCGTCACATTAACACCACTTCTGATTCTGAAATTCTGCTCAACATCTTTGCGAGTGAGCTGGATAACTTCCGTCATTATCCACTGGAAGCCGATAACGTTTTTGCCGCCGTAGCCGCGACGAATCGCTTAATCCGCGGTGCGTACGCCTGCGTCGCGATGATCATCGGTCACGGTATGGTTGCCTTCCGCGACCCGAACGGCATCCGTCCGCTGGTGCTGGGCAAACGCGATTTAGGCGATGGCCGTACCGAATACATGGTGGCTTCTGAGAGCGTGGCGCTTGATACGCTGGGCTTTGAGTTCCTGCGTGATGTTGCGCCGGGTGAAGCGGTGTATATCACCGAAAAAGGCCAGCTGTTTACTCGTCAGTGTGCGGAAAACCCGGTGAGCAATCCGTGCCTGTTCGAGTACGTGTACTTTGCCCGCCCGGATTCCTTCATCGATAAAATTTCCGTGTACAGCGCTCGCGTTAATATGGGAACCAAACTCGGTGAAAAAATTGCCCGCGAGTGGGACGATCTTGATATCGACGTAGTCATTCCGATTCCGGAAACCTCCTGCGATATCGCGCTGGAAATCGCACGTATTCTGGATAAACCGTATCGTCAGGGTTTCGTTAAAAACCGCTACGTTGGCCGTACCTTTATCATGCCGGGCCAGCAGCTGCGCCGTAAATCGGTGCGCCGTAAGCTAAACGCTAACCGTGCTGAGTTCCGCGATAAGAACGTACTGCTGGTGGATGATTCCATCGTGCGGGGTACCACTTCCGAGCAGATCATCGAGATGGCACGTGAAGCGGGAGCGAAGAAGGTCTATCTGGCGTCTGCGGCACCAGAAATTCGCTTCCCGAACGTTTATGGTATTGATATGCCTACTGCGAACGAGCTGATTGCACATGGTCGCGAAGTGGATGAGATTCGCCAGATCATCGGTGCCGATGGATTGATTTTCCAGGATCTCAGCGATCTGATTGACGCGGTACGCGCAGAGAACCCGGATATTCAGCAGTTCGAATGTTCAGTGTTCAACGGTATCTACGTGACGAAAGATGTTGATCAGCAATACCTCGACTATCTTGATTCGCTGCGTAATGACGACGTCAAAGCCGTACAGATGCAGAACGATCTTGAAAGCTTAGAGATGCACAACGAAGGCTAAAGCCTTAGCAAGTGAGGGTGCGAGCCCTCACTTGCAACTCCCCGCAAAATCCTGCAAAGTCTGCCCTGATACAAGAAAGGGCGAAATCATGAAACGACTCATCGTAGGGATCTCAGGTGCCAGTGGCGCTATTTACGGCGTACGGTTGTTACAAATATTGCGCGACGTGGCTGAGGTCGAAACCCATCTGGTCATGAGTCAGGCTGCGCGTCAGACCCTCACGCTCGAAACCGATTTTTCCTTGCGCGATGTCCAGTCACTGGCAAACGTGGTTCATGATGCCCGTGATATCGCTGCCAGCATCTCTTCCGGCTCTTACAAAACTGCCGGAATGGTTATCCTGCCCTGTTCGATTAAAACGCTGTCCGGCATCGTGAACAGCTATACCGATACGCTGGTGACCCGGGCTGCTGATGTCGTGCTTAAAGAGCGACGTCCGCTCGTGCTTTGCGTGCGCGAAACCCCTCTGCATCTGGGACATTTGCGCTTGATGACGCAGGCTTCTGAACTGGGTGCGGTGATCATGCCTCCGGTTCCGGCTTTTTATCATCGCCCACAAACGCTGGATGACGTGATTAATCAGACCGTTAACCGCGTGCTTGATCAGTTTGATATCGACCTGCCCGAAGATCTGTTTACCCGCTGGCAAGGCGCTTAGCACCCCGCACAACATGAGTGCATGAAAAGCCAACTTGCCCTGTTTCAGGGCAAATATGCAACAGCGATCATATCCTCAACATTTAATTCGTTTTTTCCCTTTTTCCCTCTGCGGTTCGTTCGGCAGACCTGCTATCTTTCACCATTAAGGCAATATCGCAACGTTTTATTAACATATTTAACGTCGAATTTTCGACCCGATGAGAATGTGGCATAAGACCTGCAAGAGAACGCCTGCACTACAACACACAACACAAACCATAATAAAATCACGATACTTGAGGGTAAATGTATGAAGAAGACGGTTCTGGCTCTCTCTTTGCTGGTGGGGTTAAGTGCTGCTGCAGGCAGCTATGCAGCACTCCCTCAGACAGTGCGTATCGGTACTGACGCCACCTACGCGCCATTCTCTTCTAAAGATGCGAAAGGCGATTTTGTTGGCTTTGATATCGATCTGGGAAATGAGATGTGCAAACGCATGCAGGTGAAATGCACATGGGTAGGCAGTGACTTTGATGCGTTAATCCCGTCTCTGAAAGCCAAGAAAATCGATGCCATCATCTCCTCACTTTCCATCACCGAGAAGCGTCAGCAGGAAATTGCTTTCTCTGACAAGCTCTATGCAGCTGACTCTCGTCTGATTGCCGCGAAAGGCTCTGTGATTAAACCGACCATTGAATCGCTGAAAGGCAAACACGTGGGCGTGCTCCAGGGCTCGACTCAGGAAAGTTTTGCCAACGCCGACTGGCGTGAAAAAGGGGTCGATGTTGTTGCTTACCAGAATCAGGATCTGATTTATTCCGATCTGGCGGCGGGGCGTCTGGATGCCGCATTCCAGGATGAAGTTGCAGCGAGCGAAGGCTTCCTTAAGCAGCCAGCAGGGAAAGAATTCGCCTTTGCTGGCCCGTCCGTGAAAGATAAAAAATACTTTGGCGACGGTACCGGGATTGGCTTGCGTAAAGATGATGCCGAGCTGAAAGCCGCGTTCGATAAAGCCTTTGCCGAACTGCGCAAAGACGGTACTTATGACAAACTGGCGAAAAAATATTTCGACTTCAACGTATACGGTGATTAATCATCTTTGATGTGACGCGCGCCATAGTGATTCACCAGCGCGGTGCAATGAAGGTGTGAATGTTCCAATATGGTGCAGATGGTGCACCATATTGGATCGCCGATTGCATAGTTAAGCATTAATCATGCAATAATTACCACTCGACGGGGATTTTACTTTGCCTTGCCGAGGGAATTAATGGCACATTAATGACAACCCCGCGTCGTAAAATCCCGTATGAAGACAGTTTGTTGAGGATAAATATGAAAAAACTGGTGTTGTCACTTTCACTGGCGTTGGCTTTTTCCAGCGCTACCGCGGCATTCGCAGCCATTCCGCAAAAAGTTCGTATTGGTACCGATCCAACTTATGCTCCGTTCGAATCTAAGAATGCGAAGGGAGAACTGGTTGGTTTTGATATCGATTTGGCAAATGAGTTGTGTAAGCGTATTAAAACGCAATGTACCTACGTTGAAAACCCGCTGGACGCGCTTATCCCTTCGCTGAAAGCCAGGAAAATCGACGTGATTATGTCTTCTCTCTCAATCACCGAAAAACGTCAGCAGGAGATTGCCTTCACCGACAAGCTTTATGCTGCGGATTCCCGACTGGTGGTGGCCAACGCGTCTGATATCCAGCCAACGCTTGAGTCCCTGAAAGGCAAACGCGTCGGCGTATTGCAGGGCACAACTCAAGAAACCTATGGCAATGAACACTGGGCTCCGAAAGGGATTGAAATCGTCTCTTATCAGGGTCAGGAAAACATTTACGCCGACCTGACTGCGGGGCGTATTGACGCCGCGTTCCAGGACGAAGTCGCCGCAAGCGAAGGATTCCTGAAGCAGCCTGCCGGTAAAGATTACAAATTTGGCGGCCCGTCTATTAAGGATGAAAAACTCTTTGGCGTCGGCACCGGTATGGGCCTGCGTAAAGAAGATAACGAACTGCGTGAAGCGCTGAACAAAGCGTTCGCTGAAATGCGCGCTGATGGCACTTACGAAAAACTGGCGAAAAAGTACTTCGACTTTGATGTCTACGGCGGTTAATCACCCCGTTTAATAACGTGCGGCCCCTCTCGATAAGAGAGGGGAAAAGACACGGTTTGACCACTCACGACACGACAGGGCAGGCGGTATGCTGTACGGATTTTCTGGCGTTATTTTACAAGGCGCGCTTGTCACTCTCGAACTGGCCCTCAGTTCCGTGGTGCTGGCAGTGCTAATAGGTCTGGTGGGTGCGGGAGCGAAGCTCTCGAGCAATCGCATGTCCGCACTGATCTTCGAAGGTTATACCACGCTGATTCGCGGTGTTCCGGATCTGGTGCTGATGCTGCTAATTTTTTACGGCCTGCAAATCGCGGTGAATAGCGTGACGGATGCACTTGGCGTCGCGCAGTTGGATATTGACCCGATGGTGGCCGGTATTATCACCCTGGGCTTTATCTACGGTGCCTATTTTACAGAAACCTTCCGTGGCGCATTTCTGGCGGTTCCTAAAGGACATATCGAGGCGGCTACCGCCTTTGGTTTTACCTCGTCGCAAATTTTTCGCCGGATTATGTTCCCGGCCATGATGCGCTTTGCCTTACCAGGCATTGGCAACAACTGGCAGGTGATTCTGAAAGCAACGGCGCTGGTGTCTCTGTTAGGGCTGGAAGACGTTGTTAAGGCCACTCAACTTGCCGGTAAAAGTACCTGGGAACCCTTCTACTTTGCCGTCGTGTGTGGCGTTATCTATCTGGTCTTTACGACCGTTTCCAATGGTGTGCTGCTGCTGCTCGAACGTCGCTACTCCGTGGGTGTGAAGAGGGCTGACCTGTGATTGAGATTATTCAGGAATACTGGAAATCGCTGCTGTGGACCGATGGCTATCGCTTCACTGGCGTAGCAATCACGCTGTGGCTGCTGATTTCTTCTGTGGTTGTCGGCGGCATTCTGGCGGTATTTCTCGCCATCGGGCGGGTATCGAATAACAAATATATACGCTTCCCCATCTGGTTATTCACCTATATCTTTCGCGGTACGCCGCTGTACGTTCAGCTCCTGGTGTTTTATTCCGGCATGTATACGCTGGAAATTGTGAAAGGCACCGAGATGCTCAATGCCTTCTTTCGCAGTGGGCTGAACTGTACCGTGCTGGCGCTGACGCTGAATACCTGTGCGTATACCACCGAGATTTTTGCCGGAGCGATCCGCTCTGTGCCTTACGGCGAGATTGAAGCTGGTCGCGCCTATGGATTCTCTTCGGTGAAGCTTTATCGCTGTATCATTCTGCCGTCGGCGCTGCGTATTGCGCTGCCTGCCTACAGCAATGAAGTGATTTTAATGCTGCATTCCACCGCGCTGGCGTTTACTGCTACCGTACCGGATTTGCTGAAAATCGCCCGTGATATTAACTCGGCGACTTATCAGCCCTTTACCGCATTCGGTATTGCTGCGGTGTTGTATTTAATCATTTCATACGTCCTGATTAGCCTGTTCCGCAAAGCGGAAAAACGCTGGCTGCAGCATGTAAAACCTTCGACGCACTGAGAATATGATGGCTGAGAACAAACTAAACGTTATCGACTTGCACAAGCGCTACGGCGAACATGAAGTGCTGAAAGGGGTGTCGTTGCAGGCAAACGCGGGCGATGTCATCAGTATTATTGGCTCATCCGGCTCGGGAAAGAGTACCTTCCTGCGCTGTATTAACTTCCTCGAAAAACCGAGTGAAGGCTCGATTGTGGTCAGCGGACAGACCATCAATCTGGTGCGCGACAAAGACGGGCAGCTAAAAGTGGCTGATAGACATCAGCTACGTCTGTTACGTACCCGCCTGACGATGGTGTTCCAGCATTTTAACCTCTGGAGCCACATGACGGTGCTGGAGAACGTCATGGAAGCGCCCATTCAGGTTTTGGGCTTGAGCAAACAGGAGGCCCGGGCGCGCGCAGAAAAGTATCTGGCAAAGGTGGGTATCGACGAGCGCCAGCAAATTAAATATCCGGTGCATTTGTCTGGCGGTCAACAGCAGCGCGTGTCCATCGCTCGCGCGTTGGCGATGGAGCCCGAAGTGCTGCTGTTCGATGAACCGACTTCGGCACTCGATCCTGAACTGGTGGGTGAGGTGCTGCGCATTATGCAGCAGCTTGCCGAAGAGGGGAAAACGATGGTGGTAGTGACGCACGAAATGGGCTTTGCGCGTAATGTCTCTAACCACGTTATCTTCCTGCATCAGGGGAAAATTGAAGAGCAGGGGCATCCGGATGAGGTATTAGCGAATCCGAAAAGCGCCCGTTTGCAGCAGTTCCTGAAAGGATCGCTAAAGTAGGCTGGTTTTTTCTTGCCGGAAGCCAGGGTTGCCATGGCGGCGATTGCGTCGCCATGGCACGTCCACCGATCCCGCCATCAAAGAGAAGCGCGAAACTTGAAGTGAACGGAACGGCCAACTGAGCCACATGTTCCCTCTTACCCTAATCGCACTCCAGTCGATAAGCCCAGTCGTCGTAGCGCACGCCATCAATCTCATAGGCTTTTTCCAGCACCTGCGTGCGTACAAATCCCGCTTTCTCTAATACCCGCACTGACCCGCTGTTATCGGCCAGCACGTAAGCGTTAATCGCTTTTACGCCCGTTTGATTAAACGCGTACTCACACACCGCACGTAGCGCTTCGCTGGCGATGCCTTTCCCCTGTGCAGCAGGCACGACCGTATAGCCAATATCGGCTTCTTCGCGATTCTGTGTGCTGATTTGCAACCCAATATCGCCCAGGGGTGTGTCGTCGTTATGAGCGCGAATAATAAAAGTATGCGGCGCTGTAAGACGTGCGGCGAATACGCGCCGGGTCTCTTTTTCAGGAGCAATAGTGGCCATATAGCGCATGATAGTGCGGTCTTCGCGCAGCCTGCGAAAAAACGCCCAGTCAAAAGGTTCGAACGGTGTAAGGCGAAGCCGAGGAGTGATAATCGTTGCCATAATCGCGCCTTTCCGATGAGTCAGGCCGATAACAGTAACATAGCAACGCGGCGGCTTTAACCCACCACATCCCCAAGTGCTTCTTCTAAGTCATACCATCTGAAGGCAAATCCGGCTGCTTCCAGGCGTTTGGGCAGTGCACGCTGCCCGCCTAATACCAGCACCGATGATTCGCCCATCATCAGGCGGATTGCCGTCGCGGGCGCGCGCAATACGGCGGGGCGCTTAAGGGCATGACCCAGCGCATGGGCAAACTGCTCGTTACGTACCGGATACGGCGAGACCATGTTGAACGGTCCGCGCAGGTCGTTATCCAGCAGCCAAAGTATGCCATTCACCATGTCGTCGATATGTATCCACGCCAGATATTGCCGTCCGGTACCCATCGGGCCGCCAAGCCCAAGCTTAAAGACCGGGAGCATTTTTGCCAGAATACCGCCTTTCGGCGCGAGCACCACGCCAGTACGCAACAGGCAAACGCGCGTGTTATCGCTTTGCGCACCGCAGGCGATTTGCTCCCAGCGGGCGCAGAGTTTGTGGGTAAATTCGTTATGAGGGGGTTCTTCTTCAGTGACGACCACTTCGCCGAGGTCACCGTAATAACCTGCCGCCGAGCCGGAAATCAACACTGAGGGCGGGTTGTCGCTGGCATGAAACAGGTCCACGAGTTTTTGCGTTATGTTCCACCGGCTGTCGCATAAGCGTTGCTTTTGTTCCGCCGTCCAGCGTTTATCTGCAATAGGTTCTCCGGCAAGGTTGATGACCGCGTCAAAGCCGTCGAGATTCTGATGTTCCGCCAGCCCTTTCCAGATGCCAACCTGGTTACCCAGCACCTGGCGTGCTTTCTCCGGGCTGCGCGTCACCACGGTGATATCGTGGCTAAGCACCTGCAGGCGCGAAATGAGATGGCGGCCAATCAGCCCGGTTCCACCCGTCATCAGAATCTTCATACCACCTCCTGAGTTGCGCCTACCGCCGCCAGCTCAACGTCATGGAGACGGAGTCGGCATAGCGCAGCGCGTGAAGTTTATCGATCTCTACCTCAGCATAAGTGACCCAGTGATGTTCGCGTGCGAGGTCGAGCACATCCTGAGTTAATTTTTCAAGCAACGAGAAACGGTTGTTTTCTACGTAATTGATAATATTTTTAGTGATGGTGCGGTAGTTCAGTGCGTCGTTGATATCCTCGCTGGCGCGAGCCTTATCCGCAGGATAGTGAATCACCACGTTGATAAGGATATCCTGACGGTTCTCTATCTCTTCGGGTTTGATTCCAATAAATGTACGTAAGCGTAAGTTTTTTATACGAATAATAGCGTCATGCTGTGACATTGCAGGCTTTCTCCATTCATTATTTTTGCCATGATACATGAGGAAATCAGACTCGCTCAACGGGGCTCGCGCTTATATTTGCTGTGCTTTCAGCATCGCGCGTTCTGTTGCCGGGCGATGACGAATCCGCTCGAACCAGTTATTGACCGCCGGATACATGTTCAGGTCGATTCGCTGGCGTTCATGGGCGTTAATCCACGGCCAACAGGCGATGTCGGCAATACTATAATGGTCGCCTCCAAGCCACGGCGATACCTCCAGCCGCTTGTTCATCACGCCGTAAAGTCTCTGGGTTTCAACCTGATAGCGTTCGATAGCATAGGGCAGGGTTTGCGGGGCAAAATGATTGAAATGATGATTCTGTCCGAGCATTGGTCCAAGACCGCTCGCCTGCCAGAAAAGCCACTGCAACGTGTGGTGACGCTCTCGCAGTTCACCACTCAGAAGTTTGTCTGTTTTTTCTGCCAGATAAAGCAAGATTTCCCCGGATTCAAACAAGCTTATCGGCCTGCCGCCATCCACGGGTTCGTTATCGACGATGGCGGGTATTTTGTTATTTGGCGAAATGGCGAGAAAATCGGCACGAAACTGATCGCCTTTGCTGATATTCACCTTAATGAGGCGGTAATCCAGCTGTGTCTCTTCCAGAAAAAGGGTGATCTTATGGCCGTTTGGCGTAGGGGCATAATAGAGGTCAATCATCTCAACTCCTGTCGTGATTTTTTCAAGGCATAAAACGAGTATAGGTGCTTGTTGAAATCGTGAGTTTTCATCAAGTGACAGGGAAGAGAAGAGATTATATGTTGGATGTAAACCGATCAGCTGATGAGGATGTTATGAGCCAACCTGCGATTACCCTGTGGTCCGATGCCAATTTTTACTCACCTTACGTCATGAGCGTGTACGTCGCGCTGGCGGAGAAAGGGCTGTCATTTACCCTCAAATCCGTCGATCTCGATCGCGGTGACCATCTTAAGCCGGACTGGCAGGGTTACGCCTTAACGCGTCGCGTCCCGGTTCTGGAGATTGACGGATTTGAGCTGAGCGAATCATCGGCGATCGCGGAGTATCTCGAAGATCGTTTTGCCCCGCCGGAATGGGAACGTATTTATCCACACGATCTGCAAAAGCGCGCTCGCGCACGACAGATCCAGGCGTGGTTGCGTAGCGATTTGGTACCGATCCGTGAGCAACGCTCCACTGATGTTATTTTTGGCGGTGTAAAAAAGCCAGCGTTAACACAAGCAGGTTTAGCCTGTGCGAATAAACTCTTCGACATGGCTACGCAGTTGCTTTCACACGGTAACCCAAATCTGTTTGGTGAATGGTGCATCGCCGATGCCGATCTGGCCCTGATGCTCAACCGCCTGGTGCTCAACGGTGACGACGTGCCGCCAGCGCTGGCGGATTATGCAACGTTTCAATGGCAGCGGGCCTCAGTACAGCGGTTTGTGGCGCTTTCGGCTAAGCGTCCAGGCTGATTAGCCTGGCGGGTTGAGGTATAATAGGGCGTGTATTTAGCAAGGAGTGACTGATGAAACTGATGTTTGCATCGGATATCCACGGATCGCTGCCAGCCACAGAACGTGTGTTATCGCTGTTTGAGCAAAGCGGTGCGCAGTGGTTGGTTATCCTGGGGGACGTGCTTAATCATGGTCCGCGCAATGCGTTGCCAGAAGGTTATGCCCCGGCACAGGTCGCCGAAAAGCTGAACCTGTACGCCAGCCAGATTATTGCCGTGCGTGGGAATTGCGATAGCGAAGTTGACCAAATGTTACTTCAATTCCCCATAACCGCGCCCTGGCAGCAGGTACTGCTGCAAAAATGCCGTTTGTTTTTGACTCACGGTCATCTCTTTGGCCCGGATAACCTGCCTGTTCTGGCGACTGGCGATGTGCTGGTTTACGGCCATACTCATATTCCGGTGGCGGAGAAGCAGGGTAGCATTGTGCATTTCAACCCAGGCTCAGTCAGTATCCCCAAAGGCGGGTACGCGCCGAGCTATGGCATGCTCGAAGATAATCAACTGCGTGTTATCGCACTTAATGATCAGCAAGTTATTGCGCAGGTCAGCATTAATCCGTAAGTTACACCTCAAACGTCAAACGCGCCGAAAGAGCGCTTAATCGAGAAGGGTTCCCGATGGTGGAGCAGAGTCAATTGGCAAGTACAGAGTGGGTTGATATTGTCAGCGAAGACAATGAGGTGATTGCACAGGCCAGCCGCGAGCAAATGCGTGCCGAGCGTCTGCGTCATCGCGCAACTTACATCGTTGTGCACGATGGTATGGGTAAGATCCTGGTACAGCGACGTACTGATACGAAAGATTTTCTGCCGGGTATGCTGGATGCCACAGCGGGTGGTGTAGTCCAGGCTGATGAAATCCTGCTGGATTCCGCGCGCCGCGAAGCAGAAGAAGAACTCGGTATTGCCGGTGTCCCTTTTGCCGAACACGGTCAATTCTATTTTGAAGACAAAAACTGCCGTGTCTGGGGCGGGCTGTTCAGCTGCGTATCCCACGGCCCGTTTGCACTTCAGGAAGAAGAGGTCAGTGAAGTTAGCTGGATGACGCCGGAAGAGATCACGGCGCGTTGCGATGAGTTCACGCCGGATTCATTGAAAGCGCTGGCACTGTGGATGACCCGCAATGCCAGGAACGAATCGACCAGACCAGAGAAACAGGAAGAAGCTGAATAAAATTCAGCAACTCTCCCGTAAGCACAGGCTGGAGGCGATAGTTTTCTGATCGCTCCAGTCTCCATCACCCAGGCGTTCCAGCAACGCGCGACCGGCTTCAATGCCAATTTTTCGATGCGGCACCGCCATCGTAGTCAGCGGTGGCTGGCAAACGCGACTGACGTCACTATCACCAAAACCTACCACGGCCAGATCGTCAGGGACTTTAATACGCCTGCGCTGGCACTCATATAACACGCCGCACGCCAGCTCATCTGAAACACAGACCAGTGCATCCAGTTCCGGCCACGCCAGCAAAAACTCTGGCAGTTGCGACGCGCCGGTGGAGAAACTCGGTGGAAGCGCTGCGTTAATCACTCGATTTGGTGACATATGATGGCGCAACATGGCTTTATACCAGCCTTGTAGATGCTGCTGGAAAATCCACTGCTCCTGGTTGGCGCACAGCAAACCAATATTCTGATACCCACGTTGAATGACCAGTTCTGTGATTTCGTACATCGCGGCAACGTTATCGATACCGATATTCATATCAATAGGATCGGCACGCATAGCGCCCATTTCCATTACGGGAATAGAGGCATTTTTCAGCCAATGACGAACGGTGTCGGTATGTTCAACGCTGAGTAAAATTGCGGCAGCAATGTTAGATGCCAGCAGCGTTTCAAGGAGTTTTTCCTCTTGCTCAAGGCGATGTTGGGACTCTGCCAGCATTATCTGATATCCGGCAGGTTGCAGCACCTGCTGTAGCCCGGCGAACATTTCGGAACAACCATCTTCAGCAAGATTTGGTACGACCATCGCAATGGTCCTCGACGACGCTGACGCCAGCGCACTGGCGGCAAGATTGGGCATGTAGCCGAGTTCATGCACCGCAGCTTCGATTTTTTCTCGCAGTTTATCGGAAACTTGCTCGGGCGTGCGCAATGCACGGGACACCGTCATAGTACCCACACCGGCAAGCTGCGCGACGTCGGAGATCGTCACTTTACCGGTACTACGTCGTTTACGGGTTAGAGACATACAAATTCCTGGTGACCACGCGTTTTTCTTATCATCCTTCGCTTCACGTGAAACTGAGTATACGCCTTAAATCCCTTTTTTTACTGTGATTTCCTCGCAGGATGATAATTTGATAGCGCTATCACAATTTTGAATGTTAGAAATTGGTAGCGCTATCTTTGTGATCTTGATCGCAGCTATCCGCGTGAGGCTTGCATAAAGTTTGCTCATTGTTGGCGCAGGGGGGAGGAGAATAAAGTGCTCAAAACCTGGATACATGATGCAACCATCACGTTACAAGACAGCGTGGAAAATTGGCCGCAGGCGCTGGAACAGTGTGCCAGACCTCTGCTGGAGATGAATGTAATAACACCGGAGTATGTCACGGCAATCGTCGAACAACATCACGCGTTAGGACCCTATTATGTGCTGGCACCGGGGCTAGCAATGCCGCATGCGCGGCCAGAAGAAGGGGCAAAAGGATTGGGCCTCTCATTATTAAAACTTAAACAGGGCGTTTCATTTGGTGCCGGGGAGTTTGATCCTGTCGATGTCATCATTATGCTGGCAGCCCCGGATAAACATAGCCATATCGAAATGATATCCGCATTGGCTGAATTATTTTCCAGCGATAACGATTTGGCTGAATTACATAACGCACAGACCCTGGAGGAAATAAAAACGATTATCGAACGCTTCTAGCTTTATAACCTGTTCTGATTGCATAACACATTACGCTGACGCGTGATGCGGACGTACTCTACTCAAAAAGGGCATAACAATGAAAATCATGGCGATATGCGGCTCCGGCCTGGGCAGTAGTTTTATGGTCGAAATGAATATTAAAAAAGTACTCAAAAAGCTGAATATTGAAGCGGAAGTTGAACACTCCGATCTGTCATCTGCGACGCCAGGTGCCGCCGACCTGTTCGTGATGGCAAAGGATATCGCTGCCAGTGCGAGCGTGCCGGAGAACCAGCTGGTGGTGATCAACAACATCATCGATATCAACGAACTCGAAACGCAACTCTGCGCCTGGTTCGACAAACAATAACTATAGTGAGGTGGATATGTTTATCCTCGAAACGCTGAACTTCGTTGTTGATATATTAAAAGTCCCATCGGTACTGGTTGGCTTAATTGCGTTAATCGGACTGGTTGCGCAGAAGAAACCATTTTCCGATGTAGTAAAAGGCACAATTAAAACGATTCTCGGTTTTATTGTGTTGGGCGGCGGTGCGACCGTACTCGTCGGATCATTAAATCCCTTAGGTGGTATGTTTGAACACGCCTTCAACATTCAGGGCATTATTCCAAACAATGAAGCCATCGTATCTATTGCGCTGGAGAAATATGGTGCGTCAACCGCGCTAATAATGGCGTTTGGTATGGTCGCCAATATTATTGTCGCCCGCTTTACGCGCCTTAAGTACATCTTCCTGACCGGACATCACACCTTCTATATGGCGTGCATGATCGGTGTGATCCTGACGGTAGCGGGCTTTGAGGGGGTCGGCCTGGTCTTTACCGGTTCGTTAATTCTCGGTCTGGTGATGGCCTTCTTCCCGGCGATAGCGCAGCGCTATATGAAGCGCATCACCGGTAACGATGACATCGCATTTGGTCACTTCGGAACGTTGGGGTATGTGCTCTCGGGCTGGATTGGCAGCAAGTGCGGAAAAGGCTCTCGATCTACTGAAGAGATGAACCTGCCTAAAAACTTAAGCTTCCTGCGCGACAGTTCCATCTCTATCTCCCTGACCATGATGATCATCTATCTGATCATGGCTGTCAGCGCCGGGCGTGAATACGTTGAGGCGACCTTCAGCGGCGGCCAAAACTACCTGGTCTACGCCATCATTATGGCCATTACCTTTGCGGCGGGCGTGTTCATCATCCTGCAGGGTGTTCGCCTGATTCTGGCAGAAATCGTACCGGCCTTTACCGGCTTCTCCGAAAAACTGGTACCGAATGCGCGTCCTGCACTCGACTGCCCGGTGGTCTATCCCTACGCACCGAATGCCGTGCTGATTGGCTTCCTGTTTAGCTTCCTGGGTGGTCTGGTCGGGATGTTCATTTGTGGTCAGCTTAATTGGGTATTAATTCTGCCAGGCGTCGTGCCGCACTTCTTTACCGGGGCGACAGCGGGCGTGTTCGGTAATGCGACGGGGGGACGTCGTGGCGCGATGATAGGCGCCTTTGCTAATGGCCTGCTGATAACCTTCCTGCCGGTTCTGCTGCTGCCTGTGCTGGGGGCGATTGGCTTTGCGAACACCACGTTCTCGGATGCCGACTTTGGTGCTGTCGGGATTGTGCTTGGCAATCTGGCGCGCTTCCTGTCACCGATGGCCATTACAGGGCTGGTGGTTGCGCTGTTCGCGCTGCTGGTGGCGTACAACGTGTTTGCGAAAAATAAAACGGCAGGCGGTAAGACTCAGGAAAACACCGGAGCTAAATCATGAATGTGAAAGAAGTAACGCAACTGGCCCGCGATATTCGCGTGGCAACACTCAAATCATTGACCCAACTTGGGTTCGGCCATTACGGCGGCAGTATGTCGGTGGTGGAAACGCTGGCCGTGTTATATGGCGCGGTGATGAAAATTGACCCCGCCGATCCTGACTGGCCTGAGCGCGATTATTTTGTGTTATCAAAAGGCCATGCAGGCCCGGCGCTCTACAGCACTCTGGCGATTAAAGGCTATTTCCCGGTGGAAGAGTTGAGCACGTTAAACCAGAACGGAACACGCTTGCCGAGTCACCCGGATCGATTAAAAACGCGCGGTGTTGACGCCACGACGGGATCGCTGGGGCAGGGGATTTCTATCGCTGGCGGGATGGCGCTATCGCACAAGCTGGCGGGCCGTGTGAACCGTGTTTTCTGCATCGTCGGCGATGGCGAACTCAACGAAGGGCAGTGCTGGGAAGCGTTCCAGTTTATCGCCCATCACCGTCTCACTAATCTGACCGTATTCGTCGACTGGAACAAACAGCAGCTTGACGGTGAGCTGGACGAGATAATCAGTGCGTTCGATCTGGAAGGAAAATTCCGCGCCTTTGGTTTCGATGTGGTGACGGTGAAAGGCGATGACGTTCCTGGGTTACTGGAGGTGGTATCGCTGCCTCCTGCCACGGAAGCGCGCCCGCTGGTCGTTATCCTCGACAGCATCAAAGGGCAGGGAGTGCCATATCTTGAACAGCTGAGCAACTCCCACCATCTGCGGCTGACGGATGAAATTAAAGACGCGCTTAATGAGACGATTCGCCAACTGGAGGCCGCACATGATTAAGGTTGCATCTGCAGGACAAAAAGACGCGATTGAGATGCGCAAAGTGTATGCCGGGTTTATTGCAAATCAGGTTGAGGCCGGAAGCACGATTATCGCCCTTGAAGCGGATTTGATGAGCTCAATGGCGATGGACAGCGTGGCGCGAGATTACCCGCAGCACGTCATTAATTGCGGGATCATGGAAGCCAACGTCATCGGCACTGCAGCTGGGTTATCGCTGACCGGGCGTAAACCTTTTGTGCATACCTTTACCGCGTTTGCCAGCCGCCGCTGCTTCGACCAGCTGTTTATGGCGCTGGATTATCAGCGAAATAATGTCAAAGTCATTGCCTCCGATGCAGGGGTGACCGCCTGTCACAACGGCGGAACGCATATGTCATTTGAGGATATGGGGATTGTGCGCGGTCTTGCCCACTCGGTAGTGCTTGAAGTGACCGATGCAGTGATGTTTGAAGATATTCTGCGCCAGCTTATCGATCTTGAAGGCTTCTACTGGGTCAGGACGATTCGCAAGCAAGCCCCAAGCGTGTATGCCCCAGGTTCAACTTTTACCATTGGTAAAGGCAATGTCCTGCGCGAAGGCAGCGATATTACCCTGATTGCTAACGGTATTATGGTAGCAGAAGCGCTGGAAGCGGCTCGTCAACTTGAGCAAGAGGGCGTCAGCGCCGCTGTTATCGATATGTTTACCCTGAAACCCATCGACAGGATGCTGGTAAAAAACTACGCCGAGAAGACCGGGCGCATCGTGACCTGCGAGAACCACAGCATCCATAACGGGCTGGGATCGGCGGTGGCGGAAGTGTTGGTCGAAACCTGTCCGGTGCCAATGCGTCGCGTTGGCGTGAAGGAGCGGTATGGCCAGGTAGGGACGCAGGATTTCCTGCAGAAGGAGTACGGCCTGACGGCACACGACATTGTGTCGGCAGCTCGGGAGTTGCTGTAATAAAAAAAGGCGACCGTGGTCGCCTTTTTATTTACAACAATATTACTGCTGTTGCTGTGAAGACTGAATCGCGGTCAGAGCGATGGTGTAGACGATATCGTCAACCAGTGCGCCACGAGACAGGTCGTTCACTGGCTTGCGCATACCTTGCAGCATCGGCCCGATGGAGATCAGGTCGGCAGAACGTTGTACCGCTTTGTAGGTGGTGTTACCGGTGTTCAAATCAGGGAAGATGAACACGGTAGCGCGACCTGCAACCGGAGAGTTCGGTGCTTTGGATTTCGCAACGTCAGCCATAACGGCGGCGTCATACTGCAACGGACCATCGATAACCAGATCCGGGCGTTTTTCCTGCGCCAGACGGGTCGCTTCACGCACTTTCTCAACGTCGCTACCTGCACCAGAATTACCGGTGGAGTAAGAGAGCATTGCAACGCGTGGTTCGATACCGAAGGCAATCGCGGAATCCGCAGACTGGATAGCAATTTCTGCCAGCTGTTCAGCGGTTGGGTCCGGGTTGATCGCACAGTCACCGTAAACGTAAACCTGTTCTGGCAGCAGCATGAAGAACACGGAAGAGACCAGCGAGCTGCCCGGAGCGGTTTTGATCAGCTGCAACGGTGGACGGATGGTGTTAGCCGTGGTGTGAACCGCGCCAGAAACCAGGCCGTCAACTTCGTCTTGTTCCAGCATCAGCGTGCCGAGAACCACGTTATCTTCCAGCTGTTCGCGGGCAACGGCTTCGGTCATGCCTTTGCTCTTACGCAGCTCAACCAGACGTGCAACGTAGCTTTCGCGGACCACTTCAGGATCGACGATTTCAATACCGGAACCCAGCTCAACGCCCTGAGACGCTGCAACGCGGGTGATTTCATCCGGGTTACCCAGCAGCACACAGGTCGCGATGCCGCGCTCTGCACAAATTGCTGCTGCTTTTACCGTACGTGGTTCGTCGCCTTCTGGCAGAACAACGCGCTTACCGGCTTTACGTGCCAGCTCAGTCAGCTGGTAGCGGAATGCTGGTGGAGACAGACGACGGCTACGCTCGGACGTTGCAGTCAGGGATTCGATCCAGTCTGCATTGATGAAGCTTGCCACGTATTCCTGAACTTTCTCGATACGCTCGTGATCGTCAACCGGAACTTCCAGATTGAAGCTCTGTAGGCTCAGGGAGGTCTGCCAGGTGTTGGTATTCACCATGAATACCGGCAGGCCAGTCGCGAAGGCACGTTCGCACAGCTTGCTTACGCGAGCGTCCATTTCATACGCGCCGGTCAGCAGGATGGCACCGATTTCAACGCCGTTCATCGCAGCCAGACACGCTGCAACCAGCACGTCAGGACGATCGGCGGAAGTCACCAGCAGAGAACCTGCGCGGAAATGTTCCAGCATGTGCGGAATACTACGCGCACAGAAGGTCACAGATTTCACGCGGCGGGTGTTGATATCGCCTTCGTTAACCACGGTTGCGTTCAGGTGACGCGCCATGTCGATTGCACGGGTAGCAATCAGGTCGAAGCTCCACGGTACCGCGCCCAGAATTGGCAGCGGGCTGCTTTCGCTCAGCTGAGCTGGATCGACTTTCACGACTTTCGCTTTGGAAGAGTCGTCGAAAATTTCTGACAGGTCAGGGCGTGTGCGGCCTTGCTCATCAACCGGTGCGTTCAATTTGTTAACGATAACGCCGGTGATGTTGGCATTTTTCATGCCGCCGAAGCTGCTGCGAGTCAGCTCGATACGTTCTTTCAACTGCTCTTGCGTATCGGTACCCTGAGACATCACGAATACGATTTCTGCATTCAGGGTTTTCGCGATTTCATAGTTCAGAGACTGCGCAAACTGATGTTTACGTGTCGGAACCAGGCCTTCTACCAG
>JALCNW010000056.1 GCA_022649305.1 Enterobacter sp.
ATCCTCAACCTGGTGGAAGGCTCGCCGATTAAGCTGATTGAAGGCGGTAAGCAGAAACGCTGCTTTACCGATATCAGCGACGGCATCGAAGCGCTGTTCCGCATCATTGAGAACAAAAATGGCCGCTGCGACGGGGAAATCATCAACATCGGCAACCCGGAAAACGAAGCGAGCATTCGCGAGCTGGCGGAAATGCTGCTGGCAAGCTTTGAGCGTCACCCGCTGCGCGACCGCTTCCCACCGTTCGCCGGTTTCCGCGAAGTAGAAAGCAGCAGCTACTACGGCAAAGGCTATCAGGACGTGGAACATCGTAAGCCGAACATTCGTAATGCGAAGCGCTGCCTGGCCTGGGAACCGACGGTCGATATGGTGCAGACCATCGATGAAACGCTCGATTTCTTCTTGCGCACCGTGGAGTTAACGGAACAGGCATCATGAAAAAAGTCGGTTTACGCATTGATGTCGACACCTTTCGCGGCACTCGCGACGGCGTGCCAACGCTGCTGGAACTGCTGAGCGAGCACCACGTGCGCGCCAGCTTTTTCTTCAGCGTCGGGCCTGACAACATGGGACGCCATTTGTGGCGTCTGTTTAAACCGACATTTCTGTTCAAAATGCTGCGCTCGCGAGCGGCTTCTCTTTATGGCTGGGATATTTTGCTGGCGGGCACCGCGTGGCCCGGTAAACGCATCGGTGCGGGCAATGAAGAGATCGTCCGGGCAACGGCAGAACACCATGAGGTCGGCCTGCATGCCTGGGATCACCACGCCTGGCAGGCGTGGTGCGGGGTATGGGATATTCCCCGCCTGATGAAAGAGGTTGAGCGCGGCCTGATGGAACTGGAAGCCATTTTGGGTAAGCCGGTCAGATGCTCTGCGGTGGCGGGCTGGCGCGCCGATCAGCGCGTAGTGCGAGCCAAAGAACCGTTCGGATTTCATTACAACAGCGACTGCCGCGGGACCGGACCGTTTTTGCCGCAGCTAAGTGAAAATCGCGTCGGTACCGTTCAAATTCCGGTGACGCTACCCACCTGGGATGAAGTGGTGGGGCGCGAGGTCAGCGCCGCGGGTTTTAATCGCTATATCCTGGACCGCATCCATCAGGATGCCGGGACGCCGGTTTACACCATCCACGCCGAGGTAGAAGGCATTGCGTATCAAGACGATTTTGCTGAGCTGCTGCGTCTGGCGGCGCAGGAAGGTATTCAGTTCTGTCCGTTAAGCGAGCTGTTACCAGACGACCTGAGCACGCTGCCGGTTGGCAAAATTGTTCGCAACTATATGGCTGGCCGGGAAGGTTGGCTGGGTTATCAACACACTGTGAGTTCTGCCTGATGAAAGCGGCCCGCTACGGTTTTGTCCTGTTTGCTTTATTTGCCGTGTATTACTTGTTACCGGTCGACATTCGGCTGCTCTGGCAGCCCGATGAAACACGTTACGCCGAAATCAGCCGCGAGATGCTGGCGTCGGGTAACTGGGTCGTCCCGAATTTCCTGGGGCTGCGCTACTTTGAAAAACCCATCGCAGGCTACTGGATCAATAGTATCGGGCAGATGATTTTCGGCCACGGTAACTTTGCCGTGCGTGCGGGGGCGATATTCTCCACTGGCCTGACTGCTCTGCTGGTCGGCTGGCTCGCCTGGCGCATCTGGCGTGACAAAAAGGTGGCACTCTTTTCCTGCGTGATTTTCCTGACGTTGTTCCTTGTTTACGGCATCGGGACGTACGCGGTTCTGGATCCGATAGTCTCCCTTTGGCTGGTGGCGGCAATGTGCTGCTTCTGGCTTGCTGCCCAATCTACCACCCTTGCGGGAAAAGTCGGGGGCTATCTGCTGCTTGGGGTTGCCTGCGGAATGGGGGTGATGACCAAAGGCTTTCTGGCGCTGGCGGTGCCGGTCATTGGCGTGCTGCCGTGGGTCATTGCGCAAAAACGCTGGAAAGAGGTCTTGCTGTTTGGGTGGCTGGCGGTGCTGAGCTGCATTCTGGTTGTGCTCCCATGGGGGCTGGCTATTGCCCAGCGCGAGCCTGACTTTTGGCGCTATTTCTTCTGGGTCGAGCATATCCAGCGTTTTGCCCAGAGCGACGCCCAGCATAAAGCCCCGTTCTGGTACTACCTTCCGTTCCTGATTGCCGGAAGCCTGCCGTGGCTGGCGCTGCTGCCCGGCGCGCTGCGGCTCGGCTGGCGTAACAGCGAGAACGATCGCGGTGCGCTGTATCTACTGGGTTGGATAGTGATGCCGGTGATTTTCTTCAGCATCGCTAAGGGAAAATTACCGACCTATATTCTGCCGTGCTTTGCACCGCTGGCGATCCTGATGGCGCGCTATGCCTGCGAGGCGGTGGACAAACGCATCAACGTGCTGCGGATAAACGGCGGGATCAACCTGGCATTCGGCGCACTCGGCGTAATAGCCGCACTGGTGGTCTCCCCATGGGGGCCGCTTGCGCACCCGGTTTGGGTATCGATTGAACTCTATAAAATCTTTTGCGCGGTGGTGGCCTTTTTGGTTTGGGCGCTGGTCGGCTGGTTTACGCTGCGCCAGACGCAGCAGCGCTGGTGGCTGGCGGCATTGTGCCCGCTGGGAGTGGCGATGCTGATAGGGTTTGCGGTACCGAACCGGGTGGTGGATTCCAAACAGCCTCAGAGTCTGGTTGATACCGTACGCGATCCGCTGGAAAACAGCCGATACGTGTTGGCAAACAACGTCGGTGTGGCTTCTGCTCTGGCGTGGGAACTGAAGCGCGACGATATCATTCTGTTCGGTCAAACCGGTGAACTGAAATACGGACTTAATTTCCCGGACGCGCAGGGGCGTTTCGTCGATAAAGGTGAACTGAGCGACTGGCTTGCCGAACATCGCCAACAGGGCAGGGTCTCTTTGGTTATCCTGCTGTCGAAAAACGATGATATTGAACGTGCGCAACTGCCGAAGCCCGATAGCATGTACGTTCAGGGTCGTTTGGCCTACTTGCAGTATTTGCCACAATGATGACCTGGTTATGGCTGGTTTTGGCAAGTGTGCTGAGCTGTCTCGGGCAACTGTGCCAGAAACAAGCGACACGCCCGGCGCGTAACGGTCGGCGACGCCTGCACGTTGCATTTTGGCTGGGGTTAGCGCTGCTGGCGCTGGGTAGCGGCATGGTGCTGTGGCTGATGGTGCTGCAACGCGTGCCGGTAGGGATTGCGTATCCCATGCTCAGTCTTAATTTTGTCTGGGTTACGCTGGCGGCAAAAGCCTTCTGGGGCGAGCGCGTCGCTCGCCATCATTGGCTGGGCGTCGGTTTTATCATGATAGGTATCGTGTTGCTGGGAGGCAGTCTGTGAAAGGGGTGGCGTGGGCGTTATGCAGCGTGTTGCTGGTCAGCGTGGCGCAACTGCTGCTGCGTCACGCGATGGTGAATCTGCCTCCTGTGACGGACCCGCTGACGCTGCTGGTGGCGCTGAAAGATGTGGCTCCGGGTACGGGCGCGCTGGCGCTGGGCCTGGCAGGCTACGTCGTTTCAATGGGATGCTGGTATCTGGCCCTGCACCATCTTGCGCTCAGCAAAGCGTATGCCCTGCTGAGCTTAAGCTACATTCTGGTGTGGGGTGCGGCGCTGATCCTGCCCGGCAGCAGCGATAGCTTTTCATGGCAGGGTCTGGCCGGGGTCTGTTTTATCGTGCTTGGGGTTCGGGTGATATTTCTGCCGACAGAATCGCGTCGGCGGTGAGCGCAAACCGGGTCGGCGTACATACCGCCAGGCTCAGCGAACCAAGCGATAAATGGCTGACTGAATGCAGCTGCGTGGCGGCACTGTCAACGCTGACTATCTGCCAGGCGCTGCCGCCGCGCTGTTTGACGATGGCCTCTTTGCGCGTCCAGATCCGCCAAAACGCCGACAGTTTTTCCTCCGGCGTTTCGCGTTCCAGCTCATGATGTTCCGCCACGCTGAAGACCGCGTTAGCCAGCGCTTGCCAGTTATCACGCGGGCGCACCACTTCAATATCGCAGCCTACTTCACCTTCATCGCTGATCAATAACGCAATATCGTCACCGCTATGGCTCAGGTTAAACCAGAACGGGTGGGCGTCTGCAAACGCAGGTTTACCCTGTTCGCCAAATACGATTTCAGGCAAGGGAGAGGGCGATAAAGCATGGGCGAGCAGCGTCCGTCCCGCCAGCCAGGCGGCACGTCTGGCACCCTGTGGTGCTTGTTCTGTATACGCTAAAGCCAATGGCCCAGCGCTCAGGGTCGAGATTTTTCCCAGTATAAACTGGTACATAGTTAAGCTCAGCGTTTGATGATAATGGAGGTGTTGATGTCGCCAAATGCGAAGTCATTGCTTTACACCTTCTGGCGGACATCTCCCATCATATATTTTAACGCGCCACATTGCTCATCCGGTTTTCTGAAAAAAGGATAAGGATGGGCGAGTTCATGCTTATCCCGGCAGTCGGCTTTTGGGTCGGCCTGGTCCGAGTAAAATCGCCAGTTTGCTGCCACCCTTGGTGGTTTCCATCCAGATTTTACACACGCTGGTGAGCGGTACGGACAGCAACATACCCACCGGCCCCAGCAGCCATCCCCAGACCAGCAATGACAGGAACACCACCAGCGTCGACATTCCCAGCCGATGGCCCATCATCCGTGGCTCAAGGATATTGCCCAGCACCATATGCACGACCAGGAACAGCGCGCCGACCAGCATACATTCGTAGAAACCGTTGAACAGGAACGCCTGGATCATCGGCGGTACGGCCGAAAGCACCGCGCCGATGTTGGGCACGTAGTTCAGCAGAAACGCCAGCACGCCCCACATCAGGGCAAACTGTATGCCCATCAGCGTCAGGCCCAGCCAGATAATCACCCCGGTCCACAAGCTCAGCAACGTTTTGAGGGCCAGGTACTTAGAGACACCCTTCAGCGCACGGTGCAGACCAGCAATATGGATCTGCGGGTTATTCAAGGCAAAGCGCAGCTTATACGGCACGTGGCGCACTTCAAACAGCATAAAGACGACGGTCATCACCAGCAGCAAAATACTGGCCATCGCGCCGGAAAGCCCGGTCATCAGGGTGGTAGCGAAGGTCATTATCTTTTCTGAATCCATGCGTTGCAGCATGCGTTCGGGTGACATATGCAGATTGAGGAAAGGGAGCATCTCTTGTAAATCCAGCACCTTGCGCGTCAGCTCCTTATTGTACTTCGGCAGCATGGTGGAAAATTCGCTCAGAGACGCCGCCAGCACGCCAAACAGCGCGGTGAGGACCACTAACATCACCAGCACCACGATGGTGATCGCGACGGGCCTTTTTACTCCTCGGCGGATAAACCAGGTCACCAGAGGATTCAGCACGATGGCAAAAAAGAGCGCCAGCAAGAGCTGAACAATGATATCCGCTGCGGAATGAATACCGGCGAGGATCACCACCAGACAGGCGAGTTTAAGCAGAATGTGTAGACCCGCTTTGTCGGGCTGAGAGGATGTCATACGAATTCCTTTTGTTGTGTTGCGTCTAAGTGTAGTGCGCTCTGTGCCTGCCGTCTGGGTTGATAATCTGAAAGTCGCTGCTGATTTTCACGGCGCGACGTGGTAATAGTGAAACACTGTTGCAAAAATCCAGGTAGAACCTCATGCCCGTTCCCAACGCCGAGCCAGCGCTCAGCGGTGTGCGCCTTAATCTGCGCATTGTTTCCGTCGTCATGTTTAATTTCGCAAGCTACCTCACGATCGGTTTGCCGTTGGCGGTATTGCCGGGATACGTTCATGACGTGATGGGGTATAGCGCTTTTTGGGCGGGGTTGGTTATCAGCCTGCAATACTTCGCCACGCTGCTGAGCCGCCCGCAGTCCGGGCGTTATGCGGATCTTTTTGGGCCGAAAAGTATTGTGGTGGTCGGGTTGTGTGGCTGCTTCCTCAGTGGGCTGAGCTACCTGATGGCCGCGGCGACCAGCGGTTGGCCGTTAATCAGCCTGGCGCTGCTGTGCCTTGGGCGCGTGATTCTGGGGATTGGGCAAAGCCTGGCGGGGACAGGTTCGACGCTGTGGGGCGTGGGCGTGGTAGGCGCGCCGCATATCGGCAGGGTGATCTCCTGGAACGGTATTGTGACGTACGGCGCGATGGCGCTCGGCGCACCGCTTGGCGTGGTGTGTTATGCCTACGGCGGGCTATACGGGCTGGCGATAACGATTATGGTCGTCGCGCTGCTGGCCATTTTACTCGCCCTGCCGCGCCCAAAAGTGAAGGCCAGCAAAGGCAAACCGTTACCGTTTCGGGCGGTGCTGGGAAAAGTATGGCCCTATGGCATGGCGCTCGCGCTGGCCTCGGCGGGGTTTGGCGTGATCGCCACCTTTATCACACTGTTCTATGACGCCAAAGGTTGGGATGGCGCGGCGTTCGCGCTGACGCTGTTCAGCTGTGCGTTTGTGGGCGCGCGGCTTTTGTTCCCGAACGGAATCAACCGCCTTGGCGGACTTAACGTGGCGATGATCTGCTTTGCCGTAGAGATTGTCGGCCTGCTGCTGACCGGCATTGCTGGTGAACCTTGGGTGGCTAAAGTGGGCGTCTTTTTGGCAGGCGCAGGTTTCTCGCTGGTGTTCCCGGCGCTCGGCGTGGTGGCGGTGAAAGCGGTGCCGCAGCAAAATCAGGGATCGGCGCTGGCGACCTATACGGTGTTTATGGATATGTCATTGGGTATCACCGGGCCGCTGGCGGGGCTGGTGATGGCGTGGGCGGGCGTTCCGGTTATTTATCTGGCTGCCGCAGGGCTGGTCGGGGTGGCGTTACTGTTGACGTGGCGGTTAAAAAAACGGCCCCCGGCGCAAGCGGCGGAGGCCGTAGAATCGTGATGAAAATTACTGAATCACGAGGGTATTGATAATATTTTCTGCGGTCGTTTGCGCTTTCTGCTGATCGTCGGCAGGCAGCGTAATTTGCAGGGTCAGCAATTTGCCATCCACTTTACCGAGTACCACGGAGGAATAAGCGGTCTGGCCTTTAGCAGAGATAATGCTGTCCAGCTGCTGCAGGGTGTGGCCTTTCAACTCGATAGATTTGTTGGTGACAACTTGCAGTTGTGGGTCACGGCTACGCTGCTGATCTTCCAGACGTTTCGCCAGTACCGCCAGCTCTTCGCTGGAGTCGTCACCGACAATCACAATCACCGCTTTCTGCCCGGTGGCGTCGGAATAGACGTGCATATTGTTCGCCTGAGTTCCCAGCTTACCGCTCTGATCGGTCATATCCGCAGGCAGTGAGAAACTGAGTTTTCCATCCATCAGATTGACCGGCTGACCGGTGGCATTGCTTTCAGCAGACGCGCCCTGAGCAGGTGCTTTTGTGTCGCTGTTATCACAGGCCGCAAGCCCCACTACCAGCAGGCCAATCCCGACATATTTAACCAGATTGCGCATTGACATCTTCCTTTCGATAAACGGCCATAACGGCTCATTCATCCATCTTATCACAACTGCTAAAGCGAACCCTTAACCTGCCTGCAATGCCGAGATTTCAGATTTATCTGCCAGCCTTTTCAGCAGCATATTCAGCAAAACGCCGTACATCGGCAGGAAGAACACGATGCTGATAAGCACTTTAAAGCCGTAATCCACCAGCGCGATTTCCATCCAGTGTGCTGCCATAAATGCGTCTGGGCTTCGCCAGAAGGCGATGAAGAAGAAGGCCAGCGTATCGCTCACGTTGCCAAACAGCGTAGAGGCGGTCGGTGCCATCCACCAGCGATGATTCTGACGCAGGCGGTTGAACACGTGAACGTCGAGGATCTGCCCTAAGGCATACGCCATAAAGCTGGCGGCGGCGATACGGGCGACGAACAGGTTGAAGTGCAGAAGCGCCTCAAAGCCCTGCCAGCTTCCCATATAAAACAGGGACGAAATCACGTAAGAAATGAACAGCGCAGGCAGCATCACCGCAAAAATAATGCGACGGGCCAGCGGCGCGCCAAAGATGCGCACGGTTAAATCGGTAGCAAGGAAGATAAACGGAAAGCTAAACGCGCCCCAGGTGGTATGAAAACCGAAAATCGAGATCGGTAGCTGCACCAGGTAGTTACTGGAGGTGATCACCAGCAGATGAAAAAGCGATAGCCAGAACAACGCTTTTACGCGCTGCGATTGAGAGAACTGCGTCATATTGTGACCTTTTTGATTAATATTTGGGGTGAGGGAACCCAATAAAGCCGCCGCATGATACTGCTTTGACTGCACAATGCAACGGCTAATTTTCACGCAATCGTTAACCTGGTTTGCTTTGGGAGGAAGGCGGCGTAAACTACAGCCGTTTTTGATTTGAACGAGAAGAAAATGACCGATCTGTTCTCCAGCCCAGACCACACCCTTGATGCTCAAGGCCTCCGCTGCCCGGAGCCGGTGATGATGGTGCGCAAAACCGTGCGCACGATGCAAACCGGCGAAACCCTGTTAATCATTGCCGACGATCCCGCTACTACGCGCGATATCCCCGGTTTTTGCACCTTCATGGAGCATGAACTGGTGGCGCAAGAGACGGCTGCTTTGCCGTATCGCTATTTGCTGCGCAAGGGTCAATAAACCTTCTGACGTGATCGGAACTACGAATTCAAACCATCGTTTCATAATTTAGCGCTTTTTGTGAGGCGCTTCACCTCCGCATTCCAGACCGTAGTCTAGTTTTTAAGCGTAAAACTAAAACAACGTTTTAACGCTTACTCTCACTACCCTGGAGTTGACTCGATGAAAACGACCCTCAAGCCGTTACTGGCCGTTCTGTGTCTGTCTGCTTTTGCTGCATCCGTTTCTGCCCAAACCATCAAAGCTGCCGACGTCCATCCTGAAGGCTATCCCAACGTGATTGCCGTGCAGAACATGGGTGAAAAGCTGAAACAACAAACCGACGGCAAGATGGAGATTAAAGTCTTCCCCGGCGGCGTGCTCGGTGACGAAAAACAGATGATCGAGCAGGCGCAGATGGGGGCAATCGACATCATTCGCGTCTCCATGGCCCCGGTCGCGGCCATCCTCCCGGACATCGAAGTGTTCACTTTGCCCTACGTCTTCCGCGATGAAGACCATATGCACAAAGTTATCGACGGCGATATCGGCAAATCGATTGGCGAAAAGCTGACCGCGAACCCCAAATCACGCCTGGTGTTCCTCGGCTGGATGGACTCCGGCACGCGCAACTTAATCACCAAGAACCCGGTGGTGAAACCGGAAGATTTGAAAGGGATGAAAATCCGCGTGCAGGGTAGCCCGGTCGCGCTGGCAACGCTGAAAGACATGGGCGCTAACTCTGTCGCCATGGGCGTGAGCGAAGTGTATAGCGGGATGCAAACCGGGGTCATTGACGGCGCAGAGAATAACCCGCCGACGTTTATCGCCCACAACTACATGCCGATCGCCAAAAACTACACCCTCAGCGGTCACTTCATCACCCCGGAAATGCTGCTCTATTCCAAAGTGAAATGGGACAAGCTCAGCCCGGAAGACCAGCAAAAAATCAAAACCCTGGCGCGCGAAGCGCAGTTTGAGCAACGCAAACTGTGGGATGCCTACAACCAGCAGGCGCTGGAGAAAATGAAAGCGGGCGGCGTGCAGTTCCACGACATCGATAAAACGGTGTTTATCAAAGCCACAGAACCGGTGCGCGCCCAGTACGGCGACAAGCACCAGGAACTGATGAAAGCCATCGCTGACGTCCAGTAAACCGGAGAACGTATGTCCGAACTCTACCTGAAGTGGATGGACCGTCTGTACCTGTTCGCTATGGGCGTGGCGGGTGTGTCGCTGCTCATCATGACCATCGTTATCCCGATTGGCATTTTCTCGCGCTACGTGCTCAATCGCGGTGAGTCCTGGCCGGAGCCGATTGCCATTATCTGCATGGTGACCTTCACCTTTATCGGCGCGGCGGTGGGCTATCGCGCGGGCTCGCATATTGCGGTGAATATGCTCACTGACAGGCTGCCGGAGGTGCTCAAAAAGCTGTGTGCCCGGGCGGTAGATCTGCTGATGCTGCTGATCTCCGGGCTCATCTTCTGGTACAGCCTGTTGCTGTGTATCGAACTGTGGGAGCAGCCCGTCGCCGAATTCCCGATTTTGACCTCGGGTGAAAGCTATCTGCCGCTGCCGGTAGGGTCGGCCATTCTGATCCTGTTTGTTATTGAGCGCCTGCTGTTTGGCTCGCAGGAAAATCGTCCGGTCGTGCTGATCGGCAATCACAGTTAAGGGGTGAACCATGGATGCTTTTATTTTGCTCTTCACCCTCGCCATTTTGCTGGCGCTGGGAATGCCGGTGGCGTTTGCCGTCGGCCTGAGTGCGGTCGCCGGAGCGCTATGGATTGATTTGCCGCTGGAAGCGCTAATGATCCAAATCACCAGCGGGGTGAACAAGTTTACTCTGCTGGCGATCCCGTTCTTTATCCTGGCGGGAGCGATTATGGCGGAAGGGGGAATTGCGCGACGATTGGTGAACTTCGCCTATATTTTCGTTGGTTTTATCCGTGGCGGGCTGTCGCTGGTGAATATCGTGGCATCGACCTTTTTCGGCGCAATTTCAGGCTCGTCGGTGGCGGATACCGCCTCCATTGGCAGCGTGATGATCCCGGAGATGGAGAAAAAGGGCTATCCGCGCGAGTATGCGGCGGCGGTGACGGCCAGCGGGTCGGTGCAGGCGATTTTGATTCCTCCCAGCCATAACTCGGTGATTTACTCGCTGGCGGCGGGCGGGACGGTCTCTATCGCCACGCTGTTTATCGCTGGCGTGTTGCCGGGTCTGCTGCTGGGATTTTGCCTGATGATTCTGTGCCTCGGGTTTGCCCACAAGCGCGGTTATCCGAAAGGTGAAAAAATCCCGTTCAAGCAGGCGGTGAGGATTTTCTTCGATGCGCTGTGGGGCCTTTTGACGGTGGTGATTATTCTTGGCGGCATTTTGTCGGGAATATTTACCGCCACCGAGTCGGCAGCCGTCGCCTGCCTGTGGGCGTTTTTCGTCACCATGTTTATCTATCGCGACTACAAATGGAAAGAGCTGCCGAAGCTGATGTGCCGCACGGTGAAGACGGTCACGATCGTGATGATCCTGATTGGCTTTGCGGCGGCGTTTGGCGCGGTGATGACCTACATGCAGCTTCCGACGCGGATCACCGAGTTCTTCACTTCGCTGTCGGATAACAAGTACGTGATCCTGATGTATCTCAACATCATGCTACTGCTGATTGGTACGCTGATGGACATGGCGCCGCTTATCCTGATCCTGACGCCAGTGCTGCTGCCAGTGACCAATTCGCTGGGTATTGATCCGGTGCATTTTGGGATGATCATGATGGTGAACCTGGGGATCGGGCTCATTACGCCGCCGGTCGGTTCGGTACTGTTTGTCGCCAGTGCGGTGAGCAAGCAGCGTATCGAAACCGTGGTGCGCGCCATGCTACCGTTTTACGCCATGCTGCTGGTGGTGTTGGGAATGGTGACCTATATCCCGGCGATCTCGCTGTGGCTGCCGGGAGTACTGGGGATGCAGTAAGTGTTTTTCTCCCTAAAGACTAAGGGTTGCCCAGTCTAATTTTTGCACGAAACAGTCCCCTCGCCCCTTTGGGGAGAGGGTTAGGGTGAGGGGAGCATGCGGCTCAATCGCCGCCGCCCTGGTGTTTTACCTTCTTCGCAACAATCTCAGGGCATTGGCCGTCACCAGCACCGTCGCGCCGGTGTCGGCCAGCACGGCCAACCACAGTCCGGTGATCCCGAGCAGGGTGGTCACCAGGAATATCCCTTTCAACCCCAGCGCGATGCCAATGTTCTGGCGAATATTGGCGCGGGTCGCGCGAGCCAGGCGTATCATTTGCGCCAGCCCGGTTAGACGGTTATGCGTCAGCGCCGCGTCGGCAGTTTCCAGCGCCACGTCGGTGCCGCTGCCCATCGCAATGCCAATCGTCGCCGCCTTCATGGCTGGGGCATCGTTAATCCCGTCGCCCACCATCGCCAGCGGCGACTGCGTGTTCAGCTCGGTAACGGCTTTCACTTTATCGGCTGGCAGCAGTCCGGCTTTAAACTCCAGACCCAGTTCCGTAGCAATCGCAGCCGCGGCACGCGGGTTATCGCCGGTCAGGATTACGCCCTGAATACCCAACTGATGCAATGCATCGACGGCTTCGCGCGCGTCTGGTCGCAGGGTGTCGCGCAGCGTCAGGATGCCCAATGCCACATCCTCCAGCGCCACCAGCACGACCGTTTGCCCGGCTTCTTCCTGCTCACGGATCTGCTGCTTAAACTCGTCGCCGGGGAATTTGTCGGCGGCACAAATCAGCACTCTTTTGCCGTCAACGATGGCTTCAATACCCGATCCCATCAGCGCCCGCTGGGAGGAGGCTTGAGGAATCGCGATGCCTCGGTTTTGCGCCTCACGGACCACAGCCTGCGCAAGCGGGTGGGTGGAACCTTGTTCAACTGCTGCCGCCAGCACCAGCAGCGCTTCTTCACTACTGTCACGCGGGTAAACGCCCGTGACCTGCGGTTTGCCAACGGTCAGCGTCCCGGTTTTATCGAACGCCACCTGCTGCACCTGGCTGAGCTGTTCCAGCGCTGCGCCGCCTTTAATCAACGCGCCGTGACGCGCGGCGGCGGCCAGGCCAGAGGTGATGGCCGCCGGGGTGGAGATCACCAGCGCACACGGACAGCCGATCAGCAGCAGCGTCAGGCCTTTGTAGATCCACTCTTCCCACGAAGCGGCAAAGAAGAGCGGCGGGGCGACGGCAACCAGCAGAGCAATCAGCATAATCACGGGGGTGTAGATCCGGCTAAAGCGATCGATAAAACGCTCGACCGGCGCGCGGCGTTCTTCGGCTTCTTCAATCAGCTTCAGGATACGGTCGATGGCGCTATCGCCCGGCTCGGACAGCACCTTCAACTGCACCAGACGATCGACGCTGGTCGCGCCAGCTGGCACTTTCTCACCTGCTTCACGCTCGACCGGGATAGACTCGCCGGTCAGGGCGCTTTCATCAAAGCTGGCGGTGGCGGTCAGCAACACGCCATCAGCAGGTAAACGGCCACCGGCAGACACTTCAATGACATCGCCAGGGCGCAGGGTATTGATCGCCACCGTTTTGCGCTCACCGTCGAACACCTGCGTGGCGGTTTCTGGTTTGAGCGCCATCAGGGCGCTCACCCCTTTGCGCGCGCGGCTCGCCGCCCATCCTTCAAGGCGTTCGCCGATTAAGAACAGCAGCAGCACCATCGCGGCTTCTGCCGTCGCACCAATAAACAGCGCGCCGATGGCTGCCACGCTCATCAGCGTTTCAATGGCAAACCAGCTGCCGCTTTTTATCAGGCGCAATGCCTGACGCGCGATGGGGAAAAGCCCGACCAGCGTGGTGGCAATAAAGGCCAGATTGCCAAGCGGATGGTTAATCTGTTCCAGCCCCCAGCTCAGGGCCATCATGATAATCAGGGTGATGAGCGGCAGGTTTTCCCGTAGGGGAGAGGTTTTTTCGACGGGCGCACTTTCACCGCGCAGGGAATAGCCCGCTTTGGTTACCGCTGCTTCGACCTGGGCGCTGACGTCGTTGTCCGCGGTTACCAGCAGTTTCTCGGTGGCGAATAGCACCTGAACGTGGTTGACGCCCGATACCTGCTTCACGGCATTTTCGACTTTGCGCGCACAGGCCGCGCAGTCCATCCCGTTGACGACCCAGGTGAAGCGTTCGCCACGATCGGGCAACGCGAGGGTATCGGGTGCTTCACAGCCGCTATCGCAGCAGCAGTCATCTTTTACCGGCGCAGGACTGAGCTTAAGTGCCGAAAATTGTGGAACTTTTTTAGGTGTTTCTGGAGTCGACATGGCAGTCTCCGGTCAATGATAATTTTCTCATTAACCGCAGCATACACTCTGGAGTCGACTCCAGAGTCAAGCGCTTTTAAATATACAGCGAACGCACAATCAGGAAGTGACCGGCGAAGTAGCAGGCGGCGGCGATAGCGTTATCCGCGCGGAAGCGACGACGATAATGGCTACCCAGCCAGACGATATTCCCCAGCAGGAGCAGCGTGGCCCCAAAGAACGCTGACATTGCCGGCGCGGTGGGACGGAAGAACCACAGTTCACCCGCCAGCCAAACCATCACCAGCGTCATGGCGATAAACGTACAGACTGGCCAACGCATCTCTTCAAGCCGCGTCCAGACAACCGCGATCAACAATGCGCCAATCACCAGCAGTATGAGCGGCAATGGCCAGAACAAGGAGAGCGTCATCTGGCTGGCAAAGTAGATGGTGTAGAGCAGGTGCGAAAGGAAAAATGCCCCTACTGCGTACAGAATACGCTGGCGCGGGAGTAGCGTTAGGGCGTCACCGATTAACGACGCGCAAAGACCTGCCAGCACCAGGTAACTGACGGCATTGAACATCGGCGCTTGCCAGGCAAGCAGCAGCAACAGTAACAGGGTGACCGGCTTAAACAGCCAGCGCTGCCATGTCGGCCCACGGTATGACGCATCGACGTAGAGCCATGCGGAAAAACAGACAGCGATGAATGACCAAAGCATATTAACTCCCTGTATCTGTTATTTTTGAATAAACATTCTCTGATTCAGTGTAGTGACGTGGACCGACGTTTGGCAATGCTGGATCGAGCAAGGTATCCTGATTTCCGCATAATCTGATGAGATTTAATAATGAGCAAGATGCCGCTATTTTTCATTATCGTGGTGGTGATTATCGTTGTCGCTGCGTCCTTTCGTTTTGTGAATCAGCGTCGCGTAAAAGCCGATAACGACGCCGCGCCGTTACAGCAAAAGCGGGTGGTGGTGAGTAACAAACGTGAAAAACCGCTTAACGATCGTCGTTCTCGCCAGCAGCAGGTCACACCCGCCGGAACCGCTATGCGCTACGAAGCAAGCTTTAAGCCGGAGAACGGCGGGCTAGAGATGACGTTCCGCCTCGACGAGGCGCGTTACCATCAGTTAACGGTGGGGGATAAGGGAATGTTGAGTTACAAAGGGTCGCGCTTTGAGGCGTTTAGCGTGGAGCCGTAATCTGCCGGGCGGCACTGCGTTTGCCCGGCCTACGGTGTTGTAGGCCCGGTAAGCGCAGCGTCACCGGGTAAAAGCGTGCTCGTTACTTCTTCGCCTGCGCTTTAAATTTCTTCATCCATACCAGCATTTCAAACACGCCAAAAATAAACACGCGCAACTGCTGCCAGCCGGTCATCGGCGGGCCGTCTTTCGGCAAGCCTGATTTCAGCATCACCATTTGCAGGGCATGCATAAATGAGGTGAAAATCAGCGCCACGTTAACAAAAATGTTCATCGGGCGCGGGAACGGATGCACCAGGTTCAGGATCAAAAAGGCCCAAACCCCCAACATCAGCAAGCGTCCAACATTAATCAGTATCGGCATGAGACTCTCCTTGTACTTCACGGTGATATAAACGATAGGCCACCTGACCCGCAACCTGCTCACGATGCAGATCCCAGTGTAGTGGCACTGGCGGCAGACCGTTCTCGACTTCGCTTTCGATGTAAATCAGAGCGTCATCGGCCAGCCAGCCATTATTTTCAAGCAGCGTTAACGTCTCTTCCAGTAGCCCTTTACGGAACGGGGGATCGATAAACACCACGTTGTGCGGCGTGCCAGTCTTTGCCAGAAACGCGAGCGTATTGGTATTGACCACTTTGGCATTCGTCGCTTTTAGCGTAGTGAGGTTTTGCTGTAACTGCTGGGCGACGCTGCGTTCCATCTCCAGCAGCGTGGCGCTGGCGGCATAACGCGACAGCGCTTCAATGCCCAATGCCCCGCTTCCGGCGAAGCAGTCCAGGCATGTCGCGTCTACCATTGACGGAGCCAGCCAGTTAAAAAGCGTCTCTCGTACGCGGTCTGTCGTGGGGCGCAAACCGGGACTATCCGGCACCGGTAATTTCCGGCCACGCCATTGGCCGCCGATAATGCGAATTTGTCCGGCCTGGCGGTTAGTTTTCTTCATTTCTGGAAAGCTCTGCTAACAATTGGCCTGCGATTCCAGGCGGTGATGTCATTTAAGTAAAGTGTTAGACTATTTCATCATTTTTATAGCTTCCATGTATATAGCGCCAGAAATTAACCGCAAGGGGTGTAGTCGCAGATGGCAAAACAAAAAAAACGTGGCTTCTTTTCCTGGTTGGGCTTTGGTGAAAAAGAGCAAGAGACAGAACAAAAAACTGAAGAACAACAGGTAGTTGAAGAACCGCTTCAGCCAGAAACACCTGTTGAAACCGTGGCGGAAGTAGAAGCCGAAGAACCAACGCACAGTAAAGCCGAGACGGAAGCCTTTGCCGAAGAGGTGGTCGAGGTCACCGAACAGGTACAGGAAAGCGAGAAGCCGTTGCCGATCGAGCCTGAGCCTGTTGTCGTTGAAGAGATTATCGAGACGGTTGTCGAAGAAGCGCCGCAAGCGGTAGTCGAGCACGAAGAACTGCCGCTGCCGGAAGAGATTGAAGAAGAACCGGTCTCTGACGACGAACTGGAAGCACAGGCGCTTGCCGCCGTGGCCGCAGAAGAAGCGGTTATTGTCGTTCCGGTGGAAGACATTGAAGAACGGGTTGAAGAACCCGTTGAGGAAATTGCTCAGGAACAGGAAAAACCAACCAAAGAAGGTTTCTTCGCACGCCTGAAGCGCAGCCTGCTTAAAACCAAAGAAAACCTCGGTTCCGGATTTATCAGTCTGTTCCGTGGTAAAAAAATCGACGATGATCTGTTTGAAGAGCTGGAAGAACAGCTGCTGATCGCCGACGTGGGAATGGACACTACCCGTAAAATCATCAACAACCTGACGGAAGGCGCGAGCCGCAAACAGCTGCGTGACGCCGAAGCGTTGTACGGTCTGCTGAAAGAAGAGATGGGCGAAATTCTCGCAAAAGTTGATGAACCGCTTAATATTGAAGGCAAAACACCCTTTGTTATTCTAATGGTGGGTGTGAACGGCGTAGGTAAAACCACCACGATCGGCAAAATGGCGCGTCAGTTTGAGCAGCAGGGCAAATCGGTGATGTTAGCGGCGGGGGATACCTTCCGTGCAGCAGCGGTTGAGCAGTTGCAAGTTTGGGGACAGCGAAACAATATTCCTGTAATTGCCCAGCACACTGGCGCGGATTCCGCTTCCGTTATCTTCGATGCCATTCAGGCGGCGAAGGCGCGTAACGTGGATGTGCTAATTGCTGATACCGCAGGGCGTTTGCAGAACAAATCGCACCTGATGGAAGAATTAAAGAAAATCGTCCGTGTGATGAAGAAACTGGACGAAGATGCACCACATGAAGTTATGCTGACGCTAGACGCCAGCACCGGGCAGAACGCCGTTAGCCAGGCGAAGCTGTTCAATGAAGCGGTTGGATTGACCGGCATTACGTTGACCAAACTGGACGGCACCGCCAAAGGCGGGGTGATTTTCTCTATTGCGGATCAGTTCAGTATTCCTATTCGCTACATTGGTGTCGGCGAACGTATCGAGGATTTACGTCCGTTTAATGCGGGCGACTTTATTGAGGCACTTTTTGCCCGAGAGGATTAACAATGATTCGCTTTGAACATGTCAGCAAGGCCTATCTCGGTGGGAGACAAGCGCTACAGGGGGTCACATTCCACCTGAAGCCAGGCGAGATGGCATTTCTGACCGGCCACTCTGGCGCGGGGAAAAGTACCCTGCTCAAGCTTATCTGTGGGATCGAGCGGCCAAGTGCCGGGAAAATCTTGTTTGGCGGCCATGACATTAGCCGCCTGAAAAACCGCGAGGTGCCGTTTTTACGTCGCCAGATCGGCATGATTTTCCAGGATCACCACCTGCTGATGGATCGCACCGTATTTGATAACGTGGCCATCCCGCTGATTATCGCGGGAGCCAGCTATGATGATATTCGTCGTCGCGTGTCGGCGGCATTAGACAAAGTTGGATTGCTGGACAAAGCGAGGAACTTCCCGATTCAGCTCTCCGGCGGTGAACAGCAGCGTGTGGGTATTGCCCGTGCGGTGGTGAACAAACCCGCCGTACTGCTGGCAGATGAACCGACCGGTAACCTGGACGATGCGCTTTCTGAAGGGATTTTGCGTCTGTTTGAGGAATTTAACCGCGTAGGGGTAACCGTATTGATGGCAACGCACGATATCGGGCTTATCTCCCGTCGTTCGTACCGCATGCTGTCCCTGAGCGACGGTCATTTGCACGGAGGCCTGAGTGAATAAGCGTGATGCAATAAACCAGATTCGGCAGTTCGGTAATCGTTTCGATCGGTTCCGTAAGCCGCAGGGCGGGGATGGCAATCGTAATGCACCAAAGCGTGCAAAGCCGACAACAAAGCCGAATTCGCGTAAAACCAACGTCTTTAACGAACAGGTGCGCTACGCCTTTCATGGCGCTGTGCAAGACCTGAAAAGTAAACCGCTGGCGACGTTCCTGACGGTGATGGTTATCGCCATCTCGCTGACGCTACCGAGCGTGTGTTACATGGTCTACAAAAACGTTAACCAGGCGGCTTCGCAATATTATCCATCCCCGCAGATTACGGTGTATCTGGATAAAGCGCTGGACGACAATGCGGCGGCACAGGTTGTCGGGCAACTCCAGTCCGAGCAGGGCGTGGAAAAGGTTAACTATTTGTCGCGCGACGAAGCGCTGGGCGAATTCCGCAACTGGTCCGGCTTTGGCGGCGCGCTGGATATGCTGGAAGAGAACCCGCTGCCCGCCGTGGCGGTAGTAATCCCGAAGCTCGATTTTCAGGGGACAGAATCGCTCAATACCCTGCGTGACCGCATCAGCCGTGTAAATGGTATTGATGAAGTGCGGATGGATGACAGCTGGTTTGCTCGTCTGGCCTCCCTGACCGGGCTGGTAGGGCGCGTTGCGGCCATGATCGGCGTGCTGATGGTGGCGGCGGTGTTCCTCGTCATCGGTAACAGCGTGCGTCTGAGCATCTTTTCGCGTCGCGATAGCATTAACGTGCAGAAATTGATTGGTGCGACGGATGGATTCATCCTGCGTCCGTTCCTTTACGGCGGCGCATTGCTTGGTTTTTCCGGTGCATTTCTTTCACTAATTTTGTCAGAAATTTTGGTGATGCGGCTTTCATCTGCCGTGACCGAAGTGGCACAGGTTTTCGGAACTAAGTTTGATATCAGTGGCTTAGCTTTTGATGAGTGCCTGCTGTTGCTGCTGGTTTGTTCGATGATCGGCTGGATCGCCGCCTGGCTTGCCACGGTACAACATTTACGCCACTTTACTCCCCAATAAAAATTTTCTGATATAATCTTTCCCTGCAATGAGTACGTCGCTCTGCAGGGAAAGAGATCCCTGTTGTCTCTCCCTCGCAGAACCATCTCCGTGTCACATTTTGTGCGTAATTTGTTCACTGTTGCACCTGGAACTTGTGGATAAAATCACTGTCTGATAAAAGTGTGAATGATATTCTCGTTGCTCAAATGCTTTGGCATGGTTGTTGCCTGATGGGGATAACCTGGACCAGAAGAGAATTAATTGAGAGGAATGAATGACCAAAGAAATGCAAACTTTAGCCTTAGCCCCTATTGGTAATCTGGAATCGTATATCCGGGCTGCTAACACCTGGCCTATGTTGACGGCCGAGGAAGAAAAGGAGCTTGCTGAAAAGCTGCATTACCAGGGCGATCTGGAAGCAGCAAAAACGCTGATCCTGTCTCACCTGCGCTTTGTTGTTCACGTTGCTCGTAATTATTCGGGCTACGGCCTGCCGCAGGCGGACTTGATTCAGGAAGGCAACATCGGCCTGATGAAGGCAGTACGTCGCTTCAACCCAGAAGTGGGTGTGCGTCTGGTCTCCTTCGCCGTGCACTGGATTAAAGCTGAAATTCACGAATACGTCCTGCGTAACTGGCGTATTGTGAAAGTCGCTACGACCAAAGCGCAGCGCAAACTGTTCTTCAACCTGCGTAAAGCCAAGCAGCGTCTGGGCTGGTTCAATCAGGATGAAGTCGAAATGGTGGCGCGCGAGCTGGGTGTATCCAGCAAAGATGTGCTTGAGATGGAATCCCGTATGGCCGCGCAGGACATGACGTTTGATATGTCTTCCGACGACGACGCGCAGGATGGCCATCCAATGGCACCGGTACTGTATCTCCAGGATAAAACGTCTAACTTTGCTGAAGGCATTGAAGAAGACAACTGGGAAGATCAGGCCGCCAACAAACTGACTCACGCGATGGAAGGTCTCGACGAGCGCAGCCAGGCGATTATTCGCGCTCGCTGGCTGGACGAAGATAATAAGTCCACGCTACAGGAGTTGGCCGACCGCTACGGCGTGTCCGCTGAACGTGTACGTCAGCTTGAAAAGAACGCCATGAAAAAACTTCGCATCGCTATCGAAGCGTAATTTCCGCGAAGTCCCCGATAACCCCTGGATGAAAATCTGGGGGTTTTGTTTTTTTAGCGCCTGCTCTGGCGAATTCCTCCCCCCTGGCAAACACTTACAGATGCGCTAAGCATGCGACATCTTAGGGGGACAGGGTGAAAAACAACGAATTACACGAACGGCGATTGCAGGCCACGCCGCGCGGTATCGGCGTGATGTGCGGCTTCTACGCTGATAAAGCTGAAAACGCGACGCTGTGGGACGTCGAAGGTAACGAGGTCATCGACTTCGCTGCCGGGATTGCGGTGCTGAATACCGGCCATCGCCATCCCAAAGTCGTCGCCGCCATTGAAAAACAACTCCACGCGTTTACCCATACGGCCTATCAAATTGTGCCATACGAGGGGTATATCGCGCTGGCGGAACGTATTAACGCCCGTGTGCCCATCGAGGGTCCTGCCAAAACGGCGTTCTTCTCAACCGGTGCAGAAGCCGTCGAAAACGCCGTCAAAATTGCGCGCGCCTATACCAAACGCCCAGGGCTTATCAGCTTCGGCGGTGCTTTCCATGGCCGTACTTTTATGACCATGGCGCTAACCGGCAAAGTGGCTCCTTATAAAATCGGCTTCGGCCCGTTCCCTGGTTCGGTTTATCACGCGCCATATCCAAACGAACTGCACGGCATTAGCTCGCAGGATGCGCTAAAAAGCCTGGAGCGCATTTTTAAAGCCGATATCGCGGCAGACCAGGTTGCAGCCATTATTCTTGAACCGGTTCAGGGCGAAGGCGGTTTTAATATCGCGCCAGCCGACTTTATGCAGGGGCTGCGAACGCTTTGCGATACCCACGGCATCCTGCTGATTGCCGACGAAGTGCAAACGGGTTTTGCCCGTACCGGCAAACTGTTTTCTATGGAACACCATAACGTTAAGCCCGATCTCATCACCATGGCGAAAAGTCTGGCGGGTGGAATGCCGCTGTCTGCCGTTTCCGGCAGGGCCGAGGTGATGGACGCCCCTGCGCCGGGTGGTCTCGGCGGGACATATGCCGGTAACCCGCTGGCGATTGCGGCGGCGCTGGCGGTGCTGGAGGTCATTGATGAAGAAAATCTTTGTACCCGCGCTGCGCATCTCGGTCAGCATCTGGTGGAAGTGCTGAACAAGGCTAAATCGGACTGCCCGTTTATTGCGGATATTCGCGCGCAAGGCTCGATGGTGGCGGTGGAGTTTACCGATCCACAAACCGGCGAGCCCTCGCCGGAGTTCACCCGTCAGGTGCAGGACCGCGCCCTGAAGGAAGGATTATTGCTGTTGAGCTGCGGCGTTTATGGCAACGTGATTCGTTTTCTCTATCCGCTCACCATCCCTGAAGCGCAATTCCGTAAAGCGCTGGATATTATTTCTGTGACGCTGACTCGTTAAAGCCATCTGCCCGGCAGAAATCCCTGTCGGGCCAATCATATATTCATTTCAAATTAGCTATTCCAAAACTATAAAAATGGGGTATGTTTTAGCAGAGTGTGCTGAAAAAGCGCGAGTGGTACACCTATAACTGAAATAAAGCGCTACACAACAACATCACAACAATCGAAATAACCATAATAATGGGGAATCTCAGGATGAATATGAAGGGTAAAGCGCTGCTGGCAGGATGTATCGCGTTGGCATTTAGCACGATGGCGCAGGCAGATATTAAAGTGGCCGTTGTCGGTGCAATGTCCGGCCCGGTAGCGCAGTACGGCGACCAGGAATTTACTGGCGCAGAACAGGCGGTTGCAGACATTAATGCCAAGGGCGGAATCAAAGGCGAAAAACTGCAGATCGTAAAATATGATGATGCCTGTGACCCGAAACAAGCGGTCGCGGTAGCGAACAAAGTGATCAACGACGGTATCAAATACGTTATCGGCCACCTGTGCTCATCCTCTACTCAGCCTGCGTCTGATATCTATGAAGACGAAGGCATTCTGATGATCACTCCAGCAGCAACCGCACCGGAACTGACCGCGCGCGGCTATAAACTGGTGATGCGTACTACCGGTCTGGACTCGGATCAGGGCCCAACCGCCGCAAAATATATTGTCGAAAAAGTGAAGCCAAAGCGCATCGCGATTGTTCATGATAAACAGCAGTACGGTGAAGGCCTGGCGCGCTCTGTGCAGGATAACCTGAAGAAAGCCAACGCTAACGTAGTCTTCTTCGACGGTATCACTGCCGGTGAGAAAGACTTCTCCACGCTGGTGGCGCGTCTGAAGAAAGAGAATATCGATTTCGTTTACTACGGTGGCTACCACCCGGAAATGGGCCAGATCCTGCGTCAGGCACGTGCTGCTGGCCTGAAAACTCAGTTCATGGGTCCAGAAGGTGTGGCGAACGTGTCCCTGTCTAACATCGCTGGCGAATCCGCAGAAGGCCTGCTGGTGACCAAGCCGAAGAACTACGATCAGGTTCCGGCGAACAAACCTATCGTTGAGGCGATCAAGGCGAAGAAACAGGATCCAAGCGGCGCGTTCGTGTGGACCACTTACGCTGCGCTGCAATCTCTGCAGGCGGGTCTGAACCAGTCAGCCGATCCGGCTGAAATCGCGAAATACCTGAAAGCGAATACCGTTGAAACCGTAATGGGGCCGCTGTCCTGGGACGCGAAGGGCGATTTGAAGGGCTTTGAGTTCGGCGTGTTTGACTGGCATGCCAACGGCACGGCGACTGACGCAAAATAATTTTCCCGTCGCCTTTCGCGCCGCAGGTGCGTTGGCTGCGTTATTCAACCCCGGTAACTTACTTATGTAAGCTCCCGGGGATTTCATAACTTGCCGCCTTCCTGCAACACGAAATGCTTGGGAAAATGTTGTGGAGAATCCAGGCCGGGTAAGGCGCAGCCGCTACCCGGCTTTCTTTTAGTGCTTCTCCCACCCATTTGCCCGCGCCGTAAACCCTAACGCCTGCATAAATGCCGCCATCACGCTGCGGTCTTCCACGCCGATATCCGCCATCCACCAGGACGTTACGCCCGGATTTTCGCGGATCACTTCTTCAATCAGATACTGTCCCACGCCACGACGGCGAGTGACGTCGCGCACGCGCAGTGAATCCAATGCCCCTTCCGTTCCGCTCAGCGTCACGCGTACCGCGCCCAGCAAACGCTCGTTAAAGCGGGCCGCATAGATTTGATGCGTGTCATCGACGGTCAGTGAAGCAGGGGAATATTCCGGCCAGATTTTGCCAAGATCAATATGATCCTGGTCGCTAAAGGTCACCAGACGAACGATAGTCAGTTTCATTAGCAGCTTGTCCAAATCAAAAAGAGTGAAGCAGTGTACTCAATTTCTTTGAACAGAGGCTTCCACTTTTTCAAAGCATTCTCCAGGTGATTACTTTTTTAGCGGCGTGATGTCTGGTTATAAAACGCAGGGATCGAAAAATAAGCAGAATTTTAACCTAAGGCGTAGTGATTTATTCGGCGCTTTGTACCGTTATTTTATGCTGCAAACTGCACTTTTATTTGTTTATCTCTGTCTGATTTCAGAATATTATCTTTGCTTAATCGCCTGAAAAATAGAGATTTTAGTCTGGTTTTTAGCAAAAAACTGCGCTAAACCATTAAAGGCACTGGTAAAAATAGTGTTGTGCATTAAAAGTACAGAATGCTTTTTAACCATAATAAAACAAAATATATACACGACATCACGAATGGGGACTCAGAGATGAAAAGGAACGCGAAGGCATTTATCGCGGGAATGGTTGCACTGGCGATTTCGCAGTCGGCTATGGCGGAAGAGATTAAAGTTGCTGTTGTCGGTGCGATGTCCGGTCCGGTTGCCCAATGGGGCGATATGGAGTTCAACGGTGCGCGTCAGGCAATCAAAGACATCAACGCCAAAGGCGGAATCAAAGGCGACAAACTGGTCGGCGTGGAATATGACGATGCGTGCGATCCTAAACAGGCCGTCGCCGTGGCCAACAAAATCGTGAACGATGGCATTCAATATGTCATCGGCCACCTGTGTTCTTCTTCGACTCAGCCCGCGTCCGATATCTATGAAGACGAAGGCATTCTGATGATCACCCCTGGCGCAACGAACCCAGAACTGACCCAGCGTGGCTATCAGCACATCATGCGTACCGCCGGTCTGGACTCCTCTCAGGGGCCGACTGCGGCCAAATACATCCTCGAAAAAGTGAAGCCACAGCGCATCGCGATTGTTCACGATAAGCAGCAGTACGGCGAAGGCCTGGCGCGTTCCGTACAGGATGCCCTGAAAAAAGGCGGCGCAAATATCGTCTTCTTCGACGGGATTACCGCAGGTGAGAAAGATTTCTCCGCGCTGATTGCCCGTCTGCAAAAAGAGAATATTGATTTCGTTTACTACGGCGGTTACTACCCGGAAATGGGCCAGATGCTGCGTCAGGCGCGTGCTACCGGAATGAAAACCCAGTTCATGGGCCCGGAAGGCGTGGGTAATGCCTCGTTGTCCAACATCGCGGGCAGTGCGGGTGAAGGCATGCTGGTGACGATGCCAAAACGCTATGACCAGGATCCGAGCAACAAGGCTATCGTAGAGGCGCTCAAGGCGCAGAAGAAAGATCCGAGCGGTCCGTACGTGTGGATCACCTATGCCGCCGTACAGTCTCTGGCCACCGCGCTGGAACGTACCGGCAGCAAAGCGCCGTTGGACCTGGTAAAAGATTTAAAAGCGCACGGGGCAAACACCGTGATAGGGCCGCTGAACTGGGATGAGAAAGGCGATCTAAAGGGATTTGAATTTGGTGTCTTCCAGTGGCACGCCGACGGGTCGTCGTCGGTCGCCAAATAATTATCCCACCGCCCGGTCATGCCGGGCGGGTATGAAAAGGTTTCCTTATGTCCGAGCAGTTTCTCTACTTCTTGCAGCAGATGTTTAACGGCGTCACGCTGGGAAGCACCTATGCGCTGATCGCCATCGGCTACACCATGGTTTACGGCATTATCGGCATGATCAACTTCGCTCACGGCGAGGTTTATATGATTGGCAGCTATGTCTCCTTTATGATCATCGCCGCGCTAATGATGATGGGCATTGATACAGGATGGATGTTGGTGGCCGCCGGTTTCGTTGGCGCGATTGTGATTGCCAGCGCCTACGGCTGGAGCATCGAACGCGTGGCCTATCGCCCGGTGCGCAGCTCCAAACGTCTGATTGCGCTGATCTCCGCCATCGGGATGTCGATATTCCTGCAAAACTACGTCAGCCTGACTGAAGGCTCGCGCGACGTGGCGCTGCCAAGTCTGTTTAACGGCCAGTGGACCGTCGGTGCCAGCGAAAACTTCTCTGCCACCATCACCACCATGCAGCTGGTTATCTGGATTGTGACCTTCCTGGCGATGCTCGCCTTAACCATTTTTATCCGTTATTCCCGCATGGGACGCGCCTGTCGCGCCTGCGCGGAAGACCTGAAAATGGCGAGTCTGCTGGGGATTAACACCGATCGCGTGATTGCGCTGACCTTTGTGATTGGCGCGGCGATGGCGGCGGTGGCGGGTGTACTGCTCGGGCAGTTCTACGGCGTTATCAACCCGTACATCGGCTTTATGGCCGGGATGAAAGCCTTTACCGCTGCGGTGCTGGGCGGGATCGGCAGTATTCCAGGTGCAATGATCGGCGGCTTGATTTTAGGCGTGGCCGAAGCGCTCTCCTCTGCGTATCTGAGTACCGAATATAAAGACGTGGTGTCGTTCGCGCTGCTGATCGTGGTGCTGCTGGTGATGCCGACCGGGATTCTGGGTCGCCCGGAGGTAGAGAAAGTATGAAACCGATGCATTTTGCGATGGCGCTGCTTTCTGCGGCCATGTTCTTCGTGCTGGCGGGCGTCTTTATGGGCGTTCAGCTAGAACTCGACGGCACTAAGCTGGTCGTCGATACCGCTGGTGATATCCGCTGGCAATGGGTATTTGTGGGTACGGCGGTAGTGTTCCTGTTCCAGCTGCTGCGGCCAATCTTCCAGAAGACGCTGAAAAACGTCTCCGGGCCGAAGTTTGTCCTGCCTGCCATTGATGGCTCAAGCGTTAAGCAGAAGCTGTTCCTGGTGGCGCTGCTGGTGGCGGCGGTCGCGTGGCCGTTTGTGGTCTCGCGCGGTACGGTGGATATCGCCACCCTGACCATGATCTACGTGATTCTGGGTCTCGGCCTGAACGTGGTGGTGGGGCTGTCCGGCCTGCTGGTGCTCGGCTACGGCGGTTTTTACGCCATCGGTGCTTACACCTTTGCGTTGCTGAACCACTATTACGGTCTTGGATTCTGGACCTGTCTGCCGCTGGCAGGGCTGGTGTCTGCCGCTGCGGGCTTCCTGCTAGGCTTCCCGGTACTGCGCCTGCGCGGTGACTATCTGGCGATTGTCACTTTAGGCTTCGGTGAGATCGTCCGTATTCTGCTGCTCAACAATACCGAGATCACTGGCGGGCCGAACGGCATCAGCCAGATCCCGAAACCCACTTTCTTTGGTCTGGAGTTCAGTCGCACCGCGCGCGAAGGCGGCTGGGATACCTTCAGTAATTTCTTCGGCATCAAGTACGATCCGTCCGACCGCGTGATTTGGCTGTATCTGGTGGCTTTGCTGCTGGTGGTGATTACGCTGTTCGTGATTAACCGTCTGCTGCGTATGCCGCTGGGCCGCGCGTGGGAAGCGCTGCGCGAAGATGAAATCGCCTGCCGCTCGCTGGGCCTGAACCCGACTCGTATCAAGCTGACCGCGTTCACCATCAGCGCCGCGTTTGCGGGCTTTGCAGGAACGCTGTTTGCCGCGCGTCAGGGCTTTGTCAGCCCGGAATCCTTTACCTTTGCGGAGTCGGCCTTCGTGCTGGCGATCGTGGTGTTGGGCGGGATGGGCTCGCAGTTCGCCGTTATCCTCGCGGCCATTTTGCTGGTGGTTTCTCGCGAGCTGATGCGTGACTTCAACGAATACAGCATGCTGATGCTGGGTGGTTTGATGGTGCTGATGATGATCTGGCGTCCGCAGGGCTTGCTGCCGATGACCCGTCCACAGCTGAAGCTAAAAAGCGCTCAGGCAAAAGGAGAGCAGGCATGAGCCAGCCCTTATTATCCGTAAATGGCCTGATGATGCGTTTTGGCGGCCTGCTGGCGGTCAACAACGTGTCGCTGGACCTGTTCCCAAAAGAGATCGTCTCCCTGATTGGCCCGAACGGCGCGGGGAAAACCACGGTGTTCAACTGCCTGACCGGTTTCTATAAGCCGACGGGTGGCACCATCATGCTGGGTGACAAACATCTTGAAGGCCTACCGGGCCAGCAAATCGCACGGATGGGCGTGGTGCGCACCTTCCAGCATGTGCGCCTGTTCCGTGAGATGACGGTGATTGAAAACCTGCTGGTGGCGCAACATCAGCAGCTGAAAACGGGTGTCTTCGCTGGCCTGCTGAAAACCCCGGCTTTCCGCCGGGCGCAGGATGAAGCACTGGATCGCGCCGCCACCTGGCTCGACCGTATCGGCCTGCTGCAACACGCCAACCGTCAGGCCAGTAACCTGGCCTACGGTGACCAGCGTCGTCTGGAGATTATTCGCTGCATGGTCACGCAGCCAGAGATCCTGATGCTCGACGAACCGGCAGCGGGGCTTAACCCGAAAGAGACCAAAGAGCTGGACGAGCTGATCGTCGAGCTGCGTAACCATCACGACACCACCATCCTGCTGATCGAGCATGATATGAAGCTGGTGATGGGGATTTCCGACCGTATTTACGTGGTGAACCAGGGCACGCCGCTGGCGAACGGCACGCCGGAAGAGATTCGTAACAACCCGGACGTGATCCGCGCCTACCTCGGTGAGGCATAAGATGGAAAAAGCGATGTTAACGTTCGACAAGGTGAATGCCCACTACGGCAAAATCCAGGCCCTGCACGACGTCAGCCTGCATATCAATCAGGGTGAAATCGTTACGCTTATCGGCGCAAACGGTGCGGGTAAAACCACGCTGCTCGGCACATTGTGCGGTGACCCGCGCGCCACGAGCGGACGTATTGTGTTTGATGGGAAAGACATTACCGACTGGCAGACCGCCAAAATCATGCGTGAAGCGGTAGCGATTGTGCCAGAAGGGCGTCGCGTCTTCTCGCGAATGACGGTGGAAGAGAACCTGGCGATGGGCGGTTTTTTTGCCGAACGCGACCAGTATCAGGACCGCATCAAGCGCGTGTATGAACTCTTCCCGCGTCTGTTCGAGCGTCGTATTCAGCGTGCGGGCACCATGTCCGGCGGTGAACAGCAGATGCTGGCGATCGGCCGCGCGCTGATGAGTCAACCGCGCCTGCTGCTGCTCGACGAGCCATCGCTCGGTCTGGCGCCGATTATCATCCAGCAGATCTTCGACACCATCGAACAGCTGCGCAAAGAGGGGATGACTATCTTCCTCGTTGAGCAGAACGCCAACCAGGCGCTGAAGCTCGCGGATCGTGGCTACGTGCTGGAAAACGGCCACGTCGTACTCTCCGATACCGGCGATGCGCTGCTGGCAAACGAAGCGGTGCGAAGCGCTTACTTAGGCGGGTAATAAAAGCAAAAAGGCAACGCACGTTGCCTTTTTTAATGTTTTCTCCCTCTCCCCGTGGGTGAGGGGCGGGGTGAGGGCAACCGACCGCACCCTTCATATTTCCATCATCCCCCTGACGCTTTGTTGTCACGATTCTGTAAACAAACAGTTATTTTTCTGTCATTCGAGCATGTCATGTTACCTCGCGAGCATAAAACGCGTGATATCGCGCATCCGGCACAATAAGAGAGATGACAATGACATCGTTACGACACACAGCTTTGGGTCTGGCACTGGGACTGGCTTTTGCGGGCAACGCGATGGCCGTAACCTCCATTCCGTTCTGGCATTCCATGGAAGGGGAGTTGGGCAAAGAGGTTGACTCCCTGGCGCAGCGTTTCAACGACACCCACCCGGATTACAAAATTGTGCCGGTGTACAAAGGCAACTACGAGCAGAGCCTGAGCGCAGGCATTGCGGCATTCCGTACCGGCAACGCCCCGGCGCTGTTGCAGGTCTATGAAGTCGGCACCGCGACCATGATGGCCTCTAAAGCGATCAAACCGGTGTACGAAGTGTTCAAGGATGCGGGCATCAACTTCGACGAATCCCAGTTCGTGCCGACCGTTTCCGGCTACTACACCGATTCCAAAACCGGGCACCTGCTGTCCCAGCCGTTTAACAGCTCCACGCCGGTGCTCTACTACAACAAAGACGCCTTCAAAAAAGCCGGTTTAGACCCAGAGCAGCCACCGAAAACCTGGCAGGATCTGGCGGAATACACCGCGAAGCTGAAAGCGGCGGGCATGAAGTGCGGTTACGCCAGCGGCTGGCAGGGCTGGATCCAGATTGAAAACTTCAGCGCCTGGCACGGTCTGCCGGTGGCGACCAAAAACAACGGCTTTGACGGTACCGACGCAGTGCTGGAGTTCAACAAGCCAGAGCAGGTAAAACACATCGCGCTGCTGGAAGCACTCAACAAGAAGGGCGATTTCAGCTACTTCGGGCGTAAAGATGAATCCACCGAGAAGTTCTACAACGGTGATTGCGCTATTACTACTGCCTCTTCCGGATCGCTGGCGGATATCCGTCACTACGCCAAATTCAACTACGGCGTGGGCATGATGCCTTACGACGCTGACGTGAAGGGCGCGCCGCAGAACGCCATTATCGGCGGTGCGAGCCTGTGGGTGATGCAGGGCAAAGACAACGGCACTTACAAAGGCGTTGCTGAGTTCCTCGATTTCCTGGCGAAACCGGAAAACGCCGCCGAGTGGCACCAGAAAACCGGCTACCTGCCGATCACCAAATCCGCTTACGACCTGACCCGCGAGCAGGGATTCTATGAGAAGAACCCGGGTGCGGATATTGCGACGCGTCAGATGATGAACAAGCCGCCGCTGCCGTTCACCAAAGGTCTGCGTCTGGGCAACATGCCGCAGATTCGTACCATCGTTGATGAAGAACTGGAAAGCGTGTGGACCGGTAAGAAAACCCCACAGCAGGCGCTGGACTCTGCGGTAGAGCGCGGAAATCAGCTGCTGCGCCGCTTTGAGCAGTCAACGAAGTCTTAATTAACACTCATTCCCCCCTCATCCTAACCCTCTCCCCAAAGGGGAGAGGGTTAGGATGAGGGGGGAAACTTACGACAGAGCTAACCTATGTCATCATCCCGTCCGGTGTTCCGTTCGCGCTGGCTGCCCTATTTGCTTGTCGCGCCGCAACTGATCATCACCGTCATCTTCTTTATCTGGCCTGCGGGCGAAGCGCTGTGGTACTCGGTCCAGAGCGTCGATCCCTTTGGTTTGTCCAGCCAGTTCGTCGGCCTAGATAACTTCGCCGCGCTGTGGCACGACAGCTATTACATCGACTCCTTCTGGACGACGATAAAATTCAGCACCATGGTCACCGTCAGCGGTCTGGTCGCCTCGCTGTTCTTCGCCGCGCTGGTCGATTACGTGGTGCGCGGCAGCCGTATCTATCAAACGCTGATGCTGCTGCCGTACGCGGTTGCCCCTGCCGTCGCCGCCGTGCTGTGGATCTTCCTCTTTAACCCTGGGCGCGGGCTGATTACCCATTTCCTCGGTGAGATGGGCTACGACTGGAACCAC
>JALCNW010000057.1 GCA_022649305.1 Enterobacter sp.
GCAATCTGAATTGGCGTCCTACCATCATCGCCAATGTCCCATATGCCGTGCAGCTCCTGCACATACTGTTCATACCGTGTATTTCGTAGGTTTCCGCTACGAAATAACAAGTCGTATGGGCTACCCAAGTCAGTCCGGGCGCTTTTTCGGCTACCAAGATATCGATACCGGGAGTTGCTATTGACGGTTAATGCATCCAGTTGAATACGAATCTCGGTCTCTTTCAGGGGGGCGTTGCTGTTACGGATCCACTTAACAATATTTGTAGCAGAAGCGGAATTTAGTTGTGTCACGGCATACCATACGCGGAGATATTGCGGATAGTGCATTTCATCAGGAATTATACCAGGTACATCAACAACATATGTTGAGATATTATGATGGCGCATCCATTCTCCCCACTGGCGGGAATGGGTGCTAATACCTATGCGATGGGGTTCGCGTTTGCCAATTTCATCATTGAATTCCTGTCGGGAGGGTGCTCGACCGAGTTTCTGATAAAGCTCATCACAGCAGTCCCACACTGCTCGTACTAACGGGCCCTGTGGGTATCCATCTTTGCTCTGGTTCAAAGTGTTCTCCGTCAACGAACATATCATGAGAATAGCAATATCCAATTCTGACACTAAATCCCACACTTAGCATCAGGCGGTTATGAGCGGACAGCGGAAGTTTGCATTTGTCATAACCGCAGGGATGTAAGACAAACATTGGCGTGTAATAATCAACCGGTAGCAGGTCAGCATCTTTAATCGCTGCCTGCTCCTCATCTTTTCATTTCTCCGCAGTACCCGGCATTGGTATCGGCTGCCGCCAGGACACTGGCAAGCGCGTTATTCTCCACAATAATCCCTACTTTGTGCCGATTTAGATTAGGAAAGAAGTTTCAATTCATCGACAAAATCATCGATATCAAAAAAATATCGCCATTACTCATGTTTATTAAATATAGAAACTTCATATCTCACACCATTTTTTCCTATATATATATCAGGAAAATCAATTCCACGATTAGCAAACCTCAGACAATGACTTGACCGATAATCAAACATTTTATCGACAACTTCGTCATTATTAACATCCAGAGTCTCATAAATAGAATGAATCCCTTCTGCGATTGACATACGTGTTAAATACCCTACAGGAATTTCAAATGACTTAATATCTTCCTCATTATCCAAAAACCACTTTACAAATGGTTGAAAATCAACCCTTCCTTTAAATAGGGATTTTAACGATCCATTTTCTTCCATTGTAAGATCAATTAACTGACCGTCATCTAGCGATCCTATATCAAGCAGTCTGATATTTAATCTACCCATTGACCTGCTCCCCATAAGCTAACACATCTCAATGTTATTAATGTCCGCTCCTGACACTGAGCGGACAGTCCAAACGGCTGCCCGGTAAGCTATGAGCGAGGAACATAAGTAACAAATGTGATGGTCCTCAAAAACCGTATCTGCATATCTGCTGAATTTAACCAAAAACATGCATAGTTTCCAACTGCTCGGTTTTCATTTCATTGCAAGAGGATAAAAAATCATCCTTAAAATTTGGCGGGGGAGATCTTAGTTGCTGCACTGCCTCTTTATTTACTTCTAATTCCCGTAATTGTGCAATTGTACTTCTATGAATCGATGAGAGAAAAAAATCGCCTGCGTTTTTTTTATGACTCTCCAGATAATTAGTTAATATTTTAGACGATGCTTGAATTGCTTTTTCCTCAGAAAAACCCAAAGCAAAGCGAGAGTAGATGACATTATATTGGTACAGGCATGCTGCTTCAGCCATTTGTTTAGCTTGCTCCTTTGGGGAGAGCTGACTTGCCCACGACTGGGAACTGATGATAAATATAAGCAGTAACAATCGTATTTTCATGTGTTGAATCCATATCCATTGGGAATACAATATGTAAACCTAACTAGCGTGGCTTTGCAACATCCGCAATTGGCACATTGCCGTCCATCAAACCTTCCAGCCACGGCTATTTCTGCCTCTGGATCTGAACAGCTTTACGCACTCTACCCGCACTACGCCGCACGTTCATCCCGCCTTGAAAGTACCTTCGGCGTATTCACTTCTATCCAGTCTGCCAGCGCGGCGACTTTCTCGCTCACTTCCATACCTAACGGCGTCAGGCTGTATTCCACGTGCGGTGGCACCACCGGGTAAGAGACGCGGTTGATGAAACCGTCCTGCTCCAGCGCCTGCAATGACTGCGCCAGCATCTTCTCGCTCACGCCGCCCATCTTGCGGCGCAGATCGCTAAAGCGATGCGTTCCCTGGCGCAGCGCGACAAGAATCAGCACCCCCCAACGGCTGGTGACATGTTTTAGCACCTCGCGTGATGGGCACTGCTCGGCAAAAAGATTGCCATCGCGCATTTGCTCGCTGAGCGTTGGGATCGTTGTTTTCATACTTACCTTTTTGTACGTACTTACTAAAAGTTAGCTATGGTGCTAGTGTGCCACAACACCAGACAAACACGAAGGAGTTCATCATGATCGCAATTACCGGTGCTACCGGCCAGCTTGGCCAGCTCGTTATTGAACAACTGCTGAAAACCGTTTCGGGCAGCCAGATTGTGGCTATCGTTCGTAACCCAGCGAAGGCCGAATTACTCAGCAATCAAGGTATTAACGTACGTCAGGCGGATTACACCGATCAGGCGGCATTCACCACGGCGCTGACTGGCGTCGACAAACTGCTGCTGATCTCATCAAGCGAGGTGGGTCAGCGTGAGCCGCAGCATAAGAATGTTATCCGCGCGGCGAAAGCGGCAGGCGTGAAGTTCATCGCCTATACCAGCCTGCTGCATGCGGATAAATCCCCGCTCGGCCTGGCCAATGAACATGTCGCCACCGAAAAGGCACTGGCGGAATCCGGCATCCCTTACGCCCTGCTGCGTAACGGCTGGTACACCGAGAACTATCTGGCGAGCGCACCGCCTGCACTGGAGCACGGCGTATTTATCGGTGCGGCCGGTGAAGGCAAAATCGCATCTGCAACCCGTGCGGACTACGCCGCTGCGGCAGCGAAAGTCATCGCTGAAGAAGGTCATGCAGGCAACGTGTATGAACTGGCCGGCGATAACGCCTGGACCTTAACCGAGCTGGCGGCTGAACTGAGCAAACAGAGCGGGAAACCCGTCACCTATCAAAACCTGAGCGAAGCGGATTTTGCCGCAGCGCTGAAGAACGTTGGCCTACCGGCGGGGCTGGCAGATATGCTGGCAGACTCTGATGTTGGCGCATCCAAAGGGGGTCTGTTCGATGACAGCCGCACCTTAAGCAAACTGATTGGTCGTCCAACGACCTCCCTTGCTGAAAGCGTCAAAGGTATCCTGTAACTGTTACAAGTTGGTTAATTTTGTGGCATCCGCGTGGGTCATCTCTGATAATAAAGCGATGACCCATGAGGAGGCTCACCGTGCAAGGCGTACCCGAACAGTTCATTGATGAAAGAGACAGCGCGCGCTTTCGCCATCTGGCGCAGGTGCCGGGCGTCGAACTGTATCACGCGCACATCTCTCGCTACGCCTTTGAGCCCCACACGCATGAAGCCTTCGGTATCGGCGCAATTGAAGCGGGTGCCGAGCGCTTTCGTTATCGCGGCACGCAGTACGTCGCGCCCGTTAATTCCGTTGTCACGATGAACCCGGACGAGCTGCATACCGGGGAATCCGCTACGGAGGATGGCTGGCGCTATCGGATGGTCTATCTCGATCCCGGTGTGCTTGAGGACGTGACTGGCATTCGCCACTGGTGGTTTAGTGACGTAACGCGCCACGATCCGCAGCGATCGCAGCAAATATGTCAGCTCATTTATGGGATATGGCATACCGACGATCCGCTGGCGCAAAAAGGCTTGCTGTTGGACTTAATCGACACCTTCCAGCCGCTGGCCCGCCATGCGCCCATCGTTCAGGAAGGTGCGCACCGTTTCGAACTTGCACGCGATTATCTGCACGACAACTATATGCACCCGGTGACGCTGGACGAACTGGCCGGCGTGGTGTCACTCAGTCCATACCATTTTCAGCGCCAGTTTAAGGCTCATTTTCACGTTACTCCGCATCAGATGCTGATGGCGATCCGTCTGTGGCGCGCGAAGGCTTTTCTGACTCACGGGATGCCCGCCGCCGAAGTCGCGGCCGCAACGGGGCTTACCGATCAGTCCCATCTGACCCGCGCATTCACCCACCGCTACGGCATTACGCCGGTGCGCTATCAAAAACAGGTCACCCGGCGCTAATGCGCAATCTCATACAATACTGGCGTCATTTTGCTTCCTACACTGGGTATCAGACCAATGAAGATGGATGGATAAATGATTAGCGGCGTGTTGTATGCCCTGCTTGCAGGCTTAATGTGGGGGCTGATTTTTGTCGGGCCTTTGATCGTCCCGGAATACCCTGCGGTGTTGCAGTCTTTTGGACGCTATCTGGCGCTCGGACTGATCGCCCTGCCCCTGGCGTGGCTCGGCCGCACGCGCCTGCTACAGCTGACGCGCAAAGACTGGATGACCGCGCTGGCTCTGACCATGATGGGCAATATCATTTATTACGTCTGCCTTGCCAGCGCTATTCAGCGCACCGGAGCCCCCGTCTCGACCATGATTATCGGCACCCTGCCGGTGGTGATCCCGGTGTTCGCCAATCTGCTGTATAGCCATCGCGACGGCAAACTGGCGTGGTCAAAGATGATTCCTGCGCTTGTCTGCATCGCCGTCGGGTTAGCGTGCGTGAATATTGCCGAACTGAGCCACGGCACAGCAGATTTCAACGGGTGGCGTTACGGTTCCGGCATCCTGTTGGCGTCGATTTCCGTCGTCTGTTGGGCGTGGTACGCGCTGCGTAATGCGCAATGGCTGCGGGAAAATCCGGACAAAAATCCGATGATGTGGGCGACCGCACAAGCGCTGGTCACGTTGCCCGTATCGCTGGTGGGATATGTCGCCGCCTGTGGGTGGCTGGGACATCAGCAGCCTGAATTTGCGCTGCCGCTTGGGCCGCGTCCGTGGGTATTTGTCGGCCTGATGGTGGCGATTGCGGTGCTCTGTTCCTGGGTGGGTGCGCTGTGCTGGAACATCGCCAGCCAAAAGCTGCCGACGGTGATTCTTGGGCCGCTGATCGTTTTCGAAACCCTGGCAGGGCTGCTATATACGTTCCTGATGCGCCAGAGCGTGCCCCCGCTGCTGACAGGCTGCGGGATTGCGCTACTGGCGTTCGGGGTCGTGATTGCAGTGAGAGCGAAGCCGGAAAAACCACTGGTTATTCCGGCCTCAGAGAGTTAGAACGTTTCCCAGTTTGCTTCAGACGCCGTTGCGACAGGCTGCGTCTTCGAGACATAGGTTTTCACCGGAGCCGCTTTTACCGCCTGACCACGAGTGATTTTGAATACCGCAACGGCTTCGTTCAAACGCGCCGCCTGATCTTCCAGGGCCGCTGCCGCTGCCGCAGACTCCTCCACCAGCGAGGAGTTCTGCTGGGTGACGCGATCCATCTCTGCCACCGCCTGGCCAACCTGGTCGATGCCCCGGCTTTGCTCGTCAGAAGCAGATGCGATTTCGCCCATAATATCGGTTACGCGCGTTACGGCACTGACGATTTCCGCCATGGTTTCCCCAGCCTGATTCACCAGCGCAGAGCCTGCCTTCACGCGATCGCCTGAATCATCAATCAGCGCTTTAATTTCTTTCGCCGCTTGAGCGCTACGCTGCGCCAGAGTGCGCACTTCACCGGCAACCACCGCAAAACCACGGCCCTGCTCGCCTGCACGTGCTGCTTCTACCGCCGCGTTCAGCGCCAGAATATTGGTCTGGAAGGCAATGCCGTCAATCACGTTGGTGATCTGCGCAATCTTACTGGAGCTGGTGGCGATTTCGTCCATCGTGCGCACCACGCCCTCAACCACGTTACCGCCTTTCTTCGCGGTGCCGGAGGCATCCAACGCCAGACGTGACGCTTGACGCGCATTGTCTGCGTTTTGCTTCACGGTAGCCGTCAGTTGTTCCATACTCGCGGCGGTTTCTTCCAGAGAAGCGGCCTGCTGTTCGGTACGGGAAGAGAGATCGTTACTGCCAGCGGAGATTTCTCCCGCGCCGGTGAAGATAGTATCAGCCCCTTCGCGCACCACACCAACGGTGTTCGCCAGCGCGGTTTGCATCTCCTGCACGTTACGCGCGAGCACTGCCATTTCGTTCCGGCCGTGAGCGTCGATAGGCTGCGTCAGATCGCCTGCGGCAATCGCGCGGATATGAGCAATGACGTCATGTAACGGCATCAGTAACACACGACGCATCGCAATCCAGCTGGTGACAATCACGCCGACCACCAAAATCATAATGACCGAGAGGATCCACAGGATACGTGTGTAGTCGCTTTCGTTATCCTTGATGCCCTTGTCGGTGAGTGACGCCTGCACCTCACGCCATTCGCGGTAGACTTTTTGCATGGCCACCTGCTTCTGTTCAGCGTTCTGCTTGAACATATCTTCCAGATTGCCCTGTGCCAGCAGGGTGTTCATTTGGGCGAGCGTAGTAGAGTAGTTGCGATATTGCTCTTCCAGGCGGTCTGCAAGACGTTTGTCCATCCCCGGCGTTTCCGGCAGGGCGTAGTATTTGTCGTAATGCATCTGCGCTTCGATAAGCAGGTTTTTCGCGGTGGCGACCAGTTCGTTTAACTGCCCGCCGTTAATCTGGCTCGCCGCGCTGCTTTGCAGACGCAGCATGCCGCGGTTAAGGGTGACGCGAGCCTGGTTTAAGCTGATCCACGCGTCGGTAAATTCCGCGACGTTCAGGCTGGATACCTGGGATATGGTGAAATTAGCTTTATCGTTATTCAGCGCGTTGATAAACACGCCAGCTGAAATCAGCTGCATGACGCCAAGCATCAGTAAGACCGAGATCAAGAGAGTAATAACTTTCATACGTTTAAACATGCGATGCCTTTTTTTATATGCAGGATATTGTCTGACGTGTATCTATCGGCAGGCAGGCTGGGTTATTTAACGTTACTCCTTTCGTCAAACCCATTATTTGGGAATTTATTAAAGCCATTCAGTGTGTTAAAAGCGCAAAATAATTGTGACGCATCTCTCATTTTCACCCTTGCCACTAAAGGGTTATAGCCGCAGACTAAAGATGCATTTAATATGCATCTTATATTATTGATGATGAGGTAACTGCTATGACCTTTCGCGACCAACCCTTAGGCGAGCTGGCGCTCTCCATTCCTCGCGCCTCTGCGTTGTTTCGTAAATACGATATGGATTACTGCTGTGGCGGAAAGCAAACGCTGGCGCGCGCGGCTTTGCGTAAAGAGTTGGACGTTGACGCGATTGAAGCTGAGCTGGCTAAACTGGCCGAGCAACCGATCGAGAAAGACTGGCGGACCGTGGCGCTCGCTGAAATCATCGACCACATTATCGTACGCTTTCACGATCGTCACCGCGAACAGCTGCCGGAACTTATCCTGCAGGCGACCAAAGTCGAACGCGTACATGCCGATAAAGCCTCGGTTCCGCGCGGTCTGGCAAAATACCTGACCATGCTGCATGAAGAGCTTTCCAGCCACATGATGAAAGAAGAGCAGATCCTGTTCCCGATGATTAAGCAGGGAATGGGCAGCCAGGCGATGGGACCCATCAGCGTAATGGAAAGCGAGCACGACGACGCGGGTGAACTGCTCGAAGTGATTAAGCATACCACCAACAATGTGACGCCTCCGGCAGACGCCTGCACCACCTGGAAAGCAATGTATAACGGTATTAGTGAATTGATCGACGATCTGATGGAGCACATCAGCCTCGAGAATAACGTCTTGTTCCCGCGCGCCCTCGCAGGTGAATAAAAAAAGACGCCCGAGAGCGTCTTCATGGAAGTCCTTGCTTTAGGCCACTCGCGTGGCCTTTTTTATTTAGCGCACACCGGCCATACGTTTCTTACCGATCAACACCCAGCCCAGGCCCAACGCGATGAACCACAGTGGCGTGACGATCAGCGCCTGACGGGTATCCTCTTCCAGCGTGAGCAGCACCAGGACAAATACAAAGAACGCCATGCACACCCAGCACATCAGCTTGCCCAGCGGCATCTTATATTTGGATGACTCATGCAGATGCGGACGCTTTTTGCGGTATACCAGATACGAGCACAGGATAATGGTCCAGACGAACATGAACAGAATCGCTGACACCGTCGTGATCATCGTGAACGCGCCAATCACGCTTGGATTGACATAAAGCATCACCACGCCGCCCAGCAGACAGATACAGGAGAAGGTTAACCCTTTCGCTGGTACCGCACGCTTAGAGAGTTTGGCGAACGCTTTCGGCGCGACCCCTTCCTGTGCCAGACCAAACAGCATACGGCTGGTGGAGAACACGCCGCTGTTAGCGGACGAGGCCGCAGAAGTCAGTACCACGAAGTTAATCAGGCTCGCAGCCGCTGGCAGTCCTACCAGCACAAACAGTTCGACGAACGGACTCTTCGTGGGTACCACAGAACTCCATGGCGTGACCGACATAATCACGATCAGCGCGAAGACGTAGAACATGATGATGCGGATCGGAATCGAGTTGATCGCGCGCGGCAGGGATTTCTCGGGGTCTTTCGTCTCAGCCGCCGTTGTGCCCACCAGCTCAATGCCCACAAAGGCAAACACTGCTATCTGGAAGCCAGCAAAGAAACCGCTAATGCCTTTCGGGAACCAGCCGCCATCATTCCAGAGATGTTCAAACGAGGCTTGAACGCCAGTTGGCGACTGGAAGTGCGTCAGCACCATCACCAGACCCACCACGATAAGGCCGACGATGGCGACGATTTTGATCATCGCGAACCAAAATTCCATCTCACCAAACATTTTGACAGTGGCAAGGTTAAGGCTCAGCAACAGAACGATGACCGCCAGCGACGCGACCCAGTCGGATAATCCGGGGAACCAGAACTGCGCGTAGGCGGTAATGGCGACAACGTCAGCCATACCGGTGACCACCCAGCAGAACCAGTAGGTCCAGCCGGTGAAATATCCCGCCCAGGGACCGAGCAGGTCGGAGGCGAAATCGCTAAAAGATTTATATTCCAGATTCGAGAGCAGCAATTCACCCATTGCACGCATCACGAAAAAGAGCATAAAACCGATGATCATATAAACAAATATGATCGACGGCCCGGCAAGACTGATGGTTTTGCCCGACCCCATAAACAGCCCGGTACCGATAGCACCGCCAATGGCGATAAGCTGAATATGACGGTTTGTGAGATTTCGCCGCAGCGATTGTTCAGACGGCGCTTCTTCATCAGCGACGACTTTGACCTGATCTACCATGTGATATTTTCCTGTTTATGCCTGTCTGTGTTGTTAAGGCTCTTCTGGCCCTTAATACGTCATGATGTGACGATCCCTTAAAAAGGACTCATCGATAGTAGGTAAGAATCGGCGGGATGAATACTATGAATTAAATATTATGTTAATAATATGTTTAAAGTGAGTGTTATATCACTCATGTAACGCGAAACAGCTCACAAAAATACACGCAACGCCTGCATTTGCAAGATAAAATGTCGATATCGGTATAAGTATAGGTTTTAACACTCTTTCTTCCTCCCCCATCAGGGAAAGGAAGAAAGGTTGCCGATTACAGAATTTCCAGCAATTCGACTTCAAACACCAGGGTGCTGAATGGTGGAATTGAAGCACCAGCGCCACGCTCGCCGTAAGCCAGGTTTTGCGGGATAGTCAGTTCCCATTTAGAGCCAACCGGCATCAGGGTCAGCGCTTCGATCCAGCCTGGGATCACGCCGTTGACCGGGAATTCAGCCGGTTCGCCACGTGCAACGGAGCTATCGAACACGGTACCGTCGATCAGTTTGCCCGTGTAGTGTACGCGCACATGGTCGGTACGAGCCGGGATTGAACCTTCGCCCTGGCTAATCACGCGGAACTGCAGACCGGATTCGGTGCTGTTCACGCCTTCGCGCTCGCGGTTTTCGTCCAGGTATTTCACGCCGTCAGCAGCCATGCCTTCAAAACGCTCGCGACGTACGGCATCCGCACGCTCGTGAACTTCGCGCAGAGCGCGATGAACAACGTCTACCGGCACAGCGGGTTGTTTGCCTTCCAGCGCGTCAGCGATACCCGCCACCAGCGCTTCAGGTAACAGTCCTTCCAGGCCGGATTCGCTCAGTTGCTGTCCTACCTGCAAACCGATACCGTAGCTTGCCTGCGCTTCGATAGTGTCAAAAGTCGGGGTGGTCATGGGGGTTTCCTTCCATCACATTTAAAGTAGCGGGCAGCATAGCAGCCACGCCTTGATGGGTAAAACTTTGTCTGAAGTTAAGATGACAAACTGCGTCGAAACAGAAACAATAGAGATGGTTTAGATTTTTCTTAAATGCAGGTCACGGAAGGCGACTTTGTTACGCCGTTCAGGCAGTTAGCAAACTATACTTCCTACCACAGGAAAAAATGATGCGGAGCAGGAGGAAAGCCATGCCCGGGCGATTTGAACTGAAACCAACCCTGGCGAAAATCTGGCACGCGCCGGATAATTTTCGCATCATGGATCCGCTGCCGACGATGCATCGCAGAGGCATCATCATTGCTGCCCTGCTGGTGGTTGTAGGCTTCCTGCTTCCTTCTGGTGATGATGGCAGTGACGCGCAACAGCCGGTTAGCCGTAATGCGCAGCTGGATATCCAGTCGCAATCACGTCCACAGCCTGAGCCGACGCAGCTGGTGACGCCGACTAACGATCCGGGGCAAGTTGCGCCCGTCGAGCCTGAACCTGTCCAGGAAGAGCAGCCACAGAAGCAAGCCGCCGCGCCTGTCGAATCACAAGCTCAGCAGGCGACCGGCATCGAACAGCAATGGCGCTCTTATCGCGTCGAGCCAGGTAAAACGATGGCGCAGCTTTTCCGCGACCATAATCTGCCACCGACGGATGTCTACGCAATGGCGCAGGTAGAAGGTGCTGGTAAGCCCCTGAGTAATTTGCAGAATGGTCAGATGGTGCAGATTCGCCAGAACGCCAGCGGCGTGGTCACGGGGTTAACGATCGACACCGGAAATAATCAGCAAGTCCTGTTCACACGCCAGCCGGACGGCAGTTTTGTTCGTGCAAGGTAATTTGTAGGCCGGGTAAGGCGAAGCCGCCACCCGGCAATATTTTTCTCAGGTACTCCGCTTATTCACCCACCAAATTCCCGAGCACACTAGCACCAGGGCGATGGCATATTTGATATCCAGAATATTTTCGCCCAGGAATATTGCTGACAGCACTGTACCGGCCACCGGCACCACAAAGTTGAACGGGGCAATCATGCTTACGCGGTTCACTTTTAGCAGCACGCTCCACAGGGCGAATGCCACCGACGAGAGCAGCGTCAGGTATCCAAGGATCGCGGCGGCGGTAAAGCTATGCACTTCTAAAGTACCGCCTGTCGCATATCCTCCCACCACCAGTACCGCTCCACCGATGGCCAGCTGCCAGCCAGTCATTACCGTCGGATCAACGGTTTGCGAGATACGTTTCCCGTAAAGCGTGGCGGAAGAGAGAATAAACGCAGCCAGAATCACGAACCCATCCCCATTCCAGACAAAGTGAAAATCACTCAGGCCATGATTGAAGTTCACCAGCATGACGCCTGCAAACCCTAAAATGCAGCCCAGGGTTTTGTTATAGCTGAGTTTGTCGTTCTGATAGATAAAGTGCGCCAGCAGCACGCTGAAAAAGGTACCGGTCGCATTCATGATCGAACCGTTCACACCTGTCGTATAGGCGAGGCCTATATAAAAGAAAGTGTACTGGATAGTGGTTTGCGTCAGACCCAGGATAGTCAGTTGCCCAAACTGGCGCGGGCTTAATCTGGCGATCGGCTTGCGCTGAGCAAGCGCAAATAACAGAAGCAGCGCACCGGCAAACAGAAAGCGATATCCGGCAAAGACCACTTTAGACGGGATATCGTCGGTTGCGATGTGGAAAAGTTCATAGCCACTTTTTATGGCTGGATAGGAGCTACCCCACAGCAGACAACACAGAGTAGCACAGGCATAAGCGACATTTTTACGAGCAAAAACAGGCGTAGGCAGAGCGGTGTCCATAGCAAATCTCAAAGATAAAATTGCGTTTCATTTTATTATCGAAGAATGCGGCAGGAATAGCTACCATACAAGAAGAGATAAAGCATTTTGGCAGGACTTAAAAAGCAAAACGCCGGCACAAGGCCGGCGCTTCGACGCGAGCTAAGTAATAAATTACGCAGCTACAACGTTAACAACCAGTTTAGCGAAGACTTCGCTGTGAACCTGGAAGTCCACTTCGTGCTCACCAGTGGTACGCAGAACGCCGTTCGGCATGCGAACTTCGCTCTTAGCCACTTCAACGCCAGCTGCAGTTACAGCGTCAGCGATGTCGCGGGTACCAATGGAACCGAACAGTTTACCTTCGTCGCCTGATTTAGACGCGATGGTTACGGTGCCCAGTGCGTTGATTGCTTCAGCGCGAGCGTTAGCAGCCGCCAGAACGTCAGCCAGTTTGGCTTCCAGTTCAGCACGACGTGCTTCGAAAAACTCTACGTTTTTCTTAGTAGCTGGAACAGCTTTACCCTGTGGTACCAGGAAGTTACGTGCGTAACCCGCTTTAACGTTAACCTGATCACCCAGGCTGCCCAGGTTTGCTACTTTATCAAGCAGAATAACTTGCATTACCTTATCCTCTTAAAGTCGTATTAATGGACTGTGCCCGATTACTGATGACGATCAGTGTACGGCAGCAGGGACAGGTAGCGAGCGCGTTTGATAGCGCGAGCCAGCTGACGCTGATATTTTGCACGAGTACCGGTGATACGGCTTGGGACAATCTTACCGCTTTCGGTGATGTAGTTTTTCAGCGTTGCGACATCTTTATAGTCGATCTCTTGAACGCCTTCCGCGGTGAAACGGCAGAACTTGCGACGACGGAAATAACGTGCCATATGGCTAGTCTCCAGAATCTATCAAATCAATCTGCTCGGCATGCAGAACCATTTTGCTCAAGCCGTTCTTTGCCTTGTGGCATGAAATGAACCCTTGAACGGTTACTGCGCTACCGACCGTTAAACTGTGAGTAATGGCCTGGTTTTCGTGTCCGCTAAAAATAACGGGCATTTGGCACCACGCCTGCCGGTGAAAACCGGCTTCCTCCTGCACAGAACGATGCTCAAGCACGAACTGGCAATGAGGAATTCCTGATGGGCTGACCTTACGAAGGGGGGTCCTGCACACGGTACCGGACAACACCAGACGGTTGGTCATCAGAAATTACTCTTCAGAATCCCCAGCATCAGAATCATCTGCGGTTTCGCTTGCGAAATCATCGCGACGCTCACGGCGCTCGTCTTTCGCTTTAACCATCGGAGATGCTTCGGTAACTGCGTTCTTAGTACGCATTACCATGCTACGGATAACGGCGTCGTTAAAGCGGAAGTTAGTTTCCAGCTCATCGATCGCTTCCTGCGGAGCTTCAACGTTCAGCAGAACGTAGTGAGCTTTGTGCAGTTTGTTGATCGGATAAGCCAGCTGACGGCGACCCCAGTCTTCCAGACGGTGGATCGTGCCTTCTGCTGCAGTGATTGCACCAGTGTAGCGTTCGATCATACCCGGAACCTGTTCGCTCTGGTCAGGATGGACCATAAAAACGATTTCGTAATGACGCATCGAATTGCTCCTTACGGATTATTCAGCCTCCTGTCTGGGTCAGCCGAGGCCCATGGAGGCAAGGAACGTGTTAAAGGTCGGCCGAAAAATTGACGCGCCATTCTAATTGCGAACCCCCATAAACTCAAGTCGATTACGCAAATAATTCGCACTAAGCGCAAAGCCAGTCTAAGTAGATGATTTAAAATTAATCACATCTGGAAGCGCCATTTTTTTGAACAACAGCATCAGAAATGGTCGCGATTCCTCATTAAAGAAGCGATTACACTTTAATCAGACCCCATCCAAAGACACATAAGGAGAGGTAAAAACCGTTACACACACGTTGTCATGGAGCGTAAATCATGAAAAACATCGCAATTGCCATTCTGGCTGTGCTTTTGCTTAGTGCAAACGCGATGGCAGCCATCAAGATCGACGGTCGACAGGCCAGAAATATGGATGATGTGCGGAGCTTAGGCGTAATTTACATTAATCATAACTTCGCCACCGAAAGTGAAGCAGATCGCGCGCTTAACGAAGAGACCGAAGCGCAGGGCGCACAATATTATCACGCGGTGTTAACCCGCGAGCCCGGCAGCAACGGCAACATGCATGCAAGCGCGGATATCTACCGATAAGACTTTGACGCTAGCACCAGGAAAGCCAACAACGAGAACATAGCCATAGTTTGACTTGCCCCCTGCCCGGGGGCTTTTTTTATTTCTGTCCGTAATAAGCGTCTGGACCGTGTTTGCGTAGGTAGTGTTTATTCATCAGATAGCTGTCGATAGGATGCAACTGGGGGTTAATCCCACGCGCAATCCACGCCATTTTGGCGACTTCTTCCATCACCACCGCGTTGTGCACTGCGTCGTGAGCATCTTTGCCCCACGAGAACGGACCGTGCTGATAGACGACGATACCCGGCGTATGCAGGGGTTCGCGCGCTCCCAGCGTTTCGATAATCACGTTGCCGGTGTTTAACTCGTATTCGCCCTGCACTTCTGCTTCCGTTAAGGCACGGGTACACGGGATGTCACCGAAGAAGTAGTCGGCGTGTGTGGTGCCCAAAGCCGGAATGGACAGCCCCGCCTGCGCCCAGGCGGTGGCATGCGTCGAGTGGGTATGAACGACGCCACCGAGGGATGGATAACGTCGATAAAGCGCAAGATGCGTAGCGGTATCAGACGACGGGTTCCATTTGCCGTCGATAACGTTACCGTGTAAATCCACGACAACCATATCTTCAACGGTCATGGCGCTATAGGCCACACCGCTGGGTTTAATCACGACCCGACCCTGCTCGCGATCGATAGCGCTGACGTTCCCCCAGGTGAAAGTGACCAGGCCGTAGCGCGGCAATTCCATATTGGCGTCAAAAACCAGCTGCTTAAGCTGCTGCATGATTAGCCTCCAGCAATCCCGCACGTGTCATACGTTCACGAACCCAGTCACGCGCATTGGCAACTTCTGTTTCTGGGCTCTCTGACGTTTCGCTCCACATTTCAATCAGGTATGGTCCACAATAGCCGCTCTGCTTGAGGGTCTTGAAGCACTGTTCAAAGTCCACCACCCCGGTGCCAAACGGTACATTCTTGAATACGCCAGGACGTGTATCTTTAACATGCACGGCGACGATATGCCCTATCCCTGCCTGCAATTCCATTTGCACATCGTTATCCCACGCCGACAAATTGCCGATATCAGGATAAAGCTGGAACCACGGGTTATTCAGGTAATGCGCATAGCCGAGCGCCTTGCTGATGGAGTTCATCAGCGGATAATCCATGATCTCCATCGCCAGCGTCACCTGCGCACGACTTGCCATTTCGACGCTCTCTTTCAGACCATCGCGAAAACGGCGACGCGTTTCGTCGTTAGCGTCCTGATAATAGACGTCATAACCCGCCAGTTGAATCACGCGGATACCCACATCTTGCGCAAACTTGATGGCTTTACGCATGATGTCCAGACCCTGGTCTCGAACCGCATCATCTTCGCTGCCAAGCGGAAAACGGCGATGGGCGCTCAGACACATTGACGGCACACGAACACCTGTTTCTGCCACCGCACTGACCAGCGCCAGACGCTCCTCACGATTCCAGTCAAGGCGCGCAAGACGTCCGTCAGTTTCATCTACCGACATTTCGACGAAATCAAAACCCAGCTTTTTGGCCAGCATCAAGCGTTCAAGCCAGCCCTCCCCGGCGGGGAGGGCTTTCTCATAAATACCTAACGGGACTTGTTTAGACAACATACCCGCTCCTTATCCCCACAGCTGGGCGATTGAGCGTTTGAACTGACGCGCGGCTTCGACCGGAGAAGCAGCATCGCGGATACTGCGGCCTGCAATAAACACATGAATAGGGATGCCCTGGAACAACGGCAGATCTTCCAGCGCCAGGCCGCCCGTTACGGTGACTTTAAAGCCCATATCTGCCAGACGTTTGATAGCGGTGATATCCGCCTCGCCCCAGGCCACACCGGCGGCCTGCGCGTCACGACTGCGGTGATAGACAACCTGCTGAATCCCCGCATCACGCCACTCCTGCGCCTGCTCCCAGGTCCAGTAGCCGGTCAGTTCGATCTGAACGTCGCCGTTGAACTCTTTTGCCACGTCCAGCGCGCCTTTGGTGGTGTTGATATCCGCACAGCAAATCACGGTGACCCAGTCAGCGTTAGCCTCAAAACACATACGGGAGAGGATTTTTCCCGCATCGGCAATTTTGGCATCCGCCAGCACGATTTTATGCGGGTACAGTGCTTTCAGATCGCGCACGGCGCGCACACCTTCCGCGACGCAAAGAATGGTACCGACTTCGATAATGTCCACTTCATCTGCAATCAGGCGCGTCGTTTCATACGCAGAAGACATGGTTTGGTTATCCAGCGCGACCTGCAACATTGGTAATGACATTTTCAATTCCCTCTTAAATTGCCGCCGCATTGGCGCGATCGATTAAATTCAGTACTTCCTGCTCGGTACGGCAGGCGCGTAAACGGTCGAAGTTGGCTTCGTCGTCAAACAAGTTAACGATCTGCATGATGCCGACTTCCTGATGCGTGTTGGCATCAACCGCTGCCATGGTGATCAGGATGTCGACCGGATCGTTATCTTCATGGTTAAACACCAGCGGCGTTTTCAGCGTCACCAGCGCAAAGCCGGTTTTTTTGACGCCCTCTTCCGGGCGACCGTGCGGCATCGCCAGGCCGGGAGCGATCACAAAATAGGGTCCATGCTGCGCAACACCATCCAGAATGGCCTGGTAGTAGCGCGGCTCAACCACATCCGCTTTGACCAGCAGATCCACACTCAGCTTTACCGCTTCCTGCCAACTGCTGGCTTCGGCCTGCAAAAGAATGGAGTTATTTTCCGCCAGCGAATCACGTAGTTTCATGACGCGTCCTTATTTCAGATCGTTCGGAAAGTGTGCGTTGATCACTTCCATCAGCTTGGGACCAAAATCAGCGGCGGAAAGCATGTTGCGCACGCCCACCACGTATTTATTGCCTGACACCGTGATTTCACCTGCAATATGGGTCGAGGCGATGATGACATCCGCACCGCTGAGCTCGCTTTTATACTCACCTACGGCGCAGCTGTTCACCGTATGATTAACACCCTGCTCGGTCAGGAACTGGTCCACTTTCATTTTCATGATCATGGAGCTGCCTTGGCCATTTCCACACACAGCCAGAATACGTACGGTCATAATCAGAACTCCTTATTAAGCAGAATGCTCTGCCAGTTGTTTTTCTGCGTCTTCTTCAGCGCGAAGCGCGCGACCCGCGAAGACCATATAAGCCAGGGCAATCAAGATAATGACGGCCATAAAGACGATGCCGACGGAAGCAAAACCTTGCATCATTGGTGGGGCCAGAATTGACCAGTCCGCCATACCCATCCAGGCGCTCATTCCGGTGAGTTTTACCGCCCAGACGCAACCGAAGATTTCAATCATGCCCATCACCAGACAAATTTTGAGCGCCGCGCGCCAGCCGCCGAAGTGGTTAGCAAACACGCCGATGGTGGCATTGGAGAAGAACATCGGGATAAAGCCCGGGATAATCAGAATGGAAGAGCCGCAGCCCACGAGAATACCAACGGCAATCAGCTGGCCAATCGTGCCCCACATAAAGCCCCACACTACCGCGTTTGGCGCAAAGCTATAGATTGCCGCACAGTCGATGGCGAGTACGGCACCAGGAATAAGACGCTGGGAGATCCCGTTAAATGCTTCAGAGAGCTCTGCCACGAACATCCTCACACCCTGGGTGATGATGAAAATCGCCACCGCAAACTGGAAGCCCGTCTGCAGAATGTAGATAGTCCAGTGGGTTTTCCCCGCCATCGCCTGTACAACGTCGATGCCGAAAGAGAGCAGAATGGCGCCAAAGAAGATGGTCATGACAATCGCCGTGGAGACAATATTGTCGTGGAAAATATTCAACCAGCCAGGCAGCTTGAGGTCTTCAACGCTCTCTTCTTTCTTGCCGAGGAACGGAGCGACTTTATAGGCTAACCAGGATGCAAACTGCTGTTGGTGACCAATGGAGAAGCCGCAGCCGTCGGTCACTTCCTGGGTTGGCTTGTACATCATGTTGGAGGTGATGCCCCAGTAGAGTGACACCAACACGGCCGTACAGATGATGGTTGTCCACATCGGATAACCGAAGATAAAGAAGAATACCGCGATAAGCCCAGCCTGCTGGAACATGATATGGCCGGTAAGCATGATGGTTCGTATGCCCGTTATGCGACGCAGCAGAACATAAATAATGTTCAATGCCAGTGCGAGCAGGACCGCATACCCCACCCAACTGTAGGCCTCGCCCATTCGTTCAATAGTCGCCATCATGGAGGCGTAGGTGTCTGAGATAGCGCCGTTAATGCCATAAACTTCGGACATCTTGGCGACAACAGGCTTGAAGGTGCTAGTTAAAATGCCAGAACCTGCCTGCAATAGCATAAAACCGATAATCGTTTTGATGGTCCCTTTGACAATCACGCTGACGCTTTTGCGCAGAAGGATATAGCCAAGACACGTCACAATACCCAGTAACAGCGGCGCATTGGTCATTACCTGATTGAAGAAGACGGTAAAGACGCTGTAGAGAATTTCCATAGCACTCTCCAGAAAGTGAATACACGAAGGTCAACCTCCGTGCGTTAAGTGCCCTCACTCTAGTAATCACAAATAATCACCACAAGATTGAATTTGATTATTTGTGACCCATCACGCAAATTATTTCCCTGCAGTTAATAGTGATTTTCATTACTAAAATGGAAGTTAGCATTTATTCATTAAATTCATGTAATTAAGTACAAAATAAAACGAAGGGTGCGTCTTGTCACCTTTTGGGGTACGAAGGTATTACCCGCACAAATCTGCAAAAATGCCGTTGCATTGCTGATTCAATGATGACAACATCAATCATAACGAATCACTATATGATTAATTATGATTAAACGCAGGGAGTCAAAAGATGAGTAAAGTGAAAAGCATCACCCGTGAGTCCTGGATTCTTAGCACTTTCCCGGAATGGGGTAGCTGGCTAAACGAAGAGATCGAACAGGAACAGGTTGCGCCAGGTACGTTTGCCATGTGGTGGCTGGGCTGTACCGGAATTTGGCTTAAATCTGAGGGTAGTGCCAACATCTGCGTCGATTTTTGGTGCGGGACAGGGAAACAGAGCCACGGCAACCCGCTGATGAAGCAAGGCCATCAAATGCAACGCATGGCAGGGGTGAAAAAATTACAACCTAACCTGCGCACCACGCCGTTTGTGCTGGATCCTTTCGCCATTCGTCAGATCGACGCCGTCCTGTCTACCCACGATCATAACGATCATATTGACGTCAATGTGGCCGCTGCCGTCATGCAAAACTGTGCAGACGATGTTCCCTTTATCGGCCCGCAGACCTGTGTTGATTTGTGGATTGGCTGGGGCGTACCAAAAGAGCGCTGTATCGTCATGAAACCGGGCGACGTGGTGAAAATCAAAGACGTTGAGATTCATGCTCTTGATGCGTTTGACCGTACCGCGCTCATTACCCTGCCTGCGGATCAAAAAGCAGCAGGCGTTCTGCCGGACGGTATGGACGAGCGTGCGGTGAACTATTTGTTCAAAACACCTGGCGGTTCGTTGTATCACAGCGGTGATTCACACTACTCAAACTACTATGCGAAGCATGGCAACGAGCATCAGATTGACGTTGCGCTCGGTTCGTATGGCGAGAATCCACGCGGGATCACCGACAAGATGACCAGCGCTGATATGCTGCGCATGGCCGAAGCGCTGAACACCAAAGTGGTTATCCCCTTCCACCATGACATTTGGTCAAACTTCCAGGCCGATCCGCAGGAAATCCGCGTACTGTGGGAGATGAAAAAAGACCGCCTGAAGTATGGCTTTAAGCCGTTCATCTGGCAGGTCGGCGGCAAGTTTACCTGGCCGCTGGATAAAGATAATTTCGAATACCATTATCCGCGCGGTTTCGAGGATTGCTTCACTATCGAGCCCGATCTGCCGTTCAAATCTTTCCTTTAATACCGGAACTTCCCTCGCCAGGCCATGTGCCTGGCGATGTCATATTTTGCTTAGTATTTTCAGGCTATTTCAAATATCATCTTTAAAAATCAATTATTATCGGAATAGCTCATGACGGAAGCGCAACGGCATCAAATTCTACTGGAACTCCTGGCGCAAACAGGGTTTGTCACCGTCGAACAAGTGATTGAACGTTTAGAAATTTCCCCGGCAACAGCGCGCCGCGATATCAATAAGCTTGATGAGAGCGGCAAGCTGAAAAAAGTGCGTAACGGCGCAGAGGCTATTAGCCAGCAGCGTCCGCGCTGGACGCCGATGAATATTCATCAGGCACAGAACCACGACGAAAAAGTGCGCATTGCCAGAGCGGCCTCTCAACTTGTCAATCCAGGCGAAAGCGTGGTCATAAACTGCGGGTCCACAGCCTTTTTACTAGGGCGTGAAATGTGCGGCAAGCCGGTACAAATCATCACCAACTATTTACCATTAGCTAACTTCCTTATCGATCAGGAACACGACAGTGTGGTGATCATGGGGGGGCAGTATAATAAGAGCCAGTCCATTACCCTCAGCCCCCAGGACAGCGAAAACAGCCTCTACGCCGGACACTGGATGTTCACCAGCGGTAAAGGCCTGACGGCAGACGGGCTGTACAAAACGGATATGCTCACCGCGATGGCGGAGCAAAATATGCTTAACGTAGTCGGCAAACTGGTGGTGCTGGTCGATAGCACAAAAGTGGGCGAGCGCGCGGGAATGCTGTTCAGTCGCGCAGAGCAAATCAACATGGTCATTACCGGCAAAAATGCTAACCCACAGATCCTGCAAAAGCTAGAGGATCTGGGTGTGAAGATCCTGCTCGTTTAAAGGTGCCGATGGAAGAAGTCGACGGTGGCATCAAGTGCCGTCGGCGTAATGCGATGCCGTACGCCCGCCTCCCATAGGCACGTTAAGTTTTGACTTAACCCGTCCCGTAATAACGCCTGTTGAAGCCTGAGCGTCTCAGCGGCAGGCACAATATCATCCGCCTCGCCATGCCACAGCAGCAGCGGGCGATCGGCCAGACGCGGGAACGCGTTCATCACATCCCATTGCGCAAGAGACATCAGTACAGCGTCAATATTCTCGCGAGGCGGGAAAAGGGTATGGGCAAGCGTGGTGAAATACCCGGACCCCATCAGACTCGCGACACATTTCACCTCAGGGTGATGCGTCATGATACCCAGCGCGGTCATTCCGCCCATTGAGGCTCCCGCTACGGCAAGGCGTTCGTCTGCTACCAGCCCTGCCTGATAAAGCGCATCCCGCAACCCAGCGAACTCAACAAGACTCCCGTGCAGAATTTGCCAGAATTGGCCCAAACGTCGCTGGTCATCACCCGCAAAACGCGAGCCGTGATCGGGCGCATCGGGCATTACCACGCGAAATCCCGCCTGTGCCAACGCGACGGCAAAATAGCTGTAAACCAGTTTTGAAGAGGTAAACCCATGATAAAAAATAACAACCGGCAAGGGTTGCTCACCGAATCCTGCCGGAAAAGCATGTAAAATCTCATGGGCACCAAGCCGCTGCGTCTTAAGTTCAATCATGGTCGCTCCTTACGTTCGTTGGGTGATTCATAATGTTGAGAACTGGATTACGCTTTCACGATATTTTCATTCGAAATTTACGTCACAGATAACAGTTTGGGAACATTCCCCCAAAAGGAAATTCGCAGACATCTACACTATGACTATCAGGAAACGAGATATGGTTATGCGCAGGTTTACTGCTTTATTGCTGGTATCGCTGTTAGCAGGCTGTAGCGCGCTGCAAGGAACACCTCAGCCCGCTCCACCGCTTGCCGATCACCCTCAGGAGATTCGCCGTAATCAGACGGAAGGATTACAACGAATGGGCACGGTCACCGCGCTCGTTCGCGGCTCCCCGGATGATGCGGAAGAGGCAATCAAAGCAAAAGCCGTCGCAGCCAAAGCAGATTATTACGTCGTTATTATGATTGATGAAACGATCATTACCGGGCAATGGTACTCGCAGGCCATTTTGTATCGCCAGTAACGTTCGGAATTTAAGCGACATTTACACTGCTTTGCGTGCATAGACGTTTTCCTGTCCACAATAAACTCCATGCCTGTGACAATGGAAGTGAGTTTATTTGCGAAGGATTGCCCGGCGGATACCGGAGACATGTGAAATGGAGCTGACAATGAAACGATCTCTTGCTTTGACCTCACTGCTGCTCTCAGCTGGCCTGATGAGCACAACCGCGCAGTCAGCAGAGTTTGCCAGTGCTGATTGCGTCACAGGCTTAAATGAAATCGGCCTGATCTCCGTGAATAATATTTCAGGGAGCCCGCAAGACGTTGAACGTGTGATTGCCTTAAAGGCGGATGAGCAAGGAGCGTCATGGTACCGCATTGTCCAGATGCAGGAGGATATACATGTCGATCAGTGGCGAGTTAAAGCCATTCTCTACGCCTGACACGTTCCTATAAAAGCCACTCAATATCAGTGGCTTTTCTATTTTACATGACCCGCCCTGGATAATTAACCCACCCTCCCCGTGGCCCGCAACAGCAGATCGCTTTGAATCTGCTCGTTCAAGAGCGTGCCACCGCGCGGATCCAGCATCATCAGACACCACGCCTGCGCCACCGGAGGCGATGCGTACCGTAGCATCTGCGCTCCCGTTCCCAGTAAGTAGATTTGTTGGGTTATCTCCCGGCCCTGCGCCTCATGAGGTTTACGCAGCTTTTGCTGTAACTGCCGCCAACAGCGATCGAAATGGCGGTCTTGTCCTTTCACCTGCGCAAAATCATCGTGTAGCACATCGAGGATCGCCGGATGCTTCGCCAGTACCCGCAGAACATCCAGGCACATCACATTGCCAGACCCTTCCCAGATGCTGTTCACCGGCATTTCGCGATAGAGCCGCGGCAGCTCGCTCTCTTCACAGTAACCTGCTCCTCCCAGCACTTCCATCGCCTCCGCCACAAATGGCATTCCCGCTTTACAGACGTTATATTTCGCGGCAGGTGTGAAGAGCCGCGCCCAGGCTACTTCTCGGGCATCATCACGTTGATCCCAGGCGCGAGCCAGACGGAATAACAGCGCGGTTTGCCCCTCCAGAAGGAGCGCCATCCGACTCAGGACGTGGCGCATTAGCGGCTGATCGATAAGATTTTTACCGAACGTCTGGCGCTGATGAGCATGATACAGCGCAACCGAGAGCGCACGACGCATCATGCCGTGGCTGCCTAATGCACAGTCGAAACGTGTCATCCCGCCCATTTTGAGGATTTGCCGTACGCCCTCGCCTTCTTCGCCTAATAGCCAGCCAGACGCATCCAAAAACTCAGCTTCACTGCTGGCATTGGACCGATTGCCGAGTTTCTCTTTCAGGCGTTCCAGACGAACGGCATTGCGTTGTCCATCGGGCAGAATGCGGGGAACAAAAAAGCACGACAATCCCCCTTTCGCCTGCGCCAACACCAGATGCGCATCGCTTTGCGGCACTGAAAAAAACCATTTATGCCCCACCAGACGATAGCTGCCGTCGCTGCTTTTCTCCGCTCGGGTCGTGTTAGTTAGCACATCGGAACCGCCCTGTTTTTCAGTCATTCCCATGCCGATGAGCAGCCCGCGCTTAAGCCCGCCTGGAGCCAAATGCGGATCGTAGCGATCGCTCTGTAGCGGCGTCAGCCAGTCGTGAAACGCGGAGGGTAGCGCTTGTTGCAGCAAAGGCGTTGCGGCAAAGGTCATCGTGACGGGGCAAAGCGTGCCCGCTTCAACCTGGGCGTGCAAAATGAAACGCGCGGCTCTGGCGACAAACGCGCCTTTACGCGCTTCATCTTCCCACGCCAGGTTATGCACCCGGTTCGCGCATAACCCTTGCATTAACAGGTGCCAGGCAGGATGAAAACGTACGTCGTCCAGGCGTTCTCCCCTGGAATCGTAGCGTAAAAGCTCAGGCGGATTGATGTTAGCCAGCCTGCCCAACTCCAGTGATTCCGCCGTTCCCAACTGTTGACCAATACTGGCAAGCAGGTCGATATCCCACTCTGCGCCTTCACGCACTACGGCATCGCGCAGGGCACAATCGGAAAGAAAGAGATTACTGTTGGAAAGCGGTACGGGCTGATTAAAAACGGTGTGCGTCTGCCAGTGCATTGTGTGTCCCTCCTTCAGTGGCAATGAAGGTAAGTATGGACAGTGCATGTGAACGCTGCATGGGAGAGCAGTCACACGGTGACAATATTACTGAAATCATTCGTGAATCAGGTCACACAATATAAGAATAAACTATTTCACTTCGCCCAATCTGTTGAATAATTTATTCTCACTTTCTTACAGGGAATCATTATGCAAACTTCCCAACATGCGCCGGATGCGCATAAGCGCGCGTTGATCGCGGGCTCGATTGGCAACTTCATCGAATGGTATGAATTCGCGGTGTACGGTTTTATGGCGACCGTGATTGCAAAAAACTTCTTCCAGCTTGAAGGTGAAGCAGGGATGACCAGCCTCATCCTGACCTACGCATCGTTTGCCATCGCCTTTTTCTTCCGCCCTTTAGGCGCAGTGGTATTCGGACGCATCGGCGACAGAATTGGCCGTAAACCGACGCTTATCATCGTGCTGGTATTGATGACATTAGCAACCGCAGCTATCGGGGTTGTCCCGGTATATGCCAGCATTGGTATTGCCGCACCGCTGATCATTACCGGGCTGCGTATCCTTCAGGGGTTGTTTGCAGGTGGTGAGTATGGCGGCGCGGTGTCGCTGATGACCGAGTTCGCCCCTCGCGGCAAGCGTGGCCTCTATGGCGCGTGGCAGTCCTTTACCGTCGCACTGGGGCTGTTAGCGGGCGCGGGTATCGTGGCATTGCTCTCTGCCGTGCTGACGCCTGAAGCGCTGCATGATTGGGGTTGGCGCATTCCCTTCTTCCTGGCACTGCCAATGGGCGTGGTCGCCCTGTGGCTGCGAGTGAGTATGGAAGAGACGCCAAGCTTCGTGAAACAACAGCAAAAACCGGTCGCGACTCCGGCACAAACCTCCGCCACCCTTAAAGCTATTGTGATGGGAATTGGTCGAGTGATGGTGTGGTCTGCGGCGGGTTATACCTATCTGGTGATTATGCCCACCTATTTGCAGTCGGCGCTGCATACTGGCTTTAACCAGGCGCTGCTGATCGCGGTGATTTCCAATATCGGATTTGCACTCACGATAATTCCTTCAGGCATGTTGAGTGACCGTATTGGCCGTCGCACGGTGATGGTCATTGCCACCGCGCTACTGCTGGTGCTCGCGCTGCCGCTGCTAAAAGTATTGCAGGCGGAATCCAGTACGCTGGCAATCAAAGCAATTGTGGTACTGATTGCAGGGGGTCTGGTGGGAATGCTGGCAGGTCCTGGTCCGGCGATGCTGTCGGAGATGTTCCCGACACGCGTGCGTTATACGGGCCTTGGCCTGGCGTATTCGCTATCAAATGCGATTTTCTCGGGCTGCGCGGGGCTTATTATTACAGGATTGATTAAGCAGACGGGGAATCTGGATATTCCGGCTTACTACGTGATGGCAACGGCAGTGGTGAGCATGGTGGCGCTGATGACGCTCAATAAAGACGACCATTTGCGGTCATTAGAGGAGTGATAGTATGCCCGGTGGCATGGCGCTACCGGGCAAAAGTCGCGATTAACTACGCTGACGCACCACTTCAAACAGGCAAATGCCCGTTGCAACAGACACGTTCAGAGACGACACGCTGCCCGCCATCGGGATACTGATCAGTTCATCGCAATGCTCACGGGTCAGGCGACGCATCCCTTCCCCTTCAGCACCCATCACCAGCGCCAGACGGCCCGTCATTTTGCTCTGGTAAACAGTGTGATCGGCTTCGCCCGCGGTACCGACGATCCAGATATTCTCTTCCTGAAGCTGACGCATAGTACGCGCCAGATTGGTCACACGGATCAACGGAACGTTTTCCGCCGCGCCGCAGGCCACTTTCTTCGCCGTTGCATTCAACTGCGCTGAGCGATCGCGTGGGACGATCACCGCATGCACACCGGCAGCATCTGCGCTACGCAGACACGCGCCAAGGTTGTGTGGATCGGTGACGCCATCCAGGATCAGGAAAAACGGATTATCCAGCTGAGCAATCAGATCCGGCAGATCGTTTTCCTGATACTGACGACCCGGTTTCGCACGGGCGATGATCCCCTGGTGAACCGCACCCTCGCTTTTCTCGTCGAGGTACTGGCGGCTCGCCAGCTGAATGACCACGCCCTGGGCTTCCAGCGCATGGATCAGGGGCAGCAGACGTTTGTCTTCGCGCCCTTTCAGAATAAAGACTTCCTGAAAACGCTCCGGTGCGCGCTCCAGCAAGGCCTGCACCGCGTGGATGCCGTAAATCATTTCACTCATTGATGGTTCTCATTATGACGGTTCTTTTCCCTCTCCCCACTGGGGAGAGGGTCAGGGTGAGGGGAATTTACTCCGCCTGCTTTTTCTTGACCGCACGCTTCGCTTTGGTCGCGGCAGCTATTTTCTCTGTTTTAGCGGAAGGCTTTTTCACTGAACGCGCTTCTTTCTTCGCGGCCTTTGGCTTCTGTTTCTTCTCACCACGGAAAGCGCTGTCCGGCTCGAAGTTGACCTTCTTACCTGCCTGGCGACGTTTACCGCCGCTTGGTTTACCGTTACCGGTTTTTTTGGCTTTTTCACGTTCCGTTTTCCCCACATTACGCGGGGCGCGCTCGCTTGAAATAAGGCTGAAATCAATCTTACGCTCGTCCATGTTAACGGCTTCAACCTTCACTTCTACGCGATCGCCGAGACGATAAGTCTGGCCGCCAGATTCACCAGTCAAACGCTGCCCGACCTGATCGTAACGATAGTAATCGTTGTCCAGCGATGAAACGTGCACCAGACCATCAATGAACAGCTCATCAAGACGAACAAAGAAGCCAAAACCGGTCACACTGGCAATAACGCCTTTAAAGACATTACCTACCTGATCCAGCATGAAGTCACACTTCAGCCAGTCGGCCACATCACGCGTTGCTTCATCGGCGCGGCGCTCGGCCATGGAACAGTGCTGGCCTAATTGCAGCACTTCTTCCATTGAATAGTGGTAGCCACCGGTTTCCGTGGTGTTGCCCTTATGTCCCTGCTCCTGCGCGACCAGATACTTAAGGGCGCGATGCAGTGACAGATCCGGATAACGACGAATCGGTGAGGTAAAGTGCGCATAAGATTGCAGCGCCAGGCCAAAATGACCACGGTTTTCTGGATCGTAAATCGCCTGCTTCATCGAACGCAGCAGCATGGTTTGCAGCATTTCTGCATCAGGACGATCGGCGATAGATTTCAATAGTTCAGCGTAATCACGCGGCTCTGGTTTGCTGCCGCCTGGCAGCTCCAGACCCAGCTCCGCCAGCACAGAACGGAAGGAGGTGATGGCCTCGGTCGTCGGCTTGTCGTGAATACGGAACAGCGCAGGCTCTTTCGCTTTCTCAACAAAGCGTGCCGCTGAGATATTCGCCAGGATCATGCACTCTTCGATAAGTTTATGTGCATCGTTACGATGGGTCTGTTCAATACGTTCGATACGACGTTCAGCGTTAAAGATGAACTTCGCCTCTTCGCTTTCAAACGAGATCCCGCCGCGTTCTTCACGTGCCTGTTCCAGCGTTTTGTAGAGGTTATGCAGCTCTTCGATGTGTTTAACCAGCGGCGCGTATTGCTCGCGCAGCTCCTGGTCACCTTGTAGCATGTGCCAGACTTTGGTGTAGGTCAGGCGAGCATGCGAGCTCATTACCGCTTCATAAAATTTATAGCCGGTCAGACGCCCTTTGGTTGAGATGGTCATTTCGCAGACCATGCACAGCCGGTCAACCTGTGGGTTCAAAGAACACAGACCGTTAGAGAGCACTTCCGGGAGCATAGGAACAACCTGCGACGGGAAGTAGACCGAGGTACCACGACTACGCGCTTCGCTGTCCAGCGGGGTGTTAGGACGAACGTAGTAGCTTACGTCGGCAATCGCCACCCACAGACGCCAGCCGCCACCGCGTTTCTTCTCGCAGAATACGGCGTCATCAAAGTCACGGGCATCTTCGCCATCAATGGTCACCAGCGGCAAATCACGCAGATCGACGCGGCCCACTTTGGCCTCTTCCGGCACCTGTTCTTTCAGGTCTTTGACCTGTTCTTCTACCGCTTGCGGCCAGATATAAGGAATTTCATGGGTACGCAGTGCCATATCCACGGCCATGCTGGTGCCCATATTATCGCCCAGCACTTCGACAATTTTACCGACCGCTTTAGTGCGACGTGTCGGACGCTGGGTGAGTTCAACCACCACCACAAAGCCCATACGTGCGCCCATCACCGCTTCAGGTGGGATCAGAATATCGAAGCTCATGCGGCTATCGTCTGGCACCACAAAGCCCACGCCGGCATCGGTAAAGTAGCGACCGACAATCTGGCTATTTTTGGGGACCAGCACGCGAACCACACGCGCTTCACGGCGACCTTTACGATCGGCACCTAGCGGCTGGGCCAGGATCTGGTCACCGTGGATACACATTTTCATCTGCTCAGAGGACAGATACAGATCGTCCTTGCGGCCTTCGACGCGCAGGAATCCGTAGCCATCACGATGGCCAATGACAATGCCTTTTAACAGGTCAAGACGTTCCGGCAGCGCGTAGCACTGGCGGCGGGTAAAGACTAGCTGTCCGTCACGCTCCATGGCGCGCAGGCGGCGGCGAAGGCCTTCAATTTGCTCTTCGCCTTCAATGTTTAATTCAACGGCTAGTTCTTCACGATTAGCGGGTTTTTCGCGCTTAGTTAAGTGTTCAATGATGAACTCGCGGCTTGGGATAGGATTCGCGTATTTTTCAGCTTCGCGTTCCTGGAAAGGATCATGTGACATGTCGGTTCCTCCGTTGTCAGCTCCGGCGGAAATTTTCTTCATTCCACCAGCAATAATTTATACAGTGGTTGATTCTCTTCAACCAAATCGGCCAGCGTGTAGTTATCCAGTTCCGCCAGAAAACTTTGCACAGCCTTGGAAAGCGCCTCTTTAAGGCGGCAAGCGGGGGTAATGTGGCAAAACTCACTGCTGCAATTCACCAGAGACAGCGGCTCCAGTTCACGCACCACATCGCCAACACGAATACTCTGCGCAGGTTTACCGAGTCGGATCCCCCCGTTTTTCCCGCGGACGGCAGTAACGTATCCCGCACGGCTAAGTTGATTGATTATTTTGACCATATGATTACGGGACACGCCGTAGACCTCTGTCACCTGCGAGATACTGGTCATCTGTCCTTGTGGCAGCGACGCCATATAAATCAGCGCACGTAAGCCGTAATCGGTGAAACTCGTTAACTGCACATCAACCTCAGGAAAGGGAAAAACGCGGTTAGACCGCAGAGATATTCAATAGTGATGATAAACCAGCCAGATAGTTAACGGCGAATTTATTTGACAGGCGGGGCAAAAAAGCGGAGATCCAGGAGCGTTCGCCGGATGGCGCTACGCTTATCCGGCCTACGGGTTTCCCCGCAGGCCAGCATTAACGAAAATTAGGCGTCGAACGGGTCGCGCAGAATCATCGTTTCAGAACGGTCAGGGCCAGTAGAGATAATATCAATCGGCACTTCGGTCAGTTCTTCAATACGCTTAACGTAATCCAGCGCTGCCTGAGGCAAGCCACTACGCTCTTTCACACCAAAGGTGGTTTCAGACCAGCCAGGCATGGTTTCGTAGATTGGCTCGATACCTTGCCAGTCGTCAGCTGCCAGCGGAGTGGTCGTCACTTCGCGGCCATCTGGCATACGGTAAGCCACGCAGATTTTCACTTCTTTCAGCCCGTCCAGAACGTCGAGCTTGGTCAGGCAGAAGCCAGACAGGGAGTTGATCTGCACAGCACGGCGTACAGCAACAGCATCCAGCCAGCCGGTACGACGACGACGACCAGTAGTCGCACCAAACTCGTTACCTTGCTTGCACAGGAACTCGCCGGTTTCATCAAAAAGCTCGGTCGGGAACGGACCCGCACCCACACGAGTGGAGTAAGCTTTGATGATACCCAGAACGTAATCCACATAACGTGGGCCCAGGCCAGAACCTGTTGCCACGCCACCCGCAGTGGTGTTAGAGGAGGTTACGTACGGATAGGTACCGTGGTCGATATCCAGCAACGTACCCTGTGCGCCTTCAAACATGACGAAATCGCCACGCTTGCGCGCCTGGTCCAGCAGGTCGGAAACATCAACAACCATACCGGTCAGGATATCCGCTACCGCCATGACATCATCCAGCACTTTCTGGTAGTC